>NZ_JAUBWR010000001.1:5000-1027500 GCF_030444705.1 Chloroflexus sp. MS-CIW-1
CCGCATCGCCCAGCGCCTTAAGCAGCCCCGGTACAGATGGGGCGCCAATCTGCCCCAACGCCTCAGCCGCCGCCCTGCGCAACTCCGCATCGCCCAGTGCTTTTAGCAGACCTGGCACGGCTGATGCATCGCCGATATACCCTAAAGCCGCCACTGCTGCCACGCTCAACCTCGAATCCGCATCACTCAGCGTTTCCAGCAGTCCCGGCACGGCTGATGCATCGCCGATCTCTCCTAGTGCCGCCGCTGCTACCCAACTCACCTTTGCATCTGCATCGCCCAACGCCTTAAGCAGTCCCGGAACCGCCGCTCCATCCCTGATCGCCCCCAACGCCGCCGCTGCTACTGCGCGCACCTCCGCATCCGCATCGCCCAGCGCCTTGAGCAGCCTCGGTACCACTGCTCTATGCCCGATTTCCCCCAATTCTTCAGCCGCTGCCCTGCGCAACCCCGCATCCGCATCGTCCAGCGCCTTTAGCAGCCTCGGTACCGCCGCTGGATCCCTGATCTGCCCTAATGCCACTGCTGCTGCCCCGAGCACACTATCATCTACCCGCCGACCACGCAGCACCTGCAGCAATCGCGGTACTAGTCTTCCTCGCATCACCTGCGTATACCCGTTCTCCATCGCCAGTTCAGCCGCCAGCAGCAGGTCGCGGCGCAGACGCCGTTCCTCTGGGGAGCGGGCACGCATGATCCAGGTCAGCAGGCGTTCGGCATCGGCTTCGTCGAGCAACCCTGTGAGCAGCGCGAGCGGTTCGCGCCATTCAGGCAGGTGCAACCGCAGTTTCAGGAAGCGCCAGGTGCGGCGCGCATCCCGCCGCCAGGCGTTGAGCAGGCGCATGGCCACTAGATACTCGCGCAGGGTCATGTGGCTGAAGAGGTAGCGGTCAGTGTGTGCCTCGCTCAGCCGCACTAGCAGTCCGGTCTGTTCGCGCAGGCGGTGCAACAGATCGGCGGCGGCGTGGTCATCGGTAGCCAGGCCCGCGCTGCGGAGCGCGGTTTGCAGGGCGGTTGCGCTGGTGTCGCCGCCGGTGTGCATGTGCCATGCCAGCGTCTGGAGCGCTGCCAGATAGTGTTGTTTGTCTTGCGCCGACGCGCCGCGCTGCCGGGCACGCTGCCAGGCTTCCTCCACCCACTGCCGGTACAGGTCGGCGCGACTGCGGGCGATCGCGCCGGTTGCGGCGTAGTGCTGGGCGCTCAGGCGCAGCAGCAGCGGGTTGTTGAGCAGGCGGCGCAGGGCGGCGCTTGCCTGCATCTGCTCGATCAGGGACTGTGCTTTCTCCTCAACCTGCGCCTGCCATTCGGGCTTTAGCGCCCGCAGCCATCCCTTCAGGTAGGGCAACGCTTCCTGCCTGGCATCTGCGAAGGGTTTGAGCGTGTATTCCTGCAACCCGCCCAGGGTGAGAAACCCGGCCAGGCGCGAGGTCAGGATGACCCGACCGATCCCGCTGCGGGCGGCCCGCTCGATCCGCTCACGCACCAACTGGCGCACCTCCGCCGGCGCTTCGTCCAACCCATCGAGCAGGATGATCAGACCGGGCGATTGGTGCCATGCGTCGAGCAACCAATCCGCATCTTCCTCCTGACACTCTAACCTACTTTGAATCTCGGCGACCAGAGCAGTGCGAAGTGTAGCTTGAACGATGGTGGATGCACTCACCTGTAAGCGCAGCAGGATGGGGATGGCGGGGCGCTTGATCGTCAACTGTTCAACCGCCTGACTCGTAGCAGCGCGGGCGTAACACAGACCGATGAATTGCAGCGCGGTTGACTTCCCGGCACCCGGTTCACCCAGAATCGCCAGGTGCTCGTCGGTTTGCAGCACCGTCTCCAACGGTACGGGTGGGGGTAGCCCGGCGGCTTTGGGGTCACCTGAACGCCGGTCATGCTCCTGATCGGGAGCGCGGGATGCATCGAGCGGATCGGGGTGTCCCGCATCCGCCAGCCGCTGCTCCGTCGGTTCGATATCCGGCGATGGCGGGTCGGTTGGTCGCGGTTGGGGGCGCGGGCGAGCCTGGAGCATGAAAAAGACCCCTTCCAGCGGCAGGCGGCGATCTTCGCCGCGGGTGGTGATGGTCAGGTACTGCCAGTCGTCGGCAACGGCGCGCAGGTAGCGTGCGGTCAGATCATCGATCTCGATCTGACGCAATTTTTCAGCGGCGGTGCCGTGCAACACCTGCACGGTGTTCCCGTCGCCGGTCACGATGACTGTGCCCTCGGTGTTACCGCCGACCGTCACCGTGCGGGTGGCGGGCGCCAGCGCAATCAGGCGCGTCTGCAATGCAGCCCGCACCACCTCAAGATCGGCAGGGGTATCGGTTCCGTCGTGCAGTCGTTGCAGGGCCTGGTGCAGGTCGGGAGGGATCATTGTCACGTCATTGGATTTGTCGATGGGTAACGCACCTAATAATTATACAATATCACGTTGTAATGAGCATCGTGAGAACACTGCGCTGCTGTGCCCTGCCACACCCAGATTGGTGCGATAGAGCGAGGCAAGCAATTGTGGTACATTATAAATAAGAAGCGATAGATAACTAAAGCGAGGACGACTATGCCAATTGAGTGGGTGAAAGTTCGTGACTATACCGACATCATTTATGAACACGATGCGGCTGGTGAAGGGATCGCAAAAATTACGATCAACCGCCCTGAAAAGCGGAATGCGTTTCGTCCAGAAACGATCAATGAGCTGATTGACGCATTCTCTCACGCTCGTGATGATGAACGGATCGGTGTGATCTTGTTTACCGGCGCTGGTGATAAAGCCTTCTGCTCTGGCGGCGATCAGAGCGTGCGCGGGATCGGTGGCTACGTTGGTAAGGATCAAATCCCACGCTTGAACGTCCTTGATCTTCAGCGTCTGATTCGGATTATTCCCAAGCCGGTGATCGCGCTAGTCGCTGGCTACGCCATCGGGGGTGGGCACGTCCTACACGTCGTTTGCGATCTGACCATTGCTGCCGACAACGCGATCTTTGGTCAGACCGGGCCAAAAGTGGGGAGTTTCGACGGTGGCTATGGCTCTAATCTGCTCGCACGCATCGTTGGTGATAAGAAGGCGCGCGAAATCTGGTACCTGTGTCGGCAATACAATGCGCAGCAGGCCCTTGAGATGGGGCTGGTAAATGCAGTAGTTCCGCTTGAACGACTAGAAGACGAGGGTGTGCAGTGGGCGCGTGAGATTCTGGAAAAGAGTCCGCTGGCGATTCGTCTGCTCAAGGCGAGTATTAATGCTGCTGCCGACGGCCATGCCGGTTTGCAGCAGTTGGCCGGTGATGCTACTCTGCTTTACTACCTGACTGAAGAAGCGCAAGAGGGTAAGCAGGCTTTCCTTGAAAAGCGCAAACCTAATTTCCGTCGGTTCCGCCGCTATCCGTAGTGGTAACAGGACAATCACGGTATGACAACCAAAGCGAGTGAGGCGCCGCCGTCGTCTCCGTTCAAAATCTGGTTGATGGCCAGCCGTCCGGCAACGCTACCGGCCGCCGTTGTACCGGTGCTGGTCGGCTCGGCCCTGGCTTACAGCGCCGATGCCTTTCAGCCGCTGGTGATGCTGGCTGCTCTGTTCGGTGCACTATTCATTCAGATTGGTACTAATCTGGCGAACGACTATTTTGACGCCAAAAAAGGAGCCGATACAAGTGAGCGCCTGGGACCGACACGGGTTACTCAGAGTGGGTTACTCCCCGCTCGTACTGTCCTGAATGCGGCGTTGGCCTCTTTTGCACTGGCCGCGTTGTGCGGTATCTACTTGATCGTGGTAGCCGGCTGGCCAATCCTGGTGATTGGTTTACTCTCAATTGCAGCCGGATTGCTCTACACCGCTGGCCCGTTTCCGCTCGGCTATAACGGGTTGGGTGATCTGTTCACCTTTATCTTCTTCGGGCTGGTTGCCGTGATCGGTACCGATTATGCCCACACCGGTCAGTTCCGCTGGGTCGCAGTATGGGCCGCACTGCCGATTGCGATGCTGGTAACGGCGATCCTGGTCGTTAACAATCTGCGTGATGCCCCTACCGACCGGAAGGCGGGCAAACGGACACTGGCGGTTATCTTTGGTGAACGCTTTGCCCGCAGTGAGTTTGCAGCCCTAGTGATTGGTGCCTTTGTCTTGCTACCACTTGCCTGGATGTGGGGTGGTGCTTCGCCCTTCACGCTGCTGGCCTGGTTGACAGCACCGATGGCGCTGAACCTAATCGACTTCGTTAACCGTGAACGCGGACGGGCACTCAACAAGGCCCTGGTCGGCGCCGGTCGCTTGCATCTGTTGTTTGGTGTCCTCTTCGCGATTGGATTGTTGTTCGGCTGATGCAGATTCCAGACTGGCTGGCTCAACAAGCAACGCGCCATCCCCACCGGCCAGCGCTTATCGGCGCCGGTATGATCCTTACCTTTGCCGAACTCGACCGGTGGGCCGGTACGGTGGCTGCTCATTTGCAACAGATCGTGTCACCCGGCGCACGAGTGGCTTTGTTGGCACATAACCAGCCCGCATTTGCGGCTGTCGTCCACGCTGTGCCCCGTGCCCGAATCACGCTGGTCCCACTCAATACGCGATTAACCGCAGCCGAACTGGCGTTTCAGCTCCGAGATAGCACGCCAGCCCTGCTGATCGTTGATCGCGATCTGCTGACCCTGGCTCGTGACGCCGCTGGCACCTGCCCAATCGTTACGCTGGAAGAACTGACGACATCGACCGCGACTCCCCCACTACCGGCGCTGCCGGTTGACCTCGATGCACCCCATACCATCATCTACACTTCGGGCACAACCGGTCGGCCTAAAGGGGCTATCTTGACCGCCGGTAATCACTGGTGGAACGCTATTGGTTCTCTGCTCAACCTCGGTTTGTATGGAGATGATCGCTGGCTGGCGGTTCTCCCGCTTTTTCACGTTGGCGGGTTGAGTATTCTGTTACGCGGTGCCATCTACGCGATGCCAGTTGTACTCCATGAACGTTTCGATCCGGCGCTGGTGCATCGCGCACTGAGCGAACAGCGGATCACGATTGTCTCGCTCGTGACGGTGATGCTGCAACGTTTACTCGCCATCGACTCGGCGCCTTTTCCACCTCACCTGCGTTGCGTCTTGCTTGGTGGCGGCCCGGTACCACAGACACTTCTCGAACAATGCGCCAAAAGGGGGATTCCAGTCACACAGACCTACGGGATGAGCGAAGCAGCCTCACAAGTCGCAACACTCGCGCCGGATGAGGCGCTCCAGCGCCTCGGTTCGGCGGGGAAACCACTTTTACCGGTCGAATTGCGCCTCATCACACCATCTGGTCAGATAGCAGCACCCGGCGAGATCGGTGAAATCTGTCTCCGTGGCCCAACCATTTCGCCGGGCTATCTTGGCGCTCCGCCACGCCGTCCTGATGAGTGGTTTCATACCGGCGATCTGGGCTATCTCGACAGCGAAGGGTACCTCTACATCGTGGATCGGCGCAGTGACCTCATTATTACCGGCGGCGAAAATGTCTATCCCGCCGAGATTGAAGCGGTTCTCCTCAGCCATCCGGCGGTGAGCGAAGCCGGTGTGGTTGGTCTACCCGACCCAGAATGGGGTCAACGTCCGGTGGCAGCCGTAGTATGCCGACAGCCAATCACGACCGATGATCTCATCGCTTACTGTCGTGCTCGGTTAGCGGGTTACAAAGTACCGCGTACCATCGTATTCGTGGACGAACTACCGCGAACCGCAGCAGGAAAACTGCGCCGTTACGAATTACAAGCGTGGTTGCAGGCGAGAGCACAACGATCAGGCAACGAATCACCTTCAGCATGGGTCTGAAAACTTCAGTTTCCCAAAAGTACGGACCTCTGGCTGCATTAGGTCATGCATAGGTGAAACCATCGCCACTCACTGCGGTAGATTCACCCGCCCCTCACTCACGCGACCCTTGTACCCCCAACGCCTCGGCACGCTGCGCCACCACGACCGATGGCCGGGTCAACCAAAATCCCAAAACGCTGGTCAAAATCACCGCCGTCCACAATGCGAATGTCGGTGTCACAAACCGAGTCAACGGTGGATGGAAGCCAAGCCCGTAGTCAACCAGGATCGACAGGCTGAAAAATGCAGCTACGAGTGCCCGTGCTGTCATACCAAGCCACCCAAGCCGGGTTGCCAGCAAGACCCCCTCGCATGTCAGACCGATATGCGAAACGAACAACATCACCTCCAGCGGCTCAACCGTACCCGCACCGAGCCAGTGGCGCGTCCAGAAGGCCAGTGTCCATAAGCCATACTTTATGCAGGCGAATGCGGCGAATGCGGTAAACCACGGTACCGGCCGTTGATAACGGAGCAGAACGAAGGCGACGGTAGCGTAAAGCGCAGCCGCCGGGCAATCAGGAATGAAAATCCAGGCCCAGGCAGGTGAAGAGACTAGCATTGGCCCGTACCAGACGATCCCACCCCAGACAACGCCAATCATATTTATCACCATACAGGCCCAAAAGATCACAGCGTTGCCGGTAATAAACACATATATCCAGTCGATCCAGCGACGAACCTGACCCATAACAACCTCACTGACAATAACCGACTACGCAGAGAAACGCAGCGGATCCGCACACCATCCTCGATGGAGAAAGCGAGGAACAGCGGATCACACATTAGCGATCCAGACGACGAATAGGTACCCCGCCAACGAACGCCCCTGGTGGCACATCCCGATTGACCAGACTCATTGCCGATACTGTCGCACCGGCCCCAATCACCACACCCGGCAAAATAGTACAGTTCGCCCCAATTGTAACATCAGAGCCGATCACCACCGGCCCGCGCTTCCATTCCCGGCGCGTCACTTCGTGACACAGAATAGTCGTATTATACCCAATCACACAATTTTCCCCCAGCGTAATATCCTCTGGAAAGAAGATGTCAAACATCACCATCAACCCAACACTGGCGTGCGGCGCCACATTGACCCCAAGCCAGCGGTAGATTACATTTTTCAGGGAAAGCGACGGTGTATAGCGGGCCAGTTGGATCAACGCTGCATTCCGTACAATGCGTAGATAGCCTCCGGCCAGTTGTGGAAAGTACCAGAGCGCATTGTGTGGCCCAGGGAGAGGAACACTTTGGAGACGTGCTTTGCGGGTAGCAGTTGAACCAAGGCCATCGACCAGTTCGGTATCAGAAGAAGTGTTCATCATCGTCAGGCTGCCTCATCCTAACTTGCCAATGACTGGCAAAAAACCACACTTTCTATTACACTACCATGGAAAACTATTTTGGATAACGGAAAACGTATGATCCAGTCAATTGACCGCGCCTTCGATGTGTTAGAAGCGTTAGCCCTGGCCGATGACGATCTGAGTGTCTCTGAGCTAAGTGAACAGCTCGATCTGCCAATTGCGACCGTTCATCGGCTCCTCGCCAGTTTAGCCGCACGCGGCTATGTTACGCAAGAACCAACAACACGCCGCTACGGCCCTGGGCCACGTCTCCTGGAAATTGCTGCCCAGGCTGCCCGCAGTAAGCGTTTCGATCTCGTTCGGATCGCACGTGCCGAGCTGATGAAACTTACTGCCGAAACGGGTGAGACGAGCAACCTGATCATTCGGCAAGGTGATGCAGCCGTTTACCAAGAACAGATACCCAGCCCGCACATGGTACGTATGTTTACCGAAGTTGGGCAGCGAGCGCCCCTCTACTGCACTGGTGGCGGGAAAGCGATTTTGTCGGCGCTACCCATCCCTGAAATCGAACAGTATCTGACCCAGGGTCGGTTTGAGCGCTGGACGAAGAAGACGATCACGAATCCGGATCATCTGCGAGCCGAGCTAATGACTGCCCGTGAACGTGGTTTTGCCCTCGATGATGAAGAACGCGAAGAGGGTGTTTGCTGCGTAGCAGCACCAATCTTCGACCGCCGCGGACAAGTGGTTGGTGCGATCAGCCTGTCCGGGCCGTCAACTCGTCTCAACCGTACCCGTGCTGAAGAGCTGGGGCCACGGGTGCGCGAAGCAGCATTGGCCTGTAGCCGCCAGCTTGGGTTTCATCAGCCAAAAGCATAAGGGTCTTTTCACCAACTATCTGCGCTGACGGCATACTGATACGTCGGCGCAAGAACCATCGTCATCTGCGTGCCCCGGCGTGTCGCCTGAATGTCTCGCCTCTGTATCCGTTGGGACGACTCAGTGGATCGCACCGATCCTCGTGCGTCACGCCAAGAGATTGCCGTATGCCAAATGAAACATCGTCCAGGAATCAAGACAACGAGAAGACCTTACCCACCACCATCACCTTCGGCCTCTACCTCGATAGTACGAGCCAACCGGCGATCAAGCGGGACTGGATCAGCATTACCGACCTGTACCGTCAGCGGCCCATCAAAAGGCGCACTGGCCGTCACCACAACCCGCGCCCCTGGAATCAGACCTAAATCGGCCAGGTAACGTAACCGTTCAGCTGCCTGGTCACGTACCCGTACAATACGCGCCGTCTGATGCAGCGGTAAATCGGCCAGCCGGATCGCACGTGTCGTCGGTAACGCCCCATCGATCCCTGGGATCGGATCGCCGTGCGGATCAAAATCGGGAAAGCCTAATCGTTCGGCAATTCGCGCTTCAAGCTTCTCGCTGATATGATGTTCAAGCCGTTCAGCCTCTTCATGCACCTCATCCCAACTATAGCCGAGCGCTTCAACCAGATAGAGTTCGAGCAAGCGATGATGACGAATCACCTCTAACGCAATTCGCTCACCGGCAGGGGTCAAGACCACACCCTGATATGGTGTATGCTGCACCAGGTTCATTTCGGCCAGCTTTTTAATCATACCGGTCACCGATGCCGGACGCGAACCGCGCTGCTCACCGAGCAATGTGGTGGTGACAGCACCTACTTGCTGTTGCAGCAGATAGATCGCCTTCAGATAATCTTCAATTGCCGGTGTAATGCGACCAGGCAAGTTAGGGTCTTCAATTGGGGTCAAGGCGCGTCTCCTTCTGGCGGCGCGAGAAACTCGGCGTTTCATGGCCTCAATGTACCATAAAGCAGTTACTTCCTGCAACAGGCATGGTACAATCGTGGTCAGAGCCTTTGTTTCACAAACGTGCCATTGGTGTAGCCGCCGTGTTTGTGAATAATCTATCGACACCATCCGCATGTGGTTTAATGAGACAGAAGGAGAAACGGCGTGAACGAAGCACCTCTCGTTATCAGCTCAATTGAAGGCCCAATTGCGATCCTCACGCTCAACCGTCCGCAAGCGCTCAATGCGCTTAGTCCGGCCCTGATCGACGATCTTATTCGCCATTTAGAGGCCTGTGATGCCAATGAAGACATTCGCGTCATCATTATTACCGGCGCCGGACGTGCCTTTGCTGCCGGAGCTGACATCAAAGCAATGGCCAACGCTACCCCGATTGATATGCTCACCAGTGGTATGATTGCCCGCTGGGCACGCATTGCCGCAGTCCGCAAACCGGTAATTGCCGCAGTGAACGGCTATGCGCTCGGTGGTGGGTGCGAACTGGCGATGATGTGCGATATTATTCTGGCCAGCGAAACGGCACAATTTGGTCAGCCGGAAATCAATCTAGGCATCATTCCCGGCGCCGGCGGTACCCAGCGCCTGACCCGTGCCCTTGGCCCATACCGGGCGATGGAAATGATCTTGACCGGTACAACCATCAGCGCCCAGGAAGCGCTGGCGCACGGCCTGGTGAATCGCGTCTGTCCGCCGGAAAGCCTACTCGATGAGGCACGCCGTATTGCTCAAACTATCGCTGCCAAATCACCACTGGCCGTTCAGTTGGCGAAAGAAGCGGTGCGTACCGCTGCCGAGACGACTGTCCGTGAAGGATTGGCTATCGAGTTACGCAACTTCTACCTGCTCTTCGCCAGTGCCGACCAGAAAGAGGGGATGCAGGCCTTCATTGAAAAGCGTCCGCCGCAGTTCAGCGGTCGTTAGCAACGTGTCCAAAAAACACTTTCCAAGGGCTACAGGCTTTTCCGCTACCTTCCGGTTCCCTTCATAAGGGAGAAGCGCACGGTGAAGGACCGGACATGCTCCATGCCCTCGTCCTTGCCCTGGTAAGAGAGGTCGGGGGCTGGGGTAAGGTGAGGGATCTCGCTCAGCATCAGGCTGACAATACGGTCGTTGTTCCTGCTGGGGGTCAACTTACGGTGTAAACGATCAGCGCAATGCTCAAGGAGGCTCTCAATGGATATACACGAGCGATTGCGATCACTCGAACGCGAAAATGCCATCCTACGTCAGCAACTTTCCATCTTGCGGGCACAAGTCGCCGTAAGTTTGGCCGCACATCCTATCCCATTCGATGCCCTTTTTCATCAATTACCGTTACCAATGGTACTCTTTGCGCCTGATGGATTGGCGGTGGCAATGAATCAGGCGAATGCGCAACTGGTCGCAACCCCGATTGATGAAGTCGTAGGACGGTACAACATCTTTAACGATCCGGTAGCCCAAAAACAGGGCTTTGTGGCCGCTTTTGAGTCAGCACGTCGTGGTCGGGTGACGACCATGCCACCGACGCTCTACAACACTGCTGAAGCCAACATTGCAGGGCGAGTCATTGATCAACAGTTCTGGTCAGAGACGACCTATTTCCCAATTTACGATGCACTGCAACGCCTGGTGTTGATCGGCGAACTCAATCGCGACGTTACCGATTGGGTGCGCATGCACGAAGAAGAGCAACGTCTGGCAGCTACATTACGCGAACGCGAGCAACGCTTTACTGCGGTGTTCAATCAGATTCATTTTGGCATCGTCATTGTCAACGAGAGCGGGCGGATTATCGATTGTAATCGGGCAATAAGCGCTATCCTCGGTTTTGAACGCGAAGAGCTGATTGGCAAGCAGATATTGCACCGTACCCACCCCGATGATCGTGAACGTGACCAGGTATTGTGGCAAGAGCTGCTAAACGGCACTCGTGATAGCTACACCATCGAGAAGCGTTACCTGCATAAAGATGGTCATATTGTTTATGGACGGATGACCTGTGTTGCAATGCGCAACGAGAATGGTCAAATTACGTTCCTGGTGCGCATGATCGAAGACCTCTCGGCACAACGTGCTGCCGAAGCAGAAGCCGAAGCCGGGCGCCGACTGTTACAAGACATCATCGATCAGATACCGGCTCTGATCTTTGTGAAAGATGTGACCGGACGCTACTTGATCGTAAATGAACGGCTGGCCCGTTTTGCAGGCTACCGTCCACAAGATATGATCGGAAAGGTTGACGAAGACCTGTTCCCGCCAGCACTTGCCGAGTATTACCGGGCTTTTGATCGGGAAGTCATTGAAAGTCGGCGTTCGATTCAGCGCGACGATGATCGCTGGACAGCAGATGGACTGACGGCATTTACCACGATTAAGTTCCCTCTCTTCGACCACGTCGGCAATATCTACGGTGTTGCCGGTGTTGCGCTTGATGTTACCGAACGACGTCAGCTCGAATTAGAACGACAACGGATTGAACAACAGTTGCGGGAAGCTCAACGTCTTGAGAGTCTGGGAGCAATGGCTGGCGGCATTGCCCACGACTTTAATAACTTGTTGGTAGGTGTTCTGGGCAACGTCTCGCTGGCCCTCAGTGAAACTCCTGCCGATCATCCAATGCACACCCTGCTGGTGCAGATTGAACAGGCTGCGCTTCGGGCAACCGAACTGACCAATCATCTCCTGACGTACACCGGTCGCCACCAGCCCGAGATGCAGCGTATCGACCTGAAACAAACGGTCGAAGAGATGGAACACCTCCTACGGAGTATGATTCCACATCGCATCGAACTCGTTTTCGTTCCGGCCACTACGCCATTGCCAATCGAGGCAAATATTGCTCAGGTACGTCAGGTTCTGATGAACCTTGCCATCAACGCCGCTGAAGCGATTAATGGTTCAGGGGTAGTGACGATAACTACCGGCCTGCGCGAACTGTGTGCTCATGAGTTAAGCAGCATGCAGATCGGTGCCGATCAGCCACCCGGTCAGTATGCAGCTCTGACTGTACAGGATACCGGCCAAGGTATGGATGAAACGACAAAAGCACGGATTTTTGACCCCTTTTTTAGCACGAAATTTACCGGACGAGGGCTTGGTCTGGCAACCGTCAATGGCATTGTGCGTGCTCATCATGGTGCCCTCCAGCTTGTCACTGCTCCCGGTCAGGGCACGACGTTCACCATCTACTGGCCACTTGCACCTTCAGCGTCTCCCTCAGAGGAACCATCGCCTTCAGCGCAATCGGTGCCGCCGGTTCAGGCAACGCATACGAACGCTGGTATCAATAGTACGGTGTTGGTAGTTGATGATGAACCAGCCGTGCGCCATGTTGCACAGCGGATGCTTCACCGCCTCGGCTTCACCGTGTATGAGGCCGGTAGTAGCGATGAAGCCCTTTTTATGATGCGTCAGTATGGCGAGCAGATTACGCTGACCCTGATTGATCTTACGATGCCTGGCATGACTGGTGATGAATTGGCCGATACCTTGCTCACCCAGTTTCCAACGCTCCGCATTATCCTCACCAGTGGATTTTCACAGCAAGAAGTGCCGGCCCATTTACGTGCCACCGGCAAGGTCTCGTTCCTGGCCAAACCATTTACTATGAATACCCTCTCGCAAGCAATCAATATCGCTTTGTCTTCACATGCGTTATAATACTCACAGGTTATTTTCTGACATATCCAGATTTTGATTCATATGACAATCAGCCCAGTTGTAGCCTCGCTGCGCGCTCAGGCCGCATTACAAAATGAATGGCTTGCCGAACGTCTCACGACACTGTTACCCGCCATCATGGCCCAGAGCGGAATAGACTTCTGGATCGTGGTCGCCCGCGAATACAACGAAGACCCGGTCATCATGACCCTGCTCCCCGCCCCGGCAATGAATGCACGACGACGGACTATCCTGATCTTTGCCCGCAGGGCCGACGGTACCGTTGACCGACTGACACTCGACCGGTATGGCTACGGTGATCTCTATATCCAGGCCTGGAATCCCGACCATGAAGCGCAAGATGACTGTCTGACACGCATTGTCGGTGAGTATCATCCACAACGAATTGGTATCAACGTCTCGCCAACGTTTGCGCTTGCCGATGGTCTATCGCATGCTGAATACGAACGCTTACTGATAGCGCTCGGTCCTACCTACGCCGAACGTTGTGTACACGCCGAGGCGCTGGTCATTGGCTGGCTTGAACGACGCATTCCGGCTGAACTGGCAGTCTACCCCGAACTGGTAGCGCTTGGTCATCGCCTGATCGCTACCGCTTTTTCCCGCACTGTCATCACTCCCGGCGTTACCACAACCGACGATGTTGTCTGGTGGCTGCGTCAGACGATGCACGAAGCTGGCTTACGGGCATGGTTCCAGCCGACAGTGAGCATTCAGGCGCGAGGTATGCCGTTTACCGAACCTCCCACGCGCAACCGTATCTTGCCCGGAGATTTGCTTCATTGCGATGTCGGCTTTTGTCATCTTGGTCTGTGTACCGATCAACAACAGCACGCCTACGTATTAGCCCGTGGTGAAACATCCCCACCGGATGGACTCGTCTCGGCCTTGGCCAGGGCCAACCAGGTGCAGGACCTGTTGCTGGCTGAAATGCAGGTCGGGCGCACTGGAAATCAGGTGCTGGCCCTGGCCCGTGCACGGGCACTTCAGGTTGGTCTACAGCCGTCCATTTACTCACATCCACTTGGCTATCACGGTCATGCAGCCGGCCCTACAATCGGGTTATGGGATATGCAGAAAGGCGTCCCCGGCGCCAGTGACTATCCCCTTGCCGATGACACGGTTTATGCAATTGAACTGAATAACGTTGCTACGGTACCAGAATGGGATGATCAACCAGTGCGTATTGCGCTAGAAGAAGATGCGGTGTTGACTGGTGGCAACATCGAGTGGCTGAACGGTCGGCAAACCCAATTGCATATCATCAAGTGATTTCGATGAGTAGCATAGGCGGCACATTTGTATGGAGGAGGTCTCATGGCTTCAGTGGCTGTGCCTGAAACCGATACCCGTCGCGCAATTATGACTGTCCTGTTTGTCGGTGTGTTTATGTCGGCCCTCGACTCGGCAATTATCGGCCCCATCATTCCGGCATTGCGGGCTGCCTTTGCGATTGATAACACCCAGGTTGTGCTGGTGAATATCATCTTCACCCTCTGCTCGCTGAGCAGCACAACGTTGATGGCCAGTCTGAGTGACCGCTACGGACGACGGAGTATCTATCTGTTGAATGTGTTTGGCTTTGCCATCGGCTCGCTGGTCATTGCCCTTTCCTACGACCTGTTGATGGTTCTGGTCGGAAGAGCGCTTCAAGGTATCTGCGCAGGCGGTATTACTCCTACTGCCAGTGCGGTGATCGGCGATGTCCTCCCATCTGCCGAACGGGCTAAGGCATTGGGTCTGATCGGGGCCACTTCAGGTATGGCGTTCCTGGTTGGGCCGGTTCTGGCTTCGCTGATCCTGGCCGTCGCCGACTGGCAGTGGATTTTCCTGCTGAACTTGCCGGTTGCGGCAATGGTGATCTTCCTCGGCTGGCGTGCGTTACCACGCACAACCGCTCATCAAACGGCTCCCGATACGGTCTTTGACTGGCAAGGATTGCTGCTGCTGGTGCTAATCCTGGTTAGTACAACGTTAGGTATCAATCAACTGCTTGATCGCTTACTCGGCATCACCATCTGGCCATGGCTCTTTCTACTGGTGGCGCTGCTGACACCACTCTTAGCGTGGCGTGAGCAACGTACCGCAAACCCGCTGTTACCACCACGACTCTTCACGAATCGCCAATTACAGATTGTCTATATCCTGGCCGCCGGTTCTGGGATTGCCATGGGAAGCATCATTTTCATTACTTCGGTAGCGGTCAATTTCGGTGTACCGATCAGTCAGGCTGGTTTCTTCCTGTTACCTCTGGTCTTTCTGGCCTCGATCACCTCCATCATTGCCGGTCGTTTGCTCCCGCGAATCGGTGGTCGGCTGGCGATGCTGAGTGGTTATAGTCAACTAACGATCGGAACCGGTCTTCTCGGCCTGCCAGCAGCACCCTTTTGGCTCTTCGTGCTGGCGACATTGATTATGGGTAGCGGCCTGGGAATCGTCGTCGGTGGTACGCTGCGTGCATTGGTACTTGAAGAGGTAGCCGCTGGCGATCGGGGTGTAGCGCAAAGTGTGATTAACATTTCCATTAGTATCGGGACGTTAATTGCAGTGGCCGTTATGGCCAGCATCGCCGATGCTTTTGACCTCGCCACTGCCTATCTGGCCTGCACCGGTGCGATGGGGTTGATGACGATCATCAGTCTCGCCCTCCGCCGTCAGTTTAGTTTACCACCCACTCCCTGACCGATCATTGTCGGTATCAAGTTGTGCTATCCTATCCGGCAACGGCAGTTGGCCGGGTAGGATAGGTATCTGACCATGCGGGTCGCTCTCGTTCACGATTATCTTAATCAGTACGGCGGTGCTGAGCGGGTGCTCGAGGCGCTGCACGAACTTTTTCCGGCTGCACCGGTGTACACGTCGATCTTCGATCCCACTTCAATGCCGGCTACGTACCAGAACTGGGATATTCGCACCTCATTTATGCAACACCTGCCGGCATGGCGTTCTCAGTTTCGGCGTTATGTCGCGCTCTACCCCACCGCTTTCGAGCGATTCGACCTGAGCGGCTACGATCTCATTATCAGTAGTTCGAGCGCTTTTGCCAAGGGTGTCATTCCGCGTCCCCGAGCACTCCACATCTGTTATTGTCATACGCCGATGCGTTTTGCCTGGCGCACCGACGACTACGTAGCCCGTGAGCAGATCAACGGGATCCAAGCCAAGCTCTTACCGTTCATCCTCAACTACCTGCGGATCTGGGATACAGTCAGTGCGAATCGAGTCGATCTCTTTGTCGCGAACTCCCACGAAGTTGCCGGACGGATCGCCCGTTATTACCGGCGACCATCAGTAGTGATTCCGCCACCGGTCGATCTGCCACCCTACGAACCGCAACCACCCGAAGAGTTTTATCTGGCCGGTGGCCGTCTGATCCCGTACAAGCGATTGGAACTGGCGATTGAGGCGTTTAACCATCTCCGTCTCCCCTTAAAAATCTTCGGTGATGGTCGCGACCGCGCCCGTCTTGAACGTCTGGCCGGCCCCAATATCGAATTTTTGGGCTGGGTTGATGAAGCTACGCGCCTCGATCTGTTTGCTCGCTGCCGTGCCTTCATCTTTCCCGGCGAAGAAGATTTCGGTATCACCCCGCTCGAAGTGCTGGCAGTGGGCCGACCGGTCATCGCTTACGCTGCCGGTGGCGCACTCGAAACGCTGATCGATGGCGTGACCGGACGCTTCTTCTACCAGCCGACTGCTGCCGCCCTGGCCGCTGCCGTCGCCCTCTCGCGTACCGATCAGATCGATCCGCTTACACTCCGTCGCCACGCCGAACGCTTTAGCCGCGCACGTTTCCTCAAGGCATTCCGCTCCTTCGTCGATGACGCTTTAACCGCTCACCGCGAAGGTCGCCTCTTTGAGTTTGAACAGAGTCTGCTCGGCCAACAATTCTTGCCAGCGTAGCAATACATCGTGACACATTATGTCTACTTTTGGTATCATCTAACCGGGTAAAGTGTAGTAAGATGTTGGCGAGTAATGACAGCAGGAAGAATTATGGGATTGACAACGTTTATTCGCATTAGCCGTCGCTTCTGGCTTATCATTCTCTTGCCGGCCCTGATTGCCGGTGGTCTGAGTCTCTGGCTTGATAGCCAACGACCCCTGCGCTACCAGGCCTCGGCAAGGTTGTTAGTCACCTATTCATCAGCCGTGACCGCTGACTCGATAGAAAGCTGGCAAATTACCGAATTCATTATCGACGACATGCCGCAAGTTATCAGCAGTGCCAGCTTCGCGGCGCAGGTTGTACCACTTCTGGCCGAGCGCGGAATTACCCTTTCTCTGCCTGAGATTCAACAGGGTTTACGGATGAATCCACTTCACCGCGCTGTCGATCTTTCTGGCGAGGCTTCATCACCCGCAGCAGCCCAGGCCCTGGTCGAAGCTGCTATCACGGTGTTGCAAACCCATGGTTTATCATTCTGGGGGAGAACCGACGGCCAGTTGCATGTCGTTGTGCTCGATGGAGTTGGCGCAGCCCATCCAACTACGTCATTCCGTGCTCTGCTCTTTGACGCTACACTTCGTGCGGCACTTGGTTTGATTGTCGGCTTCGCACTGGCAGTCCTTGCCGCCAGATTACGCCCAACAGGCGAGGAGGGTTTATGGAAATCCGCGACTATGTAAGGATCCTGGTTAAACGCTGGTGGGTTATTATCCTCACCGCCATTGCAGCCGTTGCTGGCGCATACGTGATCAGCAAACTGCTGCCGCAAACGTTTCGCACGCAGGCAGTCTACCTCGTACTGGCAAACCAGGCCGACAACGGCCTCAATATCGTGTTACGCAACTCGATGAATAGCTACCGCGAGCTGGTGATGCAACCGAGCGTGCTCGATCAGATCAGCCAACAGATCGGCCTTGATATAAGCGGCGAGCGATTGATGGAAGACGTTAACATTCAGCCGCGCCCTGATGAGCAAAAGATTGTGATCGAGGTCGATTTGCCGCGACTCGACCAGTCGCAGGCGCTAGCCGATGCAGTGGGTGAACGCATAGTCGCCGAAGTGAATCGGATTAACGCCACTCTCGAAGGTACGGCCCGGATCAACGTGACCCGGATTCAGCCGGCCCGCCTGGTTGAAATTCGTCCCAATACGCGCATCAATATGCTGGCCGGTGCGATTCTGGGCCTGATCGTCGGTCTTGTCCTGGCTTTTGTGCTCGAATATCTTGACGATACCTTGAAAACGTCTGAAGATGTTGAACGCTTTGTCGGTTTGCCAACGTTAGGTGCCATTCCGCTGACCGAGCGATAGTTAGTTACCGCTCGTCCTGTCATTTGATATAAAAGGTTGGGAGTAAATGTAAATGATAGTGACTTCGTCGCCTGAGCAGGTACTAATCACCTTACGCGAACCGGCTTCTGCCGCTGCGGAAGCGTATCGTACTCTGCGCACCAATATCCTGTTTTCAAGCCTTGATAAACCTATTCACACCCTTTTACTGACTTCCGCCGAACAAACACCCGACAAGAGCCTGACCGCAGCAAACCTTGCGGTCACCATGGCCCAGGCCGAACAGCGTGTTCTCCTGGTCGATTGTGATCTGCGCCAGCCGACGCTCCATACCATCTTCGGCCTCTCAAACGAACAAGGTCTTACCAGCGCAATTCTCGATCAAGAGGCGCCACTGGCGATTCAACCAACCGAGGTGCCAGGGCTAAGCCTGCTCCCGAGTGGACCGCTCCCTCCCCGCCCCGCCGACCTGCTTGGTTCTCGTCGCATGGAAGGATTACTCAACCGTCTGCGCCAGATCGCCGATATTGTGATCTTCGACACGCCACCCGTTCAACCCTTTACCGATGCGCTTGTGTTGGCAACTCGTGTCGACGGGGTATTGCTCGTTATTCAGGCCGGTCGCTCACGCCGTGATCGGGTCCGCGAGGCACGCCAAAAACTCGAAAAGGTCAAAGCGAATCTGCTCGGCGTTGTCCTCAGCGGCGCCCGTATCTGATTGATCGCGCAGATTGGGAAAAAAGGAGAAAGTGCTTCACGCTAAAGCAGTTTCCCCGCTTCAGCGGGGCAAGAGAGATTAAACGCTATCGTCCTTATGCAAGACGCACTCACAAATCAACCGACGATCCTGGTAATCGATGACGAAGCCAGTATTCGGAATGTCGCGAAAGCCTATCTCGAACACGCCGGTTATCGCGTCTTGTGTGCCACTACCGGCCCGGAAGGCTTACAGATGGCACTCGATCATCAACCCGATCTGATTGTCCTTGACCTCATGCTGCCCGGTATGGACGGTATGGAGATCACGGCCCGGCTGCGCGCACACTCAGACGTGTTTATCCTGATGTTGACGGCCCGCAGTGAAGAGATGGATCGAGTGGCGGGACTGCGCGTTGGTGCCGATGATTACCTTACCAAACCGTTCAGCCCGCGCGAACTGGTTGCACGGGTAGAAGCCATTTTACGTCGGCAACGGGGTAAAACGACCAAAAGTTCACTGATGCGTTTTGCCCACCTCGACATCGATCCCGATGCACGTGAAGCACGCGCCGCCGGTCAGCTCCTCGACTTGACTCCTACGGAATTCGATCTGTTGCTGGTCCTGGCTCGTAACCACAATCGCGTGCTCAGCCGTGAAGACCTGATCGATAAGGTGTGGGGCGCCGATTTCTACGGCACCGATCGCGTAGTTGACGTATACATTAGTCAACTGCGACGCAAGATTGAAACAATGACCGGCGCAAATGTCATTCGTACTGTTCGTGGTGTCGGCTACCGATTTGTCGATCCACCACTTTAATGCAACTGCTCCGGCGCATAACTGTCCGCTCCACTCTTACGCATCACACGATAGAAGCGAGTGCCGGACTGGTCATGACCAGACGAGCTTTCGGTCCGTGTTTCCTTAGCAGGAGTATGTTTCAGCCACGTGCTGCGAACAGACAGTAACACACGGTGAACTATGCGCTTTTGGCGACAACTTCGCTGGCAAATCATCGGTGCGCAAATGCTGGTGGTCATCGTTGGCGTCGTGACACTCAGCTTCACTGCCAACCTCCTGATCGAACAAACCATCCCAACTGCACAGGTAACACCTGTACGCACCACCGTCATTCAGGCACTGGCTGTAGCTGCGCTGGCAGCCACCATTGCCGGTCTAACCACCAGTCTCCTGCTGGTTCAGATCATCTTACGCTCACTTCGCAATATCGCTGGCAGTAGTCAACGCATTGCCGCCGGACGCTACGACGAGCGCGTTGAGGTACCGGCAAGTGATGAGTTACGCGCCGTTGCTGAGAGCTTCAACCAGATGGCCGAGGCGCTGGAACAGATCGAGCAGCGCCGCATCACCATGATCGGCAATGTAGCCCACGAACTGCGCACACCACTCGCCGGAATTGAAGGCTACCTGGAGGGTTTGATCGATGGCGTACTGCCCAACACCGCTGACACCTTTCTCGATATGAAGCAAGAAGTGCGCCGCCTACGGCGTCTCGTCGATGATCTTCAGACCCTCTCGCGGGTCGAAGCCGGTCAGATCTCACTCCACTTCACGACCTTCGATATCAACGACGTCATCCGCCGTGTCGTCGCGCAAATCCAGCCTCAGGTGCTCGATGGCTGTTTACAGATGCAATTTGCGTCTCACGAACACCCACTGCTGGTTCACGCCGACCCCGACCGTGTAGCCCAGATTTTGCTCAATCTTCTCGGTAATGCAGTACGCTATACTCCTGAAGGCGGTTGCATTACTATTCGTTCAGTCCATACCAACGACGAAGTGCAGGTCATCGTCGAAGACACTGGTATTGGTATCGCCGCCGAACATCTCCCTTTCATCTTTGAACGTTTCTACCGGGCCGACCCCTCGCGCGCTCGTACCAGCGGTGGAAGTGGTATCGGGCTGACCATCGCTCGCCATCTGGCCTGGGCAATGGGCGGTGACATCCGCGCTGCCAGCGCTGGCCCTGGCAAAGGCAGTACCTTTACGCTCTCTTTACCACGCGCCGGGTAGAGGCGGGTGCCAAACCCGTCGTTGCAGTGTCCTTTCTAAAATGACCACCCAACGCGGGCCAGAGACCCGCGCACCCAGTAGCAGGTATGTGCTAAGATATTGGTAGTTCTTGATAACCAGATGTGAATAGCACCTGCCTGCTTCATCGCAAGAGTACCATTTCCAAAAGAGTGGGGTACGCCGTGCAGACGCTACAACCAAAAAATCCATACATTCGTATAGCACTACGTCGTGCGGCCAGAGGTACCGGCTCAGCGGACGAATTCTTAAACCGGAGAACCACCGTGCAACAATTGCCAGACTTGTGGCGAATACTGGAAAATATCCACTGGGCGCTGGTTGGCACAATGGCACTGCGCGCCTATGCTCCAGAGCGTTTGACCCAAGACATCGATATTGTTATCCAGGCTCACGAAGAACAGGCTGCACGGCTTGCCTTCACCGTCGCTGGCTACCGGATTGGTAATCCGTTGCTCATTGGCGAATTTACCGCACATGCGCCAGATGATACGGGTTACAGCATCGGTGTACTGGCATTGAAAGAACCCTGGCTCAACGAAGCTCTATCACATCTGGAGTATGATCTCGCCGGCTTTCCGGTATTACCGCGACAATTTCTGATCTTGATGAAATTACAGGCAGGTCGAGCCCAAGACATTGCCGATATTACCCGTTTGCTACGTCAAGCGAATCAGACAGAACGATCTACTGCACGCACGGTAGTGGTCACCTATGCTCCTGATCTCCTTGATGATTTCGATGCACTGGTTGCACTGACCGATCTGGAGTTCGGTACTAGATAATCAGGTCGCTTTACAATCCTGACACCGTTTCATGTTCATCTAGTTGCATGCACAGGGCTTCACGTCATCTCCATCTCATCACAAGTTCGCGGGACTCTGCATTAGCGCCCTCCACGTCAGCCGCATGTGGAACATCAGCCAATCTACGGCAGTACCGGGCAAATTGACGGCGGATTGGTCGGTGGAGTAACCCCAAAATACGCTTGCATGATCTGGGTCACGGCCGGGACAGCAATGGTTGACGAACCATCGTTGAGATCACCCACTCCCTCGACCAGCACTGCAACCACAATCTCCGGGCGCTCGTATGGAGCAAACCCGACAAACCAGGCATGGCTTTGCCGCACCAGCCGACCATCAGCAGTTGTCAAGATCGGGCCAAACTCTGCAGTACCGGTTTTACCGGCAATCCGCAACCCCGAACAGACTTCACGGGCTGCGACACCCAAGCCATTGGTAATCGAGGCAAACAACCCTTCGCGGATTGTTGCCAGATGACGTTGTTCAACCGGAATGCGCCCAGTTGGCTCGGCGGGTATCTGCTGAACGACCTGACCGTTCTCATCGACGATCCGATCAACCACGTGTGGACGATACAGGGTGCCATCGGTTGCAATTGCTCCGGCAGCAACTGCTAGTTGTAGCGGAGTCACTTCCAGATAGCCCTGACCAATGGCCGTATTGTAGGTATCGCCGGTAGTCCAGGCTTCACGCAAAACTTGAGCCTTCCATGCGCGCGTTGGTACCCGACCGCTGGCTTCCCCAACCAGATCAACCCCTGTCGCACGACCAAAATTGAACCACGATAACCCCTCCACGAGCTGATCGATCCCCAACCCAGGAATACGGAGCGCACGTTGATCAAGATTGACCGCCTGGTCGTTGCCACCGGCAACACTGGCAAAGAAGACGTTTGACGACAATCGCAGCGCATCGCGAACATCGATCAGGCCATTGTCACGGTTGCGTACCGAGTTGGGCAAAATGAATTCTGCACCGCTGCGTTCGATCAGACGCAACAAACCAGGGTCACGCAGTTTTGTATCAGCCGTGATCACGCCCTGTTGTAACGCCACTGCACCAACAAATTGTTTGATTGTCGAACCTGGTGGATACTGTCCAGAGATCGCACGATTGGTAAAAGGCGCCAGCCGCTGCAACTCGCGTTGCGCTTCGACGCTCGGTGGCGCGAGCAATGCCTGTAATTCAGCGATCCGCTTTGGATCAACCCAGATATTATTGTCGTAGTCGGGGATGCTCACCATCGCCAGGATACGGCCATCACGCGGGTCAAGCGCCACGGCAACCCCGGCCACAATCGGCGCATAGGCCCGCTTGTGCGCTTCTTTCGCAGCTAATCGTCGCTCTTCACCGACACGAATCCAGCGCTGTAGGATGCGCTCAACCTCGGCCTGGAATTGTGCGTCAATGGTCAGGATCAGATTGTGACCATTCGCAACTGGTCGCAGCGTGGTTACACCACTCACCGGACGTTGCAGCGCATCAACCAGCAGCGAGTCGATCCCCATCTGACCACGCAGCACCTTCTCGTAAGCTGCCTCTAGACCGTCTTTACCGATTAGATCACTCGGCAAATACGGTGGCAACCCGATACTGGTTGGTTCAATCTCCTTCGTCATCAAGCCACACACGGGCGCATTCGCCGTGACATCAGTTAACGCTCGTAACCATGAACTGGCCGGGTTCACCGCCGTCAGCTCGCAGGCATTGATCCGTCCGACATACCCCAACAGGTGGGAAAGTGAAGGTATCTCGCTACTCAGCGGATAACGGCGACGAAACCCCTCTACCACTCGCGCACCGGGGAGATAATTAGTATTCTCGCGCAACGCCAAAACAAGTTCTGGCGCAATATCTTCTTTAATAATGACCGGTTGGTAACTCCGTACATTTGCCTGCGCTAGAAGCTGTTCAATCGGATTGACCAGTGTTACCACCTCCCGATACTTTCGGCTCAGCGTGAGCGCACCAATGCTATCTGCTGGGGCAATCGTGATCGTCACGCTATCAGTTGTGGCAGGCAAAGGCGCGCCGGTCAACGCCATCACTTCGGCCCGTAAATCAGGCATCGTTTCAACAGCACTGGCCGGATCGATAATAAGTGTCGCTGGCAGATCGGCAATCTGCGCCAGGCGAGCCAGGGTTAACGCGCGCTGTTCGGGTGCAGTCGTAGCTGAGGGAAGCTGCCCGGGCACAACGGCCAGGTTATAGATCGGAACACTTTCGGCCAGGATACGACCACGAGCATCCAGGATTTCACCCCGGCGCGGCTGGTTCGTCAAATACCGCCTTGTCGTGACGTCAATGTTGGGACCAAACCGCTGCGCGTCCGTTGTAATCAGTTGTAATTGTGCCAGCCGTGCCACCAACACAACCACCACCAGCAACAGAATTGCTCGCAATGCGATGAGTCGATTCATGGCTGTTCTTTAGCCTTCCTGTACCCGGTCGGTATTCCAATAGCAACACTGAGCAGAAGAATGATCACCTCAATCTTTCACCATTCGCAACAAGCGGTGGAGGAGAGCGACGGTCGGTAATGTTGGTATCAGGGCCAGCAGGAGCGAGGGCAACATCACCACCCGCACATACACCTGCCAGTCACTATCTGGCGGCAACACCAAAAGCCAGAGCACAGCCTCGTAAATCAGGGTACCACATGCGACTGACAGCAACGACACCAGCGGGCGTTCAACGACAAATCGGCGAGCAACCAGGCCAACAACGAACACAGCTACTAGATGAGCAATCGTATGACTGCCGAACGGCATCGATCCCAGCAAATCCAACGCGATTCCACCGTAAAAGGCCCACCACAAACCACGCATTAACCCTCGAACCGGTTCCGCTGTTCCTGCCCCGACCAGTGCTCGCCCAATCGCCAGGACCAGCAGGAGAGGAATACAAAAGCCGGTGGGAGCAGTTAACAGGGTCACCTGGATCAGAGCAAGGAGCAGCAGAATGAGAACCAGCCCTAACTCGCGTGCCAGTCGTTCTTCTATCCGTCTTGACTGATTATTACCCACACGTAACGTACCTGATCCGGATCAACAAACGGTCGAATCTCGCCAATCTGGCGTTGCCCTTCCTGTCGTACCGCTTCGATCACGCCAATCGGTACCGCTTGCGGCATAGCAGCCAGATCAAGAGGTAGATTGAGCGCTCCGCTAATTCCAGCCGTTACAACATGGTCACCCTCGTGCATCGCCAGGCTGCGATCAATCAGCTCGACACGCAAACGTGAACCAAGCTGCCACTGCCCCTGCATCAAACCAAGTGGTGCCGAATCAGCTTGTAACAAACGCACACTGAGCTGACTGCTAATATCGGTGATCATTAGCACATCAGCAGTGCGCGGTCCCACTGCCTCGATTACGCCAATCAACGCTGGTGGCCCACCTGGCTGCTGCCCAATTACTGCCATCCCCACGCGCACTCCATCCTCGGCCCCGCGGGCAATGGTCAATACGCGACGGGCTGCATCAGGTGCGAGCACCATCACCTCAGCGCCGAGAATGTTCCACGGATACGAACGAGTAATCGCAAGCTGCTGGCGTAAGAAGCTATTCTCAACTCTGGCCTGTTCAAGCCGAAGCACTTCAGCAGCCAGACGAGCGTTCTCGGCTTCCAGTTCGGCGATTCTGGCCTGCATTGTCGTCACATCACGCGGAGTTGACCACCACGACACCAGATTGGCTCGTCGTTCCGTCAACCAAGAAGCCAGTGGTTGCACGACCTCGCGAAGGCGGAGGTGGGCTGGCGTAATAATGCCTTGTCGATCAAGTACCAACATCAGCACACCAACGAGCAATAACACCCCTGCCAGTGCAATCACGCGCCAGTATCCTCGATCACTGGCCGGCTCACGACGTAATTGTAACGGTCGTTCATCGAGAAAATCGCGCATGAGCTATCTCCGCACCCGACGAGAAGACTGGGCACGCATCAAAATATCCTGGTAGACACCGTTATCAAAGTGTTCAACCATTTTACCGGCGCCACGCGCCACACACGACAGCGGGTCTTGGGCGATATGCACCGGCATACGAGTCTCAGCGGCGATCCGCTTGTCAAGGCCGTGCAGTAACGAACCACCACCGGCCAGCATAATGCCGTGTTCCATGATGTCGGCAACCAGTTCAGGTGGTGTCTCTTCAAGCGCCGCTCGCACTTCGGCAACAATTGCATTCACCGGTCCGGCAATACCCTCACGGAGTTCAACCGAGCTAACTTCTATCGCCTTTGGTAAGCCGGTGAGAAGATCGCGGCCCCGCAACACAACTTTGATCTCTTCATCGAGGGGGTAAGCCGAACCGGCGGCAATCTTCGCTTTCTCGGCCATCCGCTCACCGATCAGCAAGTTGTATTCCCGACGCGCAAACTGAATAATCGCTTCGTCAATTTCATCACCGGCGATTCGGATCGAATGATTTATGACAATTCCACCCAGGGCAATGACGGCAATCTCTGTCGTACCACCACCGATGTCAACGATCATCGAACCAATCGGCTCCTCCACCGGCAGACCGGCGCCGATAGCCGCCGCCATTGGCTCCTCGACCACGTAGGCCTCACGCGCTTTCGCGTTCAAAGCAGCTTCACGTGCTGCGCGCTTTTCTACCTCTGTGACCCCCGACGGTACACCAACCACAACCCGCGGTCGCGGATCGACCAGCGGCAGTGCAGCATAGGCATGCGCCTTTTTAATAAAATAGGCCAGCATCTGCTCGACCACATCAAAATCGGCGATAACCCCATCTTTCAGTGGTCGCACTGCAACAATGTTGGCCGGTGTCTTGCCCACCATCGCCTTGGCTTCTGCCCCAACTGCATGCACCTTTTTTGTGCGTGTATCAATCGCGACGACCGATGGTTCACTGATGACGATCCCTTTACCACGCACGTGAACCAGGGTATTAGCCGTACCGAGATCAATACCCAGATCACGACTAAAGGCGCCAAAAATTGTATTAAAGGGGTTGAAACCCACGGCAACACTCCATGTCACTGTTATCTAGAGGAGGCCTGATACGCTTTAGGCCGAAAACGCTTCTTTATTCGATCCAATCCGATAAGCCGCCGGATTGGATCGCTATATTATAGCATACCGCTGAGCAATGCTCTCGCGACGTGTTGGATGTCAGAACGTTTCAGCGTCGTCAGCATTAGGTACATTCGATAACTGAACTGAACGGTGTAACGACGGAGCGACACCGAAGAACATCGCTGACAATGTCTCCCAACCCACAGCATCACCTGGGTGCGCGGGCCTCCGGCCCGCAGGTACGGTCAACGGCTTGCACCCATCGGCCAGCGCATCCCCCCGCTTGCGGGGGTTGAGGGGGAGCACCCGCCCCTACCTACAATACGCAGACGAACATAATCGGTGAGCCAACCGTCACCTGGGTGCGCGGGCCTCCGAACCGCAGGTGCGGTCAACGGCTTGCACCCATCGGCCAGCGCATCCCCCCCGCTTGCGGAGGGTTGAGGGGGAGCACCCGCCCCTACCTACAATGCGCAGACGAACATAATCGGTGAGCCAACCGTCACCTGGGTGCGCGGGCCTCCGAACCGCAGGTACGGTCAACGGCTTGCACCCATCGGCTAGCGCGTCACCTCCCGCTTGCGGGGGTTGAGGGGGAGCACCCGCCCCTACCTACAATGCGCAGACGGACATAATCGGTGAGCCAACCGTCACCTGGGTGCGCGGGCCTCCGAACCGCAGGTACGGTCAACGGCTGAAACCTAAGCCAGCCCACCCCCCCCGCTTGCGGAGGGTTGAGGGGGAGCACCCGCCCCTACCTACAATGCGCAGACAGACGTAATCGGTGAGCCAACCGTCACCTGGGTGCGCGGGCCTCCGGCCCGCAGGTACGGTCAACGGCTTGCACCCATCGGCTAGCGCGTCACCTCCCGCTTGCGGGGGTTGAGGGGGAGCACCCGCACCTCTCATTTGACTTTTCGGCAGCTTTGTGACACAATTGCTATGGTGCTTCGTTGCAAGCAGACGTGTTCGCTGTGAGCATTGCCGTAGGTCAGGTTCGCCCGTCGGATGAATAACATGCTGCATTATAACAGTACGCGGCATTGCTGCTATGGCTTCTGGCTCACGCTGAGCTAGAAGATTTTTGTTGTCGTGAATATCACAAGTTTTCCGCAACGACCGGTTTATCCTTTCTCGGCTATTGTTGGTCAAGAGCGTTTGAAACGCGCCCTCATTTTGAACGCGATCAATTCGCGAATTGGCGGCGTGCTGATACGTGGCGAGAAAGGAACAGCAAAATCAACCGCGGTACGGGCCTTAACCCGACTTTTACCGTCAATTACGGTCGTCGTCGATTGTCCCTACAGTTGCGATCCTGATGCCCCGGCAACACTGTGCGCCGATTGCCAGGCCCGGCTGGCACAGGGACCACTACCAACGATGGTACGCCCAATTCGGCTGGTTGAACTTCCGGTGTCAGCTTCAGAAGATCGGGTGGTCGGTTCGCTCGATCTCGAACACGCGATCACCGAAGGACAACGCCGCTTTGAACCCGGTCTCCTGGCTCAGGTCAATCGCGGTGTACTCTACGTGGATGAAGTGAACCTACTCGACGATCACCTGGTTGACCTCTTGCTCGACGCGGCTGCAATGGGGGTCAATACGGTTGAGCGTGAAGGTGTGAGTGTCTCCCATCCGGCCCGCTTTATCCTGGTCGGGACGATGAATCCCGAAGAAGGTGAGTTGCGACCACAACTCCTTGATCGCTTTGGTCTGGCCGTCGAGGTTGTCGGGCTAACCGATGTGAATGATCGGGTTGCTGTTATCGAGCGACGTATGGCCTACGAAGCCGATCCGGTTGGCTTCATCCAACAATGGCAGGCTGCTGAAGAGGCGTTGGCACAGCGTATTGCCCGCGCCCGTGCGCTGTTGCCTCAAGTACGGATTGATCGCACCGATATGGCTGTGGTTGCCAGTTTGTGCATCGAAATGGGGGTTGATGGCCACCGCGCCGATCTGACTATTCTCGAAACTGCCCGGACCCATGCGGCCTGGAGTGGTCGCCAAACGCTGACCGCTGAAGACATCCGCCTGGCCGCCGAGCTGGCGCTGCCGCACCGTATGCGCCGCCAACCGTTTGGTGAGGTGAAACTCGATGAACAGCGGTTGGCGAACATTCTAGATCGGTACGGGAAGCGTACTGAAGAAGTCAGTGTCTCCACTGAGATAAAAAAAAACCCTGACCTGACTGATGTCGGTGAAAGCAACGATGAGGGTGGGAACGAAAACAGTGGTGGGAGTGCAACCATACCGGTTGGCAGCAACGGTCTACCAGAGTCTTCAGCGCCGGTTAATGAACAGCAAACTGGCGGGAAAGAGTACCGTGCCGGTGAAATCTTCAAGCCGCGTCGTTTGGAAGCAACACCTGATCGTCTCCAGCGCCGCGCACCGGGCCGCCGTTCTCGCTCGCGCACAACTCGGAAGCAAGGGCGTTACATTACCAGCCGCCGTGCAGCCAGAGTTACTGATCTGGCCCTGGATGCAACCCTCCGTGAAGCGGCTATTTACCAGCGGAAACGTCGTACCGAGCTGATGCACTCAGAAGAGATGCCACATCGCCGTCGGCCAAAAATTGTTATTAAACGCAGCGATCTTCGCCAGAAAGTTCGTGTGCGGCGCACGCGAAATGCGGTTTGCTTCGTCGTCGATGCTAGCTGGAGTATGGCAGCCGAAGAACGGATGCAGGCAACGAAAGCGGCTGTGCTCTCCCTGCTCCGCGATGCGTATCAACGTCGCGATCAGGTTGGCCTGGTCAGTTTCCAGCGTGATTACGCCCGTGTGCTGTTACCCCTGACAAATAGTGTTGAGCTTGCCCAGCGTCGCTTACAATCGATGCCTACCGGAGGTAAAACTCCTCTCTCGCGGGGGATGTTGACCGCGTTTGAACTACTCGAACGGGCACGTCGACGCGATGCAGAAGTTGTACCGCTAATGGTGCTCTTAACGGATGGTCAGGCCAATGTCTCGATTTCCGATCTGCCCCCACAACAAGAGGCGTATCGGATCGCCGAGATGATCGCGGCCCATCAGATACACGCAATCGTTATCGATACCGAGCATCCGCACTTTGAACGCGGCCTGTCTCGTCGATTGGCCGAACATCTGCGCGGGGTGTACTATCGGTTAGAAGATCTGCACGACGACGGTCTGGTACGGGCCGTGCGACAGCAGATGCAATTATGATCTTCGTCGGTGTGTGTCAGGCATTGCGTTTGTCTGACACCAGCCATAACAAACCAACAGTATGCGAGGAGGAAGGTGGGAAATGACGGATCAGGTTCGTAACGAAGAGGTGAACGCGGATGAGTTGTCCGCTGCACCTCGTGCGGTAGCCAGTGTACCGGCGGCTGATGCAGCCGAGGTCACCACGGCTGCTCCGGAACAAACGACAGAGCAGGTCGCTGTTACCGAAGCGACTACTCCTTCGGCGGCAAGCGAGAGCACTGCCACCGATGCAGAAGCGACCGGTGCCAGCTTCACGCCGGTCAGTGATGACCAACCCCAAAAGCCACGACGGCTGAAGGACCTTCAGCCTGGCATGGAGCTGGAGGGGAAAGTGACATCGATTGCACTTTACGGAGTATTTGTCGATGTTGGCGTTGGTCGCGACGGTCTGGTGCATATTTCTGAAATGAGCGACCGTCGCATCGAGACCCCCTCAGACGTAGTTCAAATTGGTGATACGGTCAAGGTGTGGGTCAAGAGTATCGATCCTGAAGCACGTCGTATTAGCCTGACGATGCGCAATCCTGCGCGTGCTGAAACACCGCGCCGTGCGCGCCAGCCCCAGCCTCAACCCCAGCAGCCACGCCGTCAAGAGATTGACCGCGAAAAATTGGCTGCGTTGCGCGTCGGTGACTTGGTGGAAGGTGTGATTACCGGTTTTGCTCCTTTCGGTGCTTTTGCCGACATTGGGGTTGGGAAGGACGGCTTGATCCACGTGAGTGAGCTGGCCGAAGGTCGGGTCGAAAAGCCAGAAGATGCGGTAAAGATCGGTGAGCGCTACCAGTTCAAGATTCTGGAGATCGATGGCGAGGCCGCTCGCATCAGTCTGAGCCTGCGACGAGCATTACGCACCCAACGTATGCAGCAGCTCGAACCCGGTCAGATCCTCGAAGGTACGGTCAGTGGCATCGCTCCGTTTGGTGCATTCGTTGATATTGGGGTCGGGCGCGATGGCCTCGTCCATATCTCGGCACTTGCTCCACATCGCGTAGCGAAAGTGGAAGATGTGGTGAAAGTCGGTGACAAGGTGACCGTTAAGGTGCTTGGGATTGATCAACAGAGCAAGCGTATTAGCCTGACGATGCGACTTGAAGAAGAGCAACCTGCCGCGGAACCATCGCCATCTGAGACGACGGAGACACCTGCCGAGTCTCCAGCTCCACGCAGTAGTCGCAGCAACATAGAGCGCTTCGCTGCCGCAGTTCAGGCAGCACGTGAACGGAGTGAGCGTGGTGAGCGCAGTGAACGTGGTGAACGCAGCGAGCGCGGTGAGCGCAGTGAGCGCAGTGAACGTGGTGAACGCAGCGAGCGCCGCGAGCGTCGTGAACGCCGTGCAGCAAAAGCACAATCGACGTCCGATACCTACGTCATTGGCCAAGACGATAATGACGAGACATTTGAAGGCAATGCCACGATTGAAGACCTGCTGATGAAGTTCGGTGGTTCGAGCAGTCGTCGTGACCGCGACCGTGACCGAGATCGCCGCCGCCGCGATTACGAAGATGACGAAGATGAGATGGAGCGTCCAACGAACCGACGCCAACGCGATGTGATCCGCCGAACGCTTGAGCAAATCGGTCACGAAGAGTAGGGCTGGTGCTTCCTGATAGTCTGTCGGCATTGTCGGCAGGGTCCCTCGTCACACATCGCGATCCCTGCACCACTCCCTGCAAGAGCAGGCAGCATATTCTGGTGCATGACGTGGCATTGCGAACATAGCGGTACACCTTACCCCCTCTCCCGTAATCGAGAGGGGGTAAGGGAGGGGGTATGTTTGACATCAATCCGTCGTGATGAGTATAATGGCGTTAGTTTTTAGGTACAAATGCACAACACCTGAGGAGTAGATACAATGCCGAAGCGAACATGGCAACCAAAGCGCATTCCGCGCCGCCGCAAACACGGCTTTCGGGCGCGTATGGCAACCAAAGATGGTCGTGAAGTACTTCGTCGTCGGCGTCTGAAAGGGCGCTGGAAGTTGACCGTCAGCGATGAGCGGCGAGCTGTACGCCGCGGACACCGCTAAATCACTATGGAGCGGGTTATCAGCAACAGAGGTGTGCTGCACGTGACGGGCAACAGGCCATCTGTCAGTGATAACCCGTTTGCATTTCACGTATGCGACGTTCACACCGGTTGCGCCGCCCCGAACATTTTCGTCGAGTGCGTCGGGAAGGGCGTGTGCTCACATCACGCTGGCTCTTCCTTTCCGTTGCGCCAACTCGACGGCAAACCCTCCGCTGCGGGTTCGTCGTCGGTCGTCAGATCGGAGGTGCTGTACAACGCAACCGCGCCCGTCGCCGTATCCGTGAAGCCGTTCGCCTTCTTCTGCCCACATTATCACCAGGCTACGATCTTGTATTCACTGTGCGCACACCAGAGGTGATCGACGCACCATTTAGTCAGTTGCAAAACGATATTGTCTCACTGCTCCGGCAAGCCGGCCTCTTGCCGACACCGGTAGACGAAACACAAATATCGGCTTCACATACTTCAAATCCACAACACGAACGAGGATCACAATGAATATATGGTCGGCATTTGTTGGATTGCTTGAACAATTACTACTCTTCTTCTCGTCACTGACGGGAAACATGGCGCTGGGGATTGTGCTCTTCACTATTGCGGCCCGTCTCTTCATCTTACCGCTTACCCTCAGCTCACTCCGTTCGAGCCGTCGCATGCAAGAGGTGCAGCCGATTCTGAAGGAGATTCAGCGCAAGTACGGTAAAGACCCGCAACGGCTGCAAGAAGAGACTCTGCGGGTGTATCGCGAGCATAAAATTAATCCGGTTGGTGGATGTTTGCCCCTCTTACTGCAATTGCCGATCTTCTTCGGTGTGTACCAGGCGGTCTATCACCTGATGGTGCCTGAACAGCGGGTGAACCTGAGCGCGGCTGCTGCCGAGATGCTCAAAGACGAACGACTGGCCCAAATCCTGGCTGCGCCTTTCTTTGGTATGGATTTGGGTGTACCGGCGTTTGGCCCCAATGGATTTGCCGGTTTTGCTTACCTGATTTTGCCGGTTCTTTCAATTGTCTTGCAGTTAGTGCAGCAATTGATGGCAACTCCGCGAGTACAAGACCCCCAGCAAAAAGCCTTTACACAGGCAATGTTGATTATGCCGTTCGTGTTCGGTTATATCGCTTTTACCTTCCCTACCGGTGCGGTGTTGTACTGGGTGGTTAGCAGTGTGATAGGCGTTATTCAACAGTACTTTACTTCAGGGTGGGGATCACTTGCCAACTATCTGCGCTTCCTTCCCCCCGATAACCGTCCAACCCCGTCATTGACCCTTGCTCCATCGACTAGCGGTGATACAACCGAACCCCAGCTTGAAACTCCGAAAGTTGATTTCTGGTCGGTGATGCGACCGCTCATAGAAGCGCCGGTAGAAGGGAACGATTCCGCCAGCACTGAACAGCGTACTGTACGTCAACATCCCAATCCACGTCGCCGTCGTTAATCAGAAATTGCATTCTGTATGGCGGTCAAAGTGATCAAGAGGTGTCTATGAAGCGCATCGAGATCAGCGCACGCACCGTCGCCGAAGCTGTTGAGCTAGCGCTGGCCCAATTGGGCCGCGACCGTGACGAAGTGGCAATTGAGGTGCTGGATCCAGGCGAAAACGGTGATGAAGCATTGGTGCGCGTCACCGTCGTTGAAGATGAGGAAGAGACGCCGTCAATTGAAAGAGTCAGTGAAATTGCCCAGCATATTCTCGAAGATCTTCTCGAACGCATGGACATTCAGGCATACGTGACGGCAGTCATTTCGCACACGACTGGGCCACAAGGCGAACCTGAAGCGACCATTACTCTGCATGTCGAAGGCGCTGATGAAGAGGCAATGGGGTTGTTAATCGGGCGACGCGGCGAAACGCTCCGCTCATTGCAATTCTTGCTTAATCTCCTCGTCAGTCGCCGAATACAGAAATGGCCGCAACTGGTCGTCGATGTCGGCAATTATCGGCAACGTCGCCAGGAATCACTGGAGAGTCTCGCTCGTCGTATGGCCGAGCGGGTTCGGCAGACCGGGCGACCGATCATGCTTGAACCAATGGCAGCATATGAGCGACGCATTGTCCATCTCGCCCTGCGCAATGATAAGACAATCTATACCGAAAGTTCAGGTGAGGGCGAAAACCGAAAGATTGTGATCTATCCGGCCAAACATTCGTAAGAGTGCGCCTGAAATACTGATCACCTCGATTACTCGTTGACAGCCACCGACACCTCTGGACATGATCGCGGTCGCTCACCCACGATCAGCGCCAGGACGAGCTGATACACCCCACCCACCTCTAAGCCTCCCCCGCCAGGGGAGGCTTCTTCCATCGGCGGTTGCTATTCCATCGCCTGAAATCATCCGCTGCGCCGCCGTGACCACGAGTCTTCGGACATGCCCTTACAGACGATGAAGGGCTTCTCTCCAATTATCACTCGTTTTCCATCTGATTCACCATCGCTTGAGCTGCGTGCCGAAAATACGTCTCCATCACCGAACGCGCCGGTTCGGGCACGCCAGCCTCAACGAGGGCAGTAAGCATGTGTTCGAGCCACGCATCACGTTCACGCGGCCCAATTGAGAACGGCGCATGCCGCATACGCAAGCGCGGATGCCCACGTCGTTCGCTATAGGTACGTGGCCCCCCAAAGTACTGCATAAGGAAGAGCCGTTGGTGCTCTTTGCCTGGTTCGAGATCACGTGGAAAGAGATGACGTAACCGCGGATCGGCCTCAACGCGCGCATAAAAAATATCAACAATACGACGAAACGTCTCTTCGCCGCCAATCTGTTCGTAAATAGTTGGTTCGCTCATTGCCTGACCTTACCTGTTCGTTTGCACCACTTCTATGCTACCATGACAAAGAAGCTGTTGGCGAAACAGAAACAGAGGATGCTATGACACCCCTCTCCACTGTAACCATCACCTCTCGTCGTTTGCACCTGCGTGTGCTGGCAAGCGGTGGGCCACGCATCCTTGCCCTCCATCTAGACGAAGGTCCCAACCTGCTGGCCGAAACCCCAAACGCCCGTTGGGAAACGCCGTGGGGCGAATTTGCCTTGCTTGGCGGTCATCGCCTCTGGCACGCTCCCGAAGCCTTTCCGCGCAGCTACTGGCCTGATTTGGACGGTCCTGATGCCGAACAAATCGAACATGGCGTTATCCTACGCAGTGCTATTGATCCAGGCGGAATTGCTAAGAGTATCACAATCACGCTTGATCCCACCCATCCACGGGTCTATTTGCGCCACACACTCACCAACCATGGCCTCTGGCCGGTTGAACTGGCGCCATGGGCGATTACCCAACTCGCTCCTGGCGGACAGGCAATCGTACCGCTGCATAATGGTCAGCCATCGGCAAACCCGCTGCTTCCCAACCGCCAGATCGCGTTCTGGCCCTACACGCCCCTCCCCGACTCACGTCTTTCCTTCGGCAACGATTATATCCTGATCGACACGTCACAGATAGGACCACCAGCCAAAATAGGCACACATAGTGCTGCCGGTTGGCTGGCTTACCTCCATCAAGAGACGATGTTTATAAAACAGGCAGTCTATCATCCGCACGGTCGCTATCCTGATCGGAACTGCAACCTTGAAGTGTACTACGACCGTGGCTGCACCGAGCTTGAGACCCTGGCACCACTTTACCAGCTTGAACCAGGGGCAACCGTGATCCACGATGAAATCTGGCAAGTGCTGCCCTGGTCAACAAAGATAGATCAGCATGATCTATTCAAAGCTCTCACCAAAGTAGCCGCAGAGTTGGTATAATATCAGCGTACATCACATCAAGCAACAGGATATAATTTTTGCCATCCGTGATCTGGCTGACGTGATAGAACACCGGCAATCGTGACTGCTACACGGCAGGTGTGCCAGGTAGGATCGGGCTATATTTTGCGTTTGTTGCAAATCATACCATGAACCATGCTGGAAAGCAGCTTCACAGCAGATGAAAGAGCTGTTATTATATTGCAGGAGCCTATTTGAATTCAGGGCGTGAACAAAGACAAAAACGGGTGTTACCTATCATCAATATGGCTTCACACCGCGAACTTGAATTGGTGCATATGAGAAAAATTTGTTGACACTTGCGGATATTCGTGCTACTATTGCGTTACAGGCCAAAATCAACGGAACGCAGGAGGTTTTGGCTTTTAAGCAAAAACTTCAGGTGGTAGTCGATTATAGACCTCTGGTGCCGCCCTGGCGGCAATCGATGACAGCCGAGCAGTAGCTCCTGGAAAGGCCCTGATGCGCACTCTAATCTTTACCGGAAAAGGCGGCGTTGGCAAAACAAGCGTCGCAGCAGCAACAGCCCTCCGGGCTGCGGATCGTGGCTTAAAGACATTGGTCATGAGCACCGATCCGGCCCACTCTCTGGCCGACTCACTCGATCTCGAAGGGCCTCTTGGCCCTGAACCAGTCCGTATTACCAACAATCTCGATGCGCTTGAAGTGAGCATTTATCACGACATCGAGAGCAACTGGGGTATCGTGCGTGAGCATTTCGCACAGTTAATGGCCGAGCAGGGCGTGCAGGGCATCCTGGCCGACGAAATGAGCGTCCTGCCCGGAATGGAAGAGGCCTTCCCCCTCATTCGGATTAAGAAGCACAAAGAGCGCGGCGATTACGATTTGCTCGTTATCGATTGTGCTCCCACCGGCGAAACGCTGCGCCTACTGTCAGCGCCCGAGACGTTCAAATGGGCAATCAATATGCTACGTGGCGCTGAGCGCTACGTGATCAAGCCGTTGATTCGTCCGATGAGCAAGATCACCCCTGGCCTCAACAAGATGGTTGCGCCACCCGAAGTGTACGACGCGGTTGATGAGATGTTCCGGCAGATGGAAGGGGTGACGGCAACCCTGGCTAATCCACGCGAGACGTCGATCCGGCTGGTAATGAACCCGGAAAAGATGGTGATTAAAGAGAGCCAGCGTGCGTTGACCTATCTATCAATGTACGGTATGACCGTAGACATGGTCGTTGTCAACAAGATTTTGCCGCTCGACCAAGACAGCGGCTATTTGAACCACTGGCGTGACATTCAGCAGCGTTATTTGCAAGATGTTGAACACTCGTTTGTGCCATTACCTATCCGACGGGTACCGTATTATCCCGAAGAGGTGGTCGGATTGGAAAAGCTACGCCAGATGGGTGATGACATCTACGGTGATATGGATCCAACGGCTGTGCTCTACGACCGGGCGCCGCTGGAAATCAGCAAAGTAGGTGATAAATATTACCGCGTGAAGATTCGATTGCCCTTTGCCGATGTGTCACAGCTCGATCTGTATCAGAACGGTGATGAATTGGTGGTGCAGATCGGTGACTTTCGGCGGGTGATTACACTGCCGACCAGTCTGGCCGGCCTTGAAGCCGGTCAGGCAGAGATGGAGGGCGAATGGTTAAGCGTGCCCTTCATGGCGCCACAGATGGCGCAACGTTGAGGCAGTCTGACGTGTGGGGTTCCTCGGAGGCTTGCCTCCGATGACCTAAATAATGAGGTTCGTTTGATTAAGGAGGTGTGTGCATGGCGACGAGAGGCTGGTTCTCGGAGTCGTCGGCCCAAGTGGCGCAAATCGGCGACATTATGTTCCAGGGCCACTGGCAATGGGTCTCGAATGCGCTACAGGCCACCGCAGCCGCGGTTGACAACATCAACCGCAATGCTTACCCGGGCGTATCCCGGAGTGGCTCGGGCGAGGGAGCGTTCAGCAGCTCGAGCAACGGCTTCCGTCCGAAGCGCATCCGCTCGCGCTTCAACCGCTAGGTTGGTGGGCAGGCGTGAAGCGTGCATACCGCCGCTTCACGCCGATCCCGTTGGAGCGTTATGATTAACCTGCTTTACTACAGTCATACAACCGTACCGGCTCATCTTGACGAGATAACGCGCCTTGACGTGCTCGATCCCGGCGAGCAAGTACTGGTCGCGGTTGATGGTGTGCTTCTCGACCAGCAGGGACAGCGGCTCAGTGGGCCGACGTTGCACGATTATTGTCTGATTACCGATCTGCGTGTCATTCTATGGGCACGTGACTACGGACGACACCTGTGCTACGCCTTTCCATTGCATGAGCTGTCATTTATCGATGGGCGCGGGATTGATCCGATCCACGGCGAAGTGACACTCGGTTTCAGTGCCCCTGATGCTGAAGAACAGGTCTTTACGCTGACCTTGGTTCCTCAAGCTTATGTACCGGCGTTGATGATTTTGTTACGCACTGCCACCGAAACAGCTCGTGCAGCGTTGGCTGCCGGAATTGATGCTCGTCAGGCAGCCCCCGATGTATTGACAGCCCTCGGCGCTGTCATTTATGGTTCGGAAGATGCACTTCGCCCTGATGAGACACCGTACCGCTGGCCTGGTGGTGCCTCGCGGAATCCGGCAACGCCGAATGCACCATTTATTGTTGATCCGGCCAGCCTGCCACCAAATCAAATTTTTACTGCCGGTCGTCTGGCCCGCTCGGCATGGGATACGTTACGTCGCACCCTTCGCGAAGCCGATTTACCCTTTGATTTAAGCCCGGCAAGTATTCGAGAATTGACAGAAGCTATTCGTGCTGTTAATGATTTAGTTCAGACTGTCGCAAATAATCCTGCTGCTCAACAGATTGCACTGGCGTTTTTGAATCGTCAGGGTGCACCACAACCAACGTCGTCGGCTTCAGCCGATTCACCACCATCACCACCTGAACCAGAACCGACACCCCATCACTATCACGAGATTCCGTTGCGTCGGCGTTCGCCAGCAACTCGTGAAGCACCGGCAACGCAATCAACTTCGTCAACCACAGCAATGAACGTTTCTGATCGGCGTGACATCCCACTCCGCCGCCGGACTGCTCCGGTGCAACGTACACCACTGGCAGCGTTGAGTGGATCGGGAGACGCCAATCAAGATCGTACGACGTAAGTATTGGTATCACCGGCGGCTGCAACCGCCCAAGGAGCAGGTATGAGCCCATTTCTCGGTGTCAATGTTAGTATGGCAAGCGTCGAAGAGATGAAGCAGCGTGGATTGCTCGAAGAGGGCGAAATCCTGCTAGCACTGTTCGACGGTACACTCCTTGATGAACAACGGCGTCGTATCGGCGGCCTTGCCCTCGCCGATTTTGTTGCCTTGACAGATCGGCGATTGATCTTGTGGGCACGTGGCTTTTTTAACGATACCGTTGATGGCTTTCCATGGAGCGATGTGGATGTAGTACGCGCCGAGACCTGGGATCCCTGGCACGGGCGCGTGAGTCTTGCCCTACGAATACCGGCAACACCGCCGCGCAAACGTCGAGTTGCACTCGGTGAAGTGCAGGATGCCGGTCAACCAGAACGAGTGATTGTTAATACGCTTGATTACATGCCGGTCGAAGACGTTGACGTGCTGGCAAAGATGGTGGCCTGGGTTGGCGATCAGGTGCTGGCAGGCCTCAGTGGTGAAGAGTTGGTAAAAGCATTTGAAGCAGAATTTCCCGCCGTTGAGCGTAAGCCGTTACCACCGTTTTTCCTTTCCAGCGAGCCGGCTCCGCCGCCTCCACCTGAACCTGAACCCGCACAGCCTAAGAAAAAGCGGTGGTGGAAGTTTGGTTCAAAAGCTGAGGAAGAAGAGACAAAACCGGTTTCGCCCGGTAATCTGATTGCAGCCTACGAGCGTCAGCGCGGTGCTCCTGCATCGGCTTCTCCTGCACCGACAGCGTCGGTTGGCCCATTGCCCACCCTCCCTGAACAGCCCAATATGTATGAAGTTAGCCGATCGCTGCGCTTGATGCTTGAAGTACCGCGTGGCCTGGCTCGTGGCATGCGGCGCGCTAGCGAGATTCTGAGCGGGGCTACTGAACTGCTCAATAATATGCAAGACCCCCGCGTGCGACGTAATGCAATGCGTGGCCTGTACTACGCTGCTGCCCGCCAGGAAGCTGAAGGTGGACCGCTGGCCCCCGTTGGTCCGGTTGTACGGGCAGCAGTACGCTTCGCTGAGCCAACCGAACAACAGCCAGCCCAGGAACCAACCCAGCGCCGTATCGCAGTACGAGCAGCCGTGCGTCAATCGGCATCGGCACCCGCACCTGGCGCCGAACCATCGGCGCCGCAACCATCGGCGCCTGAAACTCCGCCTGCTCCTAACGATGCACAACCGGTACGACGTGCGATTAGCATTCGTCGGGCAGAGCCACCGGCCGCTGAAAATGGAACGTCAACACCGGTACGTCGGATCGTGGTGAGTCGGGCCGACCGTCCGACCGCAGTGAGTGGCAGTGGTGCGACGTCCGAATCGCACAATGGTACGACCACCGATTCGGTCGATTCGTAAATGGGGTTGGGGGGAAAAGCGATATTGCAGGCACATGAGGGAATATGACGCGCGTCATTATCTACTCCGGTAAAGGTGGTACTGGTAAGACAACACTCTCGGCGGCAACGGCAGTAATGCTTGCCAGCGCCGGTCGCCGAACGTTGGTGTTGTCAAGTGATCCGGCCCACTCTCTGGCCGATGTAATGGGGATTGCGATCAGCCGTGATCGACCGACACCGCTCGCACCTCATCTTTACGGCCTTGAGGTAGATACTATTTATGAGTGGCGTCAAAACCTGGGCGGCTTCCAACAGTTTGTCACTGCAACCTACTCTGCGCGTGGGATCGAACGGTCAACAGCCGCTGAGCTGGCCAATCAACCAGGACTCGATGAAATCCTGGCCTTGCAGCGGGTTATGGACGAAGCCCAGAGCGGGCGCTGGGATGCTATCGTACTCGACACGGCACCAACTGGGAATACGTTACGTCTGCTGGCATACCCCGAAATGATTATCGGCGGTGAGGCAGGAAAGCGCCTCTTCCGGGTGTACCGGGGGATCGCTAATGTAGCGCGGCCTTTCCGCCGTGATTTGCCCGATGATCGCTTCTTTGAAGAGGTCGGGAAGCTGCTCGAACGGATGGAGCAACTGGCCAATTTTCTGGTTAGTTCAGATGTATCGGTGCGGTTAGTGCTCAATCCAGAACGTTTGCCGCTGCTTGAGACACGACGGGCGTATACCTTTCTCAGTCTATATGGCCTGCAATTAGATGCAGTGCTGGTAAATAAGATTTTACCTCATCGTACCGATCTTGGTCCGTATTTTGACTATTGGGTGAACCTCCAGCAACAATATCTGGCTGAGATTGAAGCCAGCTTTGCGCCCACACCAATCTTCCGTACCGTACTGCAAGGTGGTGAACCGATTGGAGTCGAGGCATTGCTGCATATCGGACGTCTGACCTTCGGTGAAGTTGATCCCGGCGCATTGCTGTACGATGAGCGCCCCATTTGGCTCGAACAATGGAGTGATGATGGTGAACCAGGTCAATATGATCTCTGTCTACGCTTGCCGTTCCTTGACCCCGGCGAGACAATCGAGGTAAGCCATATTGGCCCAGATTTGACGATTACCGTTGGCCGACTCGAACGCACCATTGCCTTACCGCGCGTATTGTACGATTGCACGCTTGGTGACCATCGGTATGAAGATGGTATCCTACGTCTGGCCTTTTACGAGGTACCGGTTGAACGCACGACCAGTAAACAACAAGTCGAAGCGGCATGATCGCTATTTCGTTGGAACGATCCCGTTGACTATACCGGCTGCTTCTAGCACCGGTTGCGAGCACTCTCCATGCGCACACTGATCTTTACTGCTCATCATCAACTCCAACAAAGCGCGGCAGCGCTGGCGACGGCATGTCATGCTGCGCGACGCGGCTATCGCACCCTGCTAGCCTCGAGCGGGCCAGGACATCTGATCGGCCATCTGCTTCATCAGAGCCTTGGTTCACGCCCACTCGAACTAGAACCAAATCTGGCAGCAATGGAGATTCATCCTCACGAAGAAGTAGCACGCCGCTGGGAGCAGGTGCGACCTTCGTTGCGCAGTGGGTTGGTTTCCCGCTTGCGCGATCTTGGCTCTGATGAGTTGCCCGCTTTCCCGGGTATTGATGCGGTGGCGGCAATGCTAGTCGCCGAGCGCGCCCGTCAATCAGGCCGGTTTGATCTACTGATCCTCGATGGTCCGTCACCGGATTCCCTCCTGCGGGCCTTGACGCTACCTGATGTGTTGCGATGGGCAGTCCGTCTGATCTTCGGGCTTGATCGCGGACCGGGAAAATCGCGTGCTTCGCAAGAACAGGCAATGATTCCAGCCGCCATTCTGGCGCCAAGTGCTACTGCGCCCCTGCAAGAGCTGCGGATTGAGTTGGAAGCGCAACGCGCACGGCTTGAGACCGAGAGCGGTGCACGTGTACGCATGGTTGTCTTACCACCAGAACTCCGTCTGCCACCACTCCGCTCAGCATTGACTGCATTCGGTCTTTATGGACTTGCCAGCGATGAGGTGATCGTCAACGGAACGCCGGATCAGGTTGATGACGCGAGTCGCCACGAGTTCAGCCACGAGACGAGTCGCGCACGACCACTGCTGCGGATTGGTCAGATTGATACAACAGCAACTGACCGCGACGCATGGGCATTACGTGGTGCAGCACTCTACCGTGATGGTGACATCTTTATGAGTGAGCCACCGCGTCCACAAAGTAGTGATCGTGATATGCGGCTTCTTATTCCGTTCCTCGACGCCAAATCCCTCGATATTGCCGTTGCGAATGAAGAGGTCGTTGTTCAGCTTGGTCAGTTGCGGCGTCACGTACTGTTGCCTGGCCTGGTTGACGGTGGTCGACTGCGAGCCAGAGTTGAAGGAGAAGTGCTGCGGCTGTGGGTAGAATAGCGAAGGGGGCGCGTATGTCAGTGCTTGCCCAACCGATCCCGTTTGAGCGACCACCGGCGCGACCAATCGATGCGCCACCAACGGCAAAGTACGTTGCGTATGCCAACGAAGTAGCCACACGCCTTGCCGGTAAGCTCAGCACACGCGAGCGACGCCGTCTTGAAGGTGAACGAGCCTTGTTAGCACGTGCTCGCTTCATTGAGCTGAACGGTGTGGTGCATCATTATCAAGATGTTGGCCCCACCGATGGCGAACCGTTGGTATTGATCCACGGTTGGGATTGCTCATCGTTCTGGTGGCACCATGTCGTTGATCCGCTGGCCCAGGCTGGCTATCGTGTGATCAGCTACGATCTGAAAGGGCATGGCTTTTCTGACAGTGATCCGCGCCAGAATTATACAGTTGCCGGCTTTAGCACCGATCTGGAAATGCTGATCCGGAAGCTGAATCTCGGCTCAGTGCATCTAGCTGCCTTCTCGCTCGGCGCGTTCGTCGGTTTGCACGTCGCCGCCAATCATCCTGAACTGGTGCGCTCATTGCTCTTCTTTAACTTTAGTCTGTTACCGTACAACAAGCTGGCTTCGGCGTTCGTCCCCCGCCTGCTCGATACGGTGTTTAATCGGGTGTTACGTCCTATCGAACGCCGCAACCTGTGGTGGTTGCCCTTCATATACGCCCGACTGGTGATGGCACAGCATACGCCATCAGTTGGCGATATTCGACTTGGAACGCTTGGGCTTCGCTATTGCGATCCGGCGGCTGTCCGAGTGTCGGCCTCTGAATTGTCACGCCCAGAGATTCTGGCGGCTGTAGCCGAACAGGCCAAGATGATTCGCCAGCCCCTCCTCCTGGTGGCTGGGGCTAACGACCCGATTATGCGTCCGGCTGATGGACGAAAATTGGTTGCTCTCACGCCGAATGGCTCGTTTCTGGAAATACCAAAATGTGGTCACCTGATCTTGTTTGAACTACCAGAGCAGGTCATTCAGATCATGCGCCTCTTCTTGAAAGGTGTTCGCTAGGGAGGATCGTCTATGCAGTTGTTGCTTCGTTCCGGCGGTCAACAATTGATGATTGATATGGAGCGGGCTGATGACCGCCCCCTAACGGTTGGTCAGTATACCTACCGTCCGCGTCGGCTGGCCGGAAAGGTCCGACGCCTGGCAACCAAGATGTGGCCCGACATCCCTCCGACCGTCCTCGCCGAGCGCCTGACATTTGAAGCGGTTGATACTGTTCGGGACACAACCTGGGGTGATAGTGGTAGCTTTTCACCCCGTTCTGGGTCGGTGGTGATGCTTGGCCGCTGGGACGAAGATGGCAGCGTGGGTATTGCCCTGCACGAACTGGCACACGAGATGCACCTATACCACGGTGGCTACGATGATAGCGACGGTGTCGTGCGCGAAGCGGTGGCAATGCTGGCCGAGCGGGAAGCTGGTCTGCGTCGTAGCTTTGAACGAGAGCCATACCACTCTGCTTGCCAATTGATCGAACAACTCGAATCGTTGTCAGCCTTTAACCGTCTCTCTTTTCCTAAACGATGGGCAGAAGTGATCAGCGTGACATCAGTCGTTGGGCTGGTCGATCTGGTCAACTATTACCTTGACCGCAGTGAACGGCTTGGATTGGCACGCTGGCTTGACCGACTAACCAAAAATGTGGATGTGCGCGATCAACTGTTGGCCCGTCTGGCAACCACGTCGCTGCGCTATAGTCTGGAACTGCGCCGACATCTGATCAAAAAATTAGTGCGTTGTAAACCAGAAACACCGGTTGAGCAATTGATGTACGTTCTTGACTCAATTGCAACCCTTGATCGTCGTTATCCAAACGATGATCTAGAGCGGATCATTAATTTCTGCTTTGCACCGTATGTCCCCCAACGTCGTCGGCTCTTTGCCTTTGGCTCTTGATAGAGAGGAGCAGGTATGAATCGCTTTGATGAAAATGACACTGTTAGTTGGTTACCCGGTTTTGTACGTCGGTGGTTTGGGCTTACTGAAGAGGAGCCCCGCTACAGAAAAGCGGCTGGGCCGGGCTGGATGCCTATTTGGCTTCAGCGCTTCTTGGGCCTGACCTATGATGAACCGGTACGCTATGCCGATGAATCCACATCGACATCATCAGGACGGGCAACCTATACTCCACCACCACGCTCGTATACGCCTGGAAGTGCGTCGTTTACACCATCGTACACGCCATCGTACACGCCGCGCAACTACACTCCGCCTGCGTATCAGCCATCGGCTTCCGAAGAGTCAACACCATCAACGCCGTTACGACGGAGCCAGGCTGGTGATGAGCCGCTGACGGATGTCCAACCTATCGGCTATCTGCTGCGTGCGTATGCACGAGGCGCTCTCCCGCCACAGGGCCTGGAAGCCTTTACCCGTGAGGTACGTACCACAACCGAGAAGGTCTTTAACTTCTACGGCCACTGGATTCGTTTCCAGACCGAAGAATTGTTACGTATCGGTGGCGATCTGTGCAATGCCGTCATCAATGCCCTGCCCGGTGAATCGGCAAAGCCACAGAACACCACGATCCGTCGAATTAAAGTAGTTGCCGACAACGGGAATGGGAACAACAAATCGGCAGCTACAAACGAACCTGAACGCTCTGAAGACAAAGAGTGACCTATGCCTCGTCCGGTTGTTATTATGGGCGGGTGGCTATCGTCACCCGCTGATTACTTAGGAATGGCGCGGATTCTGGCCGCACCGCCGTACAATCGAATCGTGTACGTCGTCAACTTCAGTCGGCTAGACTGGCTGGCGTTACGCGATCCCAATTTCGGTCCAGCCCTCGATGCCCTGGCGGCTACGGTACAACTTGCATTACAAGAAACTGGTGCAGATAAAATTGATCTCATCGGGCATAGTGCCGGTGGGCGAATTGCCCGAGCGTACCTGGCCGATGAACCGTATCAGGGTGTTCGCTATGCCGGTCACAAGGTCGTGGCGAGTCTCACTACGCTCGGTACCGCTCATGCTACTTCGGAAATATGGGTCAAGCAATTTGCCGACTGGCTGGAAGCGCGGTATCCCGGTGCGGCCTTTCCGCATATCAAGTATCGCGCAGTTGCCGGTCGGAGCGTGCGTGGTCGCCGGTTCGGCTCACCAGAAGAGATGATTGCCTACCGTTCCTATGAGGTCTCATTTGGTGATGGAAATCTCATCGGCGATGGAATTGTTCCGACGGCGGCATGTTATCTGGCTGGAGCGGACAACTTGATTCTTGAGGGTGCCCGTCACGCACCGTACAACGCACCGTCAACCTGGTACGGTGCTCGTGATGTGGTACCACTCTGGTTCGACGCCTAGTGAGAGCACGTATGACTCGTCCACTGGTTATTATTGGCGGTTACCTGACCAGTCCTGATGATTACAAAACCTTGGCCCAGGTTCTTTCTCGGCCACCGTTCGATTTTCAAGTCTTCATCACCCCAATTGGACGATTGCGCTGGGCATTGACGCGCGATTGGGATTTTCGGCCAGTGTTGCGCATCTTGCGCGCCACCGTCGCTCAGGCGCTCCAAGAGACTGGAGCAAACAGCGTGACAATTCTGGCCCACAGTGTAGGTGGTACTGTAGCCCGAATGTATCTCGGCGATCATCCTTACAAAGGTGAGATATACGGAGGTCATCGCTTCGTGCATCACCTAATCATGCTTGGTACCCCACACCACAGCAAAGAATTCTGGACCCGGCAGACAGTAGGGTTTACGAATCAACACTATCCGGGAGCATATTACAACCATATCCGCTACACCTCTATTATCGGGCGTAGCATTCAGGCGAATCGCAACGGGCGCTGGATCGAACGAATGGCCTACAACAGTTATGTCATGATCGATGGGCCATCTGGTGCTCAAGCTTGGGGCGACGGTATTACTACCCTGACCTGTGCCGCATTACCCGGCGCTGAATATCTGGTTGTACCTGGCCTGTACCACTCATCGCTCCACGGACGACCGTGGTACGGTGATCCTGAAGGGTTAAAAAATTGGCAGCGCGTATTGGTCGGATCATCACCGGTTGTTGTTTGAAATATCGCTGATTTGTACTATAATACAAATTGCATGAAATCATCGAACTTTGAGCGATTCATACTGTACGCAATGGCAGCCGTGTCGGGAGTATCACTCGCGTGTTATACCGCAGTACTCTACTTATGTCGGCAGGAAGTCAACGATCATCAACCAGAACGTGCCGCACTTCGTACCCGGCTGGCCAACCTGGCCCATGCGCTCGATTGGTTGATGAACCTGATGGTTGCGCTAGTCGGGATTGGTCGCCTGTTCCGCGAAGAGCGGTTTGGGGGACAACACCAACCCCGCTGGCTGAAAATCTATTTTATGATTACCGGTCCACTGCCAACAATCGGTATGGTAGGTGCGATGATTACCGGTCATCGGTGGGGTCACACGATGAAGGACCATCCGTATCAGAAACGGTTACACCGCACCTTTGCCTGGCTCGGCTACATCAGTTGGTGGCTCAGCTTTATTCCGATCTTTTTCCAGCCGTTGCTAAATCGGCTGGCCATCAAGACAGAAGATTCGACTTCGGTTATCTCGTAGCAACCGAACATCTGCGCCTGAGGGGGATTGCATGACGACTGTACCATCGGTTGAGTCAATGATGCCGGACGCCGTAGCACTTGAACAACACGAGCTGTTTGCGGCAACTAACCGGGCCTACGACATGGTCTTTAAAGGAACGGTTGATTTCTTCGTGATCAAAGCGGCCAAGGATTTGGGGCTATTCGATCTCCTGGCCGCAGCGCCGCGTACTCTGTCCGATTTGGCAACTGTAACACAGACGGTACCACAGCGGCTGGAAAAGTTCCTTATCACGCTCGAACAGGTCGGCCTGGTGAAACGAGAAGGTGATCTGTGGCAACTGACTCCCTTCGCCGACCAATTCTTTGCCGATCCAGAACGTCATCGAAATATGACGATGGTACCGTTCGTTGATTACATTGCCGATCTGATTGAAAACTACTATCTACGGCTCGCCGATGTGGTACGGGGAAAAGTCGATTTCACCAGTATCGTTCCTCACCCACCACGCACCCGCGAAGATAGTCTGTTCTACGAGACGTTGCACCGCTCGAACATCCAGCTCTTCACCGAGCTGTTGGTTAAGCGAGCACGGCTTGCCGATGTGCAGACTCTGGTTGATGTTGGTGGGGGGATCGGCGATATTGCAGCAGCACTGTGCCAGGCCTTCCCTCAGCTCAAGGTGACCCTGATCAATCTGCCAAGCGCACTTGACCTGGTGCGTGAAAATGTTGCCGCCAAAGGACTAAGTGATCGGATTACACCGGTCGCAGTCGACATGTATCGTGAACCATACCCTCAGGGCGATGCCGTCCTCTTCTCGCGCATCCTCTATCCGATGAACGCTCAGTTCTGCGCGATGTTGCTGAAAAAGGCATACGATGCCCTGCCAAGCGGTGGTCGGGTGTTGATTCTAGACATGGTGATTAGCGATCCTGAACATCCCAACTACGACTATTTAACTCACTATCTCTGCGCGATCGGGATGAGCTTTTCGGTACTCGAATTCAAAGATCACCGCGTGTACCCCGATCTGCTGCATCAGATCGGATTTACCGATGTGACGCTTGATGAAGGGTATGATCACGTGTTGTATCAGGCGGTGAAGCCATAAGTGAGAGGCCATTGTCTTGTGACCGGTGCAGCTTCTGCCCGGCGATGCGGTAAACAGCTATGATCTCGACTGAACAACGTGTCTCACTCAGCCGAAAAATCCGGGCCCACATTGAGTTGGCCGATCCGGTGACTTGGATCTCGCCAGTTTTGGTCTGTTTCTGTGGCGCACTGGCATCAGGTTTTGAGCGAGGGTTTGATTGGACAAGACCGGATCACTGGTGGCTGATGTTGCTCGGCGCATTGATGACCGGCCCACTCGGTACCGGTTTTAGCCAGAGTATCAACGACTACTTTGACCGTGAGCTTGATGCGATCAACGATCCACAACGACCGATTCCGGCTGGAATCGTCTCGCTGGCAGAAGCACGCTGGAACTGGATTGTACTCGGCACAGCGACAATACTGGTCTCATTTGTGTTCGGTAGGCCGTTGATCGTCCTGCTCGCCCTGCTCGGGATTATACTGTCGGTTATTTACAGCATGCCCCCGATTAAGCTGAAGAAGCATTTCTGGCTAGGACCACCAGCGGTCGGCTTAGGCTACGTGAGTATGAGCTGGTTGGCGGGACATCTGATCTTTGCTCCTCTGACATGGCAAAGTGTGCTGGTAGCATTGATTAATGGTGGTCTGGCAGCCGGCTTACTCTTCCTCAACGATATCAAGAGTGTTGAAGGCGACCGCAAGCTAGGATTGCAATCGCTAACGGTGGCGATTGGGGTCAAACGCACCCTGATTGTGGCATACCTGACCATTAATGGCTTCGAGGCCATGCTTCTTGTTCTGGCACTGATATGGGGACAGTATTGGGTAGCAGCATTTATGCTGCTGGCACTGGTTGCGCCGATCTATAATCAGATAAAGCTCTACCAGGAACCAACCCAGCAGAACTATGTGCGCTATCTCCTGGCCTCAAATCCATTTGTGGCCTTAATCCAGATCATCTCAGGTTTACTCGTAGGCGGCTATTTTGGCTGACCGTTACCATTTAAGGAGGTGTAACTATGACGGAGACCGAAGGTGAGGTGCGGGTACGCAGCGTTCCAGTACGACGTAGCGACAGCTTCGTTGAGTCGGCAATGGAATTTGGTGGCGGGATTGCCCGGCTTGGTTTCTCGCTCTTCACACTACCGCTGGCTTTGCTCCCACCGGAGTCGCGCCAGCACATGCGCAACGCGACCAAGGAGTTGATGTACGCATTCGCTTCGCTACCCCGCGATTTTGCCGAGATCGCCGGGAAGAGCATCGAGAAGTGGGCAGCCGAGGGCGAAGAGCCGAAGACTGAGACAAAGTAACGCTGATTGCTCGTTGTGAGCAAAGGAGGAGACGAGTATGAGCAATGAAACGACGACTGAGCGTGATGGGCTATTTGAGATGGCGGCTAGCTTCGTCGGTGGTGCTACCCGGATCGGCCTGACTGTTGCCTCGGTACCGTTAGTGCTGCTCCCCCGTAATTCGCGTCGGCGAGTACGCCGGGCTATGGCAGAAGTAGCAATGGCCGTTGTCGCTTTTCCGAAGGAGCTAGCGAATGTTTCGGAGCGGGTGGTTGATGACATCTTTGCCGCCGACCCACCCCAGATCACGCTGCCCAGCCCACAGCGCGTAGGTGAGCAGGTGCGTTCGTTCACCGAGCGCCTGGCCCGTGCTGCCGAAGAGTTGGGAACGAGCTTCAGCCGAGCAGCCAGCCGCGCTGCTGATGCCGTTGAGCAAGGGGCAGCAAAGGTTGATGAGTGGGTCGAAACCCCACCGAAAACACCACCGGCACCGTGATCGGTTAAGGTTGTCGGTCTACGCAGAGGTACGGGATGTGGTTGGCTACCCATCCTATGCCTCTGCGTTTGTCTCTCTACCTGACAGAGCGGCAAGTTGTGCCTGAATGTGCAGTCAACCGGCGGTCAGACCGTGGTATTCTGTAAAGAGAGAGGCATGTGGTGATGCCTCTGAGATCGCTGTTCCACGGAGCTTTGCTACTATGCGAATTGTGATACTTGGCGCCGGTTATGCCGGTTTACGTACTGCGCTTGATCTGGCTCGTCTCCGTCGTACTTACGGGCTAGAAATTACTATCCACGTTGTTGATCAACATCCGTACCATCAGTTGATTCAGTTGTTGCATCTGACTGCTACCGCCGGGATTACCGACCAAAAGTCCATCTATCAGCTCGATAAACTCTTTCAAGGTCGTGAGGTAGAACGGATCGAGGGGCGGGTACAGACAATCCTTCCTCTGGAACGGCGCGTCGTCCTCGCTGATGGCCGAAGTGTCGAATATGATCGGCTGGTTATTGCGCTGGGCAGCGAAACTGCCTTTCAGGTTCCAGGTGCTCGCGAGCATGCGCTGCCCCTCCGAACCTTCCCTGATGCGGTTGCCCTGCGTAAGCATCTGATACGTAAGTTTAGTCAGGCTGCAACATTGACCGATCCGACCGAGCTGCGGATCGCAATGACGACCGCCATTGTCGGTGGTGGATATACCGGTTGTGAACTGGCCGGTGAACTGGCGGCGTGGGCTGATGATCTCTGTCGGCAAACCGGCGCACCTCGCAATGAAGTCCGTATTGCTCTGATCGAACGAGAAGACCATCTCTTGCCGCATCTCGGCACTTGGGCCAGTAATGAGGCGGTGCGCCGGCTAGAACGTTTAGGCGTGAATATCTTCTTGCGAACACCGGTGGTACGGGTAGAACCGCAACTGCTCCGCTTTGCCGATGGTCGTATATTGCGGGCCGGAACTATCGTGTGGGGCGCAGGTATTCGCGCTCCGGCCCTCCTCGCCGAAGCAGGCTTCCCGACCGATCGCATGGGTCGGGTACTGGTGGATCGCTATTTGCGCGTGAGTGGACAGGCAGCAGTCTTCGCAATTGGTGATTGTGCGGCAGTCCCTGACGGACGTGGTGGGACCCTACCCCCCACTGCATCTTACGCAGTGCGCCAGGGTGAGCATCTGGCCGAGATTCTGGCAGCCGAAGCGCGTGGTGACGCGCCGCGTGCTTACGAGCCGGTTGAACTCGGTGAAGTTGTTTCGTTAGGACCAAACGATGCCGTAGGCAATGCCCTGGGAGTGCCGGTTACAGGCTATCCGGCTCTGATGCTGAAACGCGGGATCGAAGAATACTATCGTGCTACAATCGAAAGCGCATAGCCATAGGAGAGCAAGCATGATCGTGCAAGAACAGTTTGTTTCAATCAAAGCGCCACCTGCGACTGTAGAACGCTACCTGACCGATCCGCAATTGATGAAGGAGTGGCGTTCACCGCTGGTCGTTCTTGATCCTATCGAAGGCGAGTTAATGACACTGGGGAGCAAACACAAGCTACGACTGAAATCACTCGCGCTGGCCGGTGCGACGTATACCGTTACTGAACGTGATAGCAATCACATCTTGTTAAAGATCGAGGGTCTCTGGCAGGGGCAAGAACTCTGGCGTTGGTTTGCCGATGGTGACCGCACGATTGTGCAAAATCGGGTTGAGTACGAAGTGCCCGATCCCAGTTTGCGCGTCTTTGTGGTTGGTCTCGGGCAGATTTTTGCGTCACTCGACATGCGTATTCAACTCGATCGCCTGCGAATGCTGATTGAAGGTGGCCCCAAACCTGCTACCCAACCGCGTTAATGCACAACGGGGGCAACCACAGGTTGCCCCTTCTTTGGTAGATTATTTTTGCATAAAAGCACAGATATTGCACCAAGAATGCATCGTTTCAACCACTACCATTTCATCGGCGGCTGTGCTAGCATAGGTGCAAAGATACAAGAATTAGTCAGATAGAGGTCGCGTATGGCTCGTCAACAACGGTTTAGCCCACGAGACGAAGTCTACCTCAATAGTACTAGCTTTGAAGTATACATGGCCGCCGGTGGGGTATTCATTGGTCTTTTCGGCCTCTTATTTGCCATTAGTATCAAAATCAGCTTTGCCTGGCTGGTATGGCCTGCCCTCTTCGTGTCAATCCTCGCCGGTTACATCACCCTCAACCGCCTAGAGAAGCGCGAGCGGAAACGGAAACTGGCCGAGCTTGAAGCAGAATACGCTGCCAAAGCAACTCGCACGTATGGCGACTAGGGCACATCTGCGCAATGTGCTGCTTCCCTGGGAACGCGGGCCGCTGGCCCGCGTTCTCGTGTGAGATCGGGTGATTGCATTTTGTTCTCACCACTTGTCTGTCGGGTAGCAACGGAAGTATAGTTACACACTGCTAAAGAGGATTTGTAGGCATTCTGTCATCTTGCGCGGTGCACGATTGTGCTATCTTCAAGCTAATCGTGTCATTGCAAGAGGATAGGTATGCAGACACTTCGCACTATTCGTCGTACCCGTGAGCTGACCTTTCTTGATTTGGCACTCTTGACCGGTATTCCTGCTCGTGTGCTCGCCGAGGCAGAGTACGGATTACGTCACCTTAGCCATCACGAAGCTGAGACGATTGCATTTGTGTTAGGGATACCACCGACGGCGATTAGGCCATTACCTCCCCAGACGCAAGCCCGTTCCGGTCTGAAGCCATTGGCTCTGGCTGCCGGTTTAGCCACAACGCTGGCGTTATTGTCACTGTTTGGCGAAGGAGGACAGCGTTTCCAACACCATTTGATAACCGTCGCTCTGCAACAAGTTAGCTCACTGCTATCATCACAGACTGAGCCGGCTCCTGAGATGACCGGGCAGGCATCTCGCACGGTGATACCAACCATCCTACCGTTCACAGAGCAACGGAAAGGCGCGACACTAGTCATACCACCATCATTACCGACTCTCCCACCACCAGAGGCTCTGGCACCGCTCGTAGCTCCTTTGCCATCCTCAGCACGTACACCTGCCGTACCGCAGTTCTATCTTGATGAAGCAGGTCCCCATGGTTGTCCGGTTCAACCTGCGACCGGTCGGGTTGTGATAACCCAGGGATACGGAGTAGGTTCGCATACGCCGACCGCAATCTGGGGCGCAATTGATTTAGCGGTTGATGGCAATGGTGATGGAGTCGCCGAACCGGAAGCAAGCTGGTACGCGCCTGTAGTCGCAACACATGACGGCAGGGTACGGGTAACACTAGATAGTTACCCCGCCGGTCATCATGTCTGGGTGCTGGCGGCAGACGGTATCTGGCGTACCGGCTATTCACATCTCGCGATTGTTACCGTCATCGACGGCCAGCAAATACAGGCCGGCGATATGATCGGGTTAATGGGTAGTACTGGCTTTGCCAGTGGTCCACATCTCGATTATCAGGTCTGGCGCGGTGAGGTGAATATCGATCCTACCACCCTGGTTGGATGCGATCGGTAGAAGAACGCTTTGCGAACCGCTGCGGCAGGGATAGGCAGAAGTCACCGAAGATGGTCGGGATACGGTGGAACCAGGCCAAGCCTTACCGCCACAGAATCTGAGGCATCGAGTATGCACAATCACGCCCGCAGTGAGCGACGAAAGAGGGCCAGTGCAAAAGCCATCCCGATCACGGCAAAACCGAGCAGGATCACACTACTTATCCATAGCGGCAGAGTAGGCGGTGTCCCAAACGCTAACGCCCGTATTGCATCGATAAAGTACGTCGCCGGATTGAACAACACAATCATGCGCATCCAGTCCGGCAAAACATCGAGTGGATAGAGGGCATTAGACGCAAACAACAAGGGCAAATTGAAGAGGAAGATCATGCCGTGGTAGCCAGCAATACTGCGTGATACTGCAGCAACACCGAGTGCCAGACCACTGAAACCAATGGCGAAGATAACAAGCAACACCAGGGCGCCGAGCCAACCAAGAGGATTCACCCCTACTCGTGCCCCCATCAGTAAACCAACGACGAGCATCAGGATTGCCTGAAAGAGTGCTTTCGTTGCCGTGCTGGCAGCACTGCCTAACAAAATGCTCAAGCGCGGAATCGGTGCAGCCAGGTACTCTTTAACAATGCCACGAAGCCGCTCATCGAGTAACACCATCCCGCCCCCAACTGCGCCGCCGAGAGCACTCAACGCAATAATTCCAGGGAGGATGAACGACATATAGTCATTTCCGCCAATCGAGCTAATCATGCCGCGCATGCCAACGCCAAACAGCACCACCCACAACACCGATTGCAGCGCCAGACCGAACAGCTCTTCGGTTTGCTGGACAAACTTGCGCATGTGGCGTGTCCAGATAACATAGGTTGCGTACATACAGTCCTCACTTAATCACGCAAAGCTGTACCGGTATAATGCAAGAAGACATCACCGAGCGAAGGTCGCGCCAGGGTAACATCTTCGATTACAAAGCCATTCCCGCTTATTGCCCCTAACACAACAGGGAGCCGTCGACTCCCGTTGTCGGTGTAAACGAGCACCAGACTATCAGCCGAATCGGTCTCGACACCCTGAACACCTTCAACACCCTGGACAACTGTCGCCAGATGTTGCAAATCGCCTCGACCGCGCACGCGAATCACATCCGAACCCAGTGAGGCAACTAAATCGGTTGGCCGCCCTTCAACGATTAAGCGACCGTGATCGATAATGCCTACCAGGTCGGCCAGGACTTCTGCCTCGTCCATGGCGTGCGTAGTCAGTAAGATAGTCATCCCACGCTGGCGGTTCAGATCGCGCACATAGTTCCAGATATTCACCCGATTTTGTGGATCAAGCCCCTGCGTTGGTTCGTCGAGAACCAACACCTGCGGATCGGTCATCAAGCCACGGGCCAATTCAAGACGACGCTTCATGCCGCCAGAATAACTTTTGACCGGACGATCAATTGCCTCAGTCAGTTGCACCAGCTCAACCAGGTCACGAATGCGCTGCCGACGCACGTCTGCTGGCAAACGATATAACCGCCCGTGAAAATCAAGCGTTTCGCGACCGGTCAGAAGCGGGTCGAGCACCATTTCCTGAAACGTCACCCCGATCCGACGACGGACTTCCGCAGCATCACGGATAACATCATAACCGAGGATGCGGGCACTACCTGATGTTGGCGGCAAGAGAGTAGTCAAAATACTCAGCAGAGTCGTTTTACCGGCGCCGTTAGGCCCCAACAACGCATAGATACGACCAACCGGTGCACGGAGGTTAATGTGATCAAGCGCGGTTAGGTCACCATACCGCTTGACGAGATCAATCGTTTCAATTGCCGGTGTGTTCATGATTAGCTCAGCATCTAGCCAGTGCGTGACGATTCTCACATTTTGATTATAGCACCAATCAACTATGCAGGAACTACGCTAGAGCTAGACCTCGGATTACTAAACAAGCCCTCTGCATCGTCGGCATAGCACAGACTGCCATGCACCTGCGTAATAAGACGTACAAAGTGTAGATCATGAGCGCACGTCTTCTGCAACTTTCTGGAACGGGGCACGTATCATTAAAAATAAGTTAGCAATAGCGACATACGAAAACCTGATGAACGCTATGTAACATCGTGAATGCACATTGATTAGTCAGGTCGGCCAGACGCTCTGAAAGGAGGACACCAGTGCAGCAACGACCGATCAGCATTGAACAGCGACATGGCCCCAACATCCTGATCCGTTTACTCTACTTCTTCTTATTCGGATTTTGGTTCAGCGGTATCTGGACTGCAATAGGTTGGATCTTGTGTGTCACCATTATCGGTTTACCGGTTGGTTTGTGGATGCTCAATCGGATGCCGCAAGTGGTAACACTTGCACCGCGGCGCGAGAACCTGGTGATTGCCGGTGGGCAGATATACCGGGTAGAGACACCGCAACACCCGCTGTTGTTGCGAGCACTCTGGTTCATTTTTGTCGGGTGGTGGTTGAGCGGAATATGGCTTTTCGTCGCATGGGGATTGAGTGTATCGATCATTGGGATGGTTATTGCCTTTTGGATGTTCGATCAAGTGCCAACAATTATCACCCTTGCCCGTCGTTAATGAGTGCCAAAGCGGGTGTCTGATCGTGATCCAAACGTTCACCAGTCTTGTCACCCCTTCTTGAAAGGGGCGATTTAGAGCGATTTCAGGCATTGGGGGGCGTTAGACCCCGCATCCACCAGCGCGAGCAGCAGACCGGTCAGCACGCCCCCCCGGTTCCACGTAGGCTACCCCACGCCACTACCAACGCGCCAGCCATCCGCGTGGATGCGTGCGTGACCGCAACATCTTTACTAAGAGCCTATCCGAATAATCGTCTCACGATACGGCGGACGAAACCTGATAGAGGTACGGGCGCAGCGCCGCTGCGCCCCAACCGATCTCCTTCTGCGACAGGATATCCCAGATAGGTTCTAAATCCTGGACCTGACACCAGGCTCTGCACTGGCTGCCCCCTCCTGAACGGTCGGCGCGACGGTCGAGGTAACACGCACCCGCATGACCGGATAGAACGGCGGCGACTGGATCGCAAACCACCAGCGCAGGCTCTACACCCCGTGATCCGTCAGCACTACGACCGCCTGGTCGGGTGGCAGGGCACGGCGGGCCTAGCGCAGCATCCGCTCCCCCTGCGGTTCCCACGCGCCCGGGTAGTGTGATTGGACGATCACCCAGGCGAGCGGTAGGCCGGGGCCGCAATAGCGAACACGCATGCGCAGGAGGACGATGGCAGCGCGTCGAGAGGAGGCATCCAGGCCGAGCACCAGCAGTCTGCCGATTCAGTGCGCACCTTTCCAGCGGCGCAGGTCGGTGCCACACGCACGCGGACGAGACCACCGGTGGTGCATCCGCTGCGGGTGGAGCGGTGGGGTGCTGAGCAGGTGCAGCAATCCAGGCCTTCCACGCATCTGCCAGGGTCGTGGCGCGGGCGATCTCGGCCGTGGCGAGCACGTGCACCAGTGCGGAACCAGTGGCGTTTCCCGCCACCAGGGTGCCCACGATCCAGCGGGCTAAGGCGCGGCGTCGGTGCCGGTACACGCATGGGAGAAGGGCTTGATTCTGCTGCGGCACGAGCTGTTCCGTGGACGCGCGAACCATCGCATCGCCGTGGCGTGCCATCCTTCCATCCTTCCCTTTTCAACTCTACCAGGGTACGGACAACCCATGAAAGACCATGAAAGAAACCAAAGTGGTCAAGGATTAACGTTTCGGTAGTTTAAACTTACCTGCCGTTATGCTACGATGGTACTGGCGGCTTGCGATACCATCGTTCGCGCTTTAACAACAGAGAAATCGGTGTGTTCCGAAGGCAGAGCTCTTGCTCAGCTTGTGATTGTAACCAACCTGCACCTGCCGGTCGACCGTCTTCGTCGCGGCGTCCTGGCGTAAATTTCGGGAGCGGCAAGCGTTAGATCCTGGCAGATCAGGTAGCGATTGAAGCTCAGAACGTTCGGTAGCGTGAATACCATAGCAGAACGCGAAAAACGGGGTGAATGTTCGTCGTATTTTTGCTGGTCAACCTGGTGTTATCAGTGTGTATACTTGCGTCCACGTCAACACCTACACCTGTGCCTGACTCAATGCTGCTACCTGCTGTTACCACCACACCAACCGCAATGCCCGCCACCACGCCGGTATTCGTCTCCTCTGTCCAGATACGTGGCTTGTCTGTATCCGACCCGTGCGTCACCAATCCCGAACTGGTTCATCTGCGAAACCCTCATGCACTAATCCCACAGTTTATGAATACGATCATGGGTGTGCAACTAGCATCCCGGATGACCGCTCCCTCGCTTTGCTCACTCGGTTACAGCCGCTGAGCCGAGTGCCGTTAGGCGCGATCCGATGATGTTAGACAGGAGGTCAAGATGAAAGCGAACAGCTTGCGCGTCATCATACTCCTCGCTATCCCAATCCTGCTACTGAGCGGGCTGGCGACAGCCCAGGGGCCGCAACCACCGGCCCCCTCGTATTCGCCCCAAGGACCAGGCTTGCCGGAGGGTGTCCCGCCCTGGGAGCCGGAGTTCGGTAAGCCCTTTGTCCGTCCCGCAGACCCAACAACAAGGCTCCAGAGCACTGGAGTCAGTTCCATCCCCCTCGGCCAGCCGGGGCTGTCGTTCCGCTATGTGCAGACGTTCGGGGTGACGGAGGAGGGTTACATCGAAGACACCACACATCACTACAACCCTTGGGGAATAACAACGGATGGTAACTTTGTCTGGATTGCCGAAATGTATGGCAACCGTGTCGTCAAGTTCGACAATACTGGCAACTACCAGGGGCAAATTGGAAAGGCATCTTTCCGTGAGGCCACAGGAACAAGTTTAGCCCGCCTCACCGACGTGGCTGTAGATGGAGACGGGAATATCTGGGTCGTGGATGCTGATGCTTCCCATGTGGTCAAGTTTTCGCCATCTGGTGAGATATTGATGGAGATAGGCGAAAGGTGGAATGCTGGATCCTCCAACAACCAACTGGATGGACCTGCTTCCGTGGCCTTTGACACTGCTGGAAACATCTTCATCAGCGACGGCAACAACGCCCGCATTCAGATTTTCGATGCTAATGGTAACTACAAGACAACTTTAGGGGTCACCGATCAAGCTGGCACTGACAACAATCATTTTGACGGACCAGAACACATCTTCATTGCAGGGAACAGGCTCTACATCGCTGATTCGGGAAATCACCGTATACAGATCTTCAACATCAGCTCTCCTTACACGCCGACCTGGGAGGCAACCATCGGTGTCTCGGGAGAAGAAGGAGGCGACAATAACCACCTTTCCTCGCCAACCGGTGTGGCCGTGGACGCCAGCTACATCTACGTAGCAGATAGCGGCAACGACCGGGTGCAGATTTTTAACCGCACCACTTTAGCTTATGTAGCAACGGTTGGGAGCGGTTCGGGAAGCGGCGACTATCAGTTCCGCACTCCGACTGATGTGGCCGTTGACACTGCAGGCAATCTTTACGTTGCCGATGTCTACAACAATCGAGTACAACAGTACAACAGCGGTTGGCAATATGTCCGCACTTACGGCACTACAGGTTTTCCCTATGTGACGGACGGGTACCACTACAATTACCCTACCGGCGTAGCTGTGGCTTCGGATGGAAGCATCTACATTGTGGAAGAGAGGGGGAAGCGCCTGGTCAAACTGAATGCCAACGGCACACCACAATGGACAGTTGGCGAGCCGGGGGTGAGCGGATATGACAACAGCCATTTCCGCTACCCGGAAGACGTAGCCCTGGATAACACGGGGCGTGTGTATGTCGCCGACTCGGCCAACAACCGGATTCAAATCTACACCAGCAGCGGCAACTACTACGCTACGCTGGGTACGGGCTGGGGAATCGGCAACTATGAGTTCAAATCTCCACACGGTCTGGCTGTGGCTCAAAACGGCCATCTCTATGTAGCCGACCGCTACAACCATCGTGTCCAAGTCTATGACGCCAATTTTGTTTACGTTGGCACTATCGGTACAACCGGCGTGTCCGGCAGTGATAACAGCCACTTTAACGAACCATACGATGTGGCTGTAGACAGTGCTGGTAATGTCTACGTGGTGGACTTGAGTAATCACCGGGTGCAAAAGTGCGTTCCCGGCAGCGGTAGTTGGACTTGCAGCACTATCATCGGTGAGACCGGCGTTTCGGGCAGCGACTTTGGCCATCTGAGCAATCCCATCGGCATCACGGTCGATGCGGCTGGACGCATCTATGTAGCTGATGGCTGGGGGTGGCGTGTGCAAGTTTTTGATAGCACAGGCGCTTACCTGACCACCATCGGCGGCAGTTCAGGCAACCACACCGGACAAATGCGTCAGGCAGATGGGTTAGCAGTGGACAGCGCTGGCAACCTCTATGTTGCTGAATATCTCAACCACCGCATCCAGAAATTCGCCCCCGGCGTGCCGGGGTGGAAGCAGGTGAACATCAACGGGTTCGGGGAGCGGCGGAATCTGTGGATCAGCAGCCTGATATCGTTTAAGGGTGCACTCTACGCTACAGGCTACCAGTCTTACGTGTGGCGTATGGCCCCCGATGGAACATGGAGCCAGGTTAGCACGCTTGGGTTTGGGGACTCCACCAATAGCGAAATCGACGCAATGGCCGTTTTCAATGGCCATCTCTACGCTGCCACCTTCACCTTCGTCTGCGATGACCCCGACTGCAACACCTGGCACACGAATGGGCCCCAGTTCTGGCGCACAGCGGACGGAACGACCTGGGAAAATGTCACCCCTCCTGGCAGTATCGGCAGCGACTATCGGTGGGTTCCTGTGATGCTCTCCGCTGGTGGGTATCTGTATGCGACGCTGGGCAGGGGAGACCAAAACCTCCTTGGCGCTGAAATCTGGCGCACAGCCGACGGACAAAACTGGCAACAGGTCGCTACAGGAGGCTTCAAGAACGACCCCTATAACACCGATGTGCTCTCCCTTGCGGAATACAACGGCTATCTATATGCCGGCACGCGCCATGGGGACTGGCAGAATGATGCACATCCCGATGGTCCGCTGGGTGGCGAGATCTGGCGTTATGACGGCACTACCTGGACTCAGGTCAACAATTCTGGCTTCGGCGACGTAGAAGCCCATCGAGTAGAAAAGCTCATCGTGTTCAACAATGCGCTGTATGCCTACGTCTCCCACGTTGTAGGCACGTCCAAAGGCGCAGAAATCTGGCGCTGCACAGCGACCGTCTGCACCAGCCAGAGCGACTGGACGAAGGTCATGGACAACGGATTTGGCAATCCGCAAAATCAGTACATCTATGGCGGTGCAGTCTTTGGCAGCCACCTCTATGCGGCTGTCCGGAACGACTCAACCGGCGTGCAGATATACCGCACATCGGACGGCACGAATTGGGAGCCGGTTTCTCTGGATGGTCTGGGAGATAGCAATAATGGTTATGTCTGGACCGGTGCGATGGTGGAGCACAACAACCGCCTCTACATCGGCACGACCAACTGGGCCAATGGCGGGGAGGTGTGGTTGTTCCTGCACGAGCGAGTCTATGTGCCGTCAATCCAACGTTAACGATGGCGCCACCGGCATTCGCTACTTCGACGACGTGTACATTACGCCAGCGCAATGAGCGAGGGAAATGTGGGATGAGGGCAGGTCTTCCTGAAGGTAGAACCGGCCTGCCCCGAACGAATAGAAGGGAAATCACGTAACAGTGAGGTGTACTCTGGAAGGAGTGGCGACCATTCATCCCGTCAGCGTCGAAGGTGGAATCGCAGGCAGCGGCACTCTTGCGGAACACATGCTGTCAACTCTGGTGGAGGGAAAGACGCGGTGGACGTTCAGGTTCTCGACCGGAGCCAAAGCCATCGGCAGGTTCAGCATTCTTCGCGTCAGACCAACCTCTGACCCAGGAGGTTTTCGCTCGATGTGTGAAGCGGCCTGGCATTTCACGCACTATGTTGCATGCAGAAGAAGATCGGGTTGGGGCGCAGCGGCGCTGCGCCCGTACATTCATCAGGTTTCATCTGCTGTGCCGAGAGACGATTATTCGGATAGGTACTAAGCAAGGGCGAGGCGGTTCCTCACCCCCACACGTGTCTACGAAATGGTCACAGCGCCTATGCAACCGACCGTCGTCGCCCCGCAGAGAAATGACGTGTTCGGATGGCACACCACTCTGACCGGGGACAACCTGCGCCCTCATCGCTCGGAACAGGAGATTTCGGACGGGCGCTAAGCAGTCATTGAGAATCGAAGCCGTGCCCTTCGCATCACAACCGGCTGTTACTCGGCATCTTGTAATGCGGCCACGCCAGGTAATACTCGACCCTCAAGGAGCTCAAGCGATGCCCCGCCACCCGTGCTCACGTGTGACATCTTATCGGCCAAACCAGCCTGTTCCACGGCTGCCACACTATCGCCGCCACCGACAATCGTAATCGCCCCATTTGCCGATGCTTCGGCCATCGCCTGGGCAATAGCGCGAGTACCAACGGCAAACGGTTCCATTTCAAACACACCCATCGGCCCGTTCCAAATTACAGTGCGCGCCGCTCGAATCTCGGCACTGTAGCGTTCGATGGTCTTGGGGCCAATATCCATCACCCGCCAGCCATTGGGAATCTCACCGACGTCAACGATACGATGCTGGGCTTCGGCGCTGAACGCATCGGCAATGACCACATCCACCGGTAGCAAGAGCCGGGCGCCGCGCTCATCGGCAAACGCCATCAATCGTTGCGCCACGGATACACTGTCTGGTTCAACCAGTGAATCACCCAGATTCAACCCTTTGGCCAGCAAAAAGGTGTTTGCCATCCCACCACCGATGAGCAACGCATCGACTTTGCCCAGCAGATTCTCGATCACGCCAATTTTGTCGCTGATCTTGGCCCCGCCGATAACCGTCACAAACGGACGCTGAGGATTGCTTAGTGCACCACCGATGTATGTCAGTTCCTTTTCCATCAGAAAACCGGCAACGGCCGGCAAATAGTGAGCAACCCCCTCGGTGCTGGCATTAGCCCGGTGGGCCGTACCGAACGCATCGTTAACGAAGACATCACCAAGCCGGGCCAATTCAGCGGCCATCTCCGGATCGTTGGCCTCTTCGCGTGGATCGAAACGGGTGTTTTCGAGTACCAACACCTGGCCCGGTTTTAACATAGCAACAGCCGCTTCAGCGGCTGGGCCGGTAATCGCTTCGGTCTTCTTAACCTCTTTTGCTTCAGGGAGTAGCTCAAACAACCGCTCAACAACCGGTCGCAAGCTATATTTCGGGTTGGGTTTCCCCTTCGGTCGTCCAAGATGCGACATCAGAACCACACTGGCGCCATGCTCTAGCAAATAGCGAATAGTGGGTAAGGCGGCTCGAATCCGGGTATCGTCGGTGATTTGTCCTTGATCATCGATGGGGACATTAAAATCAACCCGCACCAGTGCCCGCTTTCCAGCCCAATCCACATCACGGATGGTTTTCTTGTTCATGCGCATCCTCCTTTGTTTGCGCTGTAACGGCACACCGTCATTGTAACACAGCACTTACTTGCCGATGCAGAAACGGCTAAAGATCATATCTAGCAGGTCTTCCCCAACGGTCTCGCCGGTAATCTCACCCAACGCATTTGCTGCACCGGTCAGATCAGCCGCCAGTAAGTCGGTTGCCGCACCCATAGCCAGCGTCTCCTGCGCCGCCCGTAGAAACTCTTCCGCTCGCCGCAGTGCTGCCCGATGGCGTGGATTACTGACCAAATGCGTTGAAGCCATTGCCGGGAGCGTCCCTCCTAGCAATGTACGCGCAATCGTCTGGGCCAGAAGATCGATCCCGTGTCCGTAACGAGCTGAACAGGCGACCACTGCCTTGCATTGGGGGTGGTGAGGTGTTGGTGGCGGCGGCAATGCAGGGTCATCACATTTATTCCAGACAAGAATGGTTGGGCGATCCGCAGTAGCAACCAACATCGCATCATCTTCAGGAGTCAATGGTTGTGAAGCATCAAATACCAGTAATGCCAGATCGGCCCGAGTCAGTGCAGCTACTGCCCGTTCAACCCCAATCTGTTCAACCGGATCGGTACTGGTACGCATCCCGGCAGTATCGATCAACACAACCGGCACACCGGCCAGATTGGCCAGTTCTTCAAGCGTGTCACGAGTCGTACCGGGAATGGGGGTCACAATTGCGCGCTCAACCCGCAATAGGGCATTGAGCAAACTCGATTTTCCAACGTTTGGTCGTCCTACGATCACCACTCGCGCACCGTTACGCAAGACCATTCCCTGTTCGGCCCCGGCCAATAATCGTTCAACGGTTGCCAATGCCTGGGCAATCGGCCCGGCCACGGTTTGTGGTTCAATTCCCTCTTCAGGAAAATCGATCAATGCCGTGATATACGCCAGGGGTTCGAGTATCGCCTGGCGAGCGGCGCGCACTTCACGCGCCAGCCATCCGTCTAATTGGGCCTGCGCGATTGTCAACCCGGCACGAGTCTGAGCACGGATCACGTCAAGAGTTGCCTCAGCCTGACTCAGATCGATGCGGCCATTGAGGAATGCTCGTAGCGTAAACTCACCAGGATTCGCCAGCCGGGCGCCGGCTGCCAGCGCTGCCTCAAGCGTAAGTTGCACCGGTAACGCCCCACCGTGACACGAAATCTCCACGACATCTTCACGGGTAAAGCTATGTGGTGCAGCCATAAACGTGAGCAATGCCTCATCGATCACCTGACCATCCGGTCCGATCACATGCCCATAGCGCACCCGATGGCTGCGTAACCGCCCTGGCCGCACCGGTCGGAAGATGCGTAAGGCAATTGGTTGAGCATCAGGCCCACTTAGTCGTATAATGCCAATACCACCCTCGCCGGGTGGAGTCGCAATCGCTGCAATTGTGTCGCTCATCGAGGTTCTGTGCGTCTCCTTACGACCTTGTTGCGTTTGATCACATGCTATAACGCTCTCGCTCATCTGAGTGGTCTGCGCGGCCTGAGCTGGAGTGACCGCCTGGCCTTACCACTGATGACCCTGACCTGGAGCCAGCCAGCCCTGAGCTGGTCGGCCCATCTGGTTCTCATGATACCAGCGCTTATCGTTCAATGCGTGCTGGCAACGCTGCGACGACGTCGGCTTGATCCACGCCAACAGTTGCGACCGGGGCATTACCGTGATCGGCTGATTATTCGTCTCGACGTTCCGGCGCGCCATGGGCCGGTGCCCGCTCTTCATATTGTGCCGCTCGGCGGCGCCAGGACGGCAATTATTGTTACGCATGGTTCTGGCTGTGACAAAACCTTTTACGCCTGGCGTCTGGTCGATACGTTGATAAAGCGCGGCATGGCTGTGCTCTTAATCGATCTCGACGGTCATGGCGAGAGTCCACGCCCTCAATCCTTCCCCCAGATGGTTGATAGCGTTGCCGACCCGATTGGTTGGCTTCAGCAGCGATACGAGCGGGTTGGCGCCATCGGTATGAGCCTCGGTGGCGCAGTACTGGCCCGCGCCGTTGCCGATGGCGCCAGTGTTGATGCGTTGGCACTCTGGGAAGTACCGCCACGCCTACGCCTCGATGCCTACGCATACCGGCAGGTGCAGATCCGAGAAGCACTGGCAATCATTCAATGGCGAATGCTGCACCTCTTCCACGATGGTGCCATCGATCATGTGATTAAGGCCTGGCAAACCAGTGGCATTCGAGCCACCATCAGCACCTGGGATTTGTTTGACGCCCTCGATGTTCCTGGCAGCCTCCGCACGCTTGCGGTGCTCAAACCGCCAACCATTCTGGTGTACGCCGGGCGTGATGCCATCGTGCCGCCCGAGGCCGCAGCCGAAATTGCCGACCTGGCCCAAGGCTGGGCTGAATACCATTTGCTACCATTTGCCAGCCACATTTCACTGCCGATTGATCTGGTCTGTATCAGGCTTACGGCTGATTGGCTACACCAACACCTGGCGAACTCAAGTGCGATTCGGCGGCAAAATAGCGTCAATTAGCCCGTATTCCAAGGCCTGCGTCGCCGTCATGAAGAAATCACGGTTAAAATCGGCTTCCAGCCGCTCAACCGGCTGTCCAGAATGCCTGGCCATAATTTCCCGCAGCAACCGCTGGAGCCGCAACATCTCTTCGACAGCAATCTGGACATCGGGAGCATAGCCCTCGGCGCCACCACCTGCCGGATGGGAATGAATGGTGGCGTGTGGCAAAGCAAACCGCTTGCCCTTCGTGCCGGCGCAGAGAAGCACCGTCGCCATACTGGCGGCTCGCCCCACACAAACCGTACACACATCAGGAGTTACCAGTTGCATCGTATCGTAGATTGCTAGCCCTGCGCGAATCACACCACCGGGACTATTGATATACATCCAGATGTCACGTTCAGGGTCTTGCTGCTGCAAGACCAATAACTGAGCCACGACTGAAGATGCCAGCTCATCGTCGATCGGTTCACCGATCAGAATAACTCGTTCTTTCAGCAGACGCGAAAAAATGTCCCAACTCCGCTCGCCACGACTCGTTCGTTCCACAATCGTTGGTATTGGAACTGAAGGCATACCTATCCTCTTTCTCCATCATCGACAATAACACAACTCCCATTTCCCAACTTCAACTGGCGCTTGATGGCAACTGCCCGCATTGCAATTTCATAAGGTTGTTGATAGCGAGCGGGTGGGACTGGTACGATTGCTATCGAGAGACTCAACAACGGGAACTGGCATGGTTGCCCCTGCCGGTCATGACCCTGGATGTAGCCCCGTGCGCGATCTTCTGCCGAATAGAAATACGGGATTGTCGCATCAAACTGTTCGATCACAGCCTGCCCAATCTGCTGCGCCCGTTCAAGGGTTGTAACTAGAACAAAATCATCACCACCGATGTGACCAAGAAAATCGTCTGGCGCGCCATACCAGTGAACTGCTTTGGTCAACACACGAGCGGTATGCAAGATGACAGCATCACCTTTGAAAAAACCATAATAATCATTATACCCTTTAAAATTATTGAGATCGATGTAACTAACGGCAAACGGCTCTTGTTTCATCAATCGTTCGCGAATGACCTGCTCAATGACAGCATTGCCGGGTAAGTGTGAAATCGGATTGACACTACGGTCACGCTCACTCCGCTGCAAGATAGCACGGATGCGGGCCGCTAATTCCGTCACACTACACGGCTTCACCACGTAGTCATCGGCGCCTTGCTGTAAACTTCGTACCCGTTCATCAAGGGCACTCACCGCCGAGAGGAGGATCACCGGTATCATTCGCCCAGTCGAGTCTGCCCGTACCGTTTGCAAGACTTGTAACCCATCACCATCAGGCAAGAGCCGATCAAGGATAATCAGGTCAAAATACTGTTCACGGATCAGTTGGAGCGCAGTTCTGACATCAGGTGCAGTGACTACGACAAAACCATTGCTGATCAACTGTTGCCCAAGAATAAATCGAATGTCCGGTTCATCATCAACTAGTAAGATACGAGGCAATCCATGCTCAGTGCGAACGTGCGTATGCAGCAGACGATACATCTGTTCAAGCACCGGCTGCTGGAGATCAAGCCATGGAATGCCTGCAATGTCGCGTGACGGGTGACCATGACCGGCCAGCGCTACCACAACATCGCACGTTTCCGGATCGGTGCGTACAATTTGAGCACACTCTACCGGATCAACATCCGCTTCCGCATCAGCGAATACCAACAGACGTGGCCGCCGATACCGGGCCATATCAAGCGCCGTGACGAACGACCGCACTCGTTCCACCTGCCAGCCAACTGTCTGCAATACACCGGCCAATTCATCGAGCACAGCTTCGCCAACCAGCACTGCCTGGCCAGTACCCAACGCTGCGGTCGGTAGGTTTGCTGCCATGGTGACCGTCACATCGGCCTGACGGTACAACGTCAATGGGAGACGTATCACAATCTCCTCGCCTTCCTGCTGCACTCGCCCGTTCAGATTCTGTGCAAACTGTCGTAAGCGGGTTGTCGCACGCTGTAACGCAGCGATTAAATTATTCAACCGCTGATCCTGACTATTACCATAATGGTGAGCGAGCAAATCTACTGCGTTTTGTACCGTCGTGAGCGGCGAGACAAGCTGGTGAATAAATCGTTCAACCTCCGGCGACAACTTATTCATAGTGTTCCTCATTTCTGGTGATGACGGAGGTCAGCGCAGCAATTAACCGATCAGCTGAGACAGGCTTCTCGAGAAAACCGTTTGCACCCAGTGCAGATGCGTGAGTAGGAGCGTCAGGTCCCAGATCATTTGCCGTCAAAACGACAACTGGAATTGTCGTTGTGTCTGGATTTGCCCGTAATCGGCGGAGTACCTCGAAGCCATCAACCTCCGGCATGCGCAAGTCCAACAAGATCGCATGTGGCCGGATATGCACTGCCAGTGACAGCGCCTCTTCACCACCACTGACGGACAATACTCGAAAATTATTCCGCTGGAGGATTTTCGTCAATGTCAAACGTACATTTTGATCATCGTCTACTACCATAATAAGAGGTTTTGGACTGATAATCTGCTCGTGCACCGCAGCAATAAGCTGCTCAGTCGAGATCGGCTCAGCCAAAAACAGCATATCCTTTGGCAAGCGACCTGTCGCTTCATCACCAACTACGATCATTGGCGTCATCTGATAAAGCGGAATAGCACGCAACCGGAGCAGCAACTCGTCTACGTTTTCAGGATGCACCAGAACAACCACTGCGGGCTGGCGTTCCGGTAACATCGTTAGCAGCTCTGCCGGAGATCGTACTATCATCTCCCAACCTGATGTCGCCGTTCCTTCGGCTTGCAACGCCGTTACCAGGGGATGTCGATCAGCTCCTACAAGCACCAACGGCGGCTGATCCGATATTGGCAGACGCTGCACTTTAGCCAGCGGTACGGTAAAATGGAATGTACTGCCCTGCCCAACCTCACTCTCGACCCATATCCGCCCGCCGTGCAATTCCACCAATTCCCTAGAGATCGCCAGACCCAGGCCTGAACCGCCCTTCTGGCGGCTAATCGATTGATCAAGCTGCTGAAACTTCTTAAACAATTTCTCCTGATCAGAACGTGCAATACCCGGCCCCCAGTCACGGACACTAAAACGTACCATCGCCTGATCAGGACTGACGCTCAAGAGCACGCGCTGACCTGACGCAGAGAACTTTATCGCATTAGAAAGTAGATTAACTACAACCTGCACAATACGGTCGCGATCAACGTCTATCAAAGGCAGATTCGGCGCTATTGCGACATCTATAATTATGTCATGTTGACGGGCGACACTCGAGAGATTATCAACCGCGCTCTGGCAAATCTCTTCTGGCGCAACCGGTTTACGTTGAAGCTGCAACTGCCCACGTTCAATTTTGGCAATGTCCAGCATATCATTGACGAGGCGTAACAACCGGTTGGTATTATTCAAAGCAATCTGTAACAACTCACGGGCTTTAGCCGACATATTCGGCACCAGACCAGGTTTACCACGTTCCGCATCACCGAGTAGCAACTGAAGCGATCCCTGCGCGTTCATGAGCGGAGTCCGCAGCTCGTGCGACACGGTGGAAACAAACTCATTCTTCATCTGTTCGATTTCACGTTCACGAGTGACATCGCGGAAGATCAAGATTCGCCCCAGATACTGTTCGCGGCGATCAACCACAGGCGCCGAAAAGCAAAGTAAGCGACGGGGCTTCGGCCAGACAACCTGAAACTCCTCGTGCGCCCGATCGGTCTCTGAACCGAGCAATTGACTGAGCCAGAATGTTAACCGGGCAGGATTAGCAAACACCCGACCGAACAGCAGTAAGAGATCGTCATACGAGTGACCTTTTAAATCGTGCTCAGCGAGGCCGAGGAAATAACAAGCCCGGCGATTGACCATCACAATTTGGCGCTGGGGGCTAATCATGATAATTCCATCGTTTGTTGTTTCGACAACCGCCTGCGCACGATCAAGTTCGGTACGCAAATGCTCAAACAAACGCGAATGCTCAATCGCGACACCAACCTGTCGCACCAATAATCGTAACCACTGCCATTGTCGTTCGCTGAAGCCACGACCCGGCCATGGTACCAATTGAACGACACCCGCCTGCCATCCACCAACCAGGATTGCAATTGAAAGCACACCATGGATTGCGTATGTCCTGAAAAACGTATGGAGTGCCGCAAGCTCCTGCGGAGGTGACGGATCAGAGACCTGATAGGCAACCTCGTGATCTGAACGAAGGAGTGAATCGGCCAGATACCGGCACTGGCACCCAAGATCAGCCTGCCACAGTTGGCGCAGGATGGTGGCGAGGGCTGCTGCGTTGGGATGTGTTTTGACATCCTGCAGATGAAGTTCATGCGTTACATCATCGTAGAGATAGATTGCACCTGCGGCCGCACCACCGCTGATAATTAATTGTTCCAGCGCTGCCTCGAGCAACTGATCAAGCGTATGGGTGTAGAGCAATGTCAAATCGATCATTGCCTCGGGCGATAGACCATTTCCATAGTTGGTATGCCCGGCATGCGCCAACTTGGCGTGGGCATACATTGCATCATCAGCAAGAAATTGCAAAATGCCGACATGTTCCTCAGTTATCGGGATCGACCAACCACACACGCACAGCGACTGTACGAGACCTTGTTCGCAAAATGGCAAAACCACGACACTCGTTGGAGGATAGTCCACCCAGATAGCCTCGATGAGTGCAGACGCCAGAGGAGCCAATTGCTGACCAGGGGCGAACTGGAGAGGACGACGGAGCAGACGCAGGTCGTGTAGCAGATAGTGCGGAATGGTGATCTGAGCGGGAGGAGGGGAAACACCACGGCTTAATAACCTGTACAACTGATTCCCGTCAGGATCCAACTGATACAGGACTGCCACATCGGCTGCGGCCACACTACATACCCCTTCGAGCAAAACCTGCCATACTTCTTCGCGAGCAGTTGCCCGATACATCTGTCGGCACAATGTCGCCAGCAAAATTGCTCGATCAGAGATATGCACGATGCTTACCCTAGTCAGAATCAGGTAGATGACGCCTGATGATCGGGAATAATGGATTTAATACGATCAACCAGATCAAAAACATTAAACGGCTTCTCGATCCAGCCACAGACAGAAGGAGGTAAATCATTCACTAACGATCCTAACAACGGACTGGCCGTCAACAAAATGATCGGAATACGCTGCCAGACAGGATGGTGTCGCAGATGTTGGCACAACTCTAGCCCACTCATCAGCGGCATCATCACATCAATCAGTAAGAGATCGAACGAATTGTGTTCAAGCAGCTTTAGCGCCTCCACTCCATTACTCGCCATAACCACGGTGTGATCTGCGCCTTCGAGCGCCATACCGATAATAAATTGTAGATCAGGCTCATCCTCGGCCAGAAGAATTCTCATATTCGTGCTCTTCCATCAAGACAATCTGACGAGCAACTTCTTCGATGGCAATCCGTTGCTTACGATAGAAATCCGATTCGCTCATCGCCAAGCGATGAGCAACATCGCGCACGGTTTGACGGCGTAAAAAGCGACCTTCCAGTAAATTGTACAACAACCATTCCTGCGCCGAGGGGTCGATCTGATCATCAGGACGCAGATTGGCGATAGCCTGGCGTAACACCGCCTGTAGGGCCCGTGTTGGGCTTCCCCCCTGTTCGGCCAACAGACGTCGTACACTCCGCAGGCCAAGCAATGGACTCTCGGCCAGCTTCGGCCCGCCCCACAACTGGCTCAGCGCATCCTTCACCAACTGTGGAAAATCGGGATGCAGCACGATGTCATCTTCGAGACTGCTTAACGTCGCCGGGGTTGCCTGTTCTAGACGCGAACTCAGTTTTTGCAACGACTCCATCTCAGGTGCAAGACCGCGCAGGGCATCAAAAATCTGTCGTTGCATCTGAACAGTGGTCAACGCTAACTCAATCTGGTGCGCCAGACCGACAACCATCCGTCGCATCTCTGGCGACATCCCACCGTTCCGCTGTAAATGTTCGGTTGTCGCTTCAAGACCAATCGCACCGAGAAAAATACCATCAGGACTACGCAATGGTAAGAGGCAAAACGTACTCACCACCACAAAAGAACCACTGTCCAGACTGGTGCTGGCGTCGTAGGGCATACGCTCCAGTTGCGGCAATAACTCAACAATCGGATGCTCATTGACAAAACGCCGAATCGCACGCCGTGATCCCCAAATCGCCTTCACGCTAAAACCATCTTCACCTGGGGCAATAACAAAGCCGGTCTGCACCTGCAACGCACTACAGATAGCCACCAGTGAGTTTTCTAGCAAGGCACGGAGATCGGCACGAGTAAACATATTGCGCGGCAAATTGCGTAGGTAATCGATCTCAGAATGATCCTGGCGATAGATCAGTGCATCGAGGTATGGCTTTACCTGAGTCACAAAAATAGGCATCAGCACGGTCATGACCATAACCCCAAACGTAATCAATGTTTCGGGCGGCAGACCCAAATACTGCGCAATCACGGGCACGGCTTGAATAAACAAAATCGTGGAAATACCGACAAAGGGACCGTACAACCACCAACGAACAAAATCTTGTTTGATAAGCCGTTCAGGAATAAGCATCCCCTGGAACGCCACCGAATAGGTCATAACCGTCACCATTACGATAACGATCATACTGGCTATTGCTTGTAAGGCCAAAATCAACGTGAGTGGCACCATATTCGGTGATGCTATTAACAAGAAGGGAAACACCCCAATGCCCGGTGCAGCGAAGGTGGCACCTAGATAATTCAACCGCCGTTGTTGGGCAGGGGTTAAGGCTGAACGGCGCACGATCAGAATCGCTATAAGCGCCGAGATCGTAGCCAGGCCAAAAAAGAGCACATAAAACCAAAAGATTGGCCCGGCCTTGAAACGTGCAATCGGCCCGCTGGGAGTACCCGTGTGAATGACGAGATTAGTACCAAGGACGACAAGCAGAAAGATTACCAGACTGGCAATGTATGCAGCATATACACTCTTTCGCCACCGCTGCGCCAGCGCATTGGCGCTCCCGAATGACAGCAAAGCATTAGCAAAATGAATATAGCCCGCTGGCACCAATACAATGCCTAACCATTGCGCACGCCCCAGAAATTCGATAGTTTCCGGACGCTGTGCACGCGAGAGCAACAGATCACCACTGTAAGCAATAATGACACCCGTCAGTAAAACCCCTAACGCACGCACAATATCGCTACGCCAATTTTGCAAAGTAATATACGTTAATAGTGAGAAGCTAACAATTAATACTGCGGCGAAGAGAATTTCATTAATGCGTTCAAGTAGAGCTACCATAGCAGTATACAAATATCATTACGTAGGAACGTATAACACAAGAGGCAACCTTACGATAATGTATGTTTATAGAGAGTCGCATCTAACCAATAACGTCAGTGACACCATTGCTTACAAGAGTGTCACAGGAGCCATGATTGAACCCATCCTCCTTTCCCGGACTACTTGCACACTGAAGAGTTAGTCTGGATTATACCATAGCAAGTAGCAGCGAGGACGGTATAAGATTGTTATGTAAAGTGCAATGAAACAATCTATGCTATAATCTGAGCAGCAGTACCGGCATAGAATTGAGAAACCGCCATGCGTCAGCTTCCCAATCTGCTAGGTCTCTTCCGCATTGTCGCCACCCCCATTCTAGCCTGGATGGTTCTAGTTGCCACGCCCATGGCCTATCTTGGTGCAGCATTGTTGCTCTTTCTCATGGCTTTGAGTGATATGGCCGATGGTCGTCTGGCCCGCCATCTCAAGGTCGTATCACCACTCGGCGTGTTCATTGATACGATCAGCGACAAGATTTTTGTCGCCGGTGTCCTGTTGCCGATGATCGAGGTTGGTCTTCTCCCAACCTGGGTGGCTCTCACTATTATTATCCGTGAATTTGTAGTTTCCGGTCTCCGCTCATTCGCCGCTGCTGAAGGAATCGTGATTTCGGCCCGCCGTTTTGGCAAGCAGAAGCTGGTCATTACGGTAGTTGCTTTGATCTGGCGCTTACTGGCAGCCCATGCAGCAACTGGAGGATTCCTGGGCACTATCTTTGGTGGGTATCTGGTTCCTCTCCTCGATCTCTGGCCCATAGTAATAGGGCTGGCACTGCTCTGGACCGTTGGCTCAGGGGTCGAATATCTCTGGCAAGCCTGGCCGCTACTGCGGCGAGGATGGATACCGCACGCATCGTAACAGGAGAGACAGAAGGCTTTACAGCGTTTGTAGAGCTTGACCGAATGATTATCGTCACTGCAACCATCATAAAAATGAAATACGACGGGACACCATGAGATCGATCCAATGCCAGATGGGGTACGGTATGAGCAGTATTTCGTATCATCACCAACGATACCGGCTCCCCACCGCATTGTCTAGGGTATCCCGTCAAGCCGTATTCGGCGAATCAGGTCTTCTCTATCGCAGAAATGCGCTACAGAACGACGGATAAACTTTCAGAGCACAGCACATCTATCGGCCACTACGGATGCAAAAACAGGCGATCAATAGCCGTGGCCAATTGCCGAAGCGTCGTCACCTCGTGCATCGCATCACACATTGGCGCATACTTGTAGATGTCGCTGCTCAACGAGCCGGGATCGTAGACACCCCACTTCCAGCGCTCTTCAGTGGCGAACCAGACTATGCGGCGCGCCCGCCGTCGAATCTGCTCGAACGCAGGAAGATTCGGATCGTTCTCGTTGTTACGTCCATCACCAAGGACGATCACGGTAGTACGGCGATCAATCAGGTGCAATTGATCACGACAAAACTCGGCCAGTGCATTCCCCAGGTCGGTGCTGTAACTGCGCGTAGGCCGAATCTCACGCAAGACTTGGGTAATCGCCTGTTCAGGTCGTGATTCGGCAAAGTAATGCGACATGTCGTACAGCCGATCGATGAAGGCAAACGAACGGGTACGGCTAACCTGATCGTGCAGCGCGTAGATCATGAGGAGCATGCACGACATAACGTGCTGCGTACTAACACTCCGATCACACAAAATGACCAGTTTCGGTTTGAGGTGACGCTTGCGATGGCGCACCAGCATCGGCACCCCACCGAAACGCTGATTAACTCTAATTGTTGCCTTGGCATCGAGTGTCCCGGTCTTCCCACGACGCTGGCGCAGCGCCAATCGTGTACGCAACCGTGCGGCCAGTTTACGTACCAGAGTTCGCATCTCAGGCAGGAGACTCTCATCGAGTTGTTCAAGGGGCAGATCAAGCAATTCGCGCTCAGTGGGTCGGCCCCTGCCCTGGCGTGGTCCCTGTCCCTGAGCTTGCTCTTGCATTTGTTGAGCGACCTGCTGACCAATTTGCTGCTCAAGCGCTTGCAGATTGGCACGGGCGGCCTGTTCGATTGCCCGCAGCGCCTCTTCACGCATCCCTTGTTCGCGCAATTGTTCGAGCAGTTGGCGTAGCGCCTGCTGGAGACGGTTCATCTGCAATTCACGCATGGCCTGGCGTGTCATCCAGTCTCGATAACGCGGGTCGCTCAGGTGTGGAGGCGAGACATTGGCCAGCATTGCCCGAATCTGCTGATTGCTGAGCGGTTGTCCACTTACCATGCTTTGGAAGAGTTGGCGGAGGGGTCCGGGGGGAAGCTGGGCGAGTAACTGCTGCAACTGCTGTAACAACTGTTTCTGCTCTTCCGGTGAGAGTTGATCGCCACCGGCCGGTTGCAGAGCAGGGGGGGAATCCTTGCCAAAATAGAGCGGGAAAAGATCATTGAAAATAGCCTGATCCTGACGCTCTTTGATCAGTGCGGTTTGCAATGCCAGCCGAAAGATATTTCGGTCGGCAATCCCTGCCTGTTCAATCGCTCGCATTGCGTCAGCCGACTCAGCGACACTGATCCGCACACCGGCAGCGCGCAAACCTGCAATAAATTCGGTAATGCGTCGATCCATACTTCACTCCACTTAGTTATTGGTCCAATCGCTACCCCGATAACCACCCTTTGGCCGATCGGGGCGGTCGGGCCGATCAGGTCGATCTCCCTGCTGCAACAAACGGCGAGCACGCTGCAAGTCGCTCTCATATTTGAGGAGGACGTTAAGGGTGGTGTCGAGCGTCGCCTTATCAAGCTGGCGTGCATTCAGTTCTACCAGTGCCCGCGCCCAATCAAGCGTTTCAGAGACACTCGGATGCTTCTTGAGATCAAGCGTTCGCAAACGTTGCACCAACGCAACCGCTTCGCGTGCCAGTTTTGGCGCCAGACCCGGTACCTTCAACTGCACGACGCGCAGTTCAGCTTCGAGATCGGGATAATCGATGTGAATGTACAGACAACGGCGTTTCAAAGCCTCACTCAACTCGCGCGTGTTATTTGAGGTCAGGATGACCGTCGGCACATGTTTGGCCTTCAGCGTCCCCAGTTCGGGAACGGAGACTTGAAAATCACTGAGCACCTCGAGCAAAAATGCCTCGAATTCGGCATCGGCGCGGTCAATTTCGTCGATAAGCAAGACGACCGGTCGGTCGCTCATGATCGCCCGCAATAACGGACGCGGCAGGAGAAAGCGCTCGGAAAAGAAGACATCTTCTTGCGAGGCAAGCCGATCAGCCGCTTCACGAAGGCTTTGCGCATCACCAAGCAGATCAGATAGCTTCTCGCGCAGCAGTTGGGTGTAGAGCAGTTGCTTTGCGTACTCCCACTCGTAGAGCGCCTTCGTCTCATCGAGACCTTCGTAACATTGAAGACGGATCAGTTCACGACCCTGCGCTGCGGCCCAGGCCTTCGCTAGTTCGGTCTTGCCGACGCCGGCCGGGCCTTCGGCTAGCAGCGGCTTACCCAATCGTTCGGCGAGAAAAATTGCCGTGCTAATCTCGTCGGAGGCGATGTAGTTCTGTCGCCCTAATAATTCACGCACATCGGCCATTGAATGAAACATGCCAGGGGCCTTTCTGTGATGGTTTGCAGAAGCTAGCGACTGTCAAGTCATTCCATCGCTGTTATGCACCAATGGAGTTCTTATGACAACCGGATATTTTCATTATAACACTGTTTCCGCGCATTTGCCGGTTGTCATCCTTGCGGTATACTATCAGCATGAAGAGAAAACACCGTTTCCGCGCTATCTTATTCGATCTTGATGGAACGCTCACCGATCCGTTCATCGGTATTGCACGTAGTGTTAACTATGCCCTTCACCAACTTGGCCACCCACCACTGAGCGATCCGGCATTGCGCCGCTGGATCGGGCCGCCCCTTCACGCTTCTTTCGAGCACTTGCTCGGCGATCCGGTACTAGCCGATCAGGCGGTTGCTCATTATCGACAACGGTACTGGGAAATTGGTCTATATGAAAATATGGTCTTTCCTGGTATTCCTGAACTGCTGACCGATCTCACAACGCACGGTATCAGGCTGTTCGTTGCTACGTCAAAGATTCGCCCTTCAGCCGAACGCATTCTGGCCCATTTCGACTTACAACCGTTCTTTGAAGCCATTGCAGCCGTTGATCCGGACGACCGCAACGGCAATAAGGCCATGGTGATCGCAACGCTTCTGCCTTGTCTGCGTGCCGACCGCGCCTGGACGGTGATGGTCGGTGATACTGTGTACGACATTATCGGTGCCCGTTCGCACCGTATGCCATGTGTTGCAGTGACGTATGGCTACGGGGAATACCAGGAGCTGTACTATGCTGCACCCCTTGCTCTGGCCGACTCGGTAGCAACGCTGCGATCGTTATTAATCGCAGAGTGATAAGGTTCGGGGTGATGGTCTGCGACCAATCCTCTCATTGGTACATCGATTGTGCATGTCTCCGCGTTGGCAGGGTCGGGTTTGGAACCCGCCCCTACAATACAGTGACGGGTTCGCTCCTCTTGCACGACGTGGGCTGGCGGCCTTGTCATACGGGTATGAACGACATCTGTTGGCGAACGCAGCCAAAACCTGAAAACGTTGAAAAACCCTGGTGGGAGCAGCGGAGACCACCCATTTCATGCATCCTCTTCCTCGCGTTGTATGAGAGGAAATGGACTGGAGGGACGTGAGGGATTGTCAACGTTTTCGGGCTTCCGTCGTATTTCAAACTCTACGATGAACCGAGTAATTCATCGATGCGTTCCAGGATATACGTTGGGCGATATGGAGATCGCTCGACATCGGCGCGCTGACTATCACCGGTCAGCACAAGGGCCGTATCCATACCGGCAGTCACACCCATCGCAATATCGGTCATCAGGCGATCACCGACAATAATGCACCGTGCTGGCGGCAACCCGATCAGATTGGTAACAGTACGTGCCATAATCGGTGAGGGTTTGCCGACGATGACCTCACAGCGGGTATCGGTACAGGCTTCGATGGCGGCAATGATCGCGGCTGCATCAGGTTCACCACCACCAGGCACAGGACAGAAGCGATCGGGATTCGTCGCTACCAATCGCGCTCCTGCCCGGATTGCGTCGAAGGCAATTTGTAGTTTGCGGTACGTGAAAGTACGGTCAAACGAAGCAACAACAAATGCGATCTCACCAGGCCGTTCACTCAACGGGAATCCGGCCGCCTCAAGCTCTCCGATCAGCGGCGCTTCACCGACCACAAAGAGTGGTGCACCAGGCGCATGTGCCAGCAGCCACTCAACCATCACTGCCGCACTCGTAATAATCTCGTGTTCCTCAGCCACAATACCAAGTCGCTGCAAACGGGCGGCATACTGCTGCCGTGTTTTGGTGGGGTTGTTTGAAAGAAATGTGATCCGGCGACCTTCCTGACGCAAAGTATGCAACAGTTCGGCTGCACCCGGTAAGAGCATATCACCCAGGTAGATCGTCCCATCAAGATCGAAGATATAACCGTCGTAACGTGGAATCGGTTGCATGCTAGCTCCAGGTAGTAACAATCAGCATGTATGTACCGTGCAATAGTATCACAACTGACCATTACCACAGGCAGATCGACTTCTTGGTAGGGGTGTTCAGCGTTCGCAGTTTTACAGTGATCACCAGACAATCCCGTCTCACCAGGAGCGTGAGCCTGCATTCCTGCACTGGCAGCAGCGTACAGGGGTATCGAGAGGAAAAGAATGCTCCGCCCTCGTATTCTGATGCGAAACAATGTGGAGAGCTGATAGAGGTGATAGACGTTGTTACGCCTGATCGTCTCAGGCGTTGAGCATACGTTCTTTCATCGACCAGTTGGTGGAGAGCAATTGCTTGATACGTTCAATCAGTTCATCGATGAAGAACGGCTTGGTCATGTAACTATGAACATCCGCCTCGGCTACAGCATGACGCACTTCGGACGAATCATAGGCCGTGACAATCAAGGTAATTGGGTTGTACCCTTGTTCGCGCAATGTCTTCACCAGCCGCACGCCATTCATACCGCGCAGATTGTAGTCACTAATCAGGAAATCGAATGGTTGCTCTTTCCAGCGCTCTAGGGCCTCTTCTGCACTGAGAACTGACACAAACTCGTAAGGTATCCCTATGCCCTGCATTGCAAGCTCTATGATGCGCCCAATGTGATGATCATCTTCTACCAGCAAGATGCGCACAGGTTGCGCAGTCTGAGGATTGCTGCTCATAGAAGCCCCCCGTCTCTATCCCTGCGCCGTTGCAAAGATGGACAGTTACGGTGGCGCTGGTGACAATAGTACTTTTTTCCTATCTTTAGTGTAGCACAGCTTCACCTAGGATACAATAACAGTTTTGTCAAATTGTAATCGATGATTCGGATAGGTTCTAAATACCCAGAATCAGGTGTCCAGTCGTTGCTTAAGCGCTCGTTGTACAACCTCGACGATTCGATCAAACGGTGATGTAGCGCCTTCGATACCGAGCAGCTCGATGATCTTTTTCAGATCGTCAACGATCTGCTTGGCGCCGCCTTGGTAGAGGTTATTGATGGCTTCCTCTGAAACGCCGGCAAAACCGTGCGCAATCACGCTCTGATTACGCAGCTCGGCCAGTGCATCGAGTTTGTTCAAACGTGCATGAACGCCCTGTAACCGCTCGCGATCTTTCTTTGTCGCACATGGTGTACCATCTGCTCGTGTTCCCCCTTCAAGCACAAATTCAAACATCGCCTGCATGACCGGTCGATTTGGGCCATCGGCGTAGCGCAGCGGCTGATTGTCAATGGTGCGTTGTTCCAAAAACCTGCGTAAATCCGGCGTAGCTTCGATCTGCTCACGGTAGCGTTTCACATTGACCTCACGCAGCTCCTTACTCATATCGGTAGGCAGGCCGAGGTAGCGTTCGACGATCCAGCGTAAGACGCCCTCTTGAAACCGAAAGATACGCCCCAGCATATCGGCATAGCGACTGTTGCGCCAGGCAATTTCGGCGCTGTAGGCCACTTCACGGAGCAGCGCAGCCATATCGTTTTTTTCGAGCTGTTTGAGGTCGGCACTCAACTCACGACAGAGATCGCGGTTTGTCCCTGACGCGACACGTTCTGCCTTCGTCGCAACATCCTGTGCACGTCGAAAATCAAATGCTTCGCGGTAGACAGCATATTCAAGGAGTCGGAGAATCCACTCCTCAACCCCGGCATGACGTGCGCTGAGCAGGGCAGCCGGGAAGTTGTACTGACCAAGGGCCGTCATTGCATTGATCCGCTGAAAGGCTCTACTCATCTTTTCGCCGATCCCCAGCTCGGTAACGTGACCACCTTCTGGCGGATAGACGAAATGACAGCGGTCGGCGTAGGCGATAATCGCCTGAAGCTGTAACGCAAAATTGCAAGCCGGAATCCCGCCAGCCGTCAAGATGTAGCACGCATCGACATCGTGTTCGACGCGCGTCAACAAGTAGGCGTAAGCCTCGAACGCTTCGTCATAGATACTGGGGTTGAGATCGGGGCCATACCGGTTTTCAATCCGAACCGGTTGCACCTGCTCGATCCAGTTCGCAAACCGCTCGGAAACCAGCCGCTGCACGATCCACGCCACCCAGACGGTGTCTTTGTCACGCAATCTCACCCCAAAACGATCAGCTTGCATCGTTTTCGGATTTTCCGGCTGGTCGGTGTAGAAGCAGATCAGTCGCGCTTCCGCATCAGGATGTTTCTGTTGGATGAATTTTAAACACGGCTCGATCAGCGGTAATTCAAACTGGTGTTCGGCAAAGGTCTGCCAGAGTTGCTCACCCTCAACGCGCAGGTTATTGGGCCGCTTGCCGTCGGCCAAGAGATCACTGTTGCCAAGATTGCACATGATCAGGATTTTCATACCTTACGCTCCTCGATAGTCAGGCAAACCCAGCCCAGCGGGAGCCAGGGTTGCCCATTCTGCATTACCAGCTTGCGTGTAGCCGGGAAGCGATCACCAGCCCGAAACCGCTGTGATCGCTGTTGATCTAATTTCAGATTGTATCGATGCACTGCCTGCACAAAGATCGTTTCGCGATTACCCTCTCGCAGAAGGTTGTCGAGAGTCTTGCTGCGCCAACCGGCCCCCCAGCCGATAGGCAGCAGAAACGCATTTGTTCCTTCTAGCTCGGCCAGTCGTTCGGCTAAGCCGGCATAGAAGCGGGCAATTGCTGCTGCTTCTGGCTCTGGGCGCTGCTGGAAGTATGCTCGTTCGCCTTCGATCAGCACACGAGTGCGCTGCCGACCTAGCTCTGCCAGGCGCGCCGGTTGGAGTTGTTGCGCCCAATCGCCAAAGTCGATCACCGAGCGGGCTATCTGGCCGGTAAACGGATACTGTTCGATTTGTAAAACGGCAGTAAACGTGACGCCAACCGGCGCCGCTTCAACTGTCATCGGCGAACCCTTGGGAAACACCCGTACCTGAGCCAACAACGGGTTCTGGCGAACCGGTTGAGTATCGCTCAGATGAACGGTGCGCATCACGTCGCGTAACAGATCGTGACTAACCCGCCTAGAATCGCCTTGCTTGCGTCCGTAAAAGATGTTGCGCTCGATGGCTGCTGCGGCCTTGCGCTTATCTTCTGCGTCGGCAAATTGCGCCAGCACCTGTGCCGCTCGCTTCGGTGCCAGCGCCCAGGCCAGAACGGTGCGGAGCGCACCCTTCAACGTTGATCCGGGGAGATACAGACGGTCGGCGGGGTCTTTCACGCAAGCCAGAATCTCGCTCATCTCACTTTTGACTTCGGGGCGCCCAGTGCAAGAGTAGCGGAGCAGACCCGGTACGGTACGCAGATCGTCAACTGTCAATAGCCTGGTTGTAAGCAAGTCGTTAAAACCACTGTTTTGGAGCAGCTCTGGCGGGACAACGATAGTGGTCGCTGCCGTTTCAAGACTGGCCCGTTCGGCCTTCAGGCGAGCCAGTTCCTCTTTAATTTTGTTCGCCTCGGCGATCAGGCGCTGCTCCATCTCTTGCGCCTTGCGTGGGTCTTTGGGCGGCGACGCCTCGAAACGTTTAATGTCTTCGATATTCTTTTGCTTCCGACGCTGGAGTCGCTCTTCACGCTCGGCCAAACGTGCCAGTTGTTGTTCGCGAGAAGGTTGACGTTCCAGCCAGCGTTGCAACACAAGATCGAGGACAGCATCACTATTGAAGACGTAGGTTGTCTCGCGGTCGGCGTAGAAATCGACTTGCTCATACAACCGGCTCCCACTCAGCACACAGAGCGGGCTGAGGGTTTCGATCCGCAGTTGATACACCCGATTGATCGATGGCATAACGCTCCTCATTCGGTTGCTACGGTAAACCAATAGCCAGTGCCAGGCCACTGCGGTAGATCGGGTGTGGCAGGTTCACATCCGGTCTCACATCAATGATCTGACCACGCGGCAAGACATTGGCGCAGGTTAGGACAGCGCCTTCGGCGATCATCATGATCGATTTCCGACGGTAGGTAGTGCCATCGGCAGCCAGGAACCACCCGCCAACGTTGACCAGTTGGTACGTCGAGGATTCATCGCGTACAAACGCCAGCTCATCCGGGGTCGGGATATAACGCGAGAGCAAGACAGCACGCCGGTGAGGTTGCGGCAGATCGAGACTAAGCGGCGCACCGCGTTGCCACGTGAAGGTGCCATAGCCGTTAGTGCGCTTCCCCCCCAGGCCACTCTCACCGAGCAAGGTGAGCAGGCACTCGAACACTCGTTGGGCTTGCGGATCGTGAAACATCACGCCCACACTCAGACCGGCGCCGGGCGAAAAGATAATACGACCGACTTCATAGTAGGCCGACGCCTGACTCAACCGATCAAGGGTTACTCGTGGTGTGGCGTCAATCTGCCAGAGCGGGGTTGCACTCAACCGCGCCCGCCAGGACTCTGTACTTTCGCTAGCGGCTGGTCGCCACGGCGATGGCAGGCGTCGCGCTTCTTCTTCACTCAGCCAGATTTTGCCTTGTTGCAGGATCAACGGAGAGTCGGGCAATGTCTCACCCTTGCAGACGGCAACGAAGAGGGCCGGCGAGAGATAACGCAGCTTCTTGAGCTTCTTGCTGGCTACTGCGGCAGTATCGGGTAAATGCAGTAACGGACGTGGCAGCAACGGCAGATCACCGATCCGGGGAACAAGTGAGCTGTGGCGAAACGGTGGTTGCCCATTGAGAAACGGCGTAACCCAAACCGGTGCGCCATCAGGTGTACGTTGATCATCACTAAGTGCTGCCTGCGCCACCAGCGCTGCAAAGAACGAATCGGAGGCTAACGTCTCGCTCGTCTCTTCCAGACCGATCCCCTGCCGACCAAAGTGAAAGCTAAGCGTTGTCGCGCCAGGTGGTGGATTCAGGTGGTAGACGGTAAGTATCGTCGGCATAGAGCTTTCTCCGGAGAATGGCCACACCTACGCTGCGGCGAAATACTCTTGCAACTTGATCAGCAGCTCGTCTCGCTTCAGCTCAGGCAGGGTTGGCGCTTCCATTACGAGCGTCAGCTCATCGTACTGTCCGGCTTGAAGCCGACGAGCAAATATCTGAACATGACGCAGACGCACCTGACCATTGCCACGCGATCCCATCCCACCCAGGTAGTCATCTTCAAGATAAGTGAAGGCCTCGTAGAGTGAACCGAACAGATTGATAACATCGGCGAGCGTTTCACCATTCCCGACGTAGAGACTGTAGACCGCTTCTGCCGGCCCAAAGACAGTACCCGCTGGCACGCGCTCGATCTGGCGCGGTGTAGCCGCCGAAGTGACACGATCAATCGCGGCTTCCCACTTGATCTCGGTATACGGCAGATCGGTACGGAGCTGACGCAGTTCGCTTTCTGATTTGGCGGTCAGTGGCACATCCCGCATTATTAGGCGCGTCGGCACACTGATCGTTAGACTATTGTGATTGGGTAACGTGCCAAACACGCCAGCAATCTGGTAGAAGCGACGGTACTCATCTTCGTTCGTTGGCACGTGGATATACACCCCTTCGTTGACTTTGAACGTCTGCGGTGCACCGTAGACCTTTTCCATCAGTGAACGCAGCTTGCCTTTCAACGAGGAGCCGGGAATATAGGGTTGATTGGTACGCGGATTACGAATAACCGGTTTATCAAGACCGCCAATCTCAAGCCCACCAGCGGCGCCGCCGATGTGCAGACCGGTCAGCAACTCAATCTCAGCCCGCAACATGATCCGTCCGTGCAGGGTAACAGTGCGTGTGCTCATGGGATAGCCTCCTCAAGCATTAACTCGTCTTGCCACCGTAGCGACGGTGGTAGGCCAGAATCGCTTCAAACAGATCGACGAAGGTATGAAAACGGCGAACATCATTCCCGATCAGGTCAATCGCCCGCGAGAGTGTGTCAACTAATGCCCGCAATGCGTTGTTGTTGCTGAAGCGACCAATCTGATACGCCATCTTGGGCTTTAACATTAGCAGTCGGCGCTGGACGTTCAGTGGCAGCGTCTCTTCCTCAAGGCCTACCTCTTGCTCGATTGAGCGTACTTCACCAAAGATATTGCGGATCTGTGAAGTGGTAAGCTTTCCACTCAGCTCTTTTCCCAACTCATCGGCCTTTTTTATCAACAACTGAATAGCTTCCGCCGACTCCTCGGTCATGATCTTTTTTAGATCATCTGCTGAAATAGGCTGAACCGATGGTGATTGATCACCCCGCTGACGATTCATACAACCTCCCTTTGCCAAACATAAACCAATGCTACCGATTACGATCACGACTGCGCAGCAACAACTGTGCCCAGCGAGCGGCTAATCCGGCAGGGATGATAGTTCGCGCCATAATTCCCTCGCTGCTCAGCAATCGTTCGCGCAGATCAACAATCTTCTGCTTGACCTCGTCTGATGAACGTTCGGCCAGGCGCGTGAACTGGTAAACACCCTGCCACACCCACGGGCCAACGGTCAATTGCTCAACCCCAGCCCGGTTGTAGCGTGGACGGGCGTACAACGATAAACGTTGCACGGTCATGAGGAGGCTTCGCGGCGCACCCTGCTCGATTAACGCTACCAGTTCATCTTTTAAGCACGCAGCCAGAGCAAATTCCTGCCAGCTTAGCGTCTGACCTAAAAACGTGACCGCATCTTTGTTGCGACCATCGGGATGGGTGTAGCTCTTCGCTGCATCAAGCGCATTTCCGGCATCTTCAGCCGCCTGGTACAGCGGATACCCAGCCTGATGCAGAGTAATGCCCGCCGACACACTCACCGGTGGGATGCCGTCCGGGATGATGCCGGTTGTATAGCGAACAAAATCATTGCGGATTGTGCGGGCTAGTTCAGGCATCACATGCCACGAACCAACGAGAAACAGGTCATCGCCACCGCTATACACGGCGTAGATGCCGCCTTCAGTTTGATTCATCCGCCGGCACAACTCGCCGACCCAACCCTCGAAAAAGCGGCTCAGCGCGCTACTCAGGGCTGCGGTCACAGCCAGGCTGGCCAGGCCGGCCGGTCGATCCAATCCCTTCCCAAAGAGATCGCCCAAATTGTCAACATCCATCCGCAATACAGCAATGCGGGCAACACCTTTGCTACGACGGGCAAGCACAGTGAAAGGAGCGACATCACCGGGCCGAAGCTCTTCATCCGACGGCTCGCGCAGGTCATCCTCTTGCAGGCGGTAGGCTTCGGTCACAGTATAGCGCGGCCCTACCGAAATAGCCTGCGCTGGTGAATGTGGCGCTGCTTCATCATCAAGTGCCAGAATGCGGAAACGCCCCGCTCGGACTGGTGGCTGAGGAAGGAACTCATACTGCCAGCCCAGTTGCGTCGTCACCGCTCGCCATGTCTCGCCAGCGAGAGGTTCGGTAGCCGTACCGACCTGCAACAGTACCGCCCGCGTAAGCTGACGACCTAACTCGGCCAGGGATTCGCCTAGCCGGTCATCAGGCTGTTCGTCGGCACTCCGCGGTGGTCGAGGCATACGCGGCTGAAACATCTGCGCAAACTCATTAGGATCGAGCGCAGCGAACCGTCGCCGCTTATCGCGATCAATCGCCTGCGTCAATTCAATCCACGTCGTATCGCTGTAAGTATCAGGCGCAAAGGGTTGGGTTGCACCCAGAGCCAGGTAGAGCAAACCATGATGGGCTTTGAGTAATATCCTGCCGAGGTGCTTTCGCCAGCCTAGAACCTGATCGACGACGTGTCCCGGCACCACAACATAGAAGCGCCCGCCACCGGCGTAGAGCAGATTACAGAGCGGCATCCCACTCTCGCGCAACACATAGTTGGCACAAGCATCGGTCAGCAATTGCAAATAGAAAGAACGACCGCGTAACTGGCGGGCCGCCCCTTCTGCCGGGATACTGTAGAGAAACTCCTGCAAACCAGAAAGATCACCACCCACCAGTGCAATGCGGTGTTCGGGATCGGCCGTCTGCGCAGCGGCAACCGCTGCGTGCAGGCGGGCCAGGTCGTAGAGCGAGACAGCCGGTAATGGCGACGGCAAAGACCAGGCGTACCATTGCAAACCAAACAGCAAGCGTTCGACACGCTGTTCGGGATCATTGATCTGCCCAACCGCCTGCAAAACCTGCCGCAGATTATCGGCAAGCGCGTTATCCGGCTTCACCGGCTTGTCCTGCGGAAAGAGGGTATCTTCGTCACAACGTAGCATCGCCGGTTTCTGCCACTGCTGGCGCTGCTGGCTCGAACCAGTGCGTAGCCGAGTAAAAATGGTATCCAACGCATCGGGTAGCGAGGGCCACGTCGACTGAGGTGACTGCCCACAAAGCTGCCAGGCCGCTGCGGTCAGCGCTGGTGGTGCTGTTACCTGCTCACCGGTCGCTGCTGTCGTCCAGGCTTGCAATACCTGATAGGCGACATCAAACGGTTCGGTTGCTGTCATAGCGTTTGCTCCACTATCGTGAGATTGACTTCTACAGTATAAACCATAGTTAAGAATATCAGTAATTCTTCTTCACCTTTCACATCGTTTGCGATGATCGCCGGTTATTGTAGTTATCGTCGTCGCACCTAGTATAGCAAAAATTGCGTTCACAAATGTGAAAATTGATCATGAAATTTTCGCGATTTTAAGAGGTATTGACCGTTTTGTGCATGCGGTTTCCTGATCTTCCACACAACAATACAAAGACACCAGGGCAGTACGCTCTGGTGTCTTTGCGCTGTATAGCCGCAGGGTAAAACACCTGCCAGTACCGGGAGACAGTACTGGCAGGGGATAGCAGTCTAGGGCGCAACTCTCATAATGACCGGCACGAAAATCCGCATCGGCTCTACGACAATTTCATAGGTGAAGCTGGCGCTCTGCCCGTTAGCATCAGTGACGGTAATCGTGAAGTTGTAAGTTCCAACTTGAGTTACCCGACCCTCCAGTCGGCCATCTTCGGTCATCACGAGACCCGTCGGCAGATTCCCACTGATCTGATAGGTGTAGCTGCCGTTACCACCTGAAGCGCTCAGTTGAGTCTGAACAACACTACCCACAGGAATAGATGGCGGCAGACGTAACTCCAGGCGAGGCGCTTCACCGGGTGTTGGCGCAGGTGTCGCTGAAGGTGTCGCCGTCGGAACCGGTGACGTAGTCGCCGTCGGTACCGGTGACGGGGTCGCCGTCGGTACCGGTGACGTAGTCGCCGTCGGAACCGGTGACGTGGTCGCCGTCGGTACCGGTGACGTGGTCGCCGTCGGTACCGGTGACGTGGTCGCCGTCGGTACCGGTGACGTGGTTGCCGTCGGTACCGGTGACGTGGTCGCCGTCGGTACCGGTGACGTGGTCGCCGTTGGAACCGGTGACGTAGTCGCCGTCGGTACCGGTGACGTAGTCGCCGTCGGTACCGGTGACGTGGTTGCCGTCGGAACCGGTGACGTAGTCGCCGTCGGAACCGGTGACGTGGTTGCCGTCGGAACCGGTGACGTAGTCGCCGTCGGTACCGGTGACGTGGTCGCCGTCGGTACCGGTGACGGGGTCGCCGTCGGTACCGGTGACGTGGTTGCCGTCGGAACCGGTGACGTGGTTGCCGTCGGTACCGGTGACGTGGTTGCCGTCGGAACCGGTGACGTAGTCGCCGTCGGTACCGGTGACGGGGTCGCCGTCGGTACCGGTGACGTGGTCGCCGTTGGAACCGGTGACGTAGTCGCCGTCGGTACCGGTGACGTAGTTGCCGTCGGTACCGGTGACGTGGTCGCCGTCGGTACCGGTGACGTGGTTGCCGTCGGTACCGGTGACGTGGTTGCCGTCGGAACCGGTGACGTGGTCGCCGTCGGCAGAGCCGTCGCCGTTAGCTCCGGCGTTGCCGTTGCAGTGGCGGTCGGTTCCAGCGTTGCCGTTGCAGTGGCGGTCGGTTCCGGTGTTGCCGTTGCAGTGGCGGTCGGTTCCGGCGTTACCGTTGCAGTGGCGGTCGGTTCCGGCGTTACCGTTGCAGTGGCGGTCGGTTCCGGCATTGCCGTTGCAGTGGCAGTTGCCGTTGCAGTGGCGGTCGGCTCCGGCGTTGCCGTTGCAGTGGCAGTTGCCGTCGGGTCAATGTTGGTCAGCGTGAAATAGACCTCAGCACTGCCAACCCTCGCCGTAACGGTATATGTTCCGACAATGTTGTTAGCACGCACCGGTACCTGAGCTATGCCATTCGTATTGCTTACTGCACCATTTCCACCTGGAAAGGTAACACTGGCGCCACCGGCGGGTGCGGTAAAGCCCACATAGACACCCGGCAACGGATTACCGTGCTCATCGCCAACCCAGACCTGCAACGGCTGGGCAAAGTCGGTATTGATCACGGTGCTCTGGTTGTTACCGCCACGCATCTCTAAGACTAGGGTTGGTAACGCTACCAGTGAAACCTGTTTCGTGGTATAGACAATCTGGAACGGATAACCATCGACATTAATCACCGCACCGTTGGGCAAATCGCGGAATGTGCCAATAATCCCGCCAGACCCGCCGCTCTGGTGGTCGATAATTGTCCACGTATTACCAACAGTAGGAGTATAACCTGGAACAAGAGCTAGCGTTAGGGCGGCCCCTGCCGGATTACCTGAGCCTATCAGTTCAATATTGGCGTTGTTGGTACGATTGTTCGTGGTATTATTCAGCACCAATCTATCGCCGCCGGGACCGACTTCAAAGTGCAGGCTGATATTTGAGCTATGGAGGCGCACACCGCTGCCATCACCCTCCACAAAGAGTTCGCCACGGCGACGAATGACTGTACCAGTAGTGAGATCGCGGTAATCGCCGATACCGATTTCACCACCGCCAGAGGTTGGGTTATACACAATCGCCCCGACCGTTCCCGATCCGTAGAGGTTGAGCCGGCCACTGCCCTGATTGCGCACAAAGGAACCGATATTAGAGCCGCTCGCGGTCAGATTGATCGAGAGATCACCTGTCCCGTTCTTGCGCAGATTCCGCGAGCCAGCCGGATCGGTAATTTTTGCGAATGTGACATCACCTTCAACAGTAATCTCACGGTTACCCGGTAGCGAAAGAGGGGTACTGAAACTGAGGCGATAGTCGGTACTATCAAATGTAAAGCCATTATTGAGCGAGGTGATCTGATTTGCGACCAGACGATCACCACCCATAGCAACCAGTTTTCCACTGAGCAGGTCAAGTTTAGATGTACCAAAGGCCTGATCGTGGGCAAACATGAGCCCACCACCATTGATGATCGTCTTACCCCTGTGTTCGTTGGCAGTTAACAGATAGAGATCACCTTCGCCAGTCTTGGTAATACCGCCACTGCCACGGAGGAGATTGTTGGGATTGTAGATAAATAAACTGCTGTTAGCAGCTATATCGAACGAGACAGTTTTCTGCAAATCAATTGTTGCAAAGATGCTATGATTACCCTGCAAGACACGAATAGTACCGGCGCTAGCGGGAGGAAAGTACAGGCTACCAGTACCACCACTACTCACAAGCGCATAAGGCATGGCACTATCAAAACGCACTTCACCAATCTCAATCGTACTGGTAAGATTAACCGCACGTGGCATTGACGCATTCGGAAAAATCGCCACATCATTTCGGCTCTGGGGCACCCCATTACTCCAATTAGCCGGATCGTTCCAGTTGCCATTTCCACCAATCCAGGTGCTACTGGCAGCCAGGGCCGGTAACGTCGTGAGCGACCAAATGACGAGCAAAGAGACAATAGGCACCAGTGAGAGCGTTGCTTGCAGTATCGGGCGTTTCATGGCTCTTCTCCCAAACTACGATGTAGAGCTTCGATTCAACCGAATTTTAACCGAACCCCCATACCGAAGCATTACCGAAGAGCCGGATGATCGCCTGTTTGTGCTTAAGGTGAGAAAAGTGTTATCAATAGAAAGTGTGTCACGATGGCACTGAGTGGATCATCCCTTGGGTATGCGATCAATCACCAGACGGAGGTACCGAGAGCGGTAGAACATTAATAATATTTCATTCTCAATCTGAATATTTTGTCAGAAATGAGAGAAGAACCGTTTTACGAGAAATTGTAGTACTACATTTTATCGCAAGGAATAACGATGACCCACAAAACAACGTTACAAGGCATTGGTGCTGCTATCGCCGCCTACGCACTTTGGGGATTATTGCCGGTGTACTGGAAAGCGCTGAATGGGGCGTCGGCCACCGAGATTCTGGCTCATCGGATGATTTGGTCGCTTCTGTTCCTACTGGGAGTACTGGCAGTGCGACGGCAATGGAACTGGTTGCAGATTATACGGCAACAGCGCCGTTTGCGGCTAACGTACCTGGCCAGTGCAACACTTCTGGCAGTGAATTGGGGTGTCTATGTGTGGGCTGTACAGATTAATCGCGTTGTTGAGGCCAGCCTGGGGTATTTTATCAATCCGCTGGTGAGTATTGCACTTGGCGTCATCGTGCTGCGCGAGCGATTGCGTCTAGCGCAGTGGTTGGCAATTGTAATTGCCGCAACCGGCGTCGCCTGGTTGACTTACAACGCCGGTGCTTTGCCGTGGATCGCCCTGGCACTGGCTTTATCGTTTGGCTTCTACGGCCTCCTACGCAAGCAGACGCCTCTCGGATCATTTGAAGCGCTTACCGTCGAGACGCTCTGGATGTTCCCGCCGGCCATTCTCTGGTTAAGCTGGCTGGCCGGTCATAACGGTGGTATCTATCACGATCCCGGTTTATGGCTGTTGCTGATCAGTACCGGTGTAGTAACTGCCGCACCATTGCTCTTTTTTGGTGCGGCCACCCGCCGGATTCCGCTGACGATGATCGGTATCTTGCAATACCTAGCGCCCACGCTGCAACTGTTGTTGGGGGTATTGGTCTATGGAGAACCCTTTTCTACCGCCCAACTGATCGGCTTTAGCGCAATCTGGACAGCATTGGTCATCTATACGGGAGACAGTATCCTGGCCGCTCGTCGCTATCAGCCGATCACACCGCCAGAGCAGAAGCGGGGATAAATCTGTTCACGATGGGTCAGGTGAACGCCGATGAATGTGCATCGCGATTCATACAATCAGCCCAGCTCGCTACCATCAAGCCAGACTGCGGTAGTACTGTTGGAGCCGTTCACCATCGTCGAGATCGAAGGCCAGGGTTGGCGTATGAACTAGGTGAACACGAAGGCCGAGACGCGCTGCGCTGCGCAGATGATGCGCAGCGCTATCCGTCCCAAATCCGAACGGAAGCGGAGAAGGCAATCGTACCCCCAACGCATTGGTGCCGCGTTGTTCCTGATCGGGCGCCAGTACTACATCATAATTGGTGAGTGCTGCTATGAGTAAACGTACATCATCGACGGTCAAAAAAGGAAGATCACCGGCTAAAATCATCATTGACGAACAACCACACTGCTGCAAATGATGACGTGCCGCCGTGAGCGCCGCATTCAGTTCCTCAACCGGATCGGGAAACCATTCCACATCCTTATTATCAGTAACGTCACGCAGGGCCGGATCAGGACTGACCAGCCAGATTCGTGCCGGAATGGACTGCGAAACGATGGAACGGTAAACGGTATCGATCACGTGACGCACCAGGGTTATCACAAGTTGCTGTCGTGCTGCCGGTTCCAGAAACCCGCTCAAACGCGATTTAGCCTGTTGTAAGCGTTTGACAGGAACAACAATCCCGATCACGCACGCTACCTTTGCTGTCAGTGGGGTGTCATTGCAGCAAGGCCCGCCAGTTCGAGCGTTGCCCGTGCGAGCGCCATCTTCTCCGGCATCCCTCGCATAATGGTGTCAGTGACCAGCGTTTTAATCCCACGCGCTTCAATTGCCGGTGCCAGGTGCGCATCAACATTGTCGATCACAATCCCATCGATGACGTCAATATACGCCTCGGCTACTCCCAACGCGGTTGGTTCGAGACCGACCGACCGCATTAGTGGCACTGCCGGCCCCTTGATCGCCGCACCGCCCACAATCGGGCTGATGGCTACAACCGGCGCGTGACTAGAGGCAATGGCTGTGCGTAGCTCTGCGATGGCCAGAATTGGCCCAATGCTGACTACCGGATTACTCGGCGCGATAATAATTGCCTCGGCTCTAGACAGAAACGGCAACAATTCAGGCGCCGGTCGCACCGGCCCGGCAGCGTGGAGACGTACAGCGTGCACCGTCGGCTGACAACGTTCACGGACAAAGTACTCTTCAAAGTGCAGCTCCCCCTGATCGGTTATCACATGGGTTGGCGCCGGTTCATCACTCATCGGGATAATGTTCACTCCCACCCCCAACGCACGCCGAATTTCGTCGGCGACGTGCGAGAGGGTGGCCCCAGCGCGTAGACGAGCCGTGCGGTATATATGCAATGCCAGATCACGATCACCGAGCTTGAACCAGGTGGGGGCACCCAATCGCCCCAGCCACCGCATGCATTCGTCAGTATCACCGGCAATGCCCCAACCTTGATCGCGGTCGATCACACCAGCCAGGGTGCAGGTCACAATGTCGAGATCGGGGGAAATGTGCAAGCCATGCATGATCATATCGTCGCCGGTATTCACCACGGCGACGATTCGCTCTGGCGCGACAATTGCAGCCAGTCCTTCCAGGAAACGAGCGGCGCCTACACCGCCGGCGAGGACAACAATCATAGGTAGGGTATCGCAGAACACGCCGGCGTGCCAACGCACACCGGCATTGTTTCAGAACAACAGATTTGCCAGCCGCCGTCGCGCCGGACCTACCAGCGGATGATCATCGCCAAGCAACGCAAAAAGACCCAGCAATGCCTTCCGAGCACCATCGTCGCGAAATGCCCGATCACGACCGACCAACGTCAGCAGATGTTCAATCGCGGTAGCGTAATCGCCATTGCGTACCGCTGCTGCCGCCTGCCGATAGAGGCCTTCACTTCCTTCAGCCGGTTCGGTCGGCGCACTAACCAGATCGGCGATGGCTAATCCGGCAATAGCTCGCCCACCAAAGGGACTCCCTGCTGGCACTTGTTTGAGAGTGGTAATCCCCTCTGGATCGCCGCGCAATGTGAGCAACCGACCCAAATTGAACAAAGCTGTCTCGTTCTTCGGGTCTTGACCTAAGATTAGACGATAACGGGCAATTGCCTCTGCCGGATTCGTCGCTTCGAGCGCTTGTGCCATTGCCAGCAGATCGGCATTGCGATCCGGAACGATTCGCTTCAACCAGGCCCGCACCTGACTCTCGGGGAGAGCACCGGTAAACTCGTCAACAATTTTTCCCTGATAAACTGCTTTAACTGCCGGAATACCCTGCACCCGGAACATTTGGGCCAGACGCGGATTTTCATCGACATTGATTTTCGCCAAAACCCAGGCGCCATCAGCCTCGCGGGCCAGCCGTTCGAGTGTTGGCCCCAACACACGGCAAGGCCCACACCACGGCGCCCAGAAGTCAATGACAACTGGCACCGTTTGCGAGCGTTGCAACACCTCACGCTCGAAGGTAGCTTCGCTCACATCAATCACGGCAGTTTGGGTGACGTTTACACCAACTTTATTCGAAACTCCGATGGCCATTCTTTCTCTCCTTGCACCGATAGTATATCTCTGCATTGTAGTGTACCAGAAAAGCTGTTGAAGAAGTGTCTGTAATATGTAAGAAGATTGTCAATCTTTCCTGGGTCGTAATTCCTGACGCAACAGGAAGATATAACCTACACCAACAATTCCGGCGAAGGTAAACCATTGTAGCGCATAACCAAGGTGTGGCCCTTCATCCAGACGGTACGGATCAGGCGGTCGCGGCAGACCGCTGCTACCGTCAGGAAGTTGCTCGATAAAGAGCGGTAACAACGGCACACCGACCTGACGCTGAATAGCCGGTACATCGACTCGCAGCCAGGCATTGATGCGCGTTTCACCCGGTAGTGGTAGATCGCGCCCGGCCAACAGACTATCAGGCCGCACCTGTGGAGCACGCGCGATTCCTTCAATCGTTACCTTGCGCGTTACGGCATATGCGGTCGCTGCTCCTTGTGCGGATGGAATCCATCCCCGATCAACCAGTACCGCCTGTTCGCTCCCGGCAATTTGCAAGGGTGTGAGCAAATGTACACCATCAACACCATTATCCGAACGACGCCCTCGTAAGACCACGCTCTCTTCATTGCGGAACGTACCGCTGACCACCACGCGCCGCCCAATGACGGTAGCCGGATCGGTTGTTGCGGTAAGCGGAATTGTCGGTTGCTCGAGCGCGGCAAGACGGGCCGCATTCGCTGCACGCCGTTGACCAAGCCGATCAAGCTGCCAGAAACCAAGGCTCATGAGGGTGACGAAAATAACCACTGCGAACAGATGTTTGGCGATCCACCAACCCCGCAAGAGATGATGATACCCGCCAACGGTTGTTGATGTCATAGTCAGCACAATTCCAGGTTATCTATCTATCATGATGCAGCAATGTCGTCGCAGGTAACATCTGCTACAACAAATGATACCACGATTAGCGGATCACAGGCGGGTGAGGGGCGCCAGATAAGATCAAGGCAGAAAGTAGGTACGGGTGGAGAATTAAAGATTTTCAGCGCGCTCAGCTTCGGGTCACCACCATGATTCGGACGATGCAATAGCAGAGTGAAACCAATGAATACCACGCATCCGCTGAAGATGACTCCCGACCGATACGATCATCCGGTGCACGGGCCGTTAAACGTTTGCATCCTATTGTGCGCTCCCCGCCCCACCATCACCTGGGTGCGCGGGCCTCCGGCCCGCCTTGTGCGGTGTGGGGCTGGCATTACCCCCACCACAAACGAAGGGCATAGCCCACCACTAGAACGGGAAGTTAAACGTTTGCATCCTATTGTGCGCTCCCCGCCCCACCATCACCTGGGTGCGCGGGCCTCCGGCCCGCCTTGTGCGGTGTGGGGCTGGCATTACCCCCACCACAAACGAAGGACATAGCCCACCGCTGGAATGGGAATCGGTGCATCCGAATGATGCGACACCCGCACAGTCGCCAATGGGGTATGGACGGTTCGTGAACCGCCCCTTCTGAGAGACCATGGGTGCGCGTGGGGGAACGGCGCTACCGTAGCCGATTAGGTGATCCCATCGACATACGGCGGGTCGGCCATCGGCGTTCCTCCATCGCTGCAAGGCATCCGTAGTACTATGAACTGACGCATACATTTGGGAAAAATGATACCTGCTTGTCGCAGACAGGATTGGTATAAGAGCGAACTCACCCCAGATGGCGTACACAGAATATATCTAGCGACCTTCACTGCCTCTCTGACGATCCTCCGCATCTTCCCCGCGCAGCCGCTCGACAAATGCGGCGTGCTCGGGATCGGCCAGACCGCGCTGGAGCGCAGCGAGCAGCGCAGCGGCATCCCCTGCCCACAATGCTGCCGGGTCGAGCCATAAACCGGGAAAGACGCGACTGCGCAGCGTACCATCGGCTGCGAGCGGCAGCGGGGTAAACACCCCCTCGCGCAGTTCCCACCAGTCCACCCGACGCTCATACGCCTGCGCGACCAGATACTCGCACACACCGCTGCGAGCATAGACGCGCTTCTTATCGTGCAGGTCGTAAGCAGCACTACTGGCGGCAACTTCGACGATCAGTTCAGGCGGCCCCTCGATGTAGTCTTCGGTGGTAACGTGCGAACGCCCCCCGTTCCTTGGTTCAAGGCGCAAGAGAGCATCGGGTTGATGCTCGTTCTCTAAGTCGAGGAGTACCGTCGCGTTGTTACTGCCGTCAACACCCGGTGTTGCGGCACTATACACACCCAGCCAGGTAACCAAGAGCAGGTGCAGTCTGCCGTGTTGCCGATGACGAGTCGGTGAAGCCACGTAAACAACCCCATCGATCAATTCAGCCTTCTTGATTTCAGGGTGCATCTGATAGCGTCGAGCGAACTCAGCCCTGGTCAAGCGGTCGCCCGAATTAAGTGGCGGTCGCTCGTCGGGCGGGGTGGGTGCAACAGGGCTAGTGGCAATTGTCGTATCCACGCTCATCGTCTCTCCCTTCACGATGCCGGAGCGCTCCCGGAAGTCATACGCAGCCGCTCGACAAATGCGGCGTGCTCGGGATCGGCCAGACCGCGCTGGAGCGCAGCGAGCAGCGCAGCGGCATCCCCTGCCCACAATGCCGCCGGGTCGAGCCATAAACCAGGAAAGACGCGACTGCGCAGCGTACCATCGGCTGCGAGCGGCAGTGGGGTAAACACCCCCTCGCGCAGTTCCCACCAGTCCACCCGACGCTCATACGCCTGCGCGACCAGATACTCGCACACACCGCTGCGCGCATAAACGCGCTTCTTGTCGTGTAGGTCGTAAGCAGCACTACTGGCGGCAACTTCGACGATCAGTTCAGGCGGCCCCTCGATGTAGTCTTCGGTAGTAACGTGCGAACGCCCCCCGTGCCTTGGTTCAAGGCGTAAGAGAGCATCGGGTTGATGCTCGTTCTCCAGATCGAGCCGCACCGTCGCATTGTCGCTGAAATCCACTCCCGGAGTTGCTGCTGCATAGGTGATGATCCATCCCACAAGCAGGCCATGCGGCTTGCCGTGCTGCCGATGACGAGTTGGTGAAGCCACGTAAACAACCCCATCGATCAATTCAGCTTTCTTAATTTCAGGGTGCATCTGATAGCGTCGAGCGAACTCAGCCCTAGTCAAGCGGTCGCCCGAATTAAGTGGCGGTCGCTCGTCGGGCGGGGTGGGTGCAACAGGGCTAGTGACAATTGTCGTATCCACGCTCATATCAAGCTCTTTCCCTGATTATGACGTGTTATGGCAAGTATAAACGGTCAGTTCATGTTATGCAAGAGCGAGCGAAAAGAGCAACATTATTCTATTCTATCCGACATCTGCGGTACAATATAGCTGATAGCCATTACTGGCTGGCATAATTGCATACAGGAGGAAGAGTCGATGGCACGTAAGCCAAGTCGGCTCGAATTTGCCGTTATCGGCCTTGGCCGTTTTGGGCGCAGTGTGGCGCTTAGTCTAATTGAGCGCGGGCACACAGTGCTGGGAATCGACCGTGATCCGAACATTGTGCAGCAACTGGCCGATCAGATGACTCAGGTCGTAGCACTTGATTCGAGCAATGAGGATGCACTGCGTGCAGTTGACATTATGTCATTTGATACGGTTGTGGTTGCTATCGGTTCGCAATTTGAAGCGAATCTGATGACGACGGTTGCCCTCAAGAGCCTAGGGGTTAAGCGGGTTGTTTGCAAGGCGCTCAATGAACGACAGAAATACATATTAACCCGAGTCGGCGCCGATATGGTAGTGCTACCCGAACACGAAGCCGGCGCCCGCCTAGCCTGGCAACTCTCAGAACCACACGTCCTTGAACATCTCAACCTCGGCTCTGGGTTTAGCGTGGCAGAAGTGCAAGTACCTGCGCCGCTGATTGGACAAACATTGATGCAGAGTGGCCTGCGTCGGCGTTATGGCATTAATGTCCTGGCCGTGAAGCACAACGGGAAGATGATCGTGACCCCACCACCAGACTACGTGTTCAGCCGTGATGACCGGATTTTGATCATCGGCGCCGATTCGAGCATCAGTACATTCTGCGATTTGTCGTCATGACTACGCTTGCAACCAGCCGCAATCTGACCAGACTGCGGCGAAAACCGATTCCGCCACCAATTCGACTGGTGAGTGGCCTGGCCTTGCTGATCGCAATTGGTACCCTCCTGCTCCTTCTCCCGGTCAGCAGTACCCGACCGCTGACCTTTATGGAAGCCTTGTTCACAGCAGCTTCGGCGCTTAGCGTCACCGGATTGTCGATCATTACGCCAGTACGTGACCTTTCGTTGATGGGGCAAATCTTCCTGATGCTGCTGATCCAGATTGGCGGCGTTGGATTCATGGTCGTCGCCGTGATTATCTTCCGTCTCCTCGGTCGCCGGATCAGTTTCACCGACCGGATCGCGCTTAGCGATTCGCTCGGGCTGCTCTCACCGGCGGCTATCGTTACCTTGACGCGGCGAGTATTGATTACGGTCGTGACCATTGAAGCGATTGGCGCACTGCTCCTCTACCTGCATTGGCGGACTGATCCGCGACTGAGTGAAGGACAGGCCTTCTTCTTTGCACTTTTTCATGCAGTATCGGCCTTCTGTAACGCCGGATTTGACCTTTTCACCGGTACGCCTGGCTTTGAAAATGGCATTCCGCGCGACAGTATCACGCTCTTTATTATGGGTGTTCTGATCTTCACCGGCGGCCTTGGCATCCCCGTGATCGCCGATCTTATCTCATACGCTCGCGAACGGAAAGTATCACTGCACACACGTATTACACTGATTGTCGTCGGCTTGCTGGTTGGTCTGGGAGCACTGGGTCTCTGGCTCAGTGAAGGATTCGATAGCGATGGCAGCCTCCACGGTCAACCGCTTGACCGGCAGATTTTTGTGTCACTGTTTCAGTCTATCTCGGCCCGCACTGCCGGTTTTTCGGGGATGGACAACTTTGAGTCGTTAACACCGGCCAGTCAGTTGCTGTTGATTACCCTCATGTTTATCGGCTGTGCCCCGGCTTCAATGGGTGGTGGGATTACAACCGGTACTTTTGCCGTGCTTTCCATCTCGTTGTGGAGCTACGCTCGCGGTTTGCCCACCGCTCAGTTTGGTGGACGGAGTCTGGCAACCGGGATGGTGCGTCGTGCGGCTGCAGTCTTAACCATTTCGCTGTTCGTTGTCTTGCTCGCGTCGTGGCTGATTGTGGCAACCCATGATGCCACCCTCGATCAGGTTGTCTTTGAAGTAGTTTCAGCGTTTGCTACCTGCGGTCTTACATTGGGATTCACCGGTGAACTGAATACCTTCGGGCAGTTGATTATCATCGCAGTAATGTTTTGGGGGCGGTTGGGAGCGCTAACGATCATTACCGCCATCGCCCGCCAGAGCACTGCACCGCAACCGGTCACATACCCCGAAGAGCAAATTCTGATCGGATAACGCATGCGACACCTTTATATCCATATTCCCTTCTGCCATCGGCGTTGCTCCTACTGCGATTTCAACACTTACGCAAATATGGAGCACCGAATTGAGGCGTATGTTGACGCACTTTGCCACGAGCTGGCGATGTTGCGCGATCACCTGCCACCGCTACCGGTCTCGCCTGAAGCGGCTGCGCTGCGGCCCACTATCTTCTTTGGTGGTGGTACACCGAGTATGCTGTCCGCTGCACAGATCGAACGCATTCTCCAGGCAGCAGATACGATAATCCCGCTCAACACAGCCGAAATCTCGCTTGAAGCTAACCCCGGTACCGTCTTGGGCCGCGATTACCTGCGCGATGTGCGCAGTCTCGGTGTGAATCGGTTGAGTATGGGTGTGCAAAGTCTGCACGACCCGACATTACGCATGCTCGGCCGCATTCACACCGCTGCCGAAGCGCGGGCCAGCTTTGAGGATGCCCGCACGGTTGGTTTCGATTCGATCAACTTGGATTTCATCTTCGGCCTGCCAGGGCAGGATTTGGCCCAATGGCGAGCGACACTCAACGAGATCATCGCGTGGGATGTCGATCACATCGCACTCTACTCTCTTATTCTGGAAGAAAATACACCGCTCTATGCCCAGGTTACTGCGGGGCGCTTGCGCGTACCTGACGATGACCTGACCGGCGCAATGTATGAGTTGGCGATAGAGATGCTCGCCAAGGCTGGATACCGTCACTACGAAATTTCAAACTGGGTACGGCCCGTCGGTACCGACCGGCCAGATGCACCTCCGGCATTGGCCTGTCAGCACAACCTGGCGTACTGGCTTAACAGCGACTATCTTGCCGCTGGCGCCGGTGCTCATGGTCACGTCTTTCCGCAGCGCTACGCCAATCTACGGTCAATCGATAGCTATATTGCCGCAGTACAGGCTGGTCGCCGCCCCATCGCAGAGACAATTCAGCTTACTACCGACGATCTAGCGGCCGAGACGATGTTTATGGGTCTGCGCCTCGACATCGGGGTCGGCTTTGCCCATTTTGCTGCTCGTGTCGGTCGATCATTATGTGAAATGTACGGCTCAACGCTCGACCAGCTCAGTGCACAGGGATTGATCGAGTGTGATGAGCAACGGGTACGGTTGACATCGCGAGGACGGATGCTTGGCAATCAGGTGTTCGCACATTTTGTCTGATGTTGGGAGTGAGAAACGAGAGGTGAGCAGAGAGAGCGAAGAGACAGATTCCCAACCTATCGTAGTCCGTCGCGGCACGTGCGTGCTGCGGATAGGTTGGGAGACACTCTGTTCCCCCTCGCTCCACACTGCTGCCATGTCAGGTAAGAATGTTGACCCCTTTATACGACCCTTACACCTCTGCCAGACTTCTGCTATAATTAAAGTGGGCAGGCGACAGGCCTGCCCTATCCATTCGACAGTCTTGGAAACAGGTCTTGAGCAAACAAAGGCCAATGGCCTTCCTGCATGCCGACATTCGTGAGAGAGCATCAGATTCGATATGAGCCATCAGCATCAGATCACACCTGAAGAGATTGCGCAACTCCCAACCGCCTACAACGTTGCGCATATCCGGATCGAACCAAATATCATTCTCGCTCCTATGGCGGGAGTCACCGATAGTATCTTCCGGCGCATGATCCTGCGACTTGGCGGCTGCGGTCTGGTGAGCACTGAAATGACTAACGCGGCCAGTGTCAGCCCCAAAGCGCTGCGCCGTCACCGGCTGCTCGACTACCTGCCCGAAGAACGACCATTGACGATGCAGATTTCGGGCAATGATCCTGATCTCGTCGCCAACGCGGCGCGTGTGGTCGAACAACTAGGTGCCGATATTATCGATATTAATTGTGGCTGTCCCTCACCGAAAGTCACCGGCGGCGGGCATGGCTCGGCCCTGTTGCGTGATCTGCCCAAAATGGAACGACTGCTACGGGCAGTTCGGGCAGCGGTACAGATTCCGGTTACCCTTAAGCTCCGCGCCGGTTGGGATGAACGGCAGCTCAACTTTATCGAAGCCGGCAAGCGGGCAGAAGCGGCAGGAGTGTCTGCCATCACGCTTCACCCGCGCACCCGTGAACAAGGGTACAAAGGTCAGGCCGACTGGTCGCGTGTAGCGGCGCTTAAGCAGGCGGTTTCTATTCCGGTGATCGGTAGTGGCGATGTCACAACCGCTCACGACGCGCTGATCCGTCTGCGTGATAGCGGAGCCGACGGCGTGATGATCGGGCGTGGGGCGATGGCTAATCCCTGGATTTTTCGGCAGATCGCCGATCTCCGTCGCGGTGAGACGCCATTTATGCCAACACCGGCTGACAAACGCAATTTGCTGATTGAATACATGATGATTTGCGCCGAGGAACTACCCGAACGCCTGGCGCTCAATAAGATCAAGCAGTTAATCGGCCAGTTTCACATCGGTTTGCCCGGAAGTAATCATTTGCGCGTGGCCGTACATACATCCACCAGTCTTGAGACTGCACGAGAGGCGATTGAACGATTTTTCGCGCCGTGGGTTGAATCCGATCAGGCTGCATCAACGCTGGAGCTATCGCATGGCCCAACCGAACATGATAAGGTATTGCTCTGATAGAAGGTATCTATGCACGACGGCTATCTCTTTACCCTCGGTATTTGTGGCAGCACAGAAGAGGACGATCCGGCGCCGGTGATTCTGAACCAGCTCCTGGCTGCGTTACCACCGGTGAAGCGAGCGGCATTCCTGGGCAGATTGCCATCCGATCAGCCCGACCGGCTTCTCGCCGACGTCGTTGCCGATATGCGCGATGCAGAGTTGATCATTATTGTTGCACCGGCAACTACACCGCAATTACCGAATCGCCTTAACAACCTCTTGCGCGCCACTTACACCGCTGGCATCAGCGGTCGTTATGCTCTATTGGTCACTATTGGTCAGCATGCTCGCGCTGTTCTTCCCCAGCTCCAGGCGGTAACGGCAACCTGTGGACTGATTATAACCGCTGCCCACGCGCTCGCCGATCACGACCCGCCACCGGTAACGTCTGTGCAAGCAGCATACGCTACTGCCCGCGCCAATCTCGCACCGAACGCATTGCCTCATTGAAATTGTCTATTGCTATGATCACGCCACGGATTCCTGCCAACAAAATCTGGATCGCCGATGAAGCGATCTACTACATCCTCGCCCGGCCGGCGCTCAAACGGAGCTTTGATCACGTCTGGTTTGCCCAATACGGTCCTCGCCCCGATCCATGTCGTGGCCCATATATCTTTTACCTTAATCATTCGGCGTGGTGGGATGGGTACATGTTGATGCTGATCCATCGCGCTATTATGCGCCGTGCTTTCGATAGCTATCTGATGATGGAAGAACGCCAACTGCGTGCTTACCGCTTCTTTACCTGGTGCGGTGCATTTTCTATCGAACGACGTGATCCCGACGATGCACAGCGTGCGCAGATCTATGCCGCCAATCTGTTGCGCGAACGGCGTGATCGGGCACTCTATATCTTCCCGCAGGGGCGGATCGAAGCAAACGACTACCGTCCCCTCACCATTTACCCAGGAATTGCCCGAATTGCGGCTCTAGTTGGCGATGTGACCCTCTGCCCAATTGCGCTGCGCTACGAATTCCTCGGTCAGCAATGGCCGCACGCCTTTGTTCAAGTTGGCCCACCTCACCCACCGGCCAGCCGGGACGATATTGAAGCGATCCGGAGTGATGTGGCTGCCCGCCTGACGGCTGCGGTTGACAAACTGCGAGCCGATGTGATTGAGCAGCGATTGGGACGATTCCAGCCGCTGCTCAACGGACGCTGGGGAATTGACCGCACCTGGGATGCGGTTAGAGGTTGGTTTCGGCGACGCGGCGCAGACGACGGGCCAGCCGCGGCAGCAGCCAATCGCCTGCGAGCACGAGCATAATCAGACCACCGATGAGCGCCGGTAAGACCTGACCACGGGCCAGATTGACGACCACAAACATCGTGAGGTTCGTAAGATAAAGGAGTGGTGGCAGCCAGGTCATAAATGATAGTGGGGTATAGCCACGGTGTGCGGCTGCCCGGCGCTGGTACAACAGAATCCACGACAACAACAGACTGGTGATCCACCAGGCCACAAAGTTCGATGCCGGGATACCGTAATAGAAACCACTTTCGGCATTCGACCAGACCCAGTAACGATTGATGTAGACGGCAAATGGTTCAATGGTGACATCGAGCAAGAGTGCGAATGAAGCTGCGGTTAGCACTCGTGTTGAATGAAGCTGACGGTCATTTATCGGCTTCCCATCACGGTTTAGAATGCGTTCGGCCACACCGACTGCTGCCACCACGATGAGCAACCATGCGAACGGAATAGCCAGTGGGACAACACCCAGCACTTGCGGTTGGAGCACATCGGTGTAGGTGTAGCTTCCAAACGGGAATCCGGTTGTCGCTCCAATATGTTCTACTGCCCACGAGATCACCAAAATCAAACTGGCAGCCGTTGCTCCCCACCAGCGATACCGTATCGTCAACCAAAACCCTATCAGCGCACCCTGTAAAATCAGGAGTGCGCCGCCCATCCATGTCCCCCATACCGGCACTTTATCAAGTGCTACCAAGACAATCGCAAACGGATAAATGAAGAGGTACAGCGTGAATAATGCAACAACAGTTCGACGTAAGTTCTGCAGAATAGACTGATCGGAAAGCATAGAGTAACAGACCCCAGACGAAAGGGTCATACCATTCGGTAGCCCCTATAGTTGATTATAGATTCGCTTTCATGGCCTGTCAAAGCCATAGCACATAGCTGTTCAGGTCGAAGAACAAAGATGAGAAGAGAGAGGAGAGGAACGGGAGTAGCAGAGGCGAGACTCTACCTTCTCAGTGCGCGCAGCGGTGCGCAGCTTCCCGTTCCGCCAGCGGTCTTCCTATGCCACACTTCGCACGTCGTTCATGTCGTCAGCGTATTGTAGGGCGGGTTCTCAACCCGCCCGCCGCCTCGCCGTAGTCTGAAGCACCTGCCTGTTGCCCCACACGTAGGAACGGGTTTTCAACCCAGACCCTGCAAGCGTTAGGTCAAAAGGTGATGATGGCTCGATGCGTCAACCGGAAGATTCTACCCGCATATCGAAGAACGCGGGCCGGAGGCCCGCGCACCCAGGTGCGCGAAGAGGAACATCCATCTCGACCGGTTTGACAATATCTCGCTGCGCGGCCCGCGCACCCAGGTGCGTGAAGAGGGACATCCGTCTCAACCGGTTTGACAATATCTCGCTGCGCGGCCCGCGCACCCAGGTGCGCGAAGAGGAACATCCATCTCGACCGGTTTGACAATATCTCGCTGCGCGGCCCGCGCACCCAGGTGCGTGAAGAGGAGCCGAAGCAGAAAACTCCTTCCACCGACCCGCATCACTTCCCCTCGCAGGTACAGACTTCAGCGTACACTCCGCGCTCACCCTATCAGCACGCCGGCGAGGGAGGTCGGGCGCCGACCCCCGTGCACCCTTCACCCCTCACTCGGTAAAATCACTGTATCATTACTTTCACATCTCATCTCTATATTCAGGATATTCACCTATGAACGCAATCTTGATCTGTAATGTCGGTGGGCGCGACGTCGTAAGTAAGGCCTTCCCAAAAGACAACATCGGCGAACGGACATGGGCAGAGACCGTTCTGGCCCGTTATCACGAACTGTACACCACGTTACGGTTGCCCATCATCGGCAAAGCCTTGCAATACCTGGCCGAACGTCAGATAGCTCTTGATCACGTGATTCTGATCGCATCCGATCAACCACCACCGCCTGACGGTAATGATCAATTCTGGTCGAGCGACACCATCCACTCGGCAGCGATCATTCGTCGTCTGCTCAGTGAGGGGCACACGCCCTATCCAGCACTACCAACTGAGCAAATCACCATCTGGACTATTCGCAACGAGCGTGACCGAGGCTGTGATCCATCAGATTACGACCTGACTCTGCGCTTCCTTGAACGTCAGTTGACCAAATTACAGTACCAATACCCTCAACACACTGCTTTCTTAGAGGTGACTGGCGGCACACCGGCAATGACAACCGGTCTACTGATTGCCAGCACCGAAGTGTTTGGCAGTCGCGCCGAGGTTCTTTCCATTCACCCCGCACAGGAAATACCGATTGCCCTCAATACCGGCAAACGATTGCTGGCAACGCCACTCCGTGCTACCCTGCGCTCAAACGCAGCGACTTACGCCTACGCTGCTGCTGCCCGTACCTTCCTCGAACAAGAGGCGATTATTACCGACCGTCTTGATCCGAAGGCGGCCAGCCTGATTGACCCTTTACTCGCCTACGCTCATTACCGCTTCAATTTTGACTTTGCCAATGCCCGCAAAGCACTGGCGAAAATCGATCATGCTGGCCCATGGCAAACTGAACTAGCTACCCTGCAAGCCCAGGTCGTCAGTCCTGACCGCCGCTCGCTTCTGGCTGAAGTCGTACATGGCGCTGCTGCCCGCTACGAGATCGGCCTCTACGCAGATTTTCTCGTTCAGGTCGTGCGGTTTGAAGAGAATCTGCTCCGCTATCTCTGTCTATTACAAGGCGCTGAATTCCGCAATCGACGGGGGAGCTCTGACCCTGACGGCCCCTACCTTGCCCGCGAATGGCTGCAACAACAGCCGTTCACTCTGTCGCGCGACCGCGACCGGCAACGCGATTTGCCGGTCGACCGCTCGGTTTTGCGGGAACTAATCGGCCACCTTCTTTATCCACCTAATCACCACCAACAAGCATTGCTCCAGGCGATTGATAGGCTCGGCGAGCTGGTTAAACGACGGAACGAACTCACCCATCACCTGGAGGGCGTGCAGAAGATCGGATTGGCGCGGGCCTTCGCCGGACAGCAGGCCAGTTCGACCGCTGCCGACCAGATCGTACCGCATCTACAACAGCTCTACGAAGCGGTCTGCAAACAACCACTACCGCCATCACCGTACCAACAGATCAATCACCTCCTCGAGCGCTTGCTGCAAAGTAAAGAGTGAAAGCTGAGAGCCGAACCCGAAAAAAATCCTGTTGCAGGAATTGCCCCCTCCCCCCGCTTGCGGGAGGTAACAATTGCCTTATCAGTTTGTATTGCATATACTGTATACTCGTAACACTGATGTGGTACCTTAACAACAACATAACTCTATCGATGAGGGATTCGCAATGCCACAGGCTATCGTCTTCACCATTCGGCCGCTTGCCACCGCACAGGTGGCCGGTCATCTCAATCGGGCAGCCCATGCCGCCATTCTTGGCCTCATTCAGCGCGCCGATCCGGCATTGGCTGCCCGCATCCACGACGACAACGGACGTAAACCGCTTACCGTCTCAAACGTCTGGGAACTCGGTGGAGAACCAAAGGTGATCGTTGATCCTGAACGGAACTACCACCTGCGGGTAACCGTTCTCAGCCCTGAACTCGAACACATCGCTGCCGGATGGACACCAGATGCCCTTGCGCCACTCGACCTTGATGGTTTGCCCTGGCAGGTCATTGCTCGTGCCGACCGCAACACCGACCATGCGTGGGCCGGAAGCGCCACCTATCAAGAGCTGGCCATGCCACTTCTTAGTCGTCCTGACCATCTTCCTACCGTCTGGACATTTCAATTCGCATCGCCGACTACCTTTCGCCAGCGTGGGATCAACGTTCCTATTCCTCTACCAGACCTGGTCTTCGGCAGCTTGCTCGACCAGTGGAATGCCTCATCAGAGCTGGCTTTACCAGAGGAAGTACGCCGATACGCCGCTGAATGCCTGGTCATCAACCGTTATGAGCTACGCAGTGTTGCCAGTCCAACGAGCGGTGGCGTCATTCAAATCGGCGCTGTTGGCCGATGCAGCTTTCGCAGCATCAACCACGACCGCTATTGGCGAGCCTGCATCGACGTCCTGGCCCGCTTTGCCTTTTACAGTGGCATCGGCGCCGGTACCACCCGTGGCTTTGGACAGGCCCGTCTCCTCACCAAACCAACTGACCAGCACTACCGTGAGCCGAACAACGATGGCGACACTCTATCTGATTGAACAAGGCGCAGAAATCGGCTGTGACGGCGAACGGATCATCATTCGTCGTACCGGTGAAACCATCGGCAGTGTGCCGCTCGTCAAAATCGAAGACATTGTCATCTTCGGCAACATCGGCATCAGCACACCGGCGATCAAACGACTGCTAGATCGCGGTATTGAAGTAACCTTCATGACGGTAGATGGAGCTTACCAGGGGCGGTTGATCGGGCAGACCACTGCCCACGTTGCATTGCGCCAGGCCCAATACGCTTACGCAGCCGACAGCGCACGATCGCTCAGACTTGCGCAGAGCTTCGTTGAAGGCAAACTCCGCAACCAGCGCGTACTCCTGCAACGCTTCAGCCGCAACCGCGCCTCACCACCACCGGAAGCTATTGCCGCGGCTGACGACCTCAACGCCTACATCAAGCGTGTTGGCCGCACCACTCGTCACAGTGCGCTTCTCGGTGTGGAGGGCAGCGCTACTGCCCGTTACTTCGCCGGCTTACGCAGTCTAATCGGGCCAGAATGGAATTTCCGCAGTCGGCAGCGGCGCCCGCCACCCGATCCGGTCAACCTATTGCTGTCCTTCGGCTACACACTTCTCGCCCACAAAGTTCTCGGCGCCGTGCAGGCAGCCGGGTTCGATCCCTACCTGGGATTCCTGCACAGCCTCGACTACGGACGGCCCTCGCTGGCCCTCGACCTCATGGAAGAGTTCCGGCCACTGCTTGTCGACTCACTAGTCGTGCGCGTCTGCAACGACGGTCGGCTGCGGCCCGAACACTTTCAGCCTGGCGACGAAGATCGTCCGGTGGTCATCACCGATGAAGGCAAACGTGCCTTTCTCACCGCCTTTGAAGAGCGGATGCACACCGAAGCCACCCATCCCGAAGGCGCCGACAGTGGGCCGGGAAGAGTTCCCTACAGCCGCTGTATCATCTTGCAAGCCCGTCGCCTTGCTCGCGTCATTCGTGGCCAACAAGAGCACTACGAACCATTCACAGCGCGCTAAGCGACGGAGGAGCGACCTAATGTTCTACCTCATCAGCTACGACATTAGCATCGACCAACGGCGGCTCAAAGTTGCCCGCCTGCTTGAAGGCTACGGCCAGCGCGTCCTGGAGAGCGTCTTTGAATGCGACCTCGAACCGGCAGCGTACCGTCAGCTCCGTCAGAAACTCAACCGCCTCATCAAAACAGACGAAGGCGACCGCCTACGCATCTACCAACTCTGCAACGCCTGTCGGTACCACATCGAAGTCATCGGCGAGGGGCCACCGCCAGAGACGAGTCCAGACATCTACATCTTCTAAGCGCAGGGCAAAGCTCCGGCACACAAACGGCGCGGAATCGCATCAGAACGCAGAAAAACGGCACTTTTCCATTTGCCAACCTATGAAAACTCTTTACACATTCACGTCAGCAGACACTCACCGCGCAAATAGCCCAATAGAGCCGCTTGCGAAGCGGTCGCAGATGTGGTATCTTCAAAAAACCAAAATCCCCGCGAGGGGATTGAAAGGCACTGCCGTACTCGCAAGCGCGTAGACTTGGTATAGTTACCTTCAAAAAACCAAAATCCCCGCGAGGGGATTGAAAGTCGCAGAAAGCAGTATGAAGTGCGATTGCCGCAACTTCATTCACTTCAAAAAACCAAAATCCCCGCGAGGGGATTGAAAGGCAATCAATACCGGGCAGTGCGGACCGCATGCCACGAGATCTACTTCAAAAAACCAAAATCCCCGCGAGGGGATTGAAAGTTGTTAACTCATCCTACCTCGTTCAATCCACTCCCTTCGCCAGCTTCAAAAAACCAAAATCCCCGCGAGGGGATTGAAACCTGTCTTGAAGACGCGGAAATCAGTTCCGCGATTGTTCCCTTCAAAAAACCAAAATCCCCGCGAGGGGATTGAAACTTTGCCCGCGTGCGAACGCGCAGTAACGAACTGCCGGACACTTCAAAAAACCAAAATCCCCGCGAGGGGATTGAAACAGACTGACCGCGTTCCCCTCCACCGCCATCTCGCTAACTTCAAAAAACCAAAATCCCCGCGAGGGGATTGAAACGTACTCCGGCCAGACCGCGCCCTCTCGCAGAAAAATCACAACTTCAAAAAACCAAAATCCCCGCGAGGGGATTGAAACTCGCCGTGGCGCGGATCTGCCAACGTGCCGTTGATATACAGCTTCAAAAAACCAAAATCCCCGCGAGGGGATTGAAACTATAGTGTATGTGACTTCCCTGTCAAACCCGACGAACGCTTCAAAAAACCAAAATCCCCGCGAGGGGATTGAAACGTTATTCTGGTAGAAACGGCTTCAATTGCTGAACTACTTTGCTTCAAAAAACCAAAATCCCCGCGAGGGGATTGAAACCGTCTTCAACTGTCCAGCTTCCGAGTTCCTCGCCGACGAACGCTTCAAAAAACCAAAATCCCCGCGAGGGGATTGAAACTCGTCGCTGCTGGCCAGCGCCAGCAATCCGCGCTCTTCAATCAAACTTCAAAAAACCAAAATCCCCGCGAGGGGATTGAAACCGATACATTTACGCCTCCTTTACTGACACCACCTTCACTACCTTCAAAAAACCAAAATCCCCGCGAGGGGATTGAAACCGAGCTTGTTGAAAACACGCTCGACGGGTTTGATGTCACTTCAAAAAACCAAAATCCCCGCGAGGGGATTGAAACCGATGTAACGTCTTTGTAAGGGTAGACAGTGAAACCGAGTGGCCTTCAAAAAACCAAAATCCCCGCGAGGGGATTGAAACAAATCCGTCGCGCTACCCAACCCCGTGTGAATCTCAGTCCTTCAAAAAACCAAAATCCCCGCGAGGGGATTGAAACTCGAACTGATGAATGACAATCCCGCCGGTCGCCGTCTCGTACCTTCAAAAAACCAAAATCCCCGCGAGGGGATTGAAACCGTCGCTGTCGCCGAGCGCGCCGAGCCAGGCCGAGGGTAACTTCAAAAAACCAAAATCCCCGCGAGGGGATTGAAACAGCTGGGATAAACTCTATCTTGATCTGTTCAGTGTTGTCCTTCAAAAAACCAAAATCCCCGCGAGGGGATTGAAACTCCGGCTGATCAGCTACGGCGCAGCTCTTCGTACCGTAGCCTTCAAAAAACCAAAATCCCCGCGAGGGGATTGAAACGCGACGGTAAAGCCTGCGCGCTCCACCATCGCGTAGTACGCTTCAAAAAACCAAAATCCCCGCGAGGGGATTGAAACCGATAAACCCCGGATTGTCACCAACGATCCCATCGAAGCCCTTCAAAAAACCAAAATCCCCGCGAGGGGATTGAAACATATTCAACAGAAGCGGCCACCAGCCGCACTTAGCTGTCTTCAAAAAACCAAAATCCCCGCGAGGGGATTGAAACTCGTATCCACGCACCCAGCTCTTAACACCTTCCCAAATCCCTTCAAAAAACCAAAATCCCCGCGAGGGGATTGAAACTTAAATTCCACCAGCTCGTAGTCGCTGTAGTCGCTCCCCTTCAAAAAACCAAAATCCCCGCGAGGGGATTGAAACCCTGCTCGTGCGGCACCTGCACATACGAGGTTTTGTAGACTTCAAAAAACCAAAATCCCCGCGAGGGGATTGAAACTTTTATAGTATCGTAATCAACAACTCCATTTTCCCTTGTCTTCAAAAAACCAAAATCCCCGCGAGGGGATTGAAACAGAATATGCTGTCTACACAAAAGTTAACCAAGCTCAGCTTCAAAAAACCAAAATCCCCGCGAGGGGATTGAAACTCTACAGTGTACGTTTGTTGATCGAGAACGCGCATACTGACTTCAAAAAACCAAAATCCCCGCGAGGGGATTGAAACTAAAGTGACGCCAACACTTTGTATAAGTTCGTCGCTTTCCCCTTCAAAAAACCAAAATCCCCGCGAGGGGATTGAAACGCATCTAAAGCCAGATACTGCCAAGCCTCATCGACAATGACTTCAAAAAACCAAAATCCCCGCGAGGGGATTGAAACAAGCTACCGTATTTTCTCAGATACGCCAACTCTCTTTTTATGGCTTCAAAAAACCAAAATCCCCGCGAGGGGATTGAAACGGGCAGGCAGTCGTCGGCTCCGGGAGGGAGACTCCGCGTTCCGACTTCAAAAAACCAAAATCCCCGCGAGGGGATTGAAACTCAACTACGGAACCGTTTTCAACGAAACTCATAAACTTAACTTCAAAAAACCAAAATCCCCGCGAGGGGATTGAAACCGACCGTCATGCTCGACAATATCGTCAATACTCGTCGGACCCCTTCAAAAAACCAAAATCCCCGCGAGGGGATTGAAAATTGACCGCAGCGCTACGCACGCATTGCGCCTACCGTGGGGCTTCAAAAAACCAAAATCCCCGCGAGGGGATTGAAACCAGTTCTTTGTTCCCCGCCAGATTTGCCAGACCCGCATCTTCAAAAAACCAAAATCCCCGCGAGGGGATTGAAACTTAGATGAACTGGCCGCTGCCGGATGGCGGCGGGTGATCGACTTCAAAAAACCAAAATCCCCGCGAGGGGATTGAAACTCGCCGGTTTCGCGGTCGTAAATAATCTGGTAGTCTTCCCTTCAAAAAACCAAAATCCCCGCGAGGGGATTGAAACTTAAGCGCGGGTGTATTCGGCCAGTGAGCGGGTGAATGTGGCTTCAAAAAACCAAAATCCCCGCGAGGGGATTGAAACTATAGTGCTGTCGTAATTTGAGTAATCCACCCTGCTAAATTTTCCTTCAAAAAACCAAAATCCCCGCGAGGGGATTGAAACCTCGATTGCGAAAAACGCGAGCGCGATTCCGCGATCTGCGCTTCAAAAAACCAAAATCCCCGCGAGGGGATTGAAACTAATTGACAACGTAGCCGTCCGCGTCGTTGACAACTTCCTTCAAAAAACCAAAATCCCCGCGAGGGGATTGAAACCTTTCAACGTTGCGACGTTTCCTTCGACCCCTAACCCGTCGTAGCTTCAAAAAACCAAAATCCCCGCGAGGGGATTGAAACTGTACGCCACCAACTGGTAGCCGTCGGTGGCGATAAGGGTAGAGTCTTCAAAAAACCAAAATCCCCGCGAGGGGATTGAAACGCTAGAAAACGCAGGCATTCTCAAGCGACGGGTAACGTCGCCTTCAAAAAACCAAAATCCCCGCGAGGGGATTGAAACCCCAGCTCCCCAACTCTTCCCCGACGAACGAGATGACCTCGTGTCTTCAAAAAACCAAAATCCCCGCGAGGGGATTGAAACCCCAGTTCCCAACCGTCGAACTCGATAACTCCGAAACCGTTGCCGCTTCAAAAAACCAAAATCCCCGCGAGGGGATTGAAACCCCCGTATGCGGAAGTCTGCACCGCAAGCGCGAGGATGAGTGGGCTTCAAAAAACCAAAATCCCCGCGAGGGGATTGAAACAAATACTTTGCGGGGAGTTGTTCCGCGACAACTTCAGTAAAGTTTCAAAAAACCAAAATCCCCGCGAGGGGATTGAAACGTTATTAGGCGTCATTTTCTGTCACAAAACGGCCCTTTGACTTCAAAAAACCAAAATCCCCGCGAGGGGATTGAAACGCTTTTCCGGCGACATCCCCGGCCTGCGCGGGGGGTTTGTAACTTCAAAAAACCAAAATCCCCGCGAGGGGATTGAAACTCACTGCTGCCGCAATAAACCACGCGATGACGTCATTCATACCGCTTCAAAAAACCAAAATCCCCGCGAGGGGATTGAAACCTACATTCTTTTCACCTTCCCAAATCCGATACGCTCGCATTGTTGCTTCAAAAAACCAAAATCCCCGCGAGGGGATTGAAACGCTGTTTTGCCCCCTCCGTAGCGGCCAGTTATCTGAACCTTCAAAAAACCAAAATCCCCGCGAGGGGATTGAAACCGAAGTTTGAACACAATGTGGATCAAGACCCGCTACCTCGCTTCAAAAAACCAAAATCCCCGCGAGGGGATTGAAACTGAACAGCGAGAGCAGTTTTGCCCCCGCCGTAGCGCCCCGTAATCTTCAAAAAACCAAAATCCCCGCGAGGGGATTGAAACTAACATACGCCCCGCTGCTTATCCCACCCGAAGACCCGTCGTTTCTTCAAAAAACCAAAATCCCCGCGAGGGGATTGAAACCACCATACACTGTTTGCGCTCGTGTTTTGATCGAGTATGTTTTCAAAAAACCAAAATCCCTGCACGGAATCCGTTGTTGTAAACGTCAACGATATCCGCATTAAAATCTCCCTAACACCTCTGCCGCCCCGCCTCCCATTGCCCCGCATCCTCAACTTCTTACTATCGCTCCAATACTTCTGTCACCCCCATCCCCCCGTGCGCGCAAAAATGTCGCCAAATTGTTACCGTTTTCCCCGCTTATTCCTGCTATTGTAGGTCGTATCAGGATCCGCTTCTTGAACACCGATTGGAGCACACGATGTCATCCCTGCCCCCGCACGACCTGATTGCCGCTATCCGGAATCGTGACCCCCACGCGCTGAGCTGGGTCTACGAAACCTACGGCCCACGCCTGTTCAGCTATCTCCTGCGTCGCCTCGGTGACCCCGACCTCGCCCGCGATGCCCACCACGATGTGTTTGTCCGCTTTTTGGAACGGGCCGATACCTTTGAAGACCGTGGTGTGCCGCTCATCGCCTGGCTCTTCCGCCTCGCCCGCAACCTGAGCATCGATCTGCAGCGACGCCAGGGGCGTACCATTCCGTTCAGTGCGATGGTCGTGGCCGATTTTAGCACTGACGATGGCCAGACCCATCTCACCCGGCTGGCCGAGCGGCAGGAGCTACGGCTGGCGCTGGCGAGCCTGCCGCCGATCTACCGCCAGGTGCTGCTGTTGCGCGTGGTGTACCATCTTCCCCTGCCGGAGACCGCCCGCCAGCTCGGACGCACGCTGGGTGCCACCAAAGCGCTCCAAACGCGCGCCGTGCAACTTCTCCGCGAACGGATGAGCAGCAATGACCAGGACGGTGAGCGTCTCCCGTCGCCGCCGATGGCGTAGCGCCGGTTCGACATCTCCGGTCACAGCACGCGAGGGGCGGTGCGCGCACCGTCCCTCGTCTAAATAAAACCACAGAAGTCATTCGGCACAGCCAATGACAGACAGGACGGTCGCCGGTTGGTTGTCCAACTCCGCAGAGAACTGCTCGACCGCAGCGACGAGGGCGGCGACCGACGCGAACAGGTGGTTATGCGTCACCTTGCGCTGCAGATGCTTCCAGCGCAACTCCATCACGTTGCGCTGCGGTGCATAGGTCGGCCGCTCGCACCCCTCTAGGCAATCGGCGTATTGCCCCAGCAGTTTGCGCGTCGCCTTGCTGCGATGGATGATGAAATTGTCCACAACTCGCACCATCTTCGTCCCTTTCCGGCACTCGCCAGGACAGTAGGCCTCGACAATCGCTTCTACAAGAGTGCAGAAGCTTTCGCTATTCTTCCGTTCGCGGATCAGGCGCGTGACCGCACCGGTGACCGCATTTACCGCTCCGAAGCTGTAGCGCTTCTGGTTCTTGCCAGGCATTGGAACCTTACGTTGGCTGCCACGCTTGGTCCAACACCCAGCGATGCTTGGCAGCACATGAAGGTCCGTTTCGTCATCGAACAGCAGCACAACCTCGCCACGTTTGGCTACCGCTTGATGGGCGCGCAGTTTCTCCCCCTTCTCAGCGTAGCGCTCATCCGGGCTGCTCATGCTCAGCACTGGCCGTATCACGGCGTAGCCGAGGGTGTGCAGATGGTGGCGCACCGTTTCACCTCGGCGTGGCCCCGCTAGGCAGGGGGTAGCAGCTTTTGGGTGGCCTCCCGGAGTGAGGTTTGGTGGCAAGGCCCGCCGAGACCTCAGCCTCATAGCGCTTCAGCCAGTACAACACCGTGTCGTCATCGCAAAGGGTCAGGTCGGCAATCTCCGGCACCGTCTGGCCACGAGCGGAGAACAGCAGCATTTGCGTGAACGCTCGACGCGGCCGCACGAATCGGGGAGCTGGCATGGCGTACCTCTCTTCGTTGCTGGCGATACCACCAGTATGCCATATCAGCTCCCGTCCCGAAAAAGTTTCGTGGTTCTATGTTGCGTGTTCCGCCGTCGGCGCGTGTTATTCGTTGCACCGTGCGACAATGGTTCGGACAGGCACGCAGGCATGCGTAGTCTGTCCAACCCTGCCGGACGTGCGCGCAGTGTCGGATGGGTGGTGTTGATCGACACGAGGTGGGGCGGGAAAGATGCTGTGAGCACGCGGCGAGTCACTCCCAGTAGCAGGTGATGGCACTTTCCGAGGTGCGTCCTGCCGTGGAGGGGTACTCCTGGAACAGGATACACCCTCGGATGTGGTAGGGGCGGGTCGAGCACTCGCCCCAATACCAATACACCATCGTGTTCAGGTCTTTCCTGCACGACGCACGGTACCGGTACTGTGGCACTGCATCGGCAGCCGGTGGCCGCGCAACCCGCCCTCGCGGCGCCCCGCACCCATCAACACCCCTTGATAAGTACGGCCCGTTGCAACTTTCGGCGCATCTCCGGTGAACCATCACTGGCGATCGGTGTCATCGTCAGCCGATAGCCAATCCCGCGTATTGTGTGCACATAGCGCGTCTGCTGCGGATCCGGCTCCAGTTTCCGGCGCAGATATTGCATCCGGGCTTGCACCACGCGTCTGAGATCAGAGTCACGCCGATGGTACAGGTGTTCCGCAAGATCGCGATAACTGCACACCATCCCGTTGTACCGTGCGAGATACGACAGCAGCCGAGCTTCTAAGCGACTAAGCCGGATCTCGCGCTGACCAACCCACGCACGGCGTCTTGTCAGATCAATCTTCAATCGTGGCCCAGCCCCCTGGTCCGCCTGCTCATCGTCATCCGTCGGATCAGGGGCGGGTCGACCGCGTGGTTCGAGCATCTGTTCGAGCACGGTACGGGTCAAGGGAGCCGCAACCCAGGTCATCTGCGGTGAGGATAGTTCTGCAAGCGAGCCCGCCGGATCGCCTGCCATGGCAACAAGGACCCGCTGCTCCGGGCGCAGCGCAGCGTGCAGGTGCGCGAGGGTGTCGACATTCGACGGGTGGTCGGCAATATGGAGGAGACACCAGCGAACCAGCGGGTGGGCGAGCGCGTCAATGGCGCTTGCGACATCGGTAAGGGGGTACACGGCCCACGACCATTCGTGCAGGCAGTCCATCAGGTCAGAGCGTAGCGTTTCATCAGGTTCCAGTAACAACACAATCCCGTGGTACATCGGCAGGCTCCGGAGCGATAATATGCGAACTGTGCGGGATAGTATAAATGAAGATTCAAATGTGTGCAAATCTTCACAAAGTATCTAACAATAGATACATTAGCTCCAACGCAGGGATGTTTAAAAAAGGGGGGAGTAGGACGATTTCAAGCATTGGGACGGGGTCTCGATAGGCATGGTGATCCTGTCATCGCTTTGAGGCGTAGGTCTCAGGCACAACCACCAGCGGAGCCACCATCACCCGTGCGCAGCACCCAACGCCACGAGTGCATCCCCCACTAGCGCAGGCTGATCTCCCCCTGCGCCACCGACGACCGGGCGGAACCCCCGACGGTTCAGCATTGTCGATCCGCGTGCCGACGGCTCCCATCTACCGCGTGACCACCGCCACCACCAGATCCTGCCCGACAACGGCAGTTGGCCGCGCTGCCCAGCCCAGCCCATCGACGTGCATTGGCGAACGCCCGCTTCGTCCCACGGGCACAGGAGACAGATCGGTCAGCAGCACCCACGGTTCCGCGTGGTCGGCCCTCGCTGCCATCGTCAGCGGACCCGCCATCCGCTGCGGGACGTGCGTGACGGCGCCCCTGGTGCCCTACCCATCCACGTCGCGGTCCGAGTGCCAGGCGCTGCACCGGCTGGCGTGCCTGACCGGTCGGCGCGACGGTCGACTCGCGGCGCACGCACAGGAGGACGATGTCATCCCGTCGATAGGAGGCATCTAGGCCGCGTACCACCGGTTCGCCCGTCCCGTGCGTGTCTATCCAGCAGAGCATGGCGCCGCCGCACGCACGCGGACTGACCACCGGTGGTACCCCTGCCGCAGGTGGGTCGGTGGGGGGCTAAGCCGGGGCAGTGATCCAGGCGTTCCAGGCGTCCGCCCGCGTGCGGCGCGGGCGTTCCCGACGGTGCCGGTGACGGAACCCGCCTAGGAGGTCTGGATTCTGCTGCGGCACGAGCTGTTCCGGAGACGTGCGGACAATTCCTGCTGTGATGCTCTTGCTACCAACGGATTGGTGCGCGTGGGTGGTAGCACGGAATTGCCAAGCGACCTGCCGATCCCTCCTTCCGTTCACCCCATCCCCCCGTGCGCGCAAAACTGTCGCCAAATTGTTACCGTTTTCCCCGCTTATTCCTGCTATTGTAGGTCGTATCAGGATCCGCTTCTTGAACACCGATTGGAGCACACGATGTCATCCCTGCCCCCGCACGACCTGATTGCCGCTATCCGGAATCGTGACCCCCACGCGCTGAGCTGGGTCTACGAAACCTACGGCCCACGCCTGTTCAGCTATCTCCTGCGTCGCCTCGGTGACCCCGACCTCGCCCGCGATGCCCACCACGATGTGTTTGTCCGCTTTTTGGAACGGGCCGATACCTTTGAAGACCGTGGTGTGCCGCTCATTGCCTGGCTCTTCCGCCTCGCCCGCAACCTGAGCATCGATCTGCAGCGACGCCAGGGGCGTACCATTCCATTCAGTGCGATGGTCGTGGCCGATTACAGCGCTGACGACGGCCAGACCCATCTCACCCTCTTGGCCGAGAGCCAGGCGCTGCGGATGGCGCTAGCGAGCCTGCCGCCGACCTACCGCCAGGTGCTGCTCTTGCGCTTTGAGTACCATCTTTCGTTGCCGGAGACCGCCCGCCAGCTCGGACGCACGCTGGGTGCCACCAAAGCCCTCCAGACACGCGCCGTGCAGCTCCTCCGCGAACGGATGGGCAGCGATGACCAGGACGGTGAGCGGATCCCGTCGCCGCCGATGGCGTAGCGCCGGTTCGACATCTCCGGTCACAGCACGCGAGGAGCGGTGCGCGCACCGCCCCTCCGTGGATACCATCAGGTGTTGCCCGACAGCACCCGGCAAGATTGTGGATGTGAGCACGCGGCGAGTCACTCCCGATAGCAAGTGATGGGACTGTTCCGAGGTGCGTCCTGCCTCGGAGGGATACGCCTGGAACAGAATACACCGTCGGATGTGGTAGGGGCGGGGGCTCGATCCGCCCCAACCACAAGCGGGGGCAGGCAGGCGCTGCACGACGCACGACACCGGGATGGTCAGCGGCATCATGCGTGAACGACGCCCGTCCGTCGCTGCATCGGCAGCCGGTGGCCGCGCAACCCGCCCTCGCGGCGCCCCGCACCCATCAGCACCCCTTGATAAGCACGGCCTGTTGCAACGTCCGGCACATCTCCGGCGAGCCGTTGCTGGCAATCGGTGTCATCGTCAGCCGATAGCCAATCCCGCGCATCGTGTGCACATAGCGCGTCTGCTGCGGATCCGGCTCCAGTTTCCGGCGCAGATAGGGCATCCGGGCTTGCACCAGGCATCTGAGATCAGGGTCACGCCGATGGTACAAGTGGACCGCAAGATCGCGATACCGGCACACCATCCCGTTGTACCGTGCGAGAGACGACAGCAGCCGGGCTTCTAAGAGCCTATCCGGAATACCCTGTCGCAGAAGAAGATCGGTTGGGGCGCAGCGGCGCTGCGTCCGTCCATCGATCAGGTTTCATCCGCTGTACGGTGAGACGATTATTCGGAGCGGCGCTTCGTACCGCTCACACCGGTATGCTCCACACCCGCAATTGCCGCGTTTTTTTCGTGTAACTTTTTGGCCGCTCAAACGGTTTCTTTATCGAGCACCGTTTTGAGCGCCAGGAAAACACGATGAATGGGAAACACCACCACCCGCTGCCCGTTGCGCTGCCGCCGTTGCCCCTGCATCCTGCCCAGCGCTGTGCTACAATACCGGCAGACCCACCTACCACAGCAAGGAGGAACTGCGATGACCCATCCTACCGTCACCACACCGGCGTTGCCACCGGCCGACGACCCCTTCCGCTACGGCTGGCGCTACGTCCGTCGGCCTACCCCCGACGACCCCGACCACCTCGAACCGGTGCCGCTCACCCTCGAAGATGTGTTGCATCCCGACGTGGGAGACTTCATCGTGCACAGTGACCGCCACGAAACCGACCGGATGTACCTCACCGCAGTGCTGCGCGCCCGGCTCGAAGCGTACGGGCGGGCTATCGTGCTGAGTGACGTGCGGGTGGCGTGGGACGTGCCCGACCTGCGGCCGCACGGGCCGGACGTGATGGTCATTCCGGGACTGCGCGAGCGGCGCGACTGGAGCACGTTTGACGTGGCGGAGGAGGGGGTGCGACCGGCGTTGATGATTGAAATCACCTCGCCGGAGACGCGGGAGAACGACGTGGTGTGGAAGGTGGCGCACTACGCACGGGCGGGGGTGGCGCAGTATGTGATTGTGGACAACATTGGACGGCGGGGGGAGCGGCAGCTCCGGTTGCTCGATTACCGGCTGGTGGGGGACACCTACCGGCTGCAACCGCCGGACGAGCGGGGGTGGGTGTATCTGGAACTGGCCGACCTGTGGGTGGGGGTGGAAGGCGACCACGTGGTGTGCTACGCCGACGACGGCACGGCGTTTGGCGACTACGCGACGGTGGTACAGCAGGCGGCAGAAGCTGAGGCGCGAGCCCGACGCGAAGCGGCAGCGCGGGCGGAGGCGGAAGCACGAGCGCGAGCAGCGGAAGAACAGGCCCGGCGCGAAGCGGCAGCGCGGGCCGAGGCGGAGGAACAGGCCCAGCGAGAAGCGGCAGCGCGGGCCGAGCTTGAAGCCCGTCTGCGTGAGCTAGAGGCCGAGTTGCGGCGGTTGCGTGGTGGATGAGCGGAATGATCAGCGATACGTACAGCAGCGCTCCCCCTATCGCGATGGACGATAGGGGGGCAACATATCCAATCCTCGGTCACCTTACGATACTTAGGATGCGGGCCAGAGGCCCGCGCACCCTGGCAAAGGTGCATCATATCCAATCCTCGGTCACCTTACGATACTGAGGATGCGGGCCAGAGGCCCGCGCACCCTGGCAAAGGTGCATCATATCCAATCCTCGGTCGCCTTACGCTACACTGACGAAGGTCTGTATGTGTGCTGCTTCATCCAGTTCTCGAAGTGTTCCGAACTCGAGCACGTTGAAGAGCTGTCGAGACCGTACATCTTTCACATCAGAAGTCTGCGTCTGAGCATGCGGCATCTTTCCTGGCCGACGATTACCAATGGTAAGCGTGAGGTTGTCTGCCATGACGTTTGCAGGCGCTTATGCGCAAGGTATCAGAGCATCTGCCCGATATACGCGCATCAAGCATGATCACTCAGAGCCTGATCAAAAACCCGGATTTCTTATTGGGAACGTATCGTACTCGCGCAATCATTGCGTGAGGGACTGCCAACATGCTTTCGCGCCAGCCACCCCACGTTCACCCTTCCTCGCCTTTTACGGGAGAGGAAGGAGGCCAGGGAGAAAGTGAGGGCCGTCAGCTGTCCATCACCGTTCCCTGTACCATGCTGGCGATGCTATGGTCGCGCCTTAGTAACAGCCCAGGTGTTTGATGAGGCACTGAGGTGCTCGCCACTTCAGCCGACACCCCTGCTGAGCGCCTGATCAAGACCACGAGTTTCTGATCAGGATCTGAGAGGGGGTGCAACGTTTCCAACCCATCTAACTGCGGTCAAGAGAGAAAGAGTCGTTGAGGGATGCCGACTATACACTGGACAAGCGGGCTGGGGGCATGCCCCCAGGAAACTCTTCTGTCTTCATCCTTCTTGACACTACACTCCCGGTAATGTTATCATCACGAATGAAAAACGATCTTCGGGGCAGGGTGAAATTCCCGATCGGTGGTATAGCCCACGAGCGTGTTGAGAGGCACGCATGATCCGGTGCAACTCCGGGGCCGACGGTTACAGTCCGGATGTAAAGAAGATCCAGATATGGCGAGCGAGGGCAACGGCGCACTGTATGCCTTGGCCTTGTCTGCATTAGCGGCAGCACAATCATCTGTCGCAATTCCGTATCTGTCCCCCGAAGAGCGTTCGCTCGGCGGGGTTTTTTCATTGCCCGCCGCGAAAGGAGTTGTTGAGATGCAACAAACACTACCAATGCCAACCGTATCGCCGCGGGCGAAGATCTTTCGGCACTTCGAGCGGCCTGCTCTTGGCCTGCCGGTAACACTCATGATTCTGCTGCTACTCTGGCAAGCTGGCGTAACGTTTAGTGGCTATCCGGCCTTTATTCTTCCTTCCCCAACCCTGGTTGCCGGACGCTTCTGGCAGGCGCTGAGTAGTGGGATACTCTGGCAACATACCTCGGCGACCCTGAGCGCTGCCCTTGGCGGGTTTGCGCTGGCACTCATCATCGCCGTCGTACTCGGCTACACACTGGCGCATATACGCTGGCTCGAACAGGCTCTGGCACCGGTATTGGCCGCCAGTCAGGCAATTCCGGTGGTGGCGGTGGCACCGCTGATCATCCTCTGGTTCGGTACCGGTATGACCTCTAAAGTACTGGTCGCTGCTCTGATCACCTTCCTGCCGATCCTGATCAGTACTATTGTGGCGATCCGCAGTATTCCACGCGAACTGATTGAAATGGCCTATATCAGCGGCGCTCATCGCTGGCAATTATTACGCTACGTCGAAGTGCCACTGGCGCTACCCGTGCTCTTCGGCGGTATACGAACCGGTCTGTCGCTGGCAACCACTGGCGCTGTCGTTGGGGAATTCGTCGCCGGACGGGTCGGTCTGGGGGCGCTGATCAATATTGCCCGCGGGCTGTTTGACACACCGCTGATTTTTGTTGCGTTGATCACACTGGCTCTGATTACATTGATACTCTACATTCTGGCAGGTTTACTAGAACGACTATTGGTTCGTTGGGAAGCATAGGAATCGATCTCTTTTTGATGCTGTTTTTAGGGAGGAATATTTTTATGAAAGGACGGTTCTTTTTATTCTTCGCAATACTCTCAATGATGTTAAGTTCTTGCGGAACATCCACTCCGACAACAGCGCCAACAACGGCCCCAACTGCGGCATCTGCACCGCAGGCACAACCAACGCTGCGCCGTGTTACACTGGCGATGTCGTACATTCCCAATGTACAATTCGCGCCTTATTATGTGGCAGCCGCTAAAGGATACTACACTGCGGAAGGCATTGAGGTCATATTCGACTATAACTTCGAGAACGATGTATCGCAGCGGGCAGCGACCTGGCCGGCGAGTGGGGTTGAATTTGCCACCACCAGCGGCACTTCTGTCTTACTAGCGCGCCAGCAGGGATTACCGATTAAAACGGTGATGTCCCTCTACCAGCGGTTCCCGATTGCCTTCTTCGCCAAAGCCAACGTGCCTTTGCAGAGCGTCAACGATCTGCGCGGTCAGACCATTGGTATTCCGGGTCGGTTTGGCGAAAGCTTCTACGCCTTGCTTGCCGCACTATACGCCGGGAAGATGACAGAGGCAGACGTGGTAGTGCAAGAGATCGGTTTTACGCAGACGGCTGCGGTCATGGAAGATAAAGTATCGATAGCGACCGGCTATGCGATGAACGAGCCGGTACAATTGCGCGAGCAGGGCATAGCCGTAAACGTCTTACTGGCCGCCGATGTCTTTAATCTGGCTGCCAACGGTATTGCTGTCAGCGAGGCATTGATTCAGCAAGAACCCGAGCTTGTGCGCGGCTTCGTGCGGGCCAGTCTGCGCGGATTAGCCGATACCCTGGCAAATCCTGATGAAGCCTTTGAACTGAGTCTACAGTTCGTTCCTGAAGCACAGCTTGGCAATCCCGACCTCCAACGCAAGGTGCTGATCGAGAGTCTACCGTTCTGGCAGAGCGACATGACGTCTCAGTATGGCCTGGGCTACACTGATGGGCAACTCTGGGCGCGCACCGAAGAATTTATGCGCGCTGCGGGTCTCTTGTCGGCACCGGTTGATGTGCAGAAGGCGTTTACGAATGAGTTTGTGCCCGGCGGATCGTACTGATCCGAGCGAAGAAGTGACGCTTAGAGAGGCGCCCTGTCCGTGCGCCTCTCTTGTTTATGCACGAAGAACTTGCCGAGAATGGTGCAGAAGTGGTACATTATGGTGTACATGTCTGGAGAAAACAGCGTCAATGCAACATGATACTGCATACGATAGAGGTTCTGAACTACAAATGCCTTCGCCACATTCGGCAAGAGCTACAGCCCTTTCAGATTCTGGTGGGTCCCAACGCCAGCGGGAAAAGCACCTTTCTAGACGTGGTCGTCTTCCTGCAAGACATCCTTCGCAACGGTTTGCAAAAGGCCGTACAGAAACGCGCCCGTTCCATACGAGAACTCGTCTGGCAGATGGGTGCTGAACCAATCGAAATCGCTGTCGAACTCCAGATTCCAGAACATCTTCACAGTAGAGAAAAGGAAGACTCTCGCATACGTTATGAACTCCGCATTGGCACTGATAATGCGGGAACGCTCACATTCCTGGTCGAGAATCTCTGGCTTGTTCGGAAGCACGCACAGACTGCCCGTGTGCTGCACGATAGACCAGAGATAGTATTCCCCAAAGAACGTCAACCACCAACATCTATCGTGAAAGAACCCAGGAGACGGGTGCCGCCTGGGTATCGGAAAGTGATGTCCCGCACTGCTGACGGTCGGATGTATGTGCGCTCTGAAACATCTGAATGGAATTTTCCCTTGAATGCCGGAAAGGACCGGGCCGGTCTCATTCTCATTCCCGAAGAACAACGTTTCCCGGTAAGCATCTGGCTGCGCAATATGCTTACAGAACAGCTCCACTTTGTTACGCTGAACAGTCAGGTGATGCGCTGGCCTTGCCCTCCAGAAGCACCTAAAACATTTCAGCCGGACGGCTCTAATCTGGCGCTGGTTGTGGAACGGCTACAAGATCATCCCGTGCGATTACACCAATGGGTAAACCACGTGCGCACTGTCTTGCCAGCGATCAGCATGATCTCCATTAGGGAGCGAGAAGAGGATCGCTACCGATACCTTGTGGTAGAAACTGAAGAGGGCAGGCAGCTTCCCTCGTGGCTTCTCTCAGATGGAACGCTACGACTTTTGGCAATGACGGTTTTGGCGTATCTTCCAGAAGAGATGGGCGATGGGCATTTACATCATTGAAGAACCGGAAAACGGTGTGCATCCTCGCGCTCTCGAAGCTGTGTACCAGTCACTTTCTTCTGTGTATGAAGGTCAAGTATTCTGTGCAACCCATTCACCGATCTTTTTGAACCTTGCTACTCCAAATGAACTTCTCTGCTTTACGCTAAATGAACGCGGTGCAACTGACATTGTTCCTGGCAACCGCCATCCGTACCTGAAAGAATGGCGCTCTGAGGTGTCTTTAGGCAACCTTTTGGCCAGTGGGATTTTGGGATGAGCAACGGACAGCAAAAAGACCTAGTTGTGCTGGTCGCAGATTTGGATATGGAATACGCTATACGCGGATTGTTAGGACGTTCTCATGCGCTGGGAATACGAGAAGGTCTTACCTTTAATATTTTCAGACATCCTGAACGCGATCTAGGCGTATTACGTCAGGCTCATGAATTTCTGAGACCTTTGCGAGCAAATTACCGATACGCACTTGTCATGTTTGATCGGCAGGGTTGTGGGAGAGAACGCAGAAGTTCATCAGATTTGGAAAATGAAGTCGAGCAACTTTTGCGGGTTTCAGGATGGGAAGATTGCTATTGCTGTGCCACCATGGTTTTAGATCCCGAGCTAGAAATCTGGGTCTTTACAAATTCTCCTCATGTCGTTACCCTGATTGCAGACGGCGATGAAGAACTCTATCGTAGGACACTCGAAGCCTGCAACTGCTTTCCCAATGGAAAACCTCGCGCCCCGAAAGAGGTAATGGAGAGCCTACTAAGAATCAAACGTATTCCCCGCTCGCCAGCACTTTACGCGGAACTAGCCAGACAGGTCAGTCTCACCAGATGTCAAGATAGAGCATTTCAGCGATTACGCTCAGTCCTCCAGCAATGGTTTCCAGCCTGACGATCTAGGTACCAGCACTCACCCCCGCCTAAGCCGCACACTCAACCCGGTGTAGCGTCGTTCAACTTCTGTCGTGGCAACCGCTGTCGCAACCGCACGCCGATCTCCGACAATTACGACTAACTGACGAGCACGGGTGACTGCCGTGTAGAGCAGATTGCGCTGCAATAATGGCTGATGGGCAAGCAGGAGCGGAATAACAACGACCGGGTATTCGCTCCCCTGGCTTTTGTGAACACTGAGCGCATACGCAAGGGCAAGGTCATCAAGATCGAGACCACTGTAGCGTATCGTGCGGCCATCCTCGAAGCGCACGACAACGGTCTGTTCTTCTGCCTTAATCGCAATAACTTCACCAACATCGCCGTTGTACACATCACGGTCATAATCGTTACGCTGCTGGATCACTCGATCACCTACTCGAAAAGTAGTCCCGCCGCTGTGGTATTCGGCAACCCCAGGACGCGGCGGATTGAGGGCTGCTTGCAAGGCTGCATTGAGCGCAGCAACCCCGGCCACTCCTTTGTGCGTGGGACTGAGAACCTGAATATCACGGCGCGGATCGACTCCGAACCGGCGCGGAATGCGCTCGACAACCAGCTCTACGGTTAGAGCTGCACAACGTTCCGGCGTATCAGCAGCAAAAAAGTAGAAGTCGTCGTGTGCTCCCCATTCAGGCATCTGACCGTCGTTGATCCGGCGGGCATTGGCAGCAATTCCACTACCGGCAGCCTGGCGAAAGATCGCATCAAGATGCACCCGTGGCACGACACCACTCTCGATCAGATCGCCAAGGACGCGACCAGGGCCGACACTCGGCAGTTGATCGGCATCACCGACAATCACTAAGTGCGCACCGCCAGGCAGGGCTTTCAGAAGCTGATTCGCCAGCACAATATCGAGCATACTCGCTTCATCAATCACCAACAGGTCGCAGTCGAGCGGGTTATCGGCGTTGCGCCGGAATTCGCCGTCAGGGCCGTATTCGAGCAAGCGATGAATTGTGCGCGCTTCGATACCGGTCGCTTCACTCAACCGCCGAGCGGCCCGTCCGGTGGGAGCGGCCAGCAGTGGACGATAGCCACGAGCACGCAAGAGCATAACCAGGGCGCGCAGGCTGGTGGTTTTTCCGGTGCCCGGCCCACCGGTGAGTAACATCACCGACGTTGTCAGCGCAGTACGCACCGCAGTGCGCTGCTGTGCACTCAGGTTCATACCGTGTCGCTTTGCCAGGTGGGCAAAGACAAGCTCCCAGCGACTAGGTACATAGTGGTCGGCCATGGATGAATATTGCTGGAGAAGGCGGCGAATAGCATTCGCCACTCCAATCTCGGCAAAGGCGAGCGGCGGCAGATAGATCGGGTATTGATCGGGATCGGCAGCCGTGACAACCGGATCACGCCAGAGCTGATGATGTGCCAACATCTGGGTAAAGACATCAGATACCGCAGCTTTCGTCACCGAAAGGAGACCGGACGCACGTTCAATCAGCTTGACCATCGGTAGATAACAGTGACCATCATTCGAGGCCTGACCTAGAGCATACCGCAAACCAGCAGCAATCCGGCGTGGATCATCGCGGGTAATGCCAAGACCGGTTGCAATGGCATCGGCAGTACGAAAGCCCACTCCATCCACTTCATCAGCCAATCGATACGGCTCCTGCTGCACCACCCGTAAGGCGTCATCACCGTAATGCCGGTAGATACGCACCGCAACTCCGGTTGGCAGGCCAAGGTCTTGCAGGAGCAGCATCACATCCTTAATGCGCTGCTGTGCTCGCCAGGCTTCGGCAATCAACGCTGCCTTCTTGCGACCCAGCCCTGGCACCTCGCAGAGTCGCTCAGGTTCACGATCTAGTACATCGAGTGTGTATTTCCCAAACGTTTCGGTAATCCGCTTCGCAGTAGCCGGCCCAACACCTTTAATCAAGCCACTGCCTAAGTAGCGGCGAATGCCGTCAATCGTCGCCGGTAGACGGGTGCGATACCGCTGCACGCGAAACTGACGACCATGGGTCGGATGATCACACCATTCCCCTTCGAGAATGAGTTGCTCACCCGGTTGTACACCGATCAGATTCCCAACAATCGTAACGGTATGACGCTTGCCGGTGGGTCGTAGTTGGGCCACGGTGTAGCCGTTGCTTTCACTCTGGAAGGTAATCCGTTCGAGGATGCCATCAAGTTCGTGCATATCGAGTTAAGCCGTTTTGGGTTACTTCAGTCGGTGATCAATCCGGCATGACAATTATAGTCACTCTGCACATACAAAGAGAAGGTATGCGGCGTAAACGGTCAGGACGAGTTCCCAACCCGCCTATAGCAAGACCATGGTCCAAAATACCGGCCCGTTCTTGCAAGCGATGGCGTGCTGATGCGGCGCGAGAGGACGTAACCGGAACCACCCCAAGATGCTGGACAGAGAACGGGGGAAGGGAAGAAGACAAGCGTGCACTGACTTCCGCGCAGTTCCTGGAATGCGCGGCTGAAACCCATCGGTTGGCGCATCAGTACCCTATCGGGTAGATTGACCCTTCCTGTCGGTAAGATTGTCACGACGATGTATCTTTGCCCGCCATAGCTTTCAAACACCGCAATCACTTAAGGGGGACAATGTGTGGTGTCGGTTGGCCGTGCAACACCGCCACCAGATTTTCAGCAGCCAGGGTCGCCATCCGCAGGCGGGTGGTGAAGGTCGCACTCCCAATGTGCGGTGTAAGCACAACGTTGGGCAGCGTCAGCAGCGGATGATCAGGGCTGATCGGTTCACGCTCGAAGACATCGAGACCGGCAGCCCATGGCCGACCGGCGCGCAAAGCGGCAACCAGGTCATCTTCGCGCACCAGTGGCCCGCGGGCAACATTGACGAACACACTGGTTGGCTTCATACGGGCAAATTGCGCTGCGCCAAACATCCCCCGCGTCGCTTCGGTCAGCGGTGCGGTGACCACCACAACATCGCTTTCGCTTAGCAAATCGTCGAGTGAGCGGTAGGTAGCACCCAGTTCAGCTTCGACGTGCGGATCAGGACGGCGATTGTGGTACAACAAGCGCATTGCAAAGCCTTGCCCACGGCGGAGAACCGCCCGACCGATCCGGCCCGCTCCGACCACGCCTAACGTTCGCCCGTAAATGTCTTGCCCAACCATCTGCATCGGGTACCACGGCCCCCAGCCCCCCTGTTCAATGAGCTTGTGACCTTCGACAACGCGGCGGGCAGCCGCCAGCATGAGCGCCCAGGCCAGATCGGCAGTTGTCTCGGTGAGGACATCTGGCGTATTGGTTAAGGTGATCCCACGCGCTGCCAGTGCTGCCCGGTCGATGTTGTCGTAGCCTACTGCCATGATGGATACAGCGCGCAAAGAGGGTGCAGCGGCAATCACATCGCGATCAATCCGGTCGGTGATTAAGCAGAGCAATCCCTCTGCCTCGGCAACCCCACGTAACAATTCTGCACGAGGGATCGGAACTTCCACCTGATCCCACAACGTTACTGCACAGTGCTCGTACAAGATAGCCAGCGCCGGATCGGGCAACCGGCGGGTAACGAACACTCGTGGTTTTACCGCATTCATACGCTATCAACCTTCAGCCACCAGAATGACGTGAAGCTGGGGCGGCCCGTGGATGCCCAGCGAGAGGGTCATTTCAATATCAGCCGTGCGCGATGGGCCGGTAATGAAGGTGAGATTGCTGGTGGGACCAAAAATCTCTTCACCATAACGTTTGAGCAGGATGGTCAGTGCTTCCCCAAGACCACGCACCAACTGACGTTCAAAGACAATCGCGATGTGACACGGCGACAGGAGAGAAGCAAGCCGCGGACGACCGGGGCCATGGCGCAACAGCAGTGTACCGCTCTCGGCAATCGCCAGCTCAACCCCCGACAAACAGATCGGGATCGGTTCCAATTCTTGCAAGCGGGCTTGTCGCGCCTCACCGCGAATATCGGCGATAGCAGGAGTTACGCCATGGGCAGCCAGTAACGCAGCCAGGCCGGGTAATTCAATCTGGTCAACATCCCAGCCGATAACCTGCCTGGCTTGCGTCTCGATTATCAGTTGCTCGATTATTGCCAGCGCCTCTTCAGCAGTTGCAACACGGTAGGCTTTTCCTTCAAGTTTTTGCACCTCGGCCACAAATTGCCCGGCCAAATCATCCTGGGCCGGTAACACAAACGGCGGTGGTTCGTGGGTGACACGCGCAGCTTCAGCCAACAACTGTGGCCGGTTCGCGTTCAGGCTGATTTGAATAGCGGCTAATATCTGATCACGGCTCATCCCTGTACTCCAATTGGTCGCTCGTAAAACAGTGAAAGTGGATCGTCGGGGTAGTTCCCAAACGGCCCGATGCGGTAGAACCCAGCCCGTTCGTAACAGCGAAGAGCAGCAGGTTGCAGAATACCCGTTTCGAGCCGCAACAGTCGGCACTGATGTGCAGCCGCGTAAGCGATCAGGTGTTCGATCAAACGCTGGGCCAGCCCCATACCTCGAAACATCGGACGTATGTACATCCGCTTCACTTCACCGTAATCAGCGTAGAACTGTACACCACCGCATCCAACTGCTTCACCGTTCACCCGTACAACGAAAAAATCAACCTTCTCGCGTATCAACTGCTCGATACTGTAGCCATGTTGGCTGGTCGGTGGATAGAGTGGCGCCAGCTCAGCATCTAATTCGGCAATCAACGCTTGTGCATCAGCGGTGTCCGGTCGCTCGGCGTGGATTGAAATCTGCATACCGTTCATAGACTTCAGACAACATCACACTTCATTCTGGTGTCGTCGTTTCTGATGCTCAGCCCACAATTCCCGAAACGTCTTTGGTGGTGGCGCCGGGAAATCACGCTGCTTCGTCCAGAGGTGTAACGGTGGTGGTAAGCGGCGAAAGCGACCTTTGCGGGCCAGGATGCGGCTGAACAGCCGCGCTGCCTTCCCACTCGCCCGGTAGATCGCCGGATGGGTCATTGTCAAGGTATAACCACGAATAGCCGCCTTTTCGAGCGGATGCGCTTTCCCAGCCTGTACTGCGTCGGCCCGGTGCCGCAAGAGCATGTCGGGAATTGCAATGCGCACCGGACAAACTTCCTGACAGGCGCCACAGAGTGAGCTAGCCTGTGGCAGCAGATAAGCATCAGGCAGATCAGGCTGCAATAACGGGGTGAGAATGGCACCGATTGGTCCAGAGTAGACACCACCATAAGCATGACCACCGATCGCCTGATAAACCGGGCAGGCATTGAGGCACGCACCACAGCGGATACAGAGCAGCGCCTCGGCGTACTGACCGCCTAACATTCGCGAACGACCATTATCGAGGAGCACGAGGTGAAACTCTTCGGGACCATCGGCTTCACCGGGACGAGCGGGACCGCTGATCAGGCTGGTATAAACGCTCATTTTCTGACCGGTTGCCGAACGCGCCAGCACCTGCAACATCACGCCTAGATCGGCGAGACGGGCTACAATTCGCTCAATGCCCATAATCGCAACATGGATGCGTGGCACTGTCGTAGAAAGACGGGCATTGCCCTCATTTTCCACAATCACGATTGCACCGCTATCGGCCACCCCAAAATTAACTCCACTGATCCCCATATCGGCGCGTAGAAAGCGCTGTCGTAACGCACGCCGGGCCGTGCGGATCATTGGCGGCACCTCAGTCGTTGGCGGCATTCCCAAATGCTGCTCGAACAGAGCACTCACCTGTTCGCGAGTTTTGTGGATGGCGGGAGCAATAATGTGCGACGGCGTTTCACCTGCTAGCTGGATAATGTACTCACCCAAATCGGTCTCGACGACTTCAAACCCAGCGTGCTCCAGGGCTTCATTCAGATGAATCTCTTCAGAAGCCATCGACTTCGACTTCACAATACTACGCACCCCGCGCGCACGGGCGAGTTCGATAATATAACGGCGCGCTTCCTCTCCATCGCTGGCCCAACAAACATGACCACCACGTGCCTCGACATTGGCGGCTAATTGTGGCAACAGCTCATCAAGATGTGCTAACGCATAGGCACGGATCGCCCGCGCCTGATCGCGCAAGCGGTCGGCCTCACACAATGCCCCGATAGCACTGGCCCGATTACCAATAAAGCGTGTCGTTGCTCTGTTCAACGCAGTTTGCAACGAAGTATCGTGGAGGGCCTGGTCAACCCGATCGTAGAACGCGATAGTTTGCGTCATAGGACGTATTTCTTCCAGGCACGGCAACGGAAACGGGATCGTCGGCCTATCACCGACCGGTTTTTCCCTCACCGTGCATCAACCATATTTGCCAATACTTCAGCGAGATGTCGAGCACGGATAGCACTTTGACGACGGCTCAGCCCACCGGCAATCTGCGTCATACAGGAAACATCACCGGTTACCAGCAGGTCTACTTTTGTTGATTCAATCGCTTCCAGTTTACGTTCGAGCATTGCAGTAGAGATACTGGCCTGCTTGATCGCAAACAGACCGCCAAATCCGCAGCACTGATCACAGCCAGGCAGTGGTACGACTTCCGCACCTGCCACGTGGTGCAGCAACGTGCGCGCCTGCTTACCTAAACCCAGAAAGCGCAGCCCGTGGCAGGCATCGTGATAGGTGATTCGACCGCTAAAGCGGGCACCAACATCGGTCACCCCTAATATGTCAACCAGATATTCGCTCCATTCGTAGGTGCGATGTGCCAGTTCTTCGGCAGCAGCGGCAAACGGTGTATGGGCAAATAGCTCGTGATAGAGATGACGAATCATTGCTGCACAAGAGCCTGAAGGCAATACAACATCACCCTTTCCACGCAGTACTTCCAGTGTGCGGCCGGCGATTATGTAGGCGTCATCACGAAAACCGGCATTGAAGGCCATCTGACCACAACACAACAGGTCATTGGGTACCTCAACCTTCACACCCTGTTGTTCGAGCAGGCAAGCCGCAGCCATCCCAACCGTTGGGTAGAGCTGATCAACAATACAAGTCGAAAAAAAAGTAATGCGACGGCTGCCAGTAGTCACGGTCTCATCTCCTCTGGGGCTGAAAGTGTATTCAATTAGCATTATAACTCAAGTTGCCGCACCCCCTGCAGTGCGCAGAGCAGAACAGAATGCGTCGGTAACCACTCTCCCTCTGGAATGTATCAGGGAATGGTGGCATGTGTCACTGCACAGTCGGGACAGGTTTTTCGAGCCACTGCCCGGTAACTGTATGGCGTGTCACGCACAATACTTATGCGCTCAAGACAATCACTGAACCACGCAGTCACGTGGGTGCACGCCTGGCAGCCGTCGTTTGTCGTATCAAAGCGACTCTCAAGTTATCTTCTGTTACCACGAGGGGTTAAGAAGGAGGTGAGCGATGTCGGTCATGCTCCGCAGGGTGGACGCAGCAGTACAACGCTCCGACAAGGCGTACAGCGGGAAAGGTACGGTGTTGAACCACGTCTTTCCTTCCAGCGTGCGAAAAGGATAGAAGGGAGGAGGAACGGCAATTCCTTCGTGTCAACTCGTACAGCCTTATGGTGTTGGCGTAAGACTTGGCCGTGGTGTTGTGAGCAGGGATGGAATGACCAGCGTTTGGCCGACTTGAAGAACATTTGGATCGGTAAGATTATTCGCAGCTACAAGCTCATCAACGGTTACCCCAAAACGTTCGGCAATCGCACTGAGTGTATCACCAGCCTGCACAACATAGAGGGCTGTAATCACAGGAGTCGAACGTGACGCACTAGCGTATGCGGTCGCCGTGGCATCAATATCGATAGTGGGTGCGGGAGTAATGTCGAGAATAGCCGGAAAGGTCGGACGGTTGTGCCGAGGCGGATCGGGTAGACAAGCGGACAATCCCATGCTACTTGCGCCGATTATGAGAAACACGACACAGAGCCAGAGCTTATACCGCACGGTTGCCACCTCATCGCCGCCACAACGTTGATTACGACAAAGTATTGTAGCAATCTGTCTGACCGGAGTCAATGGTGGGTGTCGGCCTACTCACCAAGAGTTCCTCAGCATTACTCAAGACCCAGGCGGGATCGATGACAGCCATACATTCAGGTGGATTAGTCGCCCGTGGGCAAGTGGCAAAAACGCCGCACGGACTACAGGGAAGACCCGCGCTCAACACGCGCTGGCGCTGGGGATCACCCCACGGCCCGAAGCGGAGGGGATCACTGGGACCGAAGAGATGGAGGGTAGGAACACCCTGGCTCACAGCAATGTGTAACGGGCCACTGTCTACCCCGATAACCAGGTTTGCCCGCCCCAACAGAGCTGCCAGCCGGTCAATGGTCAGTTCCTGGCTAAGCGCAAGTAGACCGGGTGGCGCAGCAGCAACGATCGCTGCCAGTTTCTCAGCTTCGTTCGGACTACCGGTGAGGAGAATGCGGCGTCCTGGTCGGTTCAGGCCGTGAATAAGAGTAATCCAGTGGCTATGCAGCCAATGTTTGGTGAAACCGCCAGTACCCGGATGAATGATGATCAGGTGTTCATCGGGTTTGAGCTGCTGTTGGATCCAGACAGTCGCCCACTCTTGTGCGGCGTGCGTTGGCGTGTAGCGCAATGGTCCCGAAACAGCAGGAACACCAGTAAGAGCGGCAACAATCTCCAGCGCCTGGTGGGTAACGTGTTGGCGAGGACGGTACGGGAGTACTGTGCTCAGGAACGGTGTGCAGAGCGGATGCGCAAAACCAATACGCTGCGGAATACCGGCCAAGAGCGCAAGTGCTGCTCCCCACCAGTGATCATCACGCAGGATCAGCGCAGCATCGTAAGACTGTGCGCGAAGCCGATAGGCGGTGCGTAGCAAAAGCAGGTACGGCGCAAGAAGCATCGGCTTAGGACCAGACCGATCAAATCCCGGAAATGGCAACGTCTCCAGCTCATCGATTTCAGCAAGATTCTGCCACATCGTAGCCGCCCACGGCCCGACCAGCGCAGTAATACGGGCCGCAGGAAGTGCCCTGCGCAGCGCATGCAATGCCGGCGTTGCCAGCAGGAGATCGCCGAGATGATCGGGCTTGATCAGCAAGACTTTTCGGGGAGGATACACCGCTGAGCGACGCACGAATGGCCGCGCAACCATCACCAACCAGCGGAGCACAACGTATCGCATAGGCAGGTTAAAAGCCAGAGGGTTTGCTTCACCCTCTGGCTTTGAAATTAGAACAAGAGTGCACTAGCCTCACGGGCAAGCTGACGGAGCCGTTCTGCATCAGCCTGATTGGCCCGCTTCTCCTCTTCTGCGGCACGTTCATTAAGCCGACGAGCCAGCTCTGGCGTAATTCGTGTCATATTTTTGCGTAGCAAGCGCGTTGCCTCAACGGTCGTCTCTTGGGCCAGGAGTTCGTTAATAAAGCGATCTTCAGGCGACAGTCGTGAGTTGATGATGTCTTGGGCAGCGTCGGCCAATGCTTCAAGTTGCTTGACCAGATCGTCACTGCCAGCGTGCCGGGCAGCGGCGATGCTCGCCGAAATGACGGTTAGTAATCCTTCATCAACTTCAACAGCCCGTTCTCGTAGGGCAGCAACCGGATCGGGCGTCGCCAGGACAGCATCGATCAGAGCGCTTCCCCGTTCAAACATCTCCTGGGCAGCGCGATCAATCGCTTCGACTAACTCTAGAATGCGGGAGCGACGCTCGGTGAGCTTTTGGGCAGTCGTGTTGTCACCGGCGGCCGAAGCTGCCTCAATCTGTTCGGTCCACAACTGGAAGAAACCATAATCGATCAACGGACGCAACTCTTGCACAACGGCAGGTAACTCTTCGTCGCTAACCGAACGCAGACGTTCAATAGCAGCGTTCAGTTCTTCAGCGGCTGCCTGGGCCGTTATTCGCGCCGTATATGCAAGCAATTTTTCCCGTACCCGTACCAACATCGTACGCATCTGCGCCTGAGCATCATTGGTCGCGTTAATGAACGCATCAAGGGTCGCAAAGAATTCCGGCGTCAGTTCCGCCGAGTAACGTTGCAGCGCGGCTGTAAATTGTTCGTCCTGATCAACTGTGTTCACCAGTTCGGTGAGGATTTCGACATACCGATTCTGCCGTCGCAAATCTTCCGCCGAAACCCCATCGGCCTCGTAAATTGCTTCGATGAGCGATTGCAAGCTCAGAAAACGACGTGGGGCAAGCAAATAGCCACGTGGCGCATCGTTAGGCAATGCACGGAGTAAAAATGCCGACGCATCACCGATGAAACGATCAATCTCCTGCGGTTGACTATTGAGTTCTTGCGGAACATAGACCAAAAAGAGCTGTTTCCCGGCATCGTGGTAAATGAGCGGAGCGCTGAGCATGCTCGCCATTCCACAGCGTGGACAAACAGCAATATTGAGTTGACCGGTAAGCAGGGCTGCTTTCAATTCAGGCTGCTCACCACCATCTACCAACGTATAAATGGCCGTGCGGAAACGAGTCCCACAGGATGGACAACTCAGTTGAACCGGTTGTGGCGGTGCCGAAGGCATTGGTTTTCTCCAGTGTCAAATCTCTTCACTAGTCGCTGATTATACCACTCGTCGCCCAACTACGGCGTAGAGGGGATCACTGAGCCAGTGGTGAGGCGAACGATCAAGACACCGGATTTCGGTAAAGCCACCGGCCAATTCAAAATAACAGCGTACTAGTTCGAGATGCTGACGGTCGTTAGTCGCCAGCCAAATCCGTACTGCTTTACTGGGAAAGCAGCGATTGGAAAAAGTTACAATGAAAGGACCACCTGGCTTGAGAATACGTGCCACTTCGGCAAACACCTCTACCGGGCGCGTCATATATTGCACAGAGACGGTACAGACCACTCCATCAAATGTAGCATCGGCAAAGGGTAATTGTGGATTGGCATTGAGGTCGTGAATAACATACTCGTGAAGCTGTGGATTGAGCCGCATCTCCTCTTCATTCAGGCCAAGTCCAACGACCCGCGTTAGCGGAATGTCGGTCGGCAGATGGCTAACATAACTGCTCATCAGATCGAGAATACAGCCACCTTGCGGTAATTCTTCACGAATAAGTTGAGTAACGGCCTGACAGGCCAGTTTGTCAATGTGCGCTGTTAAGCGGGGATACAGGTAGAAGAGCCGATCATCGCTCTCATCGTAACGTTCAAAGTACTCGGGTGGAAAACCACTCTGCCGCACTACCGTCCTCTTCTCGTATGTTCATCCTGATGTGCATCGTATTGGGCAACACCAGCTATCTCTAGGCCAATCACAGCAAAAATCGATAATCAGTTCTCACCTTAACAGACGTGAACCGAATTACACCAAAAAAAATAGCGCTATGTTATAGTATAGGTCGGTTTTCAATCTGAGCGCAAGGGCGAGCTTGCAGCGAGGGTATGATCATGCGGGCAATCCAAATTCATCAGACCGGTGGACCAGAACAGTTGCAGGTGGTTGATGTGCCCATCCCCGAACCCGCACCGGGACAGGTGCGGATAAAGGTTGCGGCTGCCGGGGTCAATTTTATTGACATTTACCATCGTACCGGTCTCTATCCACAACCGCTACCATTCACGCTGGGCTTAGAAGTAGCCGGTACGGTTGATGCCGTGGGTGAAGGTGTGACCGAATGGGCAATTGGTGATCGCGTTGGCTGCACGACGGCTATTGGTGGATATGCCGAATATGCGCTAGCGGCCGCCGATAAGCTGGTACGCATACCCGATAACGTCGATCTAGAAACAGCAGCAGCGGTGCTCTTACAGGGCATGACAGCGCACTATCTGACCTTAAGCACCTTTCCCTTGAAAGCGGGTGATACGTGCTTAGTACATGCAGCGGCTGGCGGTGTCGGTCTTTTACTGATTCAGATTGCCAAACGCCTGGGGGCGCGCGTCATTGGCACTGTCTCTAGCGATGAAAAAGCTGCGCTGGCACGAGCAGCCGGTGCCGATGAAGTTGTGATCTACACCCGTGAGTCGTTTGTTGAGCGGGTACGCGCTTTCACCAACGGTCGTGGAGTCGATGTCGTCTACGACTCGGTTGGCGCAAGTACCCTCGAAGGTAGTCTCGACAGCCTCCGGCCACGGGGAATGTTTGTGACCTTCGGGAATGCCAGTGGCCCATTGCCGCCCATCTCACCATTGATGTTGAGCAGCAAGGGATCGCTCTTCATGACGCGACCAACGCTGTTTCACTACATCGCTACGCCTGAAGAGTTGCGCTGGCGCGCCAACGATTTGTTCACCTGGATTGGCGCCGGTGAATTACAGGTACGGATTTACCGCCGCTATCCCTTGCACGAAGCGGCTGAGGCCCAGATCGCGCTTGCCAGTCGCGCAACGACCGGCAAGCTGCTTCTGATCCCGTAACTTACGGAACGTTGGAAACATCAACAGATTTCAGATGGTATCTACGTCGCGGAGATGCGCAAATCGGCGCGCTGCGACGTTTTTTGTATCATTGTCATGGAGAGGAGTCATTGCAATGCGGTTGGTGATGAAGTTCGGCGGCACCTCGGTTGGCAGTGCCGATGCCATTCGACGTGTGACCGAAATTGTTGGTTCGTATGCCCGTGATCATGAAGTGGTCGTGGTGGTTTCAGCAATGAACGCGCCTGATCTGCGTACCACCGATACCCTGATTGCGGCAGCAAAGGCGGCTGCTGCCGGTAACGGCGATGCGACGGCACAAATTGCACCACGTCTGCTCGATCTCCATATGCGTACCGCAGCAGAAGTAGCTTCACCGGCGGAATGTGCTGCGCTTGAACCACAGATTCAGGCGATGCTCGATTATATGAGCAACCTCTCGCGTAGCATTGCCGTCTTGGGAGAATTGACACCACGTGCTCTCGATCTGTTTAGCGGGCTTGGTGAGCGGCTCAATGCCCGCTTGATCGCTGCCGCCTTCCGCAGCGCCGGCATTGATGCTGAAGCAATTGACGCAACCGAATTAATTGTAACTGATGAACGTTACGGGAATGCCTCACCTATCGAACCCGACACTCGCGAGCGGTGCCGTGCCCGACTGTTACCCATGCTGGCAGCCAAACGAATACCGGTAGTCACCGGTTTTATCGGTGCTACACGGGCTGGTGTACCAACCACGCTTGGGCGGGGCGGTTCAGACTACACCTGTGCCATTCTCGGCGCCGATCTCGATGCCGATGAAGTGTGGTTCTGGAAAGAAGTTGATGGTGTACTCTCGGCCAATCCCAAAGTCGTGCCCGAAGCACGAACGCTACCCCGGCTCTCGTATGCCGAGATGGGTGAGATGGCTTACTACGGCGCTAATGTGCTGCACCCCAAGACGGTACAACCGCTGGTTCACCGGCGCATTCCGATCCGGATTCGCAACACTTTTAATCCGAGCCATCCCGGCACACTGATCGATGCCGAAGGCGATGGCGAAAGTGTACGAGCAATTACTGCAATTAAGGGGCTGAGCCTAATTACAGTTGGCGGGCCGGGAATGCTGGGCCTTACCGGCGTGGCCGCACGCATCTTTGGCGCCGTTGCCAGAGTGGGAGCGAACATTCTGCTCATTTCACAGGCGAGTAGTGAACAGAGTGTCTGCTTCGCGATACCGGGTGAAGAAGCCGAGCGAGTTGTGCGGGAGTTGCGCTGCGAACTCGACCGCGAATTCGCCGCCCACGATGTTGAGCATATCGGCATTATCGCACCGGTTGTCATCGTAGCAGTGGTAGGCTCCGGAATGCGCGGAACACCGGGCATTGCCGGTCAGGTGTTTGGAGCGCTGGGGAAAGCAGGTGTGAACGTGATCGCAATTGCCCAGGGTAGTACCGAAAATAACATCTCACTGGTCGTTGCCGAACCCGACGCCGATACTGCTGTCCGGGCGATACACGCGGCATTTGTGAAATAAGATGACCCTAAGCTTGAGTAGGGGTGGGTTTAGAACCTGCCCCTGCTAGTGTGCTGAGGCACCAACCGATGGTTTATCACCACGCACCGCACCCTGCGGGCCGGAGGCCCGCGCACCCAGGGAAATCAGGGAGGGGCGGGTTCCTCCCTGCTGGTGTGCTGAGGCGCCAACCGATGGTTTATCACCACGCACCGCACACTGCGAGCTGGAGGCCCGCGCACCCAGGGAAACCTGCCAGGGCGGGTTAGAAACCCGCCCCTGCTAGTGTGCTGAGGCGCCAACCGATGGTTTATCACCACGCACCGCACCCTGCGGGCCGGAGGCCCGCGCTCCCAGGGAAATCAGGGAGGGGCGTGTTCCTCCCCGCTGGTGTGCTGAGGCGCCAACCGATGGTTTATCACCACGCACCGCACCCTGCGGGCCGGAGGCCCGCGCACCTAGGGAAATCAGGGAGGGACGGGTTCCTTCCCGCTGGTGTACTGAGGCGCCAACCGATGGTTTATCGCCACGCACCGCACACTGCGGACCGGAGGCCCGCGCACCTAGGGAAATCATGGGGATCGGAAATATGAGCGTGTGTGAAAACCACGACCAAAATCCGATAACTCCGAAAACCCATACTCCCACCACTTAACCACTTCTCATAGTAGTCAAAATTTGGTATAATCAACTTTACAAGAATGGTACGGATCTGGTACGCGCTAGCGATCCCCCACTGAGTCCCCCTCGGTCGAGTACGGACGCAACGCAACCCCACCGGCCAATGAACCCTTCGTTGTTCTGTTAGAGGAGTAGCGAGCCATGAGCTTCGCAGACAAGACCCTTACCTGTCGGGATTGTGGGATGGATTTCGTCTTTACAGCGGGCGAACAGCAATTCTACGCCACCAAAGGCTTTATCAATGAGCCGGTGCGTTGCCCGTCTTGCCGGAAGGCGCGCAAGACCCAGATGAGCGGATCATCTGAACGTAGACGACCGGTAAACGCACCCTCAGAAACTCGCGAGCGAGTGAATTATAAGGTGACCTGTGCCGGTTGTGGTCAGGAGACAACTGTACCCTTCGTACCTCGTGGCACAAAACCGGTCTACTGTAGCGCATGCTTCAACCGGATGCGCAGTAGTCAGCGCACGACGTTCTGAGACATTGCCCGTAACCATTCAGAAGGAATAGCAGCAAACCACACCTCGCCTATATCCACTACGGCGTGATGCGCACAGGGTACACCCGATGTGCCGGTTTGTTGATCAGACGTATAGACTCTTCGACAATCATCGCAATCCGATCGTAGGGGTGAGGCAATGCCTCACCCCTACACGTGACGCCACCAGCATCAGACCTGTCGTACATCGCGTTGCTTCCATTGACATATTTGACGTGAAATGACAACGAGCTATTCAGATAGGCACTAAGCTAACACCAGTTCTGTCAAAAAGCAACATATATCACACGGCAAACATCGTGTAACATCGTGTAACGATTCTATCCGTTCACTGACTTCCACGCCGACTCATACGCGCTTCCGAATGTCAATGTTTCTAAGCACATCCCTGAGCGTCTGTATGGAGAGTGCCTGCAAGGGCTATAGACTGCTAAAGCATGTCTTCAGTAGTCCAAATGATCAGAGAAGAAGTGTAGCGTGATCAGCTTCGGGGCACCTGCGCTGACCAGACGATACAACAACGTAGTGACACCAACCAACATCTCGTCTCCGCCACTGATCCCCCACAGTACACAATCGCTTGAGTGCACCATCATTCGGCCCGCTATGAGGAAGGAGAGCCGAGGCAGGTAGTTGGCGGTGAGGTGACCAGCCTCCCCCTTCCGCCAACGGTCCTACGCAAACCATGGGTACGCACGCCACTGGCCCGCGTTGGTGTGCTGGCAAATCTATGTCAGTGAGCGCAGGCAGGTGAAACTCGCCCTGGCCGTGCGCTGACAGGCGTGATCGACAAGAACACAGAGAGCCTAGCTACAGACCTCTATCAGCACAGGATGTAACCTCTTCTGCACTCGTTTCTCTTTCCTCTCCCCTCACCGCTGACGAGTAGGGTAAAAAACTATACGAAACGGTATTGTTGCCCTAAATACTGTTGCATAAAAAATTAAATCATGGTATAATTGCTTCCGGTTTCCACCACCAGACCAAAATGCCAATGGAGTCAGCCTGCCTTGTCGCACAAAAGAGGTCAAGTTATGCACCGCCGCACCTTCCACCTGCTCATTGCGCTCCTGATCGTCGCCGGTTTGCTACGCCTACTCATTCCGCCACCCGCTCTGGCCGCTGGTGAAGAGGTGCGTAGTAATTTGAACGGTTGGGGTACCACACCGTGGAGTATGTCTGCCTCGCTCGGTGGTACCTTTATCTACGTCAGTGGTCAAATAACTAACCCCGACAATCCCAGCACCCAGTTCAAGTTCTACAAGAATAGTAATCTGTGGTATGGAAAATTTGACCCGACTCCGATCAGTTTTGGTAGCATCTTTACTGGTCTCAGCAGTAATAGCAGCGCACCTAATATAACTTTTAACCACATCAGTGGCCGCTACTACGTCTTCAAGTGGGATGGTGATGGGCGTGGGGTAGTCTTCCAGCTTACTGCATCACCGGCGGCAATTACCGGGGTAAGCCGCACGCCAACAACACCCACCGCCGGGCAGGCAGTGACGGTGACGGCGACAACGAATGTGGCGCCACCCTCTGAACAGGCACTCTGGCTACGATATGCGCTCAACGGTAATTGGAGCAGTTCGACGGTGGTGAAGATGACCGGCAGTGGCACATCATTCAGTGCCACCATTCCGGCTCAGAGCGCCGGTACCACGGTGAGTTATTACGTGTTTAGTTCTGGTGATGTCAGCAGCATTGCCGGTGCTGATGCTGATCTGATGACGATCACTTACGATACGAACGGCAGTAGTAACTACAGTTATACCGTCAGCAGTGGAACGAGTGCAATTTCCCCAACCCAGACACGGGCGCTGTGGCTTGATCTGAATACCATTGCCTGGAATGGTGGCCCGGCAGCCAGCTTTCGCCTGTTGTACGATCCTGACGGTGGGATAACAACCGCTGCCGAGACAACGACATGTACCTTCCCAACACCGACCACACCATGCTACGTTCCCTTGACAGCAAGCGGCACGGTGAGCGGGTCGGTCAAGAACCCGAATGCCAATGGCCTTACCCGATTGCTGACCGGGCTGAGTGCCGCTGATGCGCGTCATCTGTTGCGTGGTCAGGTGGTGGTTGCCGCTTATAACGGTAGTGGGTCGCGCATTGACGCGACCGGCGTACAGATTCAGGGTGTCCTCGATGACCTCTACGCAGCCAGTGCCACGACTCAGACGCTAGGGGTAAGCTATAGCGGTGCAATACCGACCGTCAGACTCTGGGCGCCAACGGCTAAATCAGTTTCGTTACGGCGGTTTGCAAACTCGACGACCAGCACCTACACCGACCACCCAATGACGCTCGACCCGACCAGTGGTGTCTGGAGCATTACCGGTGATGCCAGTTGGGATCGACAGTTTTATCTGTTTGCCGTTGAAGTCTATGTCCCGTCACTCGATGCAGTGGTCACAAACCTGGTGACCGATCCCTACGCTGTCAGTCTCTCGCAAGACGGTGCAGCAGCGGACGATGTGCGTAGCCAGTTCGTTAATCTCAATGATGCCGACCTCAAACCGGCCGGTTGGGATACGCTAAGCAAGCCGGCGCTTGTCAACCCGGAAGATATTGTGATCTACGAGGTACACATTCGTGACTTTAGCGCTAATGACTCTACGGTTGCCCCAGCCGACCGTGGCACGTACCGCGCCTTTACTTACGATGGTACCGGCCCGCATCCAAACACCATCTTATCTGACGGCATGAACCACCTGCTTCAGTTACGGCAAGCCGGTTTGACCCACATTCATTTGCTGCCGACCTTCGATATTGCCTCGGTGATCGAGAAGTCCAGTGACCGTACTGAACCGACAATTTCGTTCAACCCGGCCACTGATCGGGCTTCGAGTAATCCACAGGCCGTAGTTGGTGCAGCGCGGAACACCGACAGCTTCAACTGGGGCTACGACCCGTATCATTACGGTGTGCCAGAAGGCTCATACAGTACCAATCCCGATGGAGTGACACGCATCCTTGAGTTCCGTGAGCTGGTACAAACTCTGAACCAGAATGGCTTGCGGGTGGTAATGGATGTTGTCTACAACCACACGGCGGCCAGCGGTCAGGCTGACAAATCGGTGCTTGATAAGATTGTGCCCGGATACTACTACCGCTACGACACAAACGGCACCCTGTATCAGTCATCATGCTGTGCCGACACCGCCAGCGAATACGCCATGATGGAGAAGCTCATGATCGATACGGTCGTGCGCTTCGCCACAGCGTATAAGATCGATGGCTTCCGCTTCGACTTGATGAACCTGCATACCCGTCAGAATATGCTCAATGTACAGGCGGCGTTGCAAGCGCTCACCCCGGCAAGCCACGGTGTCGATGGGAGCAAAATATATCTGTACGGCGAAGGGTGGGATTTCGGATCGGCCAAAGACAAAGGTCTTACTGTCTGTCCGCACTGCTATGCCCACAAGCACAATATGACCGGCAGCGGCATCGGTCTCTTTAACGATGTGATTCGCGATGCCGCTCATGGTGGCTACAGTACCGACAGCGTTGGTATTCGCCGTCAGGGTTTTATCAACGGTCTGAGCTACGACTGGAACGGCTACAATTATCCCAACCGCTTCCAGAGTGATCTCCATGTAACCATGGATACCCTGCGTTCAGCATTGCGCGGTAGTGGTACCGACTGGAACGGTCAGGGGAACCCCTTCACTGATGATCCACAAGAGGCCATTAACTACGTCGAAAAACATGACAACGAAACCCTCTTTGATCAGAATATTTTCAAATTACCTAACGGGGACGGCAGTGGTAACCCTGGCTGGATCGGGAGTAGCATTCCAACCACTTCAATGAGTGATCGCGTCCGTAGCCAGAACATGGGGGTGAGCCTGATCGGCTTAGCGCAGGGTATTCCCTTCTTCCACATGGGACAGGATATTCTGCGCTCGAAATCGCTGGATCGCAACAGCTACGACTCAGGTGACTGGTTTAACCGTGTCTATTGGGATCGCAGCGCCAACAATTTTGGCCGCGGCTTGCCACCGTCGTGGGATAACGCTTCGCGCTGGGGTATAATGACGCCCTTGCTCAATAACAACGCACTCGATCCTACGTCGAGCGACATGAACTTCGCTGCTGCACACATGCGCGAGACCCTGCGCTTGCGTATGAGTTCACCGCTCTTTCGGCTAACCACCGAGTCGGCCATTAATGCCCGTGTCAGCCATTACAACACCGACAACAGTCGTGATGCGCTGATCGTGATGCGACTTTCTGATGAGGTTGATCCTGATCTCGATCCAAACTGGGAAAATATTCTAGTCTTTTTCAACGCGAACAAAGTTGCTCAGTCGATCACGATTCCTAACGCCAACGGCTTCACCCTACACCCACTTCATACCAATGGTATAGATGATGATCCGGTTATCGCTACTGCAACCTTCAACGACGCGACCGATACCTTTACCATTCCACCACGGACAACGGTTGTCTTCGTTTCAACACAAGCACTTGAACCACCGAGTACGATTGACTGGGTTGGCTTGATGTACCCACGTGGCGGCGTTGCCCATGCCATCAACGAGGGAAGTTTTGCCCCTTCCGGTTTCGATGTCTACATACAGGTGTACGAGGCCGGGGTGACACCTGGCGTCGGGCAGGGAGCGGGCATCGCATGTTACCTGCACTGGGGGCGCTACGGTCAGCCGTGGAACGATCTTCCAATGGTCTACAATACCGACATCGGGAACAATGATGAGTATCGGGCAACGATCCCCAAGACGGTTTTAGAGAGTCTGACACCGGGTACCTATGGTTTTACCACCTACTGTAAGAAGCCAGGTGAAGGGCCAAAGTGGAAAGGAGATAGCTACGACATCAACGGTAATGTCACCGATGACGACCAGGGCGACGGTCTGATCACGATTATCCCGACTGCGGACAGTGCTCCTGAACTGGCAGGTGGTGTCTTTGTGCATCTCTTCGAGTGGCGCTGGGCCGACGTCGCTAAAGAATGTACCTTCCTTGCCCAAAAGGGTTACACTGGTGTCCAAGTCTCACCACCAAACGAGCATATCGTGCCGACTGCTGATCTCGGTGGGAACCCCGCTAACGACTTCCCATGGTGGGCACGCTACCAACCGGTTACTCACGATACCACGCGCTTTACCAGTCGCAGCGGGACGTGGGCCGAGTTCCAGCAGATGGTTACCGACTGCAACAATGCCGGTGTAGACGTTATTGTTGATGCGGTGATCAACCACATGGCCGATATTGAAGTTGGCAGCCCGGCTACTGGAACGGCGGGTACCCAATACAAGTCGCAACCGGCAGCCAGTCGCTTCTACGGTACCCAATATCTGCCCGACGATTTCCATCCCGATTGTCTCATCACTGATTACAAGGATCGTCATCAGGTACAGCGCTGCCAACTGGCAGGGTTACCCGATCTCGATACCGGCAAATCAGATGTACAAACTAAACTACGCAACTACCTGCAATCCCTGCTCAATGCTGGTGTACGAGGCTTCCGTATCGACGCTGCCAAACACATGGCTGCTCATGAAGTTGGTGCAATCCTTGCCGGTTTGACCCTCCCTGGGGGCAGCAAACCCTACATCTTTAGTGAAGTCATCGATATAGACACCACCGAACGCATCCGCGACTGGGAATATACGCCTTATGGCGATGTCACAGAATTTGCTTACAGTGTGAGCGTCATCGGTAATAGCTTTAACTGCGGCGGCTCTCTGAGCAGCCTGCAAACCCTCACCAACGGCCTGCTGCCATCACGCTTTGCCCAAATCTTCGTTGACAACCACGACAATCAGCGTGGTCACGGCCCCGGTGGTGCATGTGTCGTTGACCATCGCGACGGTAAAATACACCTGCTGGCGAACATCTTCACACTCGCCTACCCTTACGGCCATCCATCAGTAATGTCGAGTTATTACTGGACAACCAATCCCAACAGTAACGCTGGCGATAGTCTTGGCCCACCAAGCAGCAACGATGGAGGCACAACGTGGGGGCCAGGCCTGGGAGCCGATACCCGTCCGGTATACGGCCCTGGACAGCCAGCAGGCGCATATCCGGCGAACTGTGCCGGTAGCTACCCCAACCCCGTCACCAGTGCCGATCTTGGCAAGTGGGTCTGCGAGCATCGCCATCCGGCTATTGCAAACATGGTGCAGTTTCGCCAGACGACCAACGGCGAACCGGTAACCAACTGGCAAAACATTGGTGGCACACCGACCAACCATATTGCCTTTGGGCGCGGCAACAAAGGATTTGTAGCCATTAACAACAGTCTGACGTCAGCAACAACCACTTACCAAACTGGCTTGCCAGCAGGCTTCTACTGCGATATTGTCCACTACGACTTTGTCAATGGTATCTGCGTTCTCTCCGGTACCACAACACCGGTACCGGCCAGTGCCCTGATTGAAGTCAATGCCAGTGGTCAAATCGTGAACTATAGCCTGTCTGCGCAGGATGCCTTTGCCATTCACATCAACGCCCGTCCGCAATACCAGATCACGGTCAACGCTGCCCCAGGCGGGAGTGGAACGGTGAGCGGTGGCGGCGTGTATATGCACGGCGCTCTGGTGACAGTCAATGCAGTAGCGGCAAGTGGCTACACATTTGTGAACTGGACGGAAGGGTCTACAGTGGTCGCCACAACTGCCAGTTATAGCTTCCCGGCAACAAATAACCGTTCACTAACTGCCAACTTTGCGCCAGTAGCTACGAACACGCCGACCAACACGCCGACGCCGACCAACACGCCGACGCCGACCAACACACCGACGGCGACCAACACGCCGACCAACACGCCGACGGCGACCAACACGCCGACCAACACGCCGACGCCGACCAACACGCCCACCAACACACCGACCAACACGCCGACGGCGACCAACACGCCCACCAACACGCCGACGGCGACTGCTACCGCGACCAACACGCCGACCAACACGCCGACGCCGACCAACACGCCCACCAACACACCGACCGCGACTGCCACCGCGACCAACACACCGACGACGACCAACACACCGACGGCGACCAACACGCCCACCAACACACCGACCAACACGCCGACGGCGACCAACACACCGACGGCGACCAACACACCAACGGCGACCAACACGCCCACCAACACACCGACCGCGACTGCCACCGCGACCAACACGCCCACCAACACACCGACCAACACGCCGACGGCGACCAACACACCGACGGCGACCAACACACCAACGGCGACCAACACACCGACGGCGACCAACACACCAACGGCGACCAACACGCCCACCAACACACCGACCGCGACTGCCACCGCGACCAACACACCGACGGCGACCAACACGCCCACTAACACACCGACCAACACACCGACGGCGACCAACACACCAACGGCGACCCCGACGGCGACGGCAACAGGGCCAGCTCCTCAAACCCATCGCATCTTTGTGCCATTAATCATGTGGTGATCGGAGGGGGTACGGAACCGTCAGTGATTGTCCGTTAGTAGTGTGAAGCACATCGACAGGGCAGGTCTCAACCCGCCCTGTCACTCTTTATCCACTCCTATGGTATGATCGGTCAGATCAATCATACGGAGTACACTCTATGTCGTGGAAAGACACCCTTGCCGATCATTACCGTATCACCGGCAGTCTCACCCCTTTACCCGGAGAATACGATCTCAATCTACTGGTAACCACAACCGACGAAACGCGGTATGTCCTTAAGGTGATGAGACCAGACTGTGATCCAGCGTTCGTCGAACTGCAATGTATGGTGCTCGAACATCTGGCTACACTCGCCCCTGATCTACCGGTACCGCGCCTTATACGCACAGCGACCGGTGCAATGTACGTCAACGAACATGATCGATACGTTTGGCTCATTTCTGCGCTGCCGGGCGAAACCTATGCCACATTCCGGCCACAAACAGCAGCCCTGCGTACCGGTTTGGGGCAAATGGCAGCCCGACTTGATCTCGCGTTACTCAGTTTTACCCATCCAGAACTGAATCGACCGTTAAAGTGGAATCTTCTCCAGGCAGAATGGGCTTACGAACACCTGACGGTCATTCACGACCCTGATCGCCGTCAACTCATTGCAGCAGTATTGGAAACGTATCTCCGTCTTAAACCACAACTGCTCAGCCTAGAACATACGACGATCCACAATGATCTCAATGACTACAATCTGCTCGTATCGGCAACTGATTGCGGCCATATCACTATTAGTGGTATTCTCGACTTTGGCGATTTATGCGCTGCCCCCCGTATCTGCGAACTTGCTATTGCAGCGGCGTATGCTGTGCTCGATCAGTCTGATCCAATCCGTGCGCTGAGTGAACTTATCACCGGCTACCACGCCGAATGGCCGTTGACTGCGACCGAGATCGATCTGCTCTGGCCGCTGGTACGAACACGACTGGCCGTAAGTGTTATCAATGCGGCGCTAATGAAACAGCAACGACCAGACGATCCCTAAGTTACGATCTCGGAAGCTGCGGCCTGGCGTTTATTGACGGCAACGGCTAAGACGGAGGCTGATCTGGTTGCTGCACGACTACGTGCCGCCTGTCATCTACCAATCAGTGATGCAGCAGAGCAAGTATTGGCATGGCTGGAGGCAGAAAGTGGTCATTTTGCCCCAGTGCTGGGCCACGATCTAACTCATGCGCCGCTCGTCTGCCTGGCTGTCGCAGAACGACCACTCCCGCAAGACCCCTTCATGCTGACAAAAGCTGAAGCGAACGCATTGACTGACTCATCACCGGATACCGTTCACATCGGGCGTTACGGCGAACCACGTTTAATCTATACTGATGCAGCCTTTTTTACTGATTACCAGCCACTGGCTGAACGCCGCACCATTCATCTCGGCGTTGACCTCTTCGCACCAGCCGGTACACCGGTTTGTGCACCTTTGCGCGGGGTTGTGGTAGCTATCGAGCATTTCAACACACCGCTCGACTTCGGCGGGATGGTGGTATTGGAACACCAGACACCTCACGGAAATCGTTTTTATACCCTTTACGGGCATCTCGATCCGCTCAGCACTCATCATATCCGGCCAGGCTCAGCAATAGAAGCCGGACAGCTCTTTGCCGCACTGGGCAATAACACAAACAACGGTGGCTGGCAGCCGCACCTTCACTTCCAGCTTATTCTTGATCTGCGCGCCGTAGCCGGAAGCTGGCCTGGCGTAGCTGCACCTGCCGAATGGGAATGGTGGCGGGCAGTCTGTCCAAATCCGGCACCACTCCTCAACTTGCCCGCTGCGTATGTCGCATACCAACCGCTTGACCAAACCAACCTGCTGCGTGAACGACGCCAGCACTTTGCCGGTAATTTGCGTCTTAGCTACACCGAACCTTGCACATTTTTCCGCGGCTGGCGACACTATCTGTTCGACGAGCTGGGTCATACGTACCTTGATGCCTACAACAATGTTCCGCATGTCGGTCATGCCCATCCCCGACTTCAGGCAGTTGTCGCTCAACAGATGCAAATGCTCAACACTAATACGCGCTACCTGCATCCCGCCCAAATCGCGTTCGCTCACGAACTTCTCGCCAAACTCCCACCAGCGTTGAGTGTGTGCTTCTTTGTCAATTCTGGCTCAGAAGCAAACGAACTGGCACTCCGTCTGGCCCGCACCTACACCGGTGCGCGAGATATGATTACAATTGACCACGGCTATCATGGTCATACAACCGGTGCGATTGACATTTCGGCCTACAAATTCAACCATCCCGCCGGTAGTGGTAAACCCGATTGGGTTGAAGTGATAACGGCCCCCGATCCCTACCGTGGCCCTTACGGTGCCGATAGTGAGCGGTACGCTGCCGAGGTTGATCAGGCATTAGCGCGTATCGCTGATCGTGGGCGACGCCTGGCCGGTTTTATCGCCGAAACTTTCCCCAGCGTAGCCGGGCAAATCATTCCACCACCTGGCTACCTGGCGGCAGTGTACCGTCGAGTGCGCGCTGCTGGTGGCGTCTGTATTGCCGACGAAGTGCAGACAGGGTTAGGGCGCTTGGGTCATTACTACTGGGCATTTGAGAGCCAGAACGTGGTACCCGACATTGTTGTATTAGGCAAACCGCTTGGGAACGGCCATCCCATCGGTGCCGTTATTACCACAGCCGAAATCGCCCGTGCTTTTGATAACGGTCTTGAATTCTTCTCAACATTTGGTGGCAGCACCCTCTCGTGCGTGATTGGACGAGAAGTACTACGAATCGTCGATGAAGAACGATTGATGGCACATGCAGCGCAGATCGGCAGCGAACTGCTGGCCGGTCTCCGCGAACTCCAGCAACGACACCTGATCATCGGTGATGTACGAGGAATGGGCTTGTTTATCGGCGTCGAGCTGGTAACCAACCGCGAAACGCTAACACCAGCTTCGGCTGCGGCAAAGTATGTGAAAGAGCGATTACGCGCCGAACGCATCCTGATCGGTACCGAAGGCCCCTACGATAACGTTCTGAAAATTCGGCCACCATTAACGTTCGACCGTCCGGCACTGACTATCTTGCTCGAACGGCTCGATGCAATTTTGAACGAAACCTTTATTATTCGCTCGGTGTGCCTCTGAACACATCATCCCCCCAATCCGAAATGGGTAGGGGCAGGCGGCACTTCGTCCACACCCCAGGCAACGTCGTGCTCCTACCGATAATACCGATAGCAACCAGCATCGAAAAGTATCCACTATCCCTTCACAATATCTTCACAATTACCAACTATCCTGATAGTGAAGGTAACATCATCATAAACCAGGGAGTACGGACGATGGAACAACAACGAACAAACTGGCCAGCCTGGATAGCGCTTGGCGTCTCACTCGTGGCACTGATCGTCGCATTCGGGAGCATGGCAGTAAGCCAGCAGTCGGCATGGCGTATGTGGACAATGCCCGGCTGGTCGAACCCACCACAAGTCGCGCCTCCCGGTTGGGGTGAACGTGGAGGACCACCAGGTCAGGCTATGCCGCCAGGACGTGGACGCGGTGATCGTGGGCAGGTTGCACCACCGGCATGGCGTGATCATGGTGGATGGATGAACCCCGGTATCAGGGGACACGGCTTTGGTGTGATGGGTGGTCGAGACTGGTTTGGTGGGTTGATAAGGTTTATCGATGGCCTGCTCAAACTGGCAGCATTAGCACTACTCATATGGCTAGGCTTCAAGATTTTCCGTCAGCGCAGGAACCAACCTCCGTCAACCAATCCACCAACAACCCCACAACCACCACTCACACCAGCCGGTCATGATCCACGGGTAGAATAGTGGCAAGTCTTCCATGGTGCCACTGCCCGTTGATCAGCAATCTAACAGGATAACTACCAGGAAGACGACGGTGCTTTGGGGCACGGCATGCCGTGCCCCGAAGATAACGTTAACACAGGTTGTATACACTCTTGCCGGAGGCAGTCGTCGAAAGGACATCATCACTTTCAGTCTTGGCGAGTACGCATCATCTGCCACCTACCCAACCCAATCTACCTTTGGCCGGAGTACAATACTCTTACTCGGATGTGCTGGGTACATCCGGTGAAAGACAAGCGATGAACGCGGTAGCGTAGAAAAGAGTGACCTATGGCGCGTACCATCCTTGTAGTTGATGATGAACCTGGCATTGTCAAGATTGCCCGCGACTACCTCGAACGTGCCGGATTTCAGGTTATTAGTGCTGGCGACGGACCAACTGCCCTTCGTTTAGCCCGGCAGGAACAACCGGCTTTGATCGTGCTCGATCTCATGCTCCCCGGTATGGATGGTCTTGACATCACGCGAATACTGCGCCAGGATACGCTCACTGCACACGTTCCGATCATCATGCTCACAGCCCGCGTTGAAGAGACCGACCGTTTGATCGGGTTAGAGTTGGGCGCCGATGACTACATTACTAAACCATTTAGTCCACGTGAACTGGTGGCTCGCGTCAGAGCCGTGTTACGCCGGAGCGAAGGTGCACTGCAACCGACCAGAATCATCAACACTGGCGAGCTGATCATCGATCTCGAACGCCGCATAGTCAGGCGTGGGCAGGAGACTATTGATCTGACTGCAACTGAATTCGACCTCCTTGCAATCCTGGCCAGTGCACCGGGACGTCCATTCACACGTGCCCAACTCCTCGATCAGCTCTACAATACCAGCTATACCGGTTTTGACCGTACTATTGATGCTCATATTAAAAACTTGCGCCGGAAGATCGAACCTGATCCAGACGGTCCACCGCGCTTCATTTTGACTGTCTACGGCGTAGGATATAAGTTTGCCGATCGCGAATAGGAGCCAGAGTGAGGGAACTATGCCAGCAACGGATGAACGGCCAGGCACCCTTCAGCAAGAGACAACGTTGGTCACTACCAACCAGCGCTCGAAGAAGATGCCACGTATCTTCAATCTTATGCTCACCGCCTTTATCCTGGTCATCATCCTGGGGATCGGTGGCATGGTGCTTGCATTCTGGTTAGTCGTGCGGCAAAGTGATCCGGAACGTCTCCGCTGGATAGAGGCCGAACAGGCTGCTCGTGCCGAAGTGGATCGCCTCGCTGCCTATTACCGGCAAAACGGTTCGTGGCGTCATGTCGAACGACGGCTGGGGCCGTTGCCACAGACATTTGGCGGGATCAAAGGTACAGCATCGCTCCTCGACGAGCGAGGGCGCGTTGTAGCCGGTCGCCGCCGACTGCTTGAACCTCGTGGCGGCAACGAAGCCGTGCGGCGCATTCCCATCGTCGTTGAAGGGCAACACGTTGGTACGCTGGTGATCTCGGTAGTTGACACCGAAGAAGCATTTCCGGTTGGTGCGTTCAATCAACGTCCGCTGGTGTTGGGCATTCTAAGCGCTGGTCTCGGCCTGACGGCCGTCTTATTAGTGTTGGCAACGATCTTTTCCCGGCAGATCAGTGCTCCCCTGCGCCACATCAGCAGCGCCGCCCAGGCTATTGCCGGTGGTGATCACTCGAGTCGTGTTCAACCGGCCAATGTCCGCGAACTGGCAGAACTGGCCGATAGTTTTAACCGCATGGCCGAAGCATTGCAACGCGCCGATCAACAACGTCGCCAACTTACTGCCGATATTGCACACGAGCTGCGTACCCCGCTCTCAATCATTAAAGGTCGCCTGGAAGGAATCCAGGATGGTATCTATGAAGCAGATGCTGAACAGATCGAAGCCCTCTTGAGCGAAGTGGCCCTGCTCGAACGGCTAATCAACGATCTCCATTTACTTGCTCTGGCCGATGCCGGTCAACTTCCGCTGTATCGAGAAGTAGTATCACCGGCTATGCTGGTGAACGAGGCAGTGCGCTCCTTCTCCCCCCTGGCGACTGAGCGTGAAGTACAATTGAGTAGCGTCGTTGAAGATCATCTGCCAGACATCGAAGTCGATCCGCAGCGGATTACACAGGTGTTGGGGAACTTGATCGGCAATGCCCTGCGCCATACTCCGACTGGTGGTGAAGTAGTGGTGAGCGCTCACCGTGATCAAAACGGTATCTGCTTTACAGTCCGTGATACCGGTACCGGCATCGATCCGGCAGATCTTCCGTACATCTTTGAACGATTCTATCGGGTTGACAGAGCGCGCAGTCGAAGCAGCGGTGGAGCTGGTCTGGGCTTAGCCATCGCCCGCCGATTGGTGGAAGCACATGGCGGGCAAATCTGGGCTACCAGTACCCCCGGTCAAGGTACCACGGTAAGCTTTTCGTTACCGGTATCACTGCCGCAATCCAGGCAGTCCATTCTGGAAAACACACCATCTGTAATCCCGACCCCGGAACGGTCTGCCTCCAAAGCGGTACGGTAGGAGGAGGTCTCTCCCTTCGCGGTCACCCTGAATCGGCAGGCAAGCTAGCGCAGCAAACAGATGTACCGGCATGCCGCTCACGATTGCACCTGACGATACGCCGGCTGAGACAAACCGATCTGCTCAACTGTCTGTACCATCAGATCGGCAATAAAGTCTGCATTCTTGATCGCGTCAAAATGACGTTCTGCATGCAACCGCGCTTCCCGCGCCATGTGCCACCTTGTCTCCGGTCGGTCGATCAAGAGTTGCAAGTGTGAGGCCAGCGCCTCCGGATCATTGGGCGGTACCAAAAAACCATTAATCCCATCCTGCACAATATCGGTCAGACCTCCCACCGACGTAGTGATCACCGGTACCCCACAGGCAATGGCTTCAAGTGCAGCGATCCCGAACGCTTCGGCTTGCGTTGGAAAGACAAACACATCGGCCTGCCGGTATAATTCGATCAGGCGCGGTGCATTAGGGGTGAGATCACGATACACATAGACATCGGTTGTCGGCTCGACGGCACTGCGCGTCACAATGTGAACTTCGACCGGTGTTTTCAGTTGCTGTAATGCGGCCAGGAGTGTCGTACCACCTTTACGCACAAAATCGCCGCCAACGAATAGAATACGAAATGGGCCATCGGTGCGCTCATCACGTGGCCGCCATTGCGACAGATTGAGTCCAGGCGGGATGACGCGAATCCGTTCGGGGTTTACATGATACTCGTGAATCAGCGATTCGCGAACCCAATGTGACCAGGGTAGTACCCAAGCTGCCCGCTGAAACAAACGGACATTCAACCGATGTTTGATGGTTGACACAAGACCGGGCCGGTCGGCGTGGTGTTGATAAAACGCCGCCATTGCATCATACTGGCGCGGCGTAATGTCGGTTGCAATCAGGTACGGTCGCTGCTGAACAATGTTTCCCGCTAGCACCGCTGGCACCTGTGTATTGAAGAGGGCGACATCATACCTGGCTCGACGAAGGATCGTGCGCACCTGGCATCGTCCGCGCAGTGCCCCCCGTATCCTGGCCGGTAACGGTATCTTCTCAAGCCAGCCACAGGCTTCATATGTAATTGCTGCCCATTCAGGCACAATCTTTGTCTGCTGCGCCAGGCCCCAACGAAGATTCGTCGCGTATGTCTGATGTCCGAGATGCTGTTCGAGGATAAAGAGACCTCGGATCATATCACTATTCCTTAACTTAAGAAGTTCCTTCTATCTGCGACACAGGCTCCTGCATATTACTGTCTGCCGTTTGATGAGCGATGGAGAGTTGCTCAGCGCTTGATTCGGTTCCATCCTTCTTTACTACCCGTGCCGGAATTCCGACCACTGTCGCCCCAGGTGGCACATCACGAGTCACAACGGCATTGGCGCCGATCCGTGCGCGATCACCAACGGTAATTCCTCCTAAAACGCGGGCGCCAGCGCCAATAAAAACTTCATCGCCAATAATGGGAAATTCCCATTCATTACGCATACCAATTGTCACTGCGGCCACAATCGTACAATTGCGACCTATCCGTTGGGGTGCTACCACTGTACCAATTGGATGCGCAATATACAGGCCACCACCAATATCGGCGCCTACCACAATTTCCAGCCCGTAGCGGCGGTAAAGCCGTCGTTGTACATAGCCGGGAATAAAGGGAATGCCGCGCTGCTTACACCACGAGCCAAAACGAAACCAGAGCATTGCCCGTAGCGGCAGGTGACGGAAGAGCAAGCCTAAAATCTGGCGTAAGCTCAACGGCGCCGTGCTGATCTGGCCGGGTACAACCCAACGCCGGGCATCTTGCAAAAAGAGTTCAAGCATGAAAACCTCCCTCAAGTATGAGCCGCCTTCACAGTATGCTCTGGTCGCAGAAAGTGATCTCGTCCACCCAATTCATCGGCCACCCCTTGGTAGTAACGAAGATTGAAGATGGCACTGTAAATCGGTCGGCTACCTCGCTCACCAAGTAAACGATGAGCTACCAGGGCAATCTTAGGCATGAGCACTAGCGCCGCAGCGCTGGCCCGCGGACGGTCAAGTAATGTCCAAACTAACCAGCGGGTCAGACGATTCCGCTGCGCAAACTCACGACGGACAAACCCTATCAGATCAACCTGCTGCTCACGGCCAAAGATAATATCGTTACGCCCGTAAATGTAAGGAGTAGTCAGCCACGAAGCAAAACTACGCTCAGCGTAGTGATAACCGGCAGCCTGCGGTGCGAAGACAAACTCAACACCCAGTTTAGCTAACCGATACGCCAGCTCAATATCTTCCGCACGGCGAAACCGCTCATCAAAACCACCCGCATCCAGGACGAGTTGACGGGCCAATGATGTATTACCGGTATAAAACTGGCGAGCGGTTGCCGGCCAGATACCATCAGTCATAGCCTGATATTGCTTTTCGAGCATTGCCTGCTCCCAGGCTACCCAGGGCGAGAGTTGAGCATCGGGTGGTGTCAACATCGTCCCAAGTACGACCCGGCACGACCGTTCCGCATGCAAACGAAGGTGTTCGCTCACCAGATGAGGTACCGGTACAACATCATCATCAAGAAACAAAATCATTGTGCTCCGTGCCGCCGCTACGCCACGATTACGCGCCGCTGCTGGCCCGGCATTGGGCTGTTGGATAAACGTTAGCTCGAATGGAAACCGAGCTTGCTGAAAATACTCAGCCGTCCCGTCAGTCGAGCCATCGGAGACGACAATCACTTCAAACTGATCCAACGGATACTGTTGTGCCGACAGCGCCGCTAACACCCGCTGCAAGCGGGGCAGGCGGTTATACGTTGGGATGACAATGCTGACAGACAAAGATCGCTTATCACTCATACGCTTACAATGGCTTAATGACCCGTGCCGGTACCCCGGCAGCCAGGGTACGCGGCGGAATACTCTTGGTTACTACACTTCCGGCTCCAACTACACTGCCACTGCCAATGGTAACGCCACTCAGAACGGTCACCCGCCCACCTAGCCAGACATTCTCTTCTAGGACTATCGGTGCTGATGGTGGTCGTTCCTGACGCCGCTCCGGTTCAAGACGATGAAAATCGTTATCCATAATCATGACATAGGTACCGATATTACAACGTGGGCCGATTTGTACCAGCTCGGTTGCAGCAATGGAACAACCATAGTTGATGAACGTTCCCGGCCCAATCTCCAGCCGAGCGCCATGCCCGACCGCCAACTCAAGCGGGACAATCGTCGAAACGAGCCGTACCCGCTCACCGATAATCAACCGACCATCATTATGAACGACGGGACGCCCCCACAAACGGACTCGCGGCCCTAATTCAGCACTACGCAAATACCAGCGTGCCCGTAACACGGCCAGAATGTCACTCACAACATTAGTTAGCGATCGTGACGACATGACCGATCCCCTCTATCATTATTCCACATGCACATTACCCGTGCGATATGAACGAATGCTAAATAAAACAATCTCACCGGCTGACAGTTTCGTTGTACGTTTCTTTGCAAATGATGGTCTGGCAATACGAATATCCGTCCTGCATCCTGACAGGAGCGAGTGGACGGCGAGAAGCAATCCCACACCATGATAGAGGCGCAACGGCTCTGTGCCCCAGCATTGTGTGGAACGATCATTACTCATGCCCTGGCAGAGCGGTTTGAACCCTACCCCACTCGTGCGGTAACAGGCATAGAGGGGGAGAAACCTATTCCCATACGAAAAGAGAACCGTCGCAACGAGAGGCCTAAGACCTACTTTCAATTCTGTACTTCAGCGACTTCCGATCTATCGGATGGACTAATCCCCGTAGCACCCCGCGCGTAAACGCGACAAATCGTCCCAATCCGTGAGGGCGTTTCAATTTCAAGAGCGGCAGGAGCGGTTCGAGTAAAACGAATCGCAACTCGTACCAGATCAAAATCCCAGCCTGATAGTAGCCAACCTTCAACGGCTTGACAAACGTTGCACCCAATCCCTCCCAATTGCGAGCTGTCAAATGACGGCCTTCTTCCCAAGTGCGAAAACCGTAATGGATCACATACGTCGCCGGTGTTCCTACGACAGAACCACCGAACAAAATAGCCCGTATCGCGATGTCAACATCTGCCGCCGACTTAAAGCGAGCACCAGGGCCTAGCGCTTCATCAAATCCACCTATGGCCAGTGCCTGGTCGCGACGAACAGCCATCCCGGCCCCTATCCCACGCAAATACCACTTATCTTGCAATGTATGAACGACCAGACGCTGAGAACACTGAAACTCTGGCACAAACCCAGCATCGGGATCATGGGGAGCTGGCAAGACATTGCAATAGAGTACCACAACCTGTGGCTCAGCCTGCAATTCTTGCTCAATCGTGTGCAACCAATCGGGGGGTACCACGCAATCATCGTCGGTTATCGCAACAATTGGCGATCGCGCCATGCGCAATCCGAGATTGTGACCACGCGCCCATCCGTTAAACCGAACAGGAATGTAGCGGAAACGTCGATCCTGTGCAAACCGTTGTAACGCACATCCAGTGGCCGTATCCCTACTCTGATCAATGACTATCAGTTCAAAAGCCGGATGATCATTAGCAAGAATGCTTTCGACCGCACTGATGATTTGTGTTCCACGATCGCTCGTGCAAATAACAACGCTGATAGTTGGTGGTTTCATAAGTACCTGAAAAATATACTTACTCACTCCTATGCTCTCTAATCGGAAACCGTGGTTTCTGCTCCGTGATGATGACCACTCTAGAAACCTGTATACCACCTGTCTATACACGAGAGACCCATCTGTACTGTATTGCACAGTTCAACAATTTTGCGCTCTGCGATCAACCTGTATCAACCCAATCCACCGTCCTTAGATCATGGATAACTACAGTCGCTTGAGGTAAAGGCCAGAGAAAGTGCCATCTGCTGTAATCGGCTACCACTGACAAATCCCCCATTGGGTGGCAAACAAAAACCATCCCATAAACCTCGTAACCGCTGTCTGGAATAGAGCCACTCACGCCGATCCCCGCCTAACACTGCTATTAGTGCACGTACTATATGCCTGAATTCGCGAGCTAGAAACCATACCCCCGCGAAGAGATCGCCACGTCGCGTAAAGCGACCAAAATTACCGCCATTCCCATACTGATAACGCGCAAAGAGAGCTTCCGCTTTATCGCGTGGTCGAAAGCCGTGGGTATGAATAACCTCAATATGCGGACAAATCTTATAACGGGCACCGCTGCGCACAATCCGCCAGCATAGATCGGTATCATCAGAGGCTCGTAACCGGCTACCGGGCCCGCAAAATTCATCATAGCCGCCAACACGGTCAAACAGACGCCGACGCATACTGAAATTTGCGCCTGAAGCATGCAGGGAAAAGTGCCATCGTGACAATCCAGGCCAGGCATAAAGTGTATACCCTTGCGCAGAATCGCATGGCGAAGCTGTCAACCGTCCGGCAATGAAATCAAGTTCAGGATCGGCGCTAAACTCAGCAACAATTTGTTCTAACCAGTTCGGCGTAACTTCAACGTCATCATCAATCAACGCGACAATCGCGCCATGACCGGCTGCAATTTCAAGATTGCGTGAGCTAGCCGCCCCAAAGCCCGAACGCCGATTGGAGAGATAATGAAAGCGAGGGTCGCTGCGAAATGATTCCAGAAGCACAGCACCTGAATCATCAGAGCTTTGATCAACCACAAAGAGTTCAAATGGTTGATACGTACTCCGAAAAACACTTTGCACCGCACTGTACAATGGCTGTGGACGCTGTTTGGTGGGAATAATGATCGACACTAGCATGTATCTCATCCTTAACAGTTACAATGACCGCTCTATCACCATAGGATGGATCGCCACCCCCTGATAAACCATGTATTCACGATCCATCGGATGAGCCAGACCACGTAAACTGCCGCGAAGAAATGCTATGAACCGTCCTAAGCCACGGGGTCGCCGTAATCGGAGCAATGGCAACAATGGTTCAAGCAGGGCTGGCACCAGTAATTCGTACAAAAACACAATGCCAGCCCGCCAGTGACCAGCGCGTAACGGCTTAATGTAAGCTGCTCCTAAACCTTCCCAATCGCGTGCAGCCAGCTCACGTGCTTCACGCCAGGTACGAAAACCATCGTGAATAACATACGTGGCTGGTGTCTCGATCACACTCCACCCATAAGCAATCGCACGTACCGCAATGTCGGCATCCTCTGCCGATGGAAAACGTCCACCAGCCCCCAACGCTTCATCGAATCCACCCAGTGCTAACACCAATTCACGCCGAACCGCCATACCGGCCCCAATTCCACGAGCTCGACATTTGCCACTGAACGTTTTGACAACCACTTTTTGGCGACGTTGATAGCCTGGGATAAAGCCGGCATTGGCATCGTGCGGTCCTTCCAGTACGTTGCAGAAAAGAACGGCAGCCTGAGGTTCACGGTGCAGCTCATCTTCGATAATCCGTAACCAATCGGTCGGCACCCGGCAATCATCATCAGTGAAGGCTACTAGAGGTGCATGGGCCAGTCGCAACCCAATGTTTCGCGCAATACCCAAACCCTTCGTGTGGGTAGCAATGTAACGCAAACGCCGATCATGCTTAAACTGCTGCAATGCGGTGGCTGTTACGGTATCCGTGCTTTGATCAATGACAATGAGTTCAAACGCAGGATGATCGTTCGCTAGAACACTTGCGACTGCTGCACAGATGCTTTTACCACGATTACGGGTACAGATTACAGCGCTAATGGTTGGCCTACACATCTCCTGGCCCCTATCATACACCTATCTTCACCAACCTGATGGCGCTCCGGCTTGCAGATCTTCATACAGATATGACATTCCACCACAGCTAACAGACACATGTCATACGTGATATGCTGGTACGCCTAACAACTCTGGCACTGTCACAATCTCATAACCCTTATCAAGCAACCATGGTGTCAATAAACGTACTGCTCGTGCTGTCTCAGTCTTTTCCCACCGAAATTGGTTAGAAACCGAGTCATGCATCAAAATAATCGAACCGGGTCTGATCAATGGCTTGATTTGGGCAACCAACTGTTCAGCCGGCACCTCTGGCACTTTCCAATCATCAGGATAAATATCCCACCCAATCACTGTATATCCGCGCTGCTGCAGACGCCACCCTTCCCATGGCGTTAACCAGCCCCATGGTGGCCGATAGAGACGCGGTCGCCGACCAATCACCTGCTTGATAGCGGTGGTTGCTTCATCGATGTGGTCACCGCCCCACGGCATCAAGCCAGCTTTACGGCTATGCATCATTGAGTGGTTGCCGATAACGTGTCCCTCAGCAAATGCCCGCTGCACCACATCGGGATGCCACTGCACACTCAACCCAACGCAGAAAAATGTCGCTTTAATGCCGAGTTCACCCAGGGTATCGAGTAACAATTCGGTACAAGGCTTACTCGGCCCATCATCGAAGGTAAAGGCTACTGCCCGTCGCGTGCGTGGCCCATGATTGTGGTAGTAACCAAACCCACCGTATGGTGGACTGAGGAACAGATTGCCGAGCTGATCGATAGTACGGGTAACAGTGGCACGCAAATTCATAATGCTCCTCACTCAGGCTGACACCACTGGACGCCCGGAGGACGTTGACGCTGCACGACGGAATAAACGATCATACAGCCTGGCACCCAACAACGCCCGCAGCGCAATGGCCAGCGTTCCTTTCTGGAATAGGGTCTCCCACGGACTTACTTGCAGGCCGACTTTGTAAAACTGCCAGCCTAACCTGACATTCCCGCTGAAGACTGCATCGGCTGCAAATGAGATCAGTGCCCGCTGACGTGCTTTGCGGTACAGCCATTGTTGTTTGCGTCGTTCGGTCTCCGGCATCAGGCCAAACGTCCAGTCAAAAATGTTAAATAGTTCAATAATCGCGTTGCGTAACGCTGTTGGGTCCTTCGACATACTCGATGGATGGCGACGATATGCGTAGAGCATCTCATCGATATAGGCAATGTCGCCAAAATGACACAATCCCAGCCACATCTGTGCATCAAGTGACCAGCGTAACTTCGGATCGTAGCCACCAATCGCCTGATACGCACTCTTCCGGATCATCGTGCCACTGTGTTGTGGATACCCTTTTAGCAGGAAATCGGCAAAGACTGATCGCCCATCACGCACGTAACTAGCGGGCGCCGCTCGACTCACAAAACTAAGTGTTTGCTCATCGGCATAAAGCCCGTAAGCACTAAACGCCATCACCACCTGTGGGTGGCGTTCGAGAATTTCGATCTGCCGAGCAAAGGCGTGTGGTGAAACCACCCAGTCATCGGCAGAAATCACACTGAGATACTTCCCGCGTGATAATTGCATGCCTTCAATCAACGAGGCAACGAATCCTTGATTCTGTGCATGGTCAACGAATCGTATTCGTGGATCACGCAAATATGGCTTGATGACCGCTAATGAGTTATCGGTCGAACGATCATTGATCAGAATAACCTCAAAGTCGGTAAAGCTCTGCTGCAAGATTGAATCGAGGCAATGGCTCAGAAAATGAGCATAATTGTAATTCAGAACGGTAACTGATAACAATGGCGAATCATTACTGGCAGTCATTGCCAACTCCTTGATAATCAAGATGCACAGGCTGCTGCCAGGGTTGCAACAACATACTCTTGCTCGTCAGGTGTCATCTGCGGGTAGAATGGGAGCAAGATGCTACGATCCTGTGCATATTCCGATTTTGGTAGATGGTATCCCTCCTGACGCCAATACGGTTTTTCGCGATGAGCACACATGATCCCGCGCCGGGTGGCAACACCGTGATCGAGCATGTATTGCATGACCGCACGCTGGTCACACCATTCCGGCAAGTAGATCGGATAGCTTTGCCAGTTCGTGCGGGCATATGGCGGCTCTACCGGTACCTCTATTCCTGGGATTGCACTCAACATCTGCGCATATCGTTCGGCTAACCGGCGACGCGCTACAATGATTTCGGGCAAACGCCGCAACTGCTCGCGCCCAACAGCCGCCTGAATGTCGGTCATACGGTAGTTATAGCCTATCACGTTGTATTCCTCGAAAATCACTTGATTGGCTAAATGGCGCACGCGATCATTAACGCTCATTCCGTGTTGACGCAACAAGCGGAACTGCTCGGCATACATCGGGTTGTTCGTCGTTAGCATGCCACCATCGCCAGTACTGAGCACCTTGCGCGGATGGAATGAGAAGCACGCAATCACACCGTGCGGCTTTCCAATCCGTTCCCAGCGCCCATGGAATAATATCTCGCTGCCAATCGCGCATGCCGCATCTTCGATAACCGGCAGATGGTAAGCATCAGCAATAGCCAGGATCCGCTCGAGATCTGCTGGCATCCCCATCTGATGAACCGTTAAAATTGCTTTTGTCTTTGGGGTAATAGCCGCCTCAATCAGGGTCGGATCCATGTTGTGTGTCATCGGATCAATATCGACGAAAACCGGCACGGCCCCACAGTAGCGTACACTGTTCGCCGTCGCAATATAGGAATGACTGACCGTGATCACTTCATCGCCTGGGCCAACACCTACCACCAGCAAAGCCAGATGTAATGCCGTCGTGCAGTTTGATACAGCTACAGCATATTCAGCACCGGTATAGGCAGCAAACTCTTGCTCGAAGGAAGCAACCTCCGGCCCCTGTGTAATCCATCCCGACAGAATAACACGTTGGGCTGCTTCAGCCTCAGGCGCTCCCATTACCGGTCTGGTGAGGGGAATATGCCGTTTTGCTGTTGTTGTCATAGACTAACCTTCTCCTCTTTTTTCCAGTTGTAGACCCGCTCTTCGGCCAGCAAATCCTCAATCGCAACTCCGCATCCCAGATACCATTCATGTAAACGCTGTAGGCCTTCGTGAAGCGAGACAGTTGGTACAAAACCCAATACGTGCTGAGCTCGGGTGCTGTCGGCGTAGAGCCGCAAAACATCGCCCGGACGTGGGGCATCATGCGTAATTGGTGCATTGGGCCGACCAACAACCGCTGCAATGGTGCGTGCCAGTTCATTGATCGAAATTTCGCGCCCTTGCCCAAGATTAAACGTACCGCCGACCGCAGCATCTACCATGCCAGCCAGGATGATACCTCGCGCTGTATCACTCACATACGTGAAATCGCGGGTCTGCGAGCCATCGCCGAAGATCACCATCGGCTTACCAGCCATCGCCCGTAACATAAACTTGGGAATGACTTCACCACTATCGCCCTCGTGGTGACTCCGTGGCCCAAAGCTGTTAAACGGACGTACTACTACTGTGGGGTAGCGGTAACTTTCCCAGAAGGCACGAGTATAGCACTCACCGGCCAGTTTTCCACCACCGTACACGGTCATCGGGTAGGTCGGGTGCTCTTCCGTCATAGGAACCCATCGGGCAGTACCGTACACTTCCGAACTCGACACATAGACAAAACGCGGTACATCGGCACGTCGAGCCAGATCAAGCAAGATCAGCGTACCGGTTGCATTCACCTCGTGGTTCTCGAACGGATTGTGAAGGCTGTGTCTGACACCCAGACAGGCCAGATGGTAGACAATCTCAACACCAGGCAACAAGCGAGCCATGACGTCACGATCACGAATATCAGCCTCTACCAGCTCAACATCGGCCCCGGCCAGATGGGCCAGATTCGCCCGTTTCCCGTTGACCAGATTATCAACCACAATAACTCGATGACCGGCAGTAGCCAGTTGTGTTACCAGCTCACTACCGATGAAACCTGCACCGCCGGTTACTAAAATCCGTTTTGCTGTCATTGTTTTTATCCTGGAACATCAATCTCACGAAATACGGTCCGAAAGATTATCAGCTCTTTGCTGCGACGTGCGCCATCCAACCCTGTAATGCTTGGGCCACAACCTGCTGTTGTTCAACAGTCAACTCAGGAAACATGGGCAATGAAAGCACCTCTGCTGCTGCCGCTTCGGCCTGTGGAAAATCGCCAGGCCGATAGCCCAATTCAGCGAATGCCTTCTGGAGATGAACCGGGATCGGGTAATGAATACCGGTACTTATCCCATGATCGTTCAAATAGGCCTGGAGTGAATCACGTTGCCGATCGCGAATCGCATAAATATGGTAGACATGACGACGCTCAGGAAGAGCGACCGGTGTACGAATACCCATCGGCGCCAGCATTGCATCGTAGCGCGCCGCTGCCGCCCGCCGCAGCTCAGTCCAGTGTTCGATATAGTTCATCTTTACCCGTAGAATTGCCCCCTGTACTCCCTCCATCCGGTAGTTAAACCCTTTCAGATCGTGATGATAGCGTCGCTCGGCGCCCCAATCACGCAACATTCGGATGGTACGGGCCAGTTCAGGATTGTTGGTGGTCACTGCCCCACCTTCGCCATACGCACCCAGATTTTTGCCAGGATAAAAACTAAAGCAGCCTACATCACCGATGCTACCGACACGTCGTCCCTTGTATTCAGCACCGTGCGCCTGAGCTGCATCTTCGATTACAGCCAGCCCATATTTGCGAGCAATGGCCATAATTGGATCCATGTCAGCAGGCTGACCATACAGATGTACCGGAATAATCGCTTTGGTGCGCGGTGTGATCACCGCTTCGATCTGTTTCGGGTCAATGGTAAAGCTCACTGGATCAATATCGACAAAGACCGGACGGGCGCCAGTGTAATCTATGGCCGAGACGGTTGCAATGAAGGTATGAGGGGTGGTGATTACTTCATCGCCACGACCTACGCCGACAGCCAATAACGCAAGATGAAGAGCACTAGTGCCTGAGTTGACGCCTATCGCGTACTGACACTGGGTATACGCAGCAAACAACGCTTCAAACGCCGCAACCTCTTTCCCCAACACAAATTGGGTACTGGCAAGGGTGTCAAGAACTGCCCGATCTATCTCTTCTTTGATGGAAAGATACTGGGCCTTCAAATCAACAAACGGGATCATGTGATACTCCCTTATATGCCTTGGTTGTTACCACGACAACGTAACAGGCTGTCCACGATTGACCATTGATTGCGTAGCAGCTTCAAGAATGCGGATAACGCGCAAACCGGCGTAACCATCAGATAGCGGACGCCGACCAGTTCGTACACAATCAACGAAATGCTCGGCTTCGATTCGTAATGCCTCGACATTGTCGAGCCGTGGCGCCCACATATCACCGGTTCGGTAGCCAACATGGCGCTGATATACCGCATCTTCACTCTCACTGACAATAATGCCTTTGTCGTAGACTTTAACCTTCTCGCTCATTTCAATATCATCATAAACGATCATCTTTTCCGAACCGCCGATCAGTGTCTGACGAATCTTGACCGGCGCCATCCAGTTCACATGAAAATGAGCTATCAGGTTATCGGGGAAATAACACGTCAAATATGCCATGTTTTCCGGTTTTCCTGGTACATGCGCCATCCCAGTCGCAGCGACTACGATCGGGCTCGACTGGACCAGATAATCCATAATCGACAAATCATGCACCGCCAGATCCCAGAGCACATTCACATCATTCTGGAACAACCCGAGATTGACGCGCACTGAATCGTAGTAGTAGAGGGTGCCGAGTGTACCGTTATCCACCAGTTCTTTAATCTTACGCACCGCACTAGTGTAGATGAACGTATGATCAACCATCAGCGTTAATTGGCGTCGTTCAGCCTCTTCAACTAATCGCTCAGCCTGAGCGACGGTAGCGGTAAATGGTTTCTCAACCAGCACATGCTTACCGGCCTGCAATGCCATCAGTGCCAACTCAAAATGTGACGAGACCGGTGTTGCTACGGCTACCGCATCTACCTTCGGATTGCGGAGCATCTCGCTGACATCAGCGTAGGTGTTTACCGACGGATACACCTGTTCGACCAGTGCCCGTCGTTCAGCACGCTGATCACAGACAGCCACTACCCGTGCGCCAGTGACCTGAGCGAAATTACGGACAAGATTGGGGCCCCAATAGCCATATCCAATGACGCCAATTCCGACCATGATGACACCTGCCTTTGTCAGAGATTGCAATGAGATTGAAATGAACAGTGGTTCTGTCCTTACTTCTGTGATCATAAGTGAATGAACGTACCACTGTCTTACCACTGCCATCATACGTAGGAAAGATGATATGAACGTGAAAGAATTACAGGAGGGTATGAGAGGTTCTTTGATAAGTGAAGCAAAATGATGATCCTTTGCATCGACAATACGCATTACGGTTGAGACCAATGCTATGGGGTTGATATTGACCGCCATCGTTTGAGTCAAATCTCGTTAGACGTTGTGCAAACGTATTTCAAGACACTGTAAGCGACAATCAAATTGGGTGGGCAAAGACACTTCGTTCACCCACCCGTCCGTCGAGCGATAGGAATATAAGGCTTCTCAACCTTACTCGCCTGATGAGATTTCACAGCGTGGCAATCAGAGCAGATATGAATTCAGACACAATCCCTAGAATCTGCTATGCTCCGCGCTACCACGATTACTCGCGGTTATCAATAAGCTCATTTGCCGCTGCCAGTAACTGCTCAATCCGCTCTGGTGGTACCTGTTTGCTCTTAAGGTACAGCTCCAGCGCCCGTAACGGTGTCAGACCGTTGCTCAGTTCCTCGGCAACACCGGCAAAGCGCTGGCGGGCGGGTCGTTCGACATCGAACACAATTGTAGCGATGACCCCAGCCCGCGCAGCACGCAACCACTCACGTACCTGTTCTTCCTTCAGCAAAGCTGCCTGTTCCCGTGACAATCGAACCTGGACACGCACAACGGCGTCACGCAGATCGTGACGCTCGATGAATGTACGTAGTGCGTGCACCGGATCACTGCTCCGCCGCAGATCATGCTCGATACTGACAAATGGACGGGCGGCCAGGGGTACGAATTGCCAGCGTGTCTGACCGCGTACCAGTTCAACCAGGACACATCCTTTTGGATCATCACGCTCGCCAAAATCGACGCGCTCGATACTACCGGGATAGACCATTGGTGGCCGTTCACCAAGACACTGGTGGCGATGGATATGACCTAACGCCACGTAATCAACGCCAGGTTGAGCCAACACCGAACGGGGCAAGCTCAGGTCTTGCCCCAGGATCATAGCCCGCTCGGTACCGAGTTGGGCGCCTTCAACGGTACCGTGGAATGCGAGAACGGTTGGGATGTCGGGATCAAGCGCCTCGACGGAACGTTCAATAAACTGTTCGATTCGCCGTCGTAATTCGTATTCTACCGATGCAAATGATGCACCTGCCATCTCTTCACGGGTTAACAACATCTGACGGGTTACCCACGGTACAGCAATCAGTTGTATCTGCCCATGACGAGTATCAATCCGATGCAGCCGCAGGCGATCGGCTACTGTTATCCCTTCTAACGCCAGCGTCGCAAAGATTTCGACCGAATGGGCACGCCCTTGCGCCGGTGAGATGTCGTGGTTTCCGGTCAAAATGACAACTGCGACACCTGCTTCGCGGAGACGACGAATGCGACTGGCAAACTCACGTTGTACCGTCGGATTGGGAGAACGATTTTTGTATACGTCACCAGCAATAAGACAGATATCGATCTGGTGATCTAGACCAATGGTGATTGCTTCATCAAGACGTTCAAGATAATCGAGCAGACGCGAATGTAGGCCACGCCGTGGGTCGATAGTACCGTAGTTCTCTATCCCAAGATGCAGATCGGCCAGATGCAGCATGCGGATCATTGCGACCTCAGCAGGACATTGTAGAGCTTACGAGCGCAACGACGCGGTATCCCTTCCATCAACTTGTACCAACGTGTCACCAGGTGATTCTACCCGCTCCTGGCGTGCTGGATCGCGAGGAGCGGGTTTCTTATCATCCATCAGAGCGTACTGATAATGTGCAACTAGTGTGTCATCCATCGCTTTCTACTTCCCTTTGTTGCTCCTGGTAGAGGAGCGACAGAGGGCCAGGAAGAAGGCGAAAGGTATCAGCCACTCACCGCACATGCCTTCCAGACAACCAGCTCACCGATGGCACATTGGCTTCACAACCGTTTCATATTTGCCTGGTATTACTTCCTTCTGCACACTATGCTGGTGCAGAGAAGGGTTGATCAGCTCAGCAAGGGGTTCATTTTATCAAAACTGACCGGCAAAATGGCAGGCTACCCAATGCCCTTTGCGTTTCTCTTCAAAGACCGGTTCCTGCTCCTTGCAGATAGACCGGGCAATCCAGCAACGTGGATGGAAACGACAGCCGCTTGGTGGATTAATAGGACTGGGAACATCACCCTGCAATACAATCCGTTCCCGTTTGGCAAACGGATTAGGATTGGGAATAGCCGAAATTAACGCTTTGGTATACGGGTGGAGTGGTTCCCGGAACAGCTCCTCACTGGTTGCCAGTTCGACCATCTTGCCCAGATACATCACACCGACCCGATCTGAGATGTGTTCCACCACTGCCAGGTTATGCGCAATGAAAAGATAGGTCAAACCAAACTCGCGTTGCAGCGAACGCAGGAGATTAAGCACCTGCGACTGAATCGACACATCGAGAGCAGAAACCGGCTCATCACAAACAATCAGTTTCGGCTCCATGATCAAAGCGCGAGCAATCCCAATTCGTTGCCGTTGACCACCGGAAAATTCGTGGGGGAAGCGTGTCATGTGCGAGGCGCTCAAACCGACCTTTGCCAGCACCTCGCGCACCCGCTCACGCCGTTCGGCCGGCGTTCCGATCCCGTGGATCACTAACCCTTCGGCCACACTTTCCCCGATGGTAATGCGGGGATCAAGTGAGGCATAAGGGTCTTGAAAGATAATTTGCATATCGCGCCGCAGGGCCTTCAAGGTGCGACCACTGGCCCGCATGACGTCCTGACCCTCAAACACAACTTCGCCAGCGGTTGCCCGTTCCAGACGGAGGATCGTGCGACCAGTCGTGGTCTTTCCACACCCACTCTCGCCGACCAGCCCTAACGTTTCACCTCGTTTAATGGTGAAACTGACATCATCAACTGCCCGTACCTCAGCAACGGTGCGGCGCAAAAAACCACCTTTAATCGGGAAATACTTTTTGAGATTACGAACCTCAAGTAAGGGGTCATCGATCGATGAGATTGACGCCATTCGTTCACTCCATGAACTTATCGTAAAAACAGCTTTGCAGGACGCGACAGATGTTGCTTTCCTACAGACGGAAACCCGTAGGACGAGGGGATGCTACCCTACCAGATCACCGTATCATCACGCCTGGCGAACGTCTGCAAGCTGTTTTGATCACACTTTCTACGATCAGAAGCCGGCAAGAGCACTACCAGGCTGTAACGCGCATCCCGCTTCATTCCTCATACAGCCAGCACCGCACTCGCCGCTGTGTTCCTAGCTCGATCATCGGTGGGGGCTGATCACACTTCTCGAAGCGTTTGCTACAACGTGAAGCAAACCGACACCCCTTTGGTGGATTGATCAAACTGGGAACTGTGCCGGGGATAACTTCCAATTCTTCGCGGGTATCGCCAAGTACCGGCATAGAATTGAGCAAACCGCGTGTATAGGGGTGCTTTGGATCGCTAAAGAGCGACCGGACATCGGCATATTCAACGACCTGACCGGCATACATCACGACCACACTATCAGCCATTTCGGCGATCACCCCCATATCATGCGTGATCAACATAATGGCCGTGTCAATCTTTTCGCGCAACTCGCGCATCAGATCAAGAATCTGGGCCTGAATCGTCACATCCAGCGCAGTTGTCGGTTCATCGGCGATCAAAAGCTCTGGATTACACGCCAAAGCCATGGCAATCATCACCCGCTGACATTGGCCACCGGACAATTCATGGGGATACTGACGCATCCGACGCTGAGGATCGGGTAAACCGACCATTGAAAGGAGTTCAATACAGCGTTTCTGCGCCTCTTCACCCTTCAATCCCTGATGAATCTCCAGTGTCTCGATAATTTGATCGCCAACCCGGAATACCGGATTCAGCGCAGTCGTTGGCTGTTGAAAAATCATCGCGATCCGATCACCGCGAATCTTGCGCATCGATTCAGAATCGAGGGTAAGCAAATCGATCCCATCAAAAATGATCTTCCCCTCGACAATACGGCCAGGCGGGCTGACCAGGCGCATGATTGACAGCGAGGTTACGCTCTTACCCGACCCCGACTCACCGACAATCCCGAGCGTTTCACCACGGTGGAGGGTAAAATCGACCCCATCCACCGCCTGCACCACGCCTTCTTCAGTGAAAAAGTAGGTTTTTAACCCTTCTACACGCAGTAACTCAGCGCCACGACGGGCAACCGAACGTTCTGCACCGGTTACGACACGAGATACAGTTGCCACAGTTACTCCGTATCTTTATATCTCAAGCGTTCATGCCCTCAGCGATCCTAGAGAGCAAAAGGAACTACGAGCCTCTTTTTCAGCCACGCTGACGCGGATCAAGCGCATCACGCAAACCATCACCAATGTAGTTAATCGCGATTGAGGCAATCAGGATCGGCATTGCCGGGATAAGCGGCATCCATGGATACTGAAACATATAACTTTGGGCGTAGCCGAGCATATTCCCCCAGGTTGGTGTTGGGTCCTGAATGCCGAAACCGAGGAAACTCAACGCCGATTCGGCAACCAGCGTACCATTAACGCCCAACGTGAAATCGACAATCATCGGCGGTAAGGCATTGGGAAAGACATGCCGAAACAGAATACGCGCATTGCTGGCGCCCAGCGCACGCGCCGACTCGATGTAGACATTTTCGCGTACCGAGAGCACCATTCCGCGCATTAAACGAGCGGTTCCCGTCCAGCCAAAGAAGGCCAATACCAGGATCACCGCAAAAATGATGCGGGCTTCACGCTCTGAAACGGCAAAGATGAACGCCAGCAGTGAAGCCCCCCAGGACGGTAACGGTACAGCGTTGATGTTCTGTACCAGAATTGATGCCAGAATCAGCAGGAGGAGGAGCGTAGGGAAGGTTGCAACAATTTCGAGGGTACGACTGATAATTGTATCAACCCATCCACCAAAATATCCTGCCAGCATGCCCAGCAAGATGCCAATGGTTGAAGAGATCAGAGTCGCGATAAACGCCGTACCGAGTGACACCCGCGAAGCGTACAGCAATCGCGTTGCGTAATCGCGGCCAAGGTGATCGGTGCCCAGCAGGTGAAAGCCACCATCCGCATCAACCCCCAGTGGTGTCAGAAAGCGCCCAGTCAGGTTTGGTTGATCGCGTTCGTAAGGTGCGATAAGCGGCGTTGCCGCCGATAAGAGCAGCAATAGCGCCAATATGCCAATACAAAACATTGCCAGCCGATGCCGTCGAAAACGACGAAAAACTATCGCCCATTGCCCTTCCGATCGCTGAGGGACGACCTCTTCAAGCGGCACGGCAGTCGTGCTAGTGGTCATCAAAGCTCTCCTTGAATTGATTGACCTACGACTAACACCTTTGTCAGTCGCAATACCGATTTACGTTAGTCGAATCCGCGGATCGACAATCGTGTACAGAATATCAGTAATGAGAATCCCGATCAGCAATAACACAACATTGATAATCAGTAATGCCATTACCACATTATAATCATTACGACCAAGAGCATCAATAAACAAGCGACCAATACCCGGCCAATTAAACACCGTCTCGGTAATCAATGCACCGCTGAAGAGCGCAACCAGGATACCGGCCAACAGGGTTACAAAGGGGATCAACGAATTACGCAGGGCATGCTTGAGAATAACCACTCGTTCGGCGACACCTTTGGCCCGTGCAGTACGCACATAATCAAGGCTCAGCACTTCAAGCATACTTCCGCGCACAAAACGGCTCCAACCAGCGATATTGATAAACGTCAGGACGCCGCACGGCATCAGGAAGCGCAGAAACCGGTCGAGGAACGATCCGGCCTGGACGGTTCCGATCCAGGGTATCGTGTAATCACGGACCCCAACCGCATCGCCAGGTGGGAGATATGGCAGCCCAGCATTTTTAGCCAGGACTGAGAAGAGCAGAATAGCGAAGATACCGAAGACAAAGCTGGGGAGTGAGGCGCCGATAAAGGCGACCGTTGTCATCACATAATCGAAGCGCGAATACTGCCTGACCGCCGAATAGACCCCAATTGGTACCGCTATCAGGATCGACAGGAAAATTGAAGCACCCATTAAATAGAGCGTGTACGGCAGACGGGTCATAATCAAGTCAGTGACCGGACGGCCACGGAGCATCACTTGCGAGATACCAAAATCGCCGAAGACAATGCCGCGACTTACCTTCCGACCGACGAGATCGGTCATCGTCACTGGCACTTCACAGCCCTCTTCTACGACCTCCACCCGACCATCAGGGTAACGCAGTCGTACCTGCCCTGGGACGGCACAACCCACCTGCCAGTCAGCGCCGATTCCACCGGGTAACGGCCCGGCTGGCCAGCCGATGAGCCAACGGGTAAAACGAAATGGTAAATAGATATCCAATTCAAAACGCTCACGAAAGCGGCGAATATCGTCTTCTGTAATTCGATTTTGACCGGTATTTTGCCGCTCTGCCAGCAACTGATCAATCGGCCCGCCGGGAACCAGGTACAACATACCATACGAACAGATGGCGGCAATTAATGCCACGAGTAACATTTGTAAGAAGCGACGGGCAAGATAACCTGCCATAGGAGTGCTCCTTAGATGTAGCCATAAACCCGTCACGTCTACCGACGTGGATTACTATTGTAGTACAGATAGCATGGCGATGGGCAACAACACTGCCCACCGCCATCTTGTTTCCGTTCTGGTAACGATTACTTGGTGAAGAGGTTCATATCAATGTGCTCCCAGGTCGGGCTGGCAACCACGAAGGCCTGAATCTTGCCTTCCTTACCTGCCTCAATCACGGTTTGCACTTCAGAACCGGCGCCCAGTGTCTCACTACCCAGTACATCAACTTCACCAGTTAGCAACTGAGCCACAGCCTGGTTGGTGTCGGCGATGAACTTAATGATCACCTTCTTGACCTTAACCTCACCCTTGTAGTAGTTGGGGTTCGCCTCGAAGGTCATGCTCTGACCCTTGACCCACTCCTTGAGGATGTAGGGGCCATTGCTCAGCGGACGCTCGATGATCTCGGGCAAGGTCTGCCACTCGGCTGCCGGTACATCAGCCAGCTTGCGGCCATCGCTCAAGACCTGATGCGACGGATAGGCTCCGAGACCAGCGCCAGCGAAGTAGGTCGGCCACTGCACACCAGGGTGGAAGGTAACAGTGTACTCGGTATCGCTCTTGAAGTCAATGCTCTTGATCGAGTTGCAGTAGGTGAGCGACGTAGCACCTGAATCCGGATCACAGTTGATCTTGTAAGCCAGCTCGAAATCGGCCTTCTTCAACGGCTCACCATCTTCCCACTTGATGCCCGAAATCCACTTGTCGGTGACGGTCAATTGCTTCATCTTGACCGTACCACCCTGATAGGTGATCGTCTCACCATCGGCAGTGGTAATCTCGACACCCGGCGCCAGCGGGACTGCCTCACCATCGGTATTCCAGACGATGTCGCCTTCCTTAACTTCGACATCAACATTGGTAGCGCGGCCACTTTCGATGGTTGAGAGACCATCCAGACCCACCGGCTGGTAGTCGTAGTCATAGCTGGTCGTTGCCGGAACACCGAGCAGGTTCGAAGCAACCCGCTGTACAGCAGCACTCTCGATCAGGCTCCACATTGTCTGCGGCTCCTGGGTGAAGCCTAACACGATCGTGTCACCTTCGGTCAACTCCCACTCATCGGCGTTCGCCGTGTAGTACTCAGTTGGGTTTGGCTTGAAGTTCTTGAGTCGGTTAGTCGCAGCATACGCCTCTAGCCGATTGAAGAGCGGCAGGCTCACCATATCTTTGGTGAATTCCTCCTGCACGATGGCGTACTGGCGAATACGCTCGGCCCGATCAAGGGTATTGTTGGCAGCAATAATCGCCCGGCTGGCCCGCTCGTTGCACCAACCCATATAGTTTTGACCCTCCCAGTTATTCGAGGGGAGCGGAATCTGATTACAGGCGTAGAGCGTCTGACCACCGGGATCGGCCTGACCAACCCAAGCGAAGGCGCCCAGCTCGAAATCGCGGCGCCGCAAACCGGTGCTGCTGCCGAACCACCATGAGGCTGGCGCATACGTTGGAATAATCTGGATACCACATGCCTGCATCTGGCGAATAAAGACAGCCGACCAGGTCTGCCGGAACTGGGCATTAGTTGTCGTAAAGCTCAACGACAGCGGTTCACCGTTAGCATTGCTGCGGATCGGTGATCCAGTCCAGCCTGCTTCCTCGAGCAGTTGCTTCCCCTTCTCTGGATCGAACGGATAAACGGTAATGTTCTCCTTGGCTGCTGCCCAGTGCGCCTTCGGCAGGAAGGTGTCCATCAGCAGTTCCTGCTGCTGCTCAGGCGTGAGATAGGGGTAAACCGAAGCGATCAGCTCTGGGCGATTGGTGCAGTAGGCAATTGCCTGGCGCACACGGATGTCACTCAAAATCGGGTGTGGTGTGGTGTACGGCTCTGGAGCAACCGCCTCAGTGACTACGACCGTCTCAACAACCGTTTCACGGACTGGCTCGGCCGTCTGCACCACAACAACCGTCTCGCGGATCACCTGCGGTTGTGCAGTACCACATGCGGCCAGAATGGGAATAACCATTGCCATCACCATCATAATGGCAACAGCGCGTTTGGTAAAGCTAACCATCTGTGTGTGTCCTCCTTAAATATCTGAGGGCAATAAAACCAACGATTTCCAGCCTCTTTTCGCTACGGTAGTCGAACCGCGCCATTGCGTTTACTCTTTGCCGCGCACCTCCTTTCCAGAATCTACATGCCGCTTATCCGGTTGCACTATCAATTTAGATGTTGAGATAATACAAACCTGCTTTTTGCGGACTGAATAGCGTGAGGCGTGGTGCAACGACAACTACCGATTGTTGAAGAGACTGTACATCGTTAGGCGGGATTATACTCGTTGTGTTTGCGACTGTCAACCGAAAAACTTCCTGATTTATAGCAGGGTATTTTTGTAAGTGTTTGTCTTGCGCGTCACTATCGGCCATGCTATGATTGAGGTCGTCATAGAACGTCACAACAGGAGGGTTATGCGTTCGCTCATCCTGGCTTCAGCGTCGCCACGCCGACGTGAATTACTCGGCCAACTTGGGGTTTCGTATACCTGTCTGGTCAGTCAGGTTGAAGACTATCCGGCGCCACCACCGCCTGACTTGGTCGAACATCTACCGGCGTTACCGCTTGCGTTGCCATTGGAAGCGCATCCAACCCTGGTTGCCTGGCGTAAAGCTGCTGATGTCAGTCAACAACACCCTGATGCAATCGTTTTGGCTGCCGATACCGAAGTTGCAATTGATGGAACAGTTTTGGGTAAGCCACAGAATCAAGATCATGCGATAGCGATGCTTCGTCGGCTGGCCGGTCGTACCCATACCGTTCTTACCGGTCTGTGCATCGTAATGCATCCCGATATGGGGACTGAGGGGTTCATCTACGATCAACGACGGGTGCTATTTGATCTGGTGGTCAGCCGGGTCACGATGCGTTCTTTATCCGAGGATGAAATTGCCGCGTATGTTGCATCAGGCGAATCGCTCGATAAGGCTGGCGGATATGGCCTGCAAAGTGGCGGTGCTGCACTGATTGCTGCCATCGACGGTAGCTACACCAATGTAGTAGGATTACCGTTACCAGCAGTAGCCAGGTTGTTACAGGTTGCCGGTATACAACCTCCTATCGACCCAGAACAGGCATATCACGCATGGCTGCGCAATCAAGGAAAGGAACCACCGCCATGGTCAATTCAACCGTAAGACTACTGGTTGTTGATGATCATCCACTGTTTCGCCAGGGAGTACGGTGGGCGCTGGCAAACGAACCGGACATCCAGATTGTTGGCGAGGCGGCGAATGGTGAAGAAGCATTACATTGGCTGGCACAGGTTGATGCCGGTCACGAACCGAATGTGATGCTTGTTGACCTGAACTTGCCCGGCATGAGTGGTTTAGAGCTAACACGCCAGATTCGTCGCCAGTACCCCAGCATCGCCGTAGTAATGTTGAGTATGCACGAGAGTGATGAAGCAGCGTTTAATGCGCTGCGCGCCGGTGCAGCAGCGTACCGTTCAAAAGATATTAAACCAGCAGCACTCGCCGAAACGCTGCGGCGGGTGGCCTACGGTGAATACGTGATCAACGATGTTTTGCTGGAAGAACCGCGTGTTGCAAGCCGAATCCTGTCGCAGTTTCGTAATTTGCCGCAAGTGCAGACAGTAGGCGGTGATCCCAGTTTACAGGTCTTTACCCCCCTGAGTGAACGTGAGATCGAAGTGCTTGAACGCATTGCTGCCGGGCATAGCAACAAAGAGATCGCTGATGAGCTAGGGATCAGTACGCAGACAGTAAAAAACCATATTTCATCAATTCTCCGTAAACTGTCACTCAATGACCGAACCCAGGCGGTGATCCTCGCACTGCGTCGTGGCTGGATTGAGACTCCGCAGCAGATTCAGTCGGGCAGCGGTGAAGATGAAGAATAGACCGTTTTACGGCTACCACAATATAGGAGAAAGGGAAAGACGCTCACTGCGCCTGTGGCTGTATCAATACCTCACTATCGTTACGTACCTGATTAACGGCCTTGCTAACCGGATAACATCGTAACGCAATCGGTGGCGGCGCAAGACAAAGTTTATAGAGCTGCTGAATATCACTTGTCGGATACAACCAGACTGCATCGAGATCGGGTGGCACAATAACCGGCATGCGGTCGTGAATTGGCGCCACCACTTCATTGGCCTTAGTGGTCAAAATTGTGCAACTCTCTATGAGCGAGCCATCAGGCGCACGCCACTGCTCCCACACACCGGCAAATGCTATCAGAGCATCATCACTAGGGGTAAAGTAAAAAGGTTGTTTACCATCTGGCAGTGTTTGCCATTCGTAAAAGCCCGAGGCAGGGATCAAACAACGCCGCCGCTGAAAAGCCGTCCGAAACGACGGCTTTTCAAGGATCGTTTCACTCCGCGCATTGATCAAACGATTACCGATACTGGCATCTTTTGCCCACGCCGGTATCAATCCCCAACGTAATGAAACGAGTTCGCGATGGCCGTCGATCTCACGCACAGCGACAACTGCCTGTGTAGGGGCGATATTGTAGCGCGGTTTCAGATCAAATGGCGGTTCGACTGCAAAACGATCTGATAGCTTTCCAGGCGAAACCGCAAGCGTGTACCGTCCACACATGATCAAGCCTTTTGATGAGAAAACGCGGTCAGCGATAACCGATGAAGCTCAAGATTCATCCTTATCGAGCCGAGTCGTCTCACCGGTAGCGGGTGGCGGTGATTGCATTTGCTTAATAAACTCAGCCAGTTGTTCATTAAGCTGGGCAATCCCGCGGGCCAGCGTTTGTTGAAGTTCTTGGGCCGCCTGGCTCTGCTGGAGTTGATGTAGCGTTTGTTGACCACGTTCGGCCAGCTCGTGCACACGCGGATGTTCCGCAATCGTCTTGACTGCCGTTTGCACCTGTTCGCCAAGTGTGCGCAACCCACTGAGCAGTTCGTGTTGCACTTGCCGAGCGCGCTCGCTTTCAAGGGCACTCCGCAAAGCAGTTTCGATGCGCTGACCCAGCTCACGAAGCTCTGCACCGAGATCAGGCGACTGATCGGGCTGTTGTTCAGGTTGACTCATACGTTTGCTCCTTGTCTTACTCCTCTTACATCTAGTATAGAAGACGAAGGACAACACCCATGTGTTGCACTTAGCGTCGTCGGCGTAACAACAACCAGAGACTGCCAACAACCGCCAGCACCCCCAGCGCTGGCGGCGCACCACGAGCCGGACCGTGGCCCAGTAATGCAGCCAGATCAGCGATTCCAGTGCGATAGGCACCAGCGCTCTGCGCAGGAAGGGCAATCTGAGCCGTCACATACTGACGGCGACGAGCGATAGCGTACAAGTGAGCAAGGGGCGGCGCTAATTCACCATCACCAGGGAGGAGATCGGTCAGGTCAGCCCGGAAGAGTGCCAGTGGCAGAAGTGGATCAACCTGATCGCTAACCAGGATGCGACGAATAAGAGCTGCGTGTGTTCGTTGCAACGGATGGGTCGGCGCCGGTGTCCGCATTCCAACCAGGACATCCTGACCAGTATACGCTGCCAGCAGACGTTCGAGCGCCAGGGTTGATGGTGGGGCAGTTGCTTCAAACGCCAGAATTATATCACTGCTTGTCAGTGAACATGCATCGCGCAGCAAGTAGGCGGCACGACGTGGCTGAGAATGATACGTGGCATATACGAGTGGCCGGGTCGTAGCCAGGCGAGTAGCGACGGCAGATGCCGTCGGGCCAGCGGCGATAATAATTTCGTGGTGACGGCTATACCGGGTTGCGGCAATATGCGCAGCCATAACCGCTCGTTCGAGATGGGCGCCGTCGCTAGCAGAAATGACAACTGACAACGTATCAATGGCAGACACTGAGGACCTCCGCGGTGAGTAGTGTTGTTGGTAGTATACCGCAACTTGCCCACAATGAGAAAGGTGTGAGTTCAACCTTTGACGATTTTCAACGTTTTAAGGTTTTGGTCGTGATCACCAATGACCGTCTTTCCCCCTCTTTACCTAGGAGCGCGGGCCTCCGGCCCGCATTGTGCAGGATGCAACTGGCAGCCATCGATTGGCATTTCAGCACACCACCCCGCTCCCCACCAGCGGGGGGTGTCCCTCCAATGCGCTGACGAGCGTGATGCAGTGACACTACAGGGGATTAGGTGCAAAGCACCATCGGAACGAGCTGACCATCTTTCCCCCTCTTTACCTAGGAGCGCGGGCCTCCGGCCCGCATTGTGCAGGATGCAACTGGCAGCCATCGATTGGCATTTCAGCACACCACCCTGCTCCCCGCCAGCGGGGGGTGTCCCTCCAATGTGCTGACGAGCGTGATGCAGTGATACTACAGGGGGTTGGGTGCAAAGCACCAGCGGAATGAGAAGCTGCGAACAGATTAGGCGCTCGCCTCTTCCGCTCACTCGTCCTCTCTTTTCTCTTTACTCTGCCCCTCACTCCTCACCTCACCACTGTCGGGTAGTGAAAACGAGGCACACTTCGCAGTACGAGTACTGAAAACTTTGAAAACCTCTGGTTCACTACTCTCCCAGTGCCGGATCGTGAGTCCGCCTCTACTGGGTAGGGCAGGCTAGGCAAGGTCCAGGCTTCCCCTGGCAGCAGACAAACCCGTATCCAATTGTACTGACCGCCGCACGGCAGGTTTTATTTCTTGCCAAAACGACGATGTATCAGTGCAGTCTCTACAGTGATTGCTTCTGCATTCCGTAAAGGAAAGATAAACAAAACGTCATCGCAGCAATGACTCAGATGAAGAATTTTTAATTGTTGATCAGAAAATTCTGCTTGACAAATACGTTTAATCAGTTTACCCTTTTGCCTGCAAATCTCCATCTCACCTCAGCTTATCTTGCCAGCGACGTTGCTGCTGAGTGTGCAGAGTGCATCCAACACTCTGACGTGTTGCTGTGCGCTATTCTGAACACTCATCTCACCCATGCGTCAGCATTTTGGAGGATTACGCACGTCCTAGAAAAGGAGGAATTCGCAACTCACAAAGTAGTGATCAGCGTTTGTTGCACCAACCAGTGTGATAGCCTGTTCGTTTGGTAGTATCATTGACAAGCTGAGGAGTGTATGAGATCGATCACAAAACGTCATCTATTTGCGATGATCATAAGCATTGGCCTTACCGTAGCTCTCGTTGCCCCATCCGCTGCACAACCGCCACGTCCGCTACCAAACATTGAAGCTCTACGTCTGGAAGAACCGGCGATGCTTGAAGGCCGGTCTCTCGTCCTTTCTCCCAGTCTCATTGGGGCTAGCGGTCGGCAAGAGGTTGTCATTCGCTTGAGCGAAAATCCGACGGCACGTGTACCTGAGGGGGCTGCGCAAGCGGCACAGCTCCAACGCATTACCCAGCAGCAAGAGCGCGTATTGGCGCGCTTACGGGCTATCGATCCGACCCTGAACGAACTGGCCCGGTTGCGAGTGGCATTGAATGCGGTTATTGTTGAGGTTGATGGTACAGCGTTACCGGCGCTGGCTCGTGACACTGAAGTGGTGCGTATTAATCCAGTCGTGAATTACGAACGGGAAACGCAACCACCGATGGAGACGGTACCATACATCGGGGCTACACCTGAGGTGCAAGCTGCTGGTTATCGGGGCAAAGGTGTACGGGTGGCTGTACTCGATAGCGGTATTGACTATACACATGCCGCGTTTGGTGGCCCTGGGACGCTGGCAGCCTATCAGGCAGCCTACGGGACAAGCCCTGCCGATCCACGTAACAAGACTCTCGATGGACTGTTTCCAACCGATCGCGTGAAGGGCGGTTACGACTTTGTTGGCGAAGTCTGGCCAAATGGGCCCCTGATGCCTGATCCTGATCCGATTGATTGTGGCGCGCCTGGATTGAGCAGCGGCACGTGTGCTGGCGGTCACGGTACCCATGTCGCCGACATTATCGGTGGTGAGCAAGGAGTTGCACCAGAAGTTGATCTTTTTGCGGTGAAGGTCTGTTCAGCGGTATCTTCATCGTGCAGCGGGGTTGCCATCTTGCAAGGTCTCGATTGGGTTGCCGATCCTAACGGTGACGGGGTAACCGATGATCGGATGCACATTGTGAACATGTCGCTTGGGGCTGCGTATGGGCAAAACTATGACGATGATTCCGCCATTGCGGTTGATAATCTGCAACCGCTTGGCATCCTAGTCGTCGCTTCAGCCGGCAATAGTGCGGATCGTCCGTACATTACCGGTACCCCGGCCGGCGCTCGAACCGCCCTCTCGGTAGCACAGACGGCTGTGCCGAGCGATGCCTCGTACCCGATTACCGTCCTTAGTACGACAGTCTACGGAGTAGCCCAACCGTGGGCACCGATTCCCAATACGCCCGTAAGTGGAACACTGGTATACGGTCAGGCATTGGGAAACGCGCTCGGCTGTACAGCGTATTCACCTGGTTCATTGACCGGGCAAATCCTGTTGGTTGATCGGGGTGTCTGTGCGATCAGTATCAAGGGCTCAAACGGTGCTGCCGCTGGTGCAGTGGCAGTGATTGTAGCTAACAACGTTGCCGGTGCAGTACCGCCTGTTTTTGGCTTTGGCGGTGGTACACCTACCGTACCGGTACTCTCAATTACACAGGCTGCTGGCAATACGCTTAAAGCGCGCACGGGAAATACTACTACGATTGGTTTTGATACGCCGTTCAGTAATGCCGGCAGTGTGGTTGGTACCTCGTCACGTGGGCCAACGTTAGGGCAGATGACCTACGGCAATCAGATTATGTACGGTCAAATCATTAAGCCCGAAATCGGCGCTCCGGGTGCATCCATTTCGGCAGTAGCCGGTAGTGGTACTGGGGTGGCGCCGTTTGGTGGTACTTCCGGTGCAGCCCCAATGGTGGCCGGAGCGGCTGCACTACTGTACAATGCGTCGAACTGGAGCCTCTCACCGTGGGAATTGAAAGCGCGCTTGATCAACACTGCTGAAACGAATATCTACAACGGTCCACCGGCCTTCCTCGGCCCAGCGCTGGCTCCTATCACACGCATTGGCGGTGGCGAAGTACGCATTAACCGGGCAATTGCCGCGCAGGCCAGCGCCTGGGAGCTTTCAAATGGAGCGGCAACGATTTCGTTTGGATTAGTTGATGCGACACGTAATCCGACAACGCTGCGCCGGACGATTGTTGTCCGTAACTATGGTGATACACCTCTCACCTACACCATCACGCCCACGTTCCGCTATAGCAACGATGCAGCCAGTGGAGCAGTGACACCGAGTACCTCTGTTTCTACAATTACGGTACCACCACGTAGTCGGCGTACCTTTACCCTGACCCTGCGTATCGATCCAACGAAACTACCAACCTGGGTCTTGAATTCAGGAACAAATGGCGGGAACGGAGCGGCACTAACTGACGTTGAATATGATGGCTACCTGGTGCTTGATGCGGCAGGTACGACCAACGACTTAACCATGCCATGGCATGTCATACCACGTGCAGCGGGAACCGTTAGTGCACCAACTTCAGTGCGCGCTACCACAACCAGCCCCGCCACTGCCCGCTTAACCAACACCGGCGCTAATCCGGTGAGTGTCGATCCGTTTACGCTAATCGGTGAAAATCCGTTTGTGACAGCATCACCTGGCGCCGGCATACAAATGCCGCCAATGGATTTGCGCTACGTTGGTGTGCGAGCTTTCAGTATCCCAGGTTTCTGCCCGGCAAATAGCCCGATCGTTCAGTTTGCAGTGACTACCCACCAGCGAATCACTCATTCAAACTATCCGGTGGAGATAGACCTGCTCTTCGATACCGACCGCGATGGGACACCCGACTATGTTGGCTTTACAGCAGAATTGAGTCTACCATCGGGAGCATTTGCGGCTGATGGCCGGAATGCTTTCTTTGTTGGCCCATTGGCTGGTCCGTACAGCGCCTTCTTCTTCACCAGCCACGCTACCAACAGCGCGAACACTGTCCTGACGATGTGCGGAAGTCAGATCGGTGTTACCAGCCTTGGTCAGCAGATCAATGTTGATGCCTATACCTACGACAATTACTTTACCGGCTTTGAGCTAAGCAAGATCGAAGGTATGAGCACTGTATTGGGCGCACCGCGGTTTGATGTTGACGTCGGGAGTGGGGTAGTACCGGAAAGGGGATCTCTCAATACCACAATCTACCGGTTTAGCGCCCCGGCTGATGTGACTGATTCGGGTATTCTGTTACACTACTCCTTTGCGCCGGAAGGCCGCGAGGCCAGTGCGATCATTGTGCGTTGATGTGAATGAATACGGATGAAACTGTTTCCGTAATCTGTTCCATCATTGCTAGTCGGGGCGTCCAATCTGGTCGCCCCGCTATCGTGACAGCAAATGACCTTCTTCCAGCATAGATAGGTGCGGACCGAATCAAGCCGTTTCCACTGCGGCTTCCTACGAGAACACTGACCTCGTGCAACGGATTTTATTCCTCGCTGCAACGATGATAGAACAGTGTGATCGCTGTGGCGAGTTGCTTCAGCACACCACAGACAGGCTAGCTACCGCTATCATCTTCAGCCGACTGTATGCGCTGCCAAGCAAGAGCCAAGCAGGTGATCGTCACCAGAATCATCAGAACCGAGTACACCAGCCAGGGTGAGGGCACGAACAAATCGCCAATGCTGGAAGAAAGCTGCCACAAGAGCGGGCCATTCCCACTTTCGAGGGCGCCGACGGTCATCCCCAAGGCAATGAACGGATGCAGACATAGGAATGTACCCATTATGTAGATATACAAAGGCGACGGGGGACCATCAAAAGCACCGATCAGTAATGAAATAACGAAATAGAGGAATGGCACCAGGAGTAAAATAACCAGCACTGTGCCCTGAGCCATCACCGTTGCACCGAGCGTTGAGCGCATTACAGTTGACCAGAATATACCGATGGCGGCGTATGCAATTGCCGTTATCAACAGACCAACGACGCCGATAAAGACTTCCTGGCCGGTAATGCCGCCAAACAACAGGGCCAGACCAGCAATGGGCAGAGAGGCCATAATCAGCAACAAAGCGAAGGCAATCGCCGCCAATACTTTACCGGTAACAATCTGAAGTGGTGAGAGCGGTGAGGCGAGTAACAGATCATACGTTTGTCGCTCTTTTTCGCCAACAATCGCACCAGCCGTAAGCGAGGGCGAAAGAAAGCACACCTGTATTAACGACACAGTCATGACGGTAAAAAAGATACCTTTACCAATTCTGAGCGAAGTTTCCGGATCGTTGGGAATAGCCGAACTGACAAATACGGCATAAATCAAGAGGGTAATCGCACCGATGATGGTCAGGTAGCCGGTTAGAATGAGCCATGCGTTACGCCCTCGAATGCGGCCAAAGAGTTCTCGTGTCAACACAGGATTGACGATTGGCAGATGCATGGATGCTCCTTTGCGAGAAATCGTATTATCAACCGGTATGAATGCTCATCGGCGCCAGAATGGTTCGGTTTCAAGACGAACGGTTGGTTGTGCTTACACTCGTCGGCTCGCGCTTCAGTTCGCCACAGGTAGATTGCGAAACCGTTTAGAACGCGCATCAACACTCACATTGTAGGGATAGATTTCAGCGTATTCGCCTGCCGGTAACATATTCCCGGCATCTGCATTATCGTGCAGGTGTCCGCAACAGAATGATGTCTAGGGTATGACCGAAACAACCATCGTACCCAGACCCGAGACGGGCAACGAGATACCTTCATCGTCCACAGTTGATCCGATCAAGCAGTGAGGTCACGGCATAAATAGCTCGCAGGGTGGGAGTCGGCGTTCCAGTCAATTCGGCCAGCTCAACAACTGCCCCTAACAGTGCATCAATCTCGGTTGGACGTTTTGCTTCTATATCCTGCAACATTGACGTCTTGTGAGCGCCGATCTCTTCCGCCATTCGGATACGACGCTCGATAGAAATAGGGAAACGAACACCCAGTTTTTCGGCCACTTGCTGTGCTTCGGCCATCATTGCTACTGTCAGAGCATAGGTACCCTGATCGGCAATAATCCGATCAATGGTCGCACGAGTCAGGGCACTGATCGGGTTGAATGAGAGATTACCCCACAGCTTCAGCCAGATTTCATTACGAATATCAGTCTTGACCGGCGCACGCAAACCGACCGACTCGAGTAATTTACTCAGACGGACAACACGCTCGCTGCGGCTACCGTCTGGTTCGCCAAGAGCGAAGCGATTGCCCTCGATATGTCGAATTACGCCAGGGCGTTCAATGGCGGCTGCTGGATAGACGACACAGCCAATAACCCGTTCGATCTCGGTATTGGCCGCAATAACCCCGCCGGGGTCAACTGCCTCGATCCGATGACCTTCGTATGGACCGCCGTGTCGAAAGAAATACCACCAGGGAATCCCGTTCTGAGCGTAGACAACGGCTGTATCAGGGCCGTAAAGCACACGCATCGGGGCTGCGAGTGCCGGCAACGCCTGCGCTTTGACGGCAACAATGACCAGATCGTGTGGCCCGGCAACGTTCATATCGGCTGTCGCCAGTGTCGGGTATACGACCTCACGACGCCCATCACTATACTCGATGGTTAAGCCATTAGCGATAATTGCTGCCAGATGTGCACCCCGTGCAATTAATGTTACGTCAGCGCCAGCCTGAATCAGTTTGGCGCCGAGCCAGCCGCCGATTGCACCAGCGCCAACAATGCAGATACGCATACGCTGTCCTCTCGCTAAGTACTAGAGTTTCCGTAGATACACTCGTTCAAGCTCATGGCGTGATCCCTTAACCAGAATCAGATCGGCGCTCCAACGTGTCGGTTCGATATTTTGCTTGAGATTCACATAATTGATCTCGCGCCAGATGCGACGTGCAGTTGCAATAGCCTCACTCTCGCTCAGTTCGGCGTAACGGCGAAAGTACGACGAGGGATCACGAAATGCTGTTTCGCGCAACCGTAAAAATCGTTCAATATACCATCGTTCCAGATCATGTTCATTCGCATCAACGTAGATCGCGAAATCAAAAAAATCCGACACATAAAGTTGTGGTTCCCTCCTGGTATTGGCGCCACGTTGCAAAACGTTCAACCCCTCGACGATCAACACATCGGGATGATCGACCACCTGAACTTGGTCAGGAACTATATCATAAATCAGGTGCGAGTAAACCGGAGCCGTTACCGGCCCATAACCCGACTTGATGTCGGCCATGAACTGTAACAGTCGCCGACGATCGTAGCTTTCGGGAAACCCCTTCCGATGCATGATACCCCGTTCTTGTAGGACGCGATTAGGGTACAAAAAGCCATCAGTTGTGACCAGATCAACCTTGAGTTGCCCAGGACCACGCGAAAGGAGGGCTTGCAAGATGCGGGCAGTGCTGCTTTTACCGACCGCGACACTCCCCGCGATGCCAATGACATACGGCACACGCGCTGTTGCCGAGCCAAGAAAGGTGCTGGTCGCCTGATACAAGTGACAGGCGTTTTCGTAGTAGAGTTGGAGCAACCGCACCAGCGGCAGGTAGATGTCGGCAACATCTTCCATCGAGACGCTGTCGTTTAAGCTGACCAATGAGTCTAATTCGTCTGCGCTAAGAGGTAGTGGTGTTCCGTTACGCAGTGCTGCCCATTCTGAGCGTGAAAAGCTCAGGTATGGCGAAAGGCGGCGTTCGAGTTCTGGCTTCGGGATCATGCCGTTTCCTGTCTCCGGTTGGGAAGTGGATTTAAAACCAATACACTACTCTTTCGAGGAAGGTACAGGGTTCCTGACTACCGCCTGTTTCGCACCAGCAATACGCTAGTGAAAGCCGGCCCGATCAGGTAGCAGAACCGGTGGCCCAGCGCATGGCTGTACAGAGCACAACTGGCAGTTCTCACCTTTTTCTGCCCCTTCCATCCATAAAACTAAGGAAAGGGAGCAAGCCACTATCGCAATAGAAAGACATAACCTGCCTCTTAAACATCCATCACCGATCAAGTTGTTGTCTTGTCTAACCCTAGCGTCTTTGCCATCGTTATGCGTTGCAACTTTCCGGTAGCACCCCGTGGCAGCGCGCTCAGGATGTGAATTGCCCGTGGCACTTTAAAATCGGCCAACATACGGGCGCAATGTTCGCGCAATGCACGCTCATCAACACTCATACCCTCGCGTAACACGACAGCGGCGTGCACCTCTTCACCAAGCGTTGGATGAGGCACGGCAAAGGCCAATGCTTCAGCAACTGCCGGGTGCCGCAAGAGCACATCATCAATTTCGAGGGGTGAAATCTTCTCACCACCACGATTGATCAGCTCTTTGATACGACCGGTGAGGCACAGGTAGCCATCTTCATCGAGATACCCTTGATCACCGGTACGGAACCAGCCGTTAACGAACGCCACCGCATTTGCTTCGGGGTTGTTCTCGTAACCGTCGATCACATTTGGGCCGCGCACCACGACCTCACCTTTGGTTCCTGCCGGCAGCAAGTGGCCTTCTTCGTCCATGATAGCCACTTCTACCCCAAATCCAATTCCTACCGACCCCGGTTTTCGGCGGGCGGGCGGAAGTGGATTTGAAGTCATTTGGTGGGCCGCTTCGGTCATGCCATAACTCTCAATGACCGGCGCTGCAAAAACCTGTTCCATCTGTTCCATTACTACCGGCGGCAATGGTGCACTCGACGAGCGGATAAAGCGGAACGGATGAGCGGCAATGATGGCCGAGTTGCGGCTGGCGCGGGCCAGCAAGACCTGGTGCATTGTTGGTACAGCCGAGTACCAGGTTGGTCGTTCCTGCTCTACCCAACTCCAGAATTTGAGACCATCGAAACCAGGTGGGCAGATAACTGCACCACCAGCGGCCAATTGGCTGAGCAGCGAGGCAACGATCCCGTGAATGTGGAACAGTGGCATCACACAGAGTGATCGATCAGCAGCACATAACTGGTAGGTCGCAATAATATTTGCGGTTGAGGCAACCAGATTGCGGTGACGCAAGGGTACGCGCTTAGGGCGACTGGTCGTCCCGCTGGTGTGCAGAATCATAGCGATGTCGTCAGGCGTTGCCAGCCCATCACGACGAGCAGGAGCATCCTGAGCAGAGGTGACAAACACAAGCTGGTGTTGAGCATCAAATGACGCTTCAATCAGCATCATGCCCGAACGCAGTGCTGCTCGTGCCTCTTCACCTTCGTTGGGGGCTACAATCAAGGCGCGAGCGTTGGTATCTTCGTAGTAAAAGGCAAACTCATCACGTCGATATTTCGGGTTGAGCGGTGCAGCAGTGGCGGCAGTAGCCGCAGCCAGAAAGGTGATTGCCATTGCCGGCCCGTTGCCAAGCGCAATAGCGATCCGATCTCCACGCCCTAGTCCATGGTTCTGGAGCCATTCGGCCAGGCGTTGTACCTGTGAACGGAGATCGGCAAAGCTCCAGACCGGACCACCCGGCGCAATCAAAGCCGCATCACGGTCGGCGCCATTCGACAGAAGATCAAACAATGTGCGATTAATCGTCATAACGTACTCACCTGCTATGGAACCTGTCACCAACCAATCGCCAATCCATCACAACGAGGTTCGGTACCGGCTACGTAGCATCCACTTGCCAGACGCCAGATGATCTGACCACGCCCGAAACCGCCTAATTCGCTCTCGACCACGACTTGATGACCACGCGCTGCTAACCCCTCGATAACGTGACGGGGTGTTTCAAGCTCAAGCCGAAGAGTTCCATCACGTTCCCAACGCCAGCGTGGTGCATCGAGCGCTGCCTGAGGATGCAGGCCGTAGTCAAGCGTGTTAACGATCACCTGCACGTGACCTTGCGGCTGCATATGTGCCCCCATGACGCCAAAGGGACCGATAGGGAAGCCATCCTTACTCAGAAAACCGGGGACAATGGTATGAAATGGACGTTTGCCCGGTGCAACCTGATTCGGATGGCCGGGTGTCATCACAAAACCACAACCACGATTGTGCATCGCAATACCGTAGCCGGGGATCACTACCCCTGAACCGAACCCCATATACGTCGATTGAATCATGCTCACCATCATACCATCACGATCAGCCGTTGCGAAATAGACGGTTCCGCCACGTGGCAGATTGTCGGGCTGGAACGTGTTGGCGCGCTCACCGATGAGGTGAGAACGAGCAGCTAACCGTTCACGGTTCAGCATATCGGCCACCGGGACAGCGGCCTTGCGCGGGTCGGCTACGTAGGCGAAGGTATCGGCAAACGCTAGCTTCATCGCCTCGATCTGATAGTGAAACGCTGCAGCCGAGTCACGGGGATAGCGCACAAGATCGAACTGATCGAGAATACCGAGGGCCATCAGCGCCGCGATACCCTGACCGTTTGGCGGAATTTCGTGAACGGTATAACCGCGATACTGCATACTAATCGGCGTTACCCATTCAGAACGATGGTGAGCCAGATCCTCGGCACGCAGCAGACCACCGGTTTCACGGGCAAAGCGATCAATCGCCTCAGCGATCTCACCCTGGTAGAAGACATCAGCCCCATATCGGGCTATCAGGCGTAAGGTGCGGGCATGCCCAGGACTGACAAAGCGTTCTCCAGGACGCGGCGCACGACCATCGATGCTAAAAGTTGGTAAGAAACCGGCAAATTCGGGGCCATGGCGGGTGCGGGCCGCTTCTACGCCGCGTGCCCAGAAGTATGCTACCATCGGCGGAGTTGGTGCACCTTCGGCAGCATAGGTAATCGCCGGGGCCAGCACCTGATCCAGGGGAAGCCGACCAAACCGATCGTGCATATCACCCCACAATCTAACGACGCCCGGTACTGTGACCGGCCACCAACCATGGGTGGGGATTTCGGTATAGCTAGCGACAGCCAACGCATCAACGCTCAACCTGCCCGGTGCTGCCCCCGAACCGTTGATACCGTACAGTTGATCACCGGCCCAGATGAGCGCAAAGCCATCACCACCCAGACCATTTGAAGTCGGTTCCAGAACGGTCAGTGCCGCAGCAGTAGCAATGGCGGCATCGACCGCATTACCGCCAGCCTGCAATATCTGCATACCGGCCTGCGATGCCAGCGGATGGCTACTGGCAACCACACCACGCTCGGCAACTACCGGTATCCGTCGTCCAGGGTAGGGGAAGTAGTGCAGGTTGAGTTCCATGACAAGGCTCCTTTGCACGAAACACATTGTGATGAGATATTTGATTATACAATGAACCGAACTATCGGGTGACAGAAGCGGATTGTTTTTAGTGCCTATCCAAATAATTATCTCACAGTACAGCGGATGAAACCTGATAGATGTACGGGCGCAGCGGCGCTGCGCCCCAACCGATCTTCTTCTGCGACAGAGTATTCCGGATAGGCTCTTAGTATGGCAGATTTCGTTCCGCTAGACTAAGCTTTTTCGCAGAGATCCTGTAATGATCCGCCAGCCCTCTGAGCGCATCTGAAAAAAGTTGAGTTATGTAAAATGCCAAAACTTGACTTCAGCAAGCTAATGATTCCTTCAATCCCTGGTCAGCAAGGGAATATTCAGAGACACGCTCAGGGAATGGAAGCAGAGCCTGATGCAGCACCGCTGCACCTCCGGCCCCGTCTCCCCTATCGATACCCCGTCCAATGCCTGAAATCGCGCTACCCCCTTTTTTAACCCATTGTCTGGGGATCGTCCTAATCCTGCATACTTGCCTCATCGCAGTTGTTGCATACGCCGCTGTTGCCAATCTCTCAGAGGGTGATCAAAAACGTTTCATCAGGCGCGTACCGTTCTCATGCGACGCTTACGTGAGGGGGTTTTCAGCGTTCTTTCTCTCAGCCCTCCCTCCCCCCGTCCTCTCCCGCAGCGTGGCAGGTCTGTGTAGGTGCGGGCACGTGGTATCCGAACCCCAGCGCGCAGCCCCCCCTCCCCCCGTCCTCTCCCCCTTCCTCTCCCGCAGCATGGGAGAGGAAGGGGGCCAGGGGGAAGGTGAGGGCCGCCAGGCGTGCTCCACAGCACAGACGCTGAAACCGCCGGGGAGACGCATGCGTTATCCACCAACGTTTCCCTGACCATTATGGAGATGCTATTGTCGAGCCGCATCAAAAGACCAGGTTTTTGATCACGCTGATCCTACTCTCATCATCGCCGAAGCCTTATAATGAACCATGTACTGGTACCGTAAACAGGGAAGGAGCCTCACATGATTAATTTCGGTGGCAAGAAGGACGAGGGGGACAAGAATCAGGGGATTAGCGAGGCAATGCGCTCAATGAGCGATCAAATTGGGCGACAGGCCCAAGAGATCAAGCGGTTGCAAGAGGCGCTCGAAACTGCACAGCAGGATGCTGCTGCTGCCGAAAAGGTGCGTAAGGCGCTGGCCGATGCTGAAACACGTATGGCGCAGATGGAAGCTGAGCTGAAACGGTTGAAAGATCAACTAGCCGCAACCGGTACCGGTGCCTCAAGTGGTGGTAAGAGCGCAAGTACTTCAGGCGGAGAAACAACAACTGCACCAGGGAGCATCACCGGTTCGGTAAGTGGCGCCTTTGGTACGAGCGGTGTCCTCAAGATTGGCCCTGGTACACCGGCAACAAGCACACTGGCAACAGACACACCGGCAACTGATGGCCTACACATCGGCGGTACCGCGTATGTTCAGAAGGCGGGTGGTAAAAATCTACGTCTCCGCAGTGCCCCCGGTCTCGAGTCAACCGTCCTCGATGGACTACCTCCCGGTACCAAACTGACATTACTGGCCGGCCCTCACGAGAAGGACGGCTATCCGTGGTGGCAGATTCGTACTGCCGATGGTCGAGAGGGGTGGGTAGCCGGTACCGAATTGGTTACCGATGAGAACCAGTAGATAGCCCCCTCACCTTCCCCCGGCCCCTTCCTCTCCCACAAGGGAAGAGGAAGGGGGAAGTGGCTACGATTGCGCTGGTCACCACCGGACGATGCGCGGGGGTGCAGCACGCTGAACACCTACTCGTAACGTAATGCTTCAATCGGTGGTAATAACGCTGCCCGGCGCGCCGGATAGTAGCCGAATCCAACGCCGATAGCCGATGCAAATGTCAAAGCCAGGATAATTCCGATCCACGAGATACCGGTATTGATTCCGCTAAACGTGCTGATAAGCCAGACGATCCCAATTGCGCCGATGACCCCGATCAAACTCCCTACCAGGCTTAGCGCAACTGCTTCCATCACAAACTGACCGAGCACATCGCCATCGCTAGCACCCAGTGCCTTACGCACCCCAATCTCACGGGTACGTTCGGTTACCGCCACCAGCATAATGTTCATAATACCGATGCCGCCGACAACGAGGCTGATCCCGGCGACCACAGCAATAAACCCGGTAATGGCAGTGCTGATCCCGGCCAGTACATTCAGCGCCTGCGTTGGGGTCTGCAAGTTGAAGTCGTTGATAGCGCCATCGGGAACGTTGCGTGCAGCACGCAGTGTACGTTCGATCAACGCTACAGCTTCATTAACCTGCTTCTCGCTCTGCAAACCGAGCAGAATGCTGCTCATCCGCAATCCACGCCCCGGCAGATCGAGATCACCGATCAGGCGAAGCCGCATGGTGCTGACCGGAGTAAAAATTCGACTGTCGGTCGAGAAAGGGCCACCGTTTTCGTTGATGATGCCAACGATCTCGATTGGTTGACCGTTAATCTCTACAGTTTGCCCAATCACATCGCGCAATGCTGCTTTGTCGGCGCCGAAGAGATCACGGGCCACCAACCATCCCAAGACACCTACTCGTGCCCCTTCTGCCTCATCAGCCGGAGTGAGGAACCGTCCGTGAAGCATCGGCGTGCGTTGGACCTGTGGATAATCGGCGCTGGTACCGACCAACAACGTTTGTAAAGACACCGCACCGGCGCGTACTCGGGTGTTGACCGTGATTTCTGGCGCAATCGCCCGAAAGATGTCAGGGTGATTGGACACTAACGTGTTCAGCACCTGGTAGTCCTGGAGCGAGAGCAAGCCATAGCCGGGAACATCACGCGCCCCTTTCGCCCGAGGATCACCCGGTGTTACCGCAATGCGCCGTGTGCCCAAATCAACAAATTGTTCAAACACCTGCCCCTGTAACGCATTCCCCAGCGATAACACAGCTACCAGGGTACCGGCGCCAATAATGACACCCAGCATGGTCAGCAATGAACGAAACTTATTGGCGCGCAGGCTATCGAAAGCCATTCCAATCAACTCGGTGAGCATAGGCTCCTCTGTGCATTTGTGAAGTTCTCGCAACAATGTCGCTCAAGAGATGTATCCGTTACAGCTCTGCGGAACGTGCGACTACATGTTCCGGCAGACCATCCTCACCCCTGCCCCCTCTCGCACGAGAGGGAGCAGTGCCAAAACGAACTGGGTAAGCAACAGAGGTGAAGATCAGAGACACGAGGCGTACAGGGTAACGCCGTTTTGCTAAGCGGCTTCTTCAGTTGGTCGGCGCACCACCGGTACCGGTACCGGTTCAAGACCGTGCGACCGCTCAACCTCTTCCAAGACCTCAACACCGTAGTACTCGCTAAGAATGTTATCAACCAGTCGTCCATCGCGCAGCCCAATGACGCGATCCATATGCCGACCAATCTCAGGATCGTGGGTCACGATAATGATCGTGCGCCCCTGATCGCGATTGAGTTGGCGGAAGAGCGCCAGAATCTCGGCGCCGGTACGAGTATCGAGAGCGCCGGTTGGCTCATCGGCCAGAATAATGGCCGGATCGTGCACTAATGCACGCGCAATTGCCACGCGCTGCTTTTGACCACCTGACAGCGTGTTGGGCAGACTGTCACGTTTGTGGCCCAGACCTACTGCCTCTAATGCAGCTCTTGCCCGTTCAGCTCGTTCACGGGCACTGACCCGCCCGTAGACCAGCGGCAATTCGACATTCTTCTGCGCAGTCAGCCGGGGGAGGAGATTGAAGTTCTGAAAAACGAAGCCTAATTTGCGATTGCGAATACGCGCCTGTTCGTGACGGCTCAGGCGTGAGACATCCATTCCATCAAGGATGTACTCTCCGCTCGTTGGGTTATCGAGCAGCCCAATGATCGTCATCAGCGTGCTCTTCCCGCTTCCCGACGGCCCCATAATCGCCACCATCTCACCTTCTTCAATCGTCAGGCTTATATCGTCAAGGGCAACAAACTCGCCATCACCGGTCGGGAATGTCTTACGAATGTTGCGCAGCTCGACAATCGGACGACCAATATATTCTGTCATTGCCGATCACTCCTTGCTAGTGGAAGAATAGGCGTTAGCCTTCATCTGACGGCTAACGCACAACAACCTGCTCACCCTCAGCCAGACCACTCTGAATTTCTACCAAACCGTTAGCCCGCAAGCCAACCAGCACAGCGCGTTCGCTGATCGTGCGCTGGCCGTTTGCATCGACTGTCACAACATCAACCAGCGTCTTAGCACCAACATTACGCACCGCACTTGCCGGAACCTGCAACACATTGGTGCGCGTCGCCGCAATAATTGACGCACTCGTTGTCATACCCGGTCGTACCGGTTGACCGGACGGATCGAAGGCAATCGTCACTCGATAGGCAGTTACACCATTCGTACCGGCAGGCAGTGGCTCGATATTCACTACTTCACCGCGGAACGGCGGTGCGGAAAGGGCATCAACCCTTACCTCAACCGGCTGCCCTACGTTGACGCGGGCAATATCAACTTCGTCAACCGTCACCTTGACCAGGTATCGGCTAACATCAATCAACACAACTGGCGCCTGATTAGATACAGTTTCACCAGGTGCGACATTAACGGCAGCGACCATACCGGCAAAGGGAGCCCGGAGCGTCGCTTCTTCCAGGCGAATGCGCGCTGCTTCCAGTTGAGCCTGAGCCTGAGCCAGACGCGCTTCGGCACGAGCCAGATCACTGGCCCGCGGATCGGCGGTTAACTGAGCCAGCCGGGCCTGTGCGGCTGCCAGTTGTGCCTGTTGAGCAGCAATCGTGTTTTGGCGTGCCGCACCGGTCAGTCGGGCCAATTCAGCCTCGGCGCGGGCCAGTTGAGCACGTGCAGCGGCAATCGCATCTTTGTCTGGCCCGGCTAGTAAGGCATCAAGATCGGCTTTGGCGCTGGCCACCCGTGCTTCAGCGGCTGCCAGACCGCTGATCTCGTTTTGCACAGCCGTCTGATATGCAATCTGCGCCTGTGCCAGTGCTGCTTCAGCATCGGCTAGCGCTCGTGCTGCCCGTTCAAATGCCCGCTCGTAGTCACGCTGTTCGGCATCATTGAGTGGGCGTCCGGTACGGGGATCAGTACCCTTTGCCTTCACATGCTCCCAGTTCCAGTAGGCATCGCTATAGGCACTTTGCGCATTGCGGAGCGCGTTTGCCTGCGCTTCAACACGGGCCTGAGCCTCTGCTTTGGCAGCCGACAGCAGCTCGCGCTGCCGGTCAAGCTCGGCCCGAGCCTGCACAAGCGCCGCTTCTGACCGTGTCCGCTGTTCACTTGTCGCACCATTTAATAACTTCTGCAATCGCTCGCGGGCTTCAACAACCGCAGCCTGCGCCGCAGCAATATCACTTGGCGTTACACTGGCCTGCGTTTGTGCCAAACCGGCCTGAGCAGCGGCTACCAGTGCCTCAGCTTCGGCGCGCTGTTCGGGCGTAGCACGCTCGCGCAACGCCTGCAAATCGGCCCGCGCCAGCGCTACCGCAGCCTCAGCCGCCGCAACGTCGGCGCGCAACTGACGATCATCAAGCCGTAACAATGGATCGCCAGCGGCAACCATTTGCCCAACTGTTACCAGTACCTCTTGCACTCGACCAGGGAGGGTCAGACTCAACTCGGCGGTCTGGTTTGGTTCAACTGAACCGGTTGCTTTAACCGTAAGCTGCAAATCGCCGCGAGTAACCGGCGCCAGCGTGAGATTAGCCAATGAATCGGAGATTGTCGTGGTGGAAAAGCGCAGCAGAATAGTCGCGAGTACTGCGATCAGCAAAACGCCTGCAATTAACATCGGCCAGGAAAGACGTGGTAAACCAAAACGAGGTCGGGCCTGGGGTAATGTACTCATTCCTTCACTCCCTCCAAAGGATACGGTGCGACTCGCGTACTGACACCGTACAGAAAAAGCTCAACCAAAAGATTCGGTGATACCGGGCCAACCCACTCTGCCATAGGGCCTGGCGGGGTTAGTTCATGAAACGCCTCACAGAGGTTGAGAAACAACATCGTCGCCATCTCCGGTGAGATATGCTCTCGGATCAGGCCATGGGCAACCGCGTCACGCATCACACGCACGAGTGGCTTAAAGAGATGATGGTAAAACGCTGCACTCAACTGGCGCCGAGCTGGCTCGTCGAGATGCTCCATCATCTCGTGCCGCATCATGCGCATGTCACCCTCGTAACCGGTCACCAGGACGGTTGCCATAGCACGCAACCGTTCATCGATAGGCCGGTCAGCAGTAGCCAGCCCGGTCAGTGGTTGACTCATTCCTGCCAGCACGCGCAACCCCATTTGCACAAAGAGTTCCTCTTTGTCTTTGAAGTAGTAGTACAGGGTTGGCTTTGTAACTCCAGCAGCCTGCAGGATGTCATTGATAGAAACTGCTCGATAGCCACGCTGCATGAAGAGTTGGGCCGCCACATCGAGAATACGCAATGCGGTAGGGCTATCACTAATGCGTGGATCGGGCATCACATCGGCTTCGGTCATTTTTAAAACATCAATCTAGTAAATTCTTACCAACCGGTCAGTAATATACCACGGCGCAGATATTTTGTCAACATATTGCAAAGATTTTGTCCATTTTTGTGAGTGAGAAGGGGGTGGGTATCGTCCTCACCTTCCCCCCAACCCCCTTCCTCTCCCACGCTGTGGGAGAGGAGGGGGGAGGTTGCGCCCGCCCCTTCCCCCTAGCCCTCATCCGCGCTCACAGGGGGAGGTTGGGTGTTAGGGCAGGTTGGGTTGGTCGCTTTGCCCGACTTCCGCTCCCCGGTTCGGGAGCGAACGGGGTGATCTGCAGGAAGCGAACATGAGATCGTTGCCATACCAGTAGGGACAGACGCCAACCCGGTCTCGATAGCTTGTTGAGATAGGCTAATATTGTTGGAACGATGGAGCAGATTCGATGCCCGGCTTTACCATGATTCTCGCCGATATCGGATAAGTGAGCAACGACGAGATTAACTTTGAACGAGAGCGCGGACTGACTGAATCAGCGGGCTACGGTAGCGGCAGCGGGCAATGGCATATGCGGCAGAGGCAAAATTGCGCTTGTACTGCATCACACCTTCGATCCCGGCGCTGGTGTTGAGGTCGTAATAGCGAAACCCGCGCGCCGCAGCATCGCGGGCAATTTCAACATCGAGCACGACCATCGCTCGTCGCTTGAGGGCTTCGTTGGTAACAGTGCCATGCCATGCAGTAACGTGTTGATTCCAATAGAAAGCCAGCGTACCACCAACGACAGCGCCATCTAGTTCGACCACCCACAGCGTGATCTCGTTGGGATAGCGCCGCTCGAAGTCAAAGACGTGAGTAAAGAACTCCCACGGATACCCGTAGTGCTCATCTTCCCCCCAGCGTCGCACCGCTTCGCGGTAGGCGCGATAGTAGGCTTCATAGTCGGCAAGCGATGTTGCCCGCCGAATACGTACTCCTTCACGCAGACCCCGCCGATAGTTGGTACGCGCACTCTTGTCAAAGCGACTAAAGATACTTTCAAAGTCTTGATCAAGATGGATGAGATACGTAATCTCATTGGCGAACTGGTAAGTCGTATCCACGGTTTCTGGTGGCGCCAACGGGTTTGCCAGGTAATAGAAGTTGCTAATATCCCAACGGTAGACCTGCCGATAGAGTTTAGCCGCATCTGTAGCGCTCAGCGGGCCATCGGCAATAATTCCACCGTAGCATCCTTCAAAGGTTGACATCAGCGATGCGAATGGACCGAAGCGCCGAATCTCAAGTAATGGCAACACAGCACGGGTGCCATTAGGAAAGATAGCGGCAATCGTCCGATCTCGCACCATACAGTTAACCTCACATGCCAGTTCTGTCCAGAGTGGGGTGTGGAAGAAGGTGGCATACGAGCAAGCGCGGGCGATTTCCCACCAGCATTGCGGTTCAACTGGTTGAATGATACGCATTCTGTTCCTCAGCCTAACTTCCGAAGCATCCGTCGTGAGTTGTTGTACCACATCGATAAAGCCCAGAATCAGGGAAATATTCCCTAATTGGTGTGACAATGTTGTTAGAAAAAAGCGTTCGGGACTGAGGCAATCTGAGATCGGGTAAACCCTGTGGAGGCTGCGTTGAACCAATGCGGCAGGAGAGTCGGCGCTTATTCGGAACGAGGGTCGCTGTGCAACGAATTTAGAGCACGGCTGGCGCCCTCACCTTCCCCCCAGCCCCCTTCCTCTCCCTTTGAGGGAGAGGAAGGGGGAGGTTGCTCCCTCACCCTCCCCCCAGCCCCCGTCCGCGCCCACGGGGAGCGGAAAGGTGTGATTAGGCGTCAGAGCGGCTGAGGTTGGCCGACACGCCTCACAGTCATTCCCACGTGGCGAGAAGCAGGGGGAGGTAGAGCAGATGATCACCGTTTACACGGGAAGATGAGCGCTCCCTCAACGTTACTGGTGATTAGGAAACCCGCTTCTCCGTCCTCTCTCCTAATTTTCTCCATCACGATTGATCGGGTAGGAAAAGCACTTTGAAACGTTTTGATATGCTATAATTACATAAACGCCTATTCCTACCAAACCAACGCCGATGACCTACGAACAGAATATTGCCATCGACATTCCAGCCGACGAAGCAACCTCCCTCCTGCCCCTCCTGCAGCAGGGCGGCTTCACGACCCAACCGATCCAGCGGCGCGACCTCGACTGGCAGACCATCGTCGTGGTGATCCGCGACCTCGGCGAGATTGCCGGGAGGGAAGAATAATCGCTATGAGTCGCCAAGTTGTCAACGCCGATAAACCACATCGCTGGAAGAAAGATATTGCGGCGTCGGTTGACTATTTCAACCAATGGTTTGTCGTCTTTGCGCCTGAGACGTTTCGAATGACACGGGTAGTCACAACTGAACATGTTATCCGTGCGCTTCACGTAACGGATGATCTGCGTCGCCTCGATGTGACCACACTGCGTTCACATCCTGGCATACTCCCTACGCTGCGCATGTGTACTGCACCACCGCTCGCCGTTGACCGACTCGTTGGACTGACAGGCGTCAGCAGGAACTTGATTGAACGATTAGAACAGGATGAACTACCAGACAGAATTGTGTCTACTGACCTCGATAGAGCGTTGACGAAAATCTGTGATATTCTTTCACAATTGTTAGATCGGGATATTTTCCCATGGCTGGTCAGTGGCACGACACCAAACGACCAGGAACGTGACCGATCCGCAACTATTATCGCCGACAGGCGATGCAGCTCAGTAGCAAATCCAATCATTCGCAATGCCCAAGAGCAACGACAGCTCACCTTAATCGGTAAATATCTCGAACAGCTCGGCTATCGCAAACAGCCACACCCTTTAGAAAAGCCAATTACAGAAATGGAAGCAGGAACATTCACTTTTCATTTGAAAGTCCTTGTTGGTACAATACACAAAGTAAATATTCCGATTGATGTTGTTATTCAACCAGTCCAACCACGACAAGATCGGTTGCCAGTGCTGATTGAAGCCAAATCAGCGGGTGATTTCACGAATACGAACAAGCGCCGTAAGGAAGAGGCAATGAAGGTTCGCCAGTTAAGGGAGACCTTTGGGCAAAACGTGACCTTCGTACTCTTCCTGTGCGGATATTTTGGTAGCGACTACCTTGGTTACGTTGCGGCTGAAGGTATCGATTGGGTTTGGGAACACCGAATCGATGAATTGAAACATCTAGGGCTGTAGAGGATGATATGCTAGCAAACGACGTGCGTCCGATTGAATTGCAGCGACAGGCCTTCCAGGCTGCGTTCGATATAAGCAAACCTGCGACCGAGCGAAACCGCCTTGGTCAGTTTGCAACTCCTTATCCTCTCGCAGTCGAGATAACTCGTTATGTTAAACGTATTGCAGGAAGCAAGCTCCCAACGATCCGCTTCGCTGATCCTGCGCTCGGTACTGGCAGTTTCTTTTCTGCTGCGCTTGCAGTGTTTGGTCAAGAGCGGATTATCTCGGCGATTGGTATCGAGCTCGACCCGACATTGTGTGATGCCGCCCGCGACCTGTGGGCGCTGTCTGGTCTCGATGTTGTGCAGGAAGATTTTACTCGGATCATCGACGGTTTTCCCCGATCGGTTTCGCCCAACCTGATCCTTGCCAACCCACCGTATGTGCGCCATCATCATCTCAGTTGTGAAGAAAAAGAACGACTACGTGCACTGACATTTCGCCTAACCGGCGTTCAGGTGCATGGTCTCGCAGGACTGTACGTCTACTTCGTGTTGCTGGCAACTGCATGGATGGCAGATGGCGGTTACGCCGCTTGGCTGATTCCTTCAGAGTTTATGGATGTTAACTATGGTGTGGCACTGAGACATTATCTAACCGACCAGGTCACGCTGATGCGGGTTCACCGCTTCGATCCGGCAGACGTGCAGTTCAGCGATGCGCTGGTATCATCGGCTGTGCTGGTATTCTACAAGACTCCACCACCTGCCGATCACGTCGTTGAGTTTACCTTCGGAGGCACGCTGTTAAGCCCGAGGGTCGGTGACAGCATACCTCTCCAACAGCTTCGTCATGCACGGAAATGGACGGTTTACCCGTATAATCCACAGACTGATCGCTGGCTATCGAGTACCAATGATGACCTAACGTTGGGCGATCTCTTTCACATCCGGCGCGGGATTGCAACAGGCGCTAATCGGTTTTTCATCCTCGAACGTCGTATAGCCGAGCAACGAAGATTTCCACCTTGCTGCCTGCGTCCCATCCTGCCAGCTCCCCGCTTCCTAAAAACAACAGTCATTACGTCAGATCAGGAAGGCTATCCTCTCATCGAACCACAACTGTGCATTATTGACTGTGATCTGCCGGAATCGGTGTTATGTGAGCAGTTCCCGACACTCTGGGAGTATCTCCAGACTGCCGAGACACTCGGAATCAGGCATGGCTACCTGATCGACCGGCGAAAACCCTGGTATCGCCAGGAACAGCGTGATCCGGCGCCGTTCCTCTGCACATACATGGGACGTGGTGTCGGGACAAAGCGGCCATTCCGGTTTATCTGGAACCAATCGCACGCGATTGCAACCAATCTCTACCTGATGCTCTACCCAAAGGGCGGACTGGAGCGCCTCTTGCAGCAGCACCCTGATGCTGCTGCCGATGTGTTTGCACTGCTTTCACAAGTGACCGGGGATGAATTGCGGAGTGAAGGGCGAGTCTATGGGGGAGGTCTCCATAAGATTGAACCGGGCGAACTCGCCCGCATTTCAGCATTGGCGTTTGTCGAGCGCTGGCCTGAATTGCGTACATCGTCACACCATCAGTACACCTTGTTTGATGGTTGAGGATGTTCGTTGGAAAAAGATAGCACAACACGAATACGGCTTGAAGCGTCATGTTCATAGAGCCAGCCAATCTATCGGTAATGATCGAACATGAGACTGTACGACCGATGACGCCGATTGCAAGCCAATCCGAAGGGTACCCTCCGCAAGCCCGACGATGAAGAAGTCCGTGAGACTAGTCTGGCTGCAACGCTTGATCGCTCGTCCAACGTGCTGCCGGACTGCGTAATGCGCCGTTGCCCTACTGTCGTTCTTCCTCGCTGATCTCACGTGTGGCGCAAGCGATTGCACGCATCGAAGCAGAGACGCTTGAAACCGTTGTGCACCACGGGTTGACGGAATAGAACGGCACTGCTGACTACACTCATATCGATGAGAACATCATCAGGGGGGATGGTGGATCAATTGCCCTAGCGTCGGGTGGATGATTCCTGCCTCTTTATGCAGCGTTTCGTTCCAAGTAGGTAACATAGCAGCCCTTCTTTTCCCTTCTCGATCCTCACTCGCTCACCTCCCCCTTCCGTTCCTCGGCAAGGAGCGGAAGATGGACTGAGCAGACAAACTATCACCCCCTTCCTATTCCCCTGATGGGAGCGGAAGGGGGCTGAGGGGAAGGTGAGGGGCGCTACGGATTTACTACGAAGTCGAATTCACATACCCCTGCAACTGTGGGTGTAACGCCGGATCACGGAGCTTTCGTAACGCTTCGTGTTCGAGCTGACGCACACGCTCACGAGTGAGGTGGAGCCGCTGACCAATCTGTTCCAGCGTATGTATCTGTTCACCGTCTAGCCCGTAGCGCAGGCGCAGAATGTTGCGTTCGCGCGGTGAAAGCTGCTTTAACGCTTGCTGCACATCGGCTTGCAGCATTGCCTCACTGACCTCATCGAACGGTGTGGGCTGGAGCGGATCGGTCAGAATCTCGGCCAGCGCACCACTACCATCGTCGGTATGGGGTTCATCGAGAGATGTTGGCGTCAGACAGGCTTGCTCGGCCCGTTCCACCTGCTCAACAGTCAGACCAGACGCTTCCGCCAGCTCCTCAAGGGTTGGTTCACGGTCAAGTTTCTGCGCCAGTTCCTGGCGTAAACGTGACAGACGGCTGATCCGTTCGCCGAGATGGACCGGCAGACGCACTGTGCGACTGTGATCGGCGATGGCGCGGCCAATGCTCTGCCGAATCCAGTAGGTGGCATACGTTGAAAACTTTAAGCCACGACTGGCATCGAATTTATCGACGGCGCGCATAAGCCCGACACTTCCTTCTTGAATCAGATCGAGCAGGGTCAGCCCGTGGCCCTGGTAGCGCCGGGCGATACTGACAACCAACCGCAGGTTAGAGTTAATCAACTGAGCCCGTGCCTGTTCACCGGCATGGACTTGCGCCATCAGGCGCTGTTTCTCGGCAACCGGCAGCAACGGTTCGTTATTCAGTCGTTCAGTGGCACGGCGTCCCTGCGCGATGGTTTGGGCCAGTTGCTGCTCTTGCTCGAACGTGAGCAGTGGTTCGGCACCAATTTCATTCAGGTAAAGCACAATCGGATCGGATGCATTGCGGCCAATTGTGGTTGGGTTACTCATTACACCTCCTTGAGCACCGGTACTACCTGCCGGTGTCTGCCATCTCAACCGCTTGCAGGTTACTTGTATGACGTTGTGTTGACCGCTGCGGTTTCCAACAGCACATTATGTTGCCGTTGCGCTGACGGCACGGGGATGGTGGCACCGGTGTTGAAGTGCCGTCATGCATACGCTGATACCTGCGAGTGGCGAGTGAGGGGGAAGATTGTGAATCAGGTGGTTACACTCGCTACCCATCGAAACAAAGTATCGATGGGTAGCATAAAGAGAAGGTTAAAGAAAGATGAGAAAACGATGAGTATTTAGCGTTCGTTCAACGCAAGCTCGCGGCGCTTCTTCTCACGCCGCCGGTCATCGGCGCTCAGCAGGCGCTTGCGGATACGCCACCCTTTGGGAGTCACTTCAACCAGCTCGTCGTCGCCGATATATTCAATAGCGTCATCGAGTGATAGTTGTCGTGGTGGATCGATGCGGATCGTCTCGGCGCCACGATTATTACGCATGTTGGTCAGATGCTTTTCTTTACAGACATTCACTTCCAGATCGTTATCGCGGATATGTTGACCGACCACCATGCCTTCGTAAACTTCCTGACCGGGTGTGATGAAGAAAACGCCGCGATCTTGTAAAGCGTGAATAGCGTAAGTTGTCGCGACACCACTTTCAGCCGCAATCAGGCTGCCATTGGTACGCACCTCAATCTCACCGACGTAAGGTTCGTAGCCGAAGAAAATACTGTTCATAATACCGGTCCCGCGGGTAGCGGTGAGAAAGAGCTGACGAAAACCGAGCAAACCACGAGTTGGCACAAGATAGACGTAGTGAACAGAACCGTCTTCGGTAATGCGCATATCGCGCATCTGCCCCTGCCGCTTCCCCATCAGTTCAACGACTACGCCCTGATATTCACTGGCCACCTCGATCTCGACCAGCTCCATCGGTTCGAGGCGTGTGCCATCAGGTGCTTCACGGAAGATGACTTCTGGCTTCGAGACCTGAAACTCGTAGCCTTCGCGACGCATTGTTTCGATAAGGATGCCCAAGTGCAATTCACCACGTCCGGCAACGATGAAGACATCAGGGCTATCTGTCTCTTCAACACGCAGCGCGACATCACGTTCCATCTCTTGAAAGAGGCGTTCACGCAGTTTTCGCGACGTGACATACGTTCCCTCACGACCGGCGAAGGGGCTGGTGTTCACACCAAAGGTCATGCGCACCGTCGGTTCTTCGACCTTGATCGGTGGCAGCGCTTCGGGGGCGAGAGCATCAGCAATGGTATCACCAATGGCGGCATCAGCAACACCGGCAATCGCAATAATATCACCGGCTTGCGCCTGTTCCACTTCCTGACGTTCAAGTCCGTTGTAGACGAAAATCTGGCTCACTTTGACCGGTATAGTCGTGCCATCGCGGGTGATGCGCACCAGCGGCTGCCCTTTGCGAATAGTACCGCGCACCAGTCTGCCGGTAAGAATCTTGCCTTTGTACTCGTCGTAACTGCTGGTCGTTACCAAAAACTGCACCGGACCTTCAATATCAACAGTAGGCGGTGGAATGCGCTCAAGAATACACTCGAAAAGTGGTTCGAGCGAATCGTGCAACTTGAGCGGTGAGCGTCCGGCGTGACCGAGGAGCGCATTGGTATAGATGGTAGCAAATTCAGCTTGCTCATCGGTTGCCCCCAAATCAATGAAGAGATCGAAGGTCTCGTTGACAACGTGGTTGGGCCGGGCCTGGGGGCGGTCGATTTTGTTGACGACCACGATTGCCTGATGACCGGCCTGCAATGCCTTACGTAACACAAATTTCGTCTGCGGCATGGGGCCATCAACGGCATCGACCAACAAGAGCACGCCGTCAACCATGTTCATCACCCGTTCCACCTCGCCGCCGAAATCGGCATGGCCAGGGGTGTCAACAATGTTAATCTTCACCCCGCGGTAGGTCACAGCAGTGTTTTTAGCCAGAATGGTAATGCCGCGTTCGCGTTCGAGAGCATTGCTATCGAGGACGCGCTCCTCTACCTGTTGGTTGTGGCGGAAGATGCGGCTCTGTTTGAGCATTGCGTCAACCAACGTCGTTTTACCATGGTCAACGTGAGCAATTATTGCGATATTGCGCAGATCAGTTCGCTGTATCATACCCATTTCACTGTCGTTAGCCGTTAGATGCGTAAAAAACGCTCAGGTTCAACCTGAGCGCCAAGGCTACTGTCATTATACTCCAGGTTGCGCGATTACGCACGAGGGCAAAAAAGCTTCGCCTCTCCCGTCTATTCCGTTCATCACCCCGGCATCGGATCAGTCCGCACGATGCAACAGGACTAACCGCCAACAATTCAGATCACGAAAACGCCGGTACTGTAATGTATCAAGAACTGCATTGGCAATCGCCAGGCCCCGCCCTCTCTCTGCGTGGTCGGCGGGCAAGGTAAATCCGGTAGTCGGCATCGTCCAGGAACGCCCTTTATCTACTAGCCTCGCCTCAAGACTGGTCGGCGTGCAGCGGAGACGCAATTTGATCGGCGCATCACCGGGAACGACGGCGTGCTGTAAAATATTTGCAACCACTTCAGCCAGAGCGATGGTAAACCGAATCTGGATGTCGGGTGCAATATCGGTATTGGCCCAGAAAGCAACCAGGGCAGCGTGGAGTTGAGCAACTCCTTCTTCAGGCACAGGACTTAATTCATAGTTGTGCTCAATTCGATCCATACGTATCTCTTGCCCCGCTGCCTCACCTGCTGTTCAGATCGCGAGAGCTACGGGTAGGTTCAACCATCAGCTCACATCTCAGGTTCTCATGCTCTATCAACCGGCCTGCAACGCTTCGGCGACATTTGGGTACGGTCGCAAAACACGGTTAAGCGTTGTCAGTTCCAGCATTGCCATTGCCTGTGCCCCCACGCTCGCCAGACGTAGATCGCCGCCAGCCATGCGGGCCGCTTTCAGGCCACCAATCAGGGCGCCAAGCCCCGAACTATCAACAAAACTCACGTCACTCATGTCAATGACCAGCAACCGGAAGCCTTCTTGAACGGCCTTTGCCAGTCGTTGCTTGACCTCACTCGCCACTAACAGGTCAAGTCTACCTCGCAACTGCACCACTGCTGCCTGTTCACCCGCCGGATTGATTGTAATTTCCATCACTGCTCCTCGAATAATATCGTCTAGCATAGCGAATCTACTGCTCCTCTGGGGGTTGGTACAATGCGGCATCGATCACCACGCTGAGCATAATCAGATCGTACACTGCCCAGAAGACATTGACAAGTACCGGCATGCCATCGCTACGCCATCCTAATGCCAGTTGCGACAATCCTACGCCAATGGCCACTGTTATCAACACCATCATCAAAAGCTGCCAGCGCACTAACCCCAGATAACGTCCTGCCTGGCGCGTTTTTGGGGTGACGATAAACCCCAGCTTCTTGCCAAACCAGACGTTTGCCGCGGCAGTGACCACTGCTTTAATCCAAAGCGGAAAGAGCGCCAGGCTATATTGCTGACCACGCCAGGTCGGTCTCCCCCAACTGATAACGGCAAAGAGCAACTGATTGACGAGCAGATAAGGTGTCAGGCGCCAGAAGAATTCTGCTGAAAGAGCATTCACCGGCAACAAGCCAAACATGAGGAATAACACAGGCGCGATAAGGTAAATGACCGTCGGTACACCGGAAAAATAGCTCCACATCGTATCAAGATACGCGATACGTTGCCCGATACTCAACCCCGGCAACAGCAGTGGATTTTCACGTAAAAAGACCTGTATCGTTCCTTGCGCCCAGCGTAGACGCTGCTGCAACGCACTCCGTAAATCTTCTGGCGCCAGCCCATGGGCCAGAATCTCGTCGTGGTACACAGAACGCCAACCGGTCGCATGGAGACGCATTGAAGTTGACATATCTTCCGTCACCGAGATGGTCGAGATAGGTAGATAATCCATTGCCTCATTAACGAGCAGTGGAACAAGTTGGCGTACCGTCTCGATGGCGGCCAGTGGTGATCGATCACGCCTGGCGAGTTCAGCAAGGACAGCCTCATCGTGCAGCGAACGCATAATTTCAGCCGCTTCAGCCGCTTGGATTTCAGCCAGGTCGGCCATAATTTGCTGCAAGTCAGCAGCGACAACCATTCGGGCTGCTTCTTCGACCCGGTGCTGAAAGCGCTCAGTTACCTCTTGAAACGTATCACCACGATTCAGCTCTCGCCTGGCATCGCTGACGGCGCGACACAGCGCACGTAACGCCGGAGCGATCTGCTGCCGTTCTGTCCGCATCAACTTTCGTTGGGCGCGTCGTATCACGGTATCGGCTTCGCGCAATGCCCGCCGAATACGTCGCTCAACATCACGCACAAAGAAGTGAATGCCGGTACGGGCCAGCGCTTCACGTCGTAGCACGGCATTAGAGCCACAGAAAAACGCTGCGTTCCACCCATCTTTTCCTTGCTGAATTGGCCCGTAAAAAAGTGGCGCCTGGCTCCCAAACGGATCGCCGGGTGGCACATTAATGAAATACTGCGGTGTCTGCACGAATGCCACACGTGGATCGTTAAAATAGCCTAGCGTGCGATCCAGAATCTGCGGGAGTGGAACCTGATCGGCATCAAGCACCAGAATGTAGTCACCAGTTGTTTGCTCAAGTGCATTCATCAGGTTACCGGCTTTTGCGTGCCGATCAAAACCCTTCCACACCGCTGAGCGGGTGATATATCCACACCCCTCTTCACACGCCATTGCTCGCATGGCCGGATTGTCGCCATCATCAAGGAGGTACGTCTGGTGTGGATAACGAATCGCCACAGCCGCTCGCACAGTCTTGCGCACCAGTTCAACTGGTTCGTTGTAACAGGTAATGTAGACATCAACCCGTAATCCTGCCGGCGCTGGCGGTGGTTCACCCCGTTCACGCAAGCGAAAGACGGTCACCCCGAACAAGAAGCTGCTTATGTAACTGTACAGTTCTGCAGCGAACAGGGCAAGGGCGAAGAGCCAGGCGTCCCAGTTCAGCGAAGCGGTACCCCGCCAGAGCAAATAGTACGCCCCCAGCACCAGATTTGTCACAACCAGAATTTTGATTAAGCCGCGCCGAAATGCAGCCCATTCTTCCCGCCCCCAATCGATGAGGCGTTGTCGCGTAGGAGCGGTGGATACGACACGCATGTATCACCTCTTATCGCCGCCGCAACCAGCGAATGCGGATCACGAGTATTGCAGTTGCTACAAGCGCAATCAACAGGATCGCGCCAACGACCTGCCAGGCCGGGAATCGTTCGAGCAAGACAACTTCAACCCGCGGCGTTAATGTCTGGGGCGGCGCTGCCAGCGGTGACGACAACGAGAGTACGACGGGATCAGGATCGGCGGCGAGTTGGGCCTGATTGCCGCGTAACACCTGTAACAATTCTCGTTCACGCAATGCCTGCACACCAAGCCGTAAACCATCGCTATCTGTGGCATCGATCACCAGTACGTTCATACCGGCTTGCCAGGGAGACGGTACGATGCTCAGTGTTGCCGCCCTGGTGCGCCCCGGACGATACACAAACGGCATCTCGTTCGGATCGTTGATCATCGCCATCAGTGGATGACGCTCACGATGACCCAGTACTGCCAATGGCCCACGCCGATCATCCCCGACCTCGTTCGCCGTCAGCAACAACGGCGGGCGCATATCACCGATTGCGGCCCAACGACCAACGGCTGCGGCCAACTCTAGCCCGGCATGCACATCACCCAATGTCGGCTGATCGGGCAGTACCAGGCGAGCTTCCCTATCGGCGAGCAACGTTGCCGGGAAGCGACCAAGATCATGAGCGGCTGCCGGATCGCTAGGTAAACGCCAGGCCGACGTCGGCTCAACTACAGCCCAGGCAGCCGAAGTATCCACTTCTTCACAACCAATATTCGGCAGATCGAGATAGAGCCGTATCTGGAGATCAAGCCGACGGATCGGCGTACCTTCGAGATCGCTATTAAGCAGATCGGCGGGCAACGCAAACCGATACGATTCGGGTGAATTGGTTTCAATACGCAGACGCTGTGAACCGAGTGTAATCCCGTTGACAATCGCCGTTACCCAAGAGGTTTGCGCTGTCAGACCAGCCGCCGCTGTAATGTGCAGATCGAGCGTTCCCCCTACTCGCAAATCCCAATGCGCCGGTCGCTCGAAAGCAATGTCAATTTGATGTTCGCCTGCACCTGTCACTTTTCGACGCTCAACACCCAGTTGGGCAAAGCTAGCCGCGCCATCGCGCCATGCCGCTGCCCCTACCTGTGGTGGCGGTTGCGCAACGGCTACCACCGACATCGCCGGCAGTGGTCTGGTCAGGGCCAATGCCGCCTGTTGCAAAGCAGTTGGGGTTGCTCCGGCTACCAGTAATCGCGGTGGCGAAGTAGGCGCCAGCGCCAACAAACCGTGTTCAGCGGGCACTTCCTGTCCGTCCACTTCATACATTCTTCCGTTCCATCGCACCGATCCCCAATCGCCAGCCGGTAATGTTCCCAGAGCGACTACGATTGATGGTAGTTGACCAGGAATCGCATCAGCTACCGTCAGAACAGGGGCTTGCCGGGCTAACGCTGCCCAACGACCAATAGCAAACGCAACCCGACCAGCGGCAATCCGGGTCGCCGCTTCGTTCAACGGCGACAAGACAATCGTAGGCGGAGATCGCACCGTTGGCGCACTAAGAGGCAACGGCGCAAAGAGTGCAGCAAGATCGGCTAGCGTACCGGATTCAACCGGCTGTAGATCGATCTGCAACGTTGAATCGCCGTGGACAACTGTCCATAAAGCCGAATTTTGTACCTCCTCACATTCATCGTCAGTCAGACGCATATGCAGCCGGACCTGAATAAACAAACCCGGCCCATCGAAACCGGCAATCGGCAACTCGACCGACAGTTCTCCACCATCAGCATTATCTGGTGTTAGTCGCACACTGCTTAGCGCACGTCCATTCAAAACGACACTCAATGTCGAACGGTCGGCGCGCAACAGCGGGGAATGGGTAAAACGCAACGTCAGCCGACCATCGCTCAGCGGACGCAGACCGGTTGGGATCGGAAAATAGTAGTCGAGCACTGCATCAATACCGAATGCGGTGCGGTCACCGTAGCCCAAATCTGCGAAGCGAAGTACTGTGCCCTGCGCTGCCGTTGGCCTTGGGAAAACGAGCAACTGAGCGAGAAGGAAGAGCACCAGACTGAGGCGTATCATATTCTTGGCTACCATACATCACTCTTCTGGAAGTTTCCGATCACGCACCAATGCTACGACCGTCAAATCGTCGGTCTGCGGGCCAAGGAGAGCAGGCACAGCCAGCAAACGATCGACAATTGCCGTTGCCGACATCCCATCATCGAGCAGATCATTGATTTGCAGTGGATCCCGTGTCAGCGCAGGCCATGGATCAAGTAGGCCATCACTAAACAAAATCAACGCATCACCGGGATGCAGCTTCGTCTCACCCTGTTGGTACGGTTCGTGGGCAAAGATACCCAACGGCGCACCACGTGGTTCAAGCCGGTCGAAGCGTCCACCATACCGACGAATAAAACCCAGGCCGTGACCGGCATCAACGAAGGCAAGCGAATGGGTGAGCAGATTCAACTGCAAATGACACAAAGTGACAAAGCTACTTGTCCGATCAAGATCGGCATAAAGCGCATTTACCGCATAGCGCATATTCACTTCCGGGGGGGTATCGCGTGCGACCGAACGGATCACAGCGCGAGTAGTGGTCATCAGTAGTGCTGCCGACATCCCCTTCCCCATCACATCACCGAACGTCAGATTGAACAGATGGGGTGCCGGAAAGTGCCAGTCGTAAAAGTCTCCGCCGACCTCACGCGCCGGGATACACCGCGCCGCAATACTGTACCCCGGCAAGCGTGGTATCTGTTGGGGGAGCATTTCAGCTTGAATCTGAGCTGCATGCTTAATTTCAGCTTCCAGTTCACGGCGCTTTTGATCGAGTCGCCGTTGCAACGCCATATTCTCACGTCGCAGCCGCAGGTTCGTCAGGGTACGATCAAGAACGAGCAACAATTCGTGGCGATCAATCGGTTTCCGCAAATAATCGTCGGCGCCGTGCCGGATGGCGTTGACAGCAATCTGCTCGGAACCGAATGCAGTGGTCATAATCACTGCCGGCTCCGGCCCATGCCGACGAATCTGATCAAGCACCTCCAGTCCGCTTATCTCCGGCATGAGAATATCGACCAGCGCGACATCAATATCACCTTCGGCAATACGCTGAAGCGCTCCAGGACCACTCTGCGCGACTTCCACCCGATAGCCAGCCTCAGACAACCAGACCTGTAACAGGCGGCAGATGTCGGGATCGTCATCTACGACCAACACGACCGGCGCCTGACTGAAACGGGGCGCTGGCAACGGCAGAGTATGACGGAGCGGAGCCTGACCGATGGTTCTATCGGCAACAACCACCTGATTACGTCCATTCTGTTTCGCCTGATACAGAGCGGCATCAGCCTTTTCAATCAAAGCACCGGCATCCAGGCCCGTACTCCATTCTGCGACACCGGCAGAGAAGGTCACGCGCAATGGATCACCCTCGCGTTGATGCTCGATGTGGGCAAATCGTTCGCGCAAGCTATTGATCACCATTGCAGCATTACTGGCACGAGTATCAGGCATGACAATCAAGAACTCTTCACCGCCGTAGCGCCCAACGATATCGGTTGCCCGCAACCGCTGGCGTAACAGACGAGCAAGACTCTTTAACACCCGATCACCCACCTGATGACCGTACTGATCATTCACCTGCTTGAAATGGTCAATGTCGATCAATATTACTGACAGGGGTTGCGAAAGACGCTGTGCCCGTGCTATCTCGCGCATCAACAGCTCGTGCGTCACGCTATGGTTGAAGAGACCGGTCAAACTATCACGCACCATCAGGCTACGCATCGTGCGCGCCCGTTGAATCCGCGAACTTACGGCGGCGACCAGATGATCCAGATTGATGGGTTTAGTCAAAAAATCATCACCACCCCGTGCCAGAGCTGCCAACTGCGCCGCTCGATCGGTCTCACCGGAAAGAAAAACAATCGGTATGCTATGATACTCCGGTTGTTGACGAATCACTGCAGCCAGTTCCTGCCCATTACAATCAGGCATATACATATCGAGCAAAATCAGATCAGGTTGCAGTTCAGCCAGCAAATTCGATACCTGCATCGGATCGGTTGTTGGCACAACGTGCATCCCGGCAGTACGCAACGCAAGAGCGTAAACTTCGGCCATCAGGGGTGAATCGTCAACGATGAGCACCGTATACGGCTCACTATGCAATCGTTGGGTCATCTGATCGATGTGATCGATCAGCAGACCAATATCAATGGGACGAGTAAAATAGCCACGTCCACCAGCTCGTACCGCTGCCAGGCGTAAGCTAAAATCGGTGGAACTGGCCGTAAAGATAATTGGCAATCCTTCTCCATACCGATCACGCAAGAGAGCGGCGGTCGTGATCCCACTTTGCGCACCTTCTTGCAGATCAACATCGAGAATAACGAGCTGGGGTTGTTGACGTTCCACGGCGGCCACAACATCGGCGCCACACAAAAAACTCTCGGTCGCATAGCCAAAATATGCGATCTGGCGAGTCAATTCAGCGGTCTCTTCAGCATTACGACCGGCAACGTAGATCAGAATTGCATCATGGACTGCCGGCTCAGCGGTGATAGACACCGACGATTGCAGCGTTCGTTCCCGCAGGCTCGTGAGCAGTCGATCCATCAACGGCACCAGATCAGGCCGTTCACCCATCGGATCGGCAGCGTTCACCCAGGCTTGTAGAGCAACATCAAGCGCACGTGCCGCCTCACTCACCTCCTTCAAGCCAAATGTTGCTCCTGAACCGGCCAGATTGTGCACAATCCGCTGTAACTGCGTCAGATCGCCTGCTGTCAGGATACCAGACTGCCACTGCGACCAGAGAGATTCAATCTGCGCCACCTTATTCGCAAGCTGATCAAGATACTGTTGTTGCAACGCGGCAAAACGAGCGTGCAGGTCGTTGACGTTTGTGCTCATGTTGTACTCCCTCGGCTATAACTTACCTTAGCGATAGCCGAGACCCAGTGACATCATAACATTTCTGTTATCATACCCCATTGAACGTTATTGCACATGGGATGTGATACGACGGTAGCGAAACGCTTAATTACAAAATCCTAACAGAAGTGAAGAGCTGTGCAGTGCCCATTTGGTAATCCCGCTTGTGGTTGGAGGGAGTTTCGGCGATCTCAGAGTTTAGTCACGTTTGCCGATGAACATCGTTCATACCCGCACGACCATCTCCAACTTACCCTTTTTTCTATGGAGCACGGGCTTTCAAACCTCCGTTGTGCGGTACACGGTTAGAAACCATTACCATCGCCCCAGGTTCACTGTAGCGAGGTTAGAATCCCCCACTAACCTTGCGTGACGGGTATGATGAGGAAAAGAGGGATGGGGAGAAGCGAGTTCTCGCTCTACCGCCATCTTCCCCTTCCTCGCCTCTGGTGCGAGCGGAAGGCTAACGCTTTTACGTTCATTTCGCTTGCCGCTTCCCTATATTCTCCGCTGCCGTGCAGAATGAATACTTTGAAAAACCGGTTCCCAACGAGAGGGCAGTGTTCTCACCGTTTGAAGGACGGGCGCGGCGGCGCTGCGCCCCGACCGTGCCACGAGACGGTTCGTGAACCGCCTCACCTGAATCTTCATTCCTGCAACAAGATATTTCGGAAGGCTCTAGGAAGCCAGCCGTTCTACATCAGACACCGTTTATCTTTTTATACATCTTCTTTTCCTACCAGCAAATCCGTTATACATCAATGATTTATTTTGTGCTACACTAGGAATGTGCCGAATATCACACACTGACGAGACAGAGGAGGTTACAGATGAGCTGGCGAGGTTCTGGAAGAAGCAGTTTCCGTTCACGCAGCAGCGGTAATGGCGGTTCTACCTTTTCGGGCGGAAGTGCTGGCGGCCCACCGCTCATTGTGATGATGGGTCTGGCATTTGGCGCAGGTTTGATTATGCTGATCGTGATGATTGCCTCCAATGCAAGCGCAGGTGGCTTTGTCGCTGCTGGCCCACGTCCTACGGCTATCCCACGTCCCACAGCTACCCCTCGCCCGACGCCTGCTCCGGCGGCTGCCCAACCGACGCGGCCTCCAGCAGCTCAAGCAGCAAATGCTCCTGGTGGCTCGAATGTAGTTGATGAGACACCAAACCGCACAATTGAAGTGCGTGCTGATCCAAATGCGTTAGCCTTCGTAGAGAAATCACTCTCTGTACCGGCAAATACTGTTGTGCGGCTTGATTTTATCAACGAGAATAATCTGGGCGTCCAACACAACTGGGTGCTGGTGAATGGCGGCGACGATGTGGCGGAGGCCGTGAATACTGCTGCACAGAATAATGCTGATGGCCTCTTTGTGCCGCCGCCTGATACACCGAATGCGCTGGCTTGGACGGCAATGCTCAATGCCGGTCAGACGGGAAGTGTAACCTTCCGCACACCACCGCCTGGGACGTATCTGTACATTTGTACGTTCCCTGGTCATTATCTGGCCGGGATGAAGGGAACGTTGACGGTGACTCAATAAGTTTAGACCCGTTTCCAAATATTCTTTGCCCGAAGATCAATTGCATTCCACCTTACCCCTTCTACTCCCGTTTGGGAGTGGAAGGGGTTCAGGGTAACCACAAGATTACCAGGTACGCTCACACTGCGCAGCATCTTTGGACAATAGCTTGCCAAGACAAGGTTCCGTTCGTTCACCTTCTGACTCATTTGCGAGCCGGAGGCCCGCGTTCCCAGGTAGCAGCGCGTCAGCGCGTGGTCGAGGCCACTTCCTCCTCCCCGCTTGCGGGGGGGTGATGGGCGGGCCGGAGGCCCGCGTTCCCAGGCAGCAGCGCGTCAGCGCGTGATCGGGGCCACTTCCTCCTACCCGCTTGCGGGGGGGTGATGGGCGGGCCGGAGGCCCGCGCTCCCAGGAGGGTGATAGACGGCTGTTATGTAGCACACTGATGCCGTTTAGGGAAACGATGGCATCATCACCAGATAGGAAGCACCGAATTGCTGTGGGCAGATTTCAAAATACTCTTTACCTCTCGTTCCCCCGCTGTGCCGTACAGAGAATAACACGCTCTTGCTAAATGTGTTCAGGCACGCTCTAATACGGCCATTGTTTCCACATGCGGAGTATGGGGAAACATATCATACCCCCGCACATTGAGGACACGATAACCAGCCTGAAGAAGACGTATATCGGCAACCTGGGTGAGTGGATTACACGAGATATAGATAATCCGTTGTGGCGCGATGCGCAACAGTTCGTTACAAACCTGTGGGCCAAGGCCGGTACGTGGCGGATCGGCGACAACAACTGACAAACTACCGGTCGGCTGTGCTTGCAAATATGCCAGGGTGTCAGCACAAATGGGATTAAAGTTGGTTACGCCATTAGCGAGCGCATTGCGTGCTGCAAAATCGACACTCTCGGCTACTGTTTCCACGCAATCCACACGATCTGCATGTGGCGCCAGATGTAAACCGATCGCGCCCACACCACCATACAGGTCTGCTACCCGCAGCGCTGGTTCGGGTACTGCGGCAGCAACTGCATCGCGAATCAAGCGTGGCGCCAGGTAGATATTGTTCTGAAAAAAGGTATTGGGGCCAATGAAGCAGGTGATGTCACCAATGCGCATCGCTAATTCGGCGGCACCCCAATGCCGACGTCGTTCACCGAACGAGACGTCGGTGAGGGTGTCGTTGATCAACCAGTGAAAACCGATCACACCAGGTTGACTCAGCGCAGTTGTTGCCAGCTCGGCCATTGTCTGTTCCTCACATTGAGCGGTGGTAACCGCCGCCAGCAGTAGTTCGTCATTGGGATTGCGCCGCACCACAATGTAGCGTAAGCAACCAGTATGGGAGCGGATATCGTAATCGGGGATTCCCAGCGTGACGGCGCGTTGCCAGACATGCTGTGCCGCGGTAAAGGCTGGCGGCGGAAGCAAATGACAGGTTGTTAGCTCAACAATGTAATTGAACCGACCACGTGCACGTAGCCCGAAACGTCCTTTCGTCGCCACATAATCCATGCGTGTGCGATAGCCAAACGGATCAGGTGAAGGCACGACGGTCATCTCAGTAAGGACGATGCCACTCGCTGCATACAGCTCGCGCAATACCGCTGCTTTTGCCGCGACCTGATCGGCATATGCTCGATCCTGGAACGCACAACCACCGCACTCCCGCGTATGCGGACAGCGCGGCTCGATGGGGTGACCGGCTAGCGCGTGGTTGATGATAGACTTGTGGAACGTTTTAACAGTAAAAGATGTCATACACCAGTCACGAAGAGAGAACATTAAACCCTATCGAAACGTCCTGTTGTCGGAGTAGAGGTGAAGTGCGCACTGCCCCTATGAGAAGGCAGAGTAGTGATCACGAGATCAGGCTATGCGAATGGTCGGGTGCTGCCCAGCAGTGCCAGCCCTACCCGTCGCGGTGCAGTGCGCTATGTCCATTGGTCGGAATGCACTTATCGGCGCAAAGCGCCGTCTTGTGCCGACAAGCATTCAGACAAGTGCTTATTGTCGTTAGATGGGATCGCTCTCCTCAATTTAAGGTATCCTCAGCATTGTTGCGCTGTGGACGAATAATCGACACTTGAGCTGCCATCCAACGCTGCAATGCTTCTTGGGGTGAGGATGCTACATCGAGTTCTTTCAGATCGATCCCAATGTGCGTTAATGTAAGGGCCACCTGTGATGAAATACCGGTCAGAATCACCTGACAGCCCAGCAGCCGTAGCGCCCGCACCGTTTGGGTCAAAGCATTGGCGACGGCGGTATCAATCACCGGTACACCGGCCACATCGATGATCACCACGTTAACCCGCCGTTCGTACACCAGCTCCAGCAGACGAGACGTGATCTTTCCAGCGCGTCGGCTATCGATACCGCCCACCAGTGGCGCCAGGAGCACGCCATCAGCAATGCGTACCGCCGGGGTTTCGAGCTGGCTTACCAGTTCGAGCAGCTCTTGCTGTCGTTGATTTTGTTCGATTAACTCGCGCTGCTGCTGTTCAATAGCGACAGCCCGTGCTTCACTTTCGGCACGAGCTGCTTCAGCTCGAGCGGCATTGCGTTCAGCCTCGATGCGAGCCGAGTCGAGTGCAAAGCGGGCAGCCGCAAAGGCTGTCACTTGCACCAGATAGCTGGCAAGGATGGGTATGTTGGCGTATATGCCATCTATGATCCCATTTTCAAGCACATCACGGCCAAGCAAGATCAAAAGTATTGCCAACCCAACACCGGCGACCCATTGCGTATTGGTTATAGCGACTGCAAATGCCAGTGGGGTAAAAATCACTATTGTCTCTTGCGTTAGGGGTAGCGCAGCCGCCACGACCAATGTTATGCCGGCTGTGGCAAAGAAACGGGCACCGTCCCAGCCCCGCCAGTAGAGCCAGGTAGCCAGGCCGAAAATAGCCGAAACAACCCACGTCAGGACGATGGTTAAGATCGGATCACCGAAGACGAGATTTAGCAGCCCTCGCACAAAGGTATAAGCCGCCATACCCGCCATGAGAATGAACGCCAACTGTCGTTGAGTAATTTTCACGTAGCCTCCTCACTGTTTTCATCCGAATCGTTGATCGATGATGCGTCGTACCGCGTCAATATCGGGTGGTAGCTCAATTGGCGGATTGGTGTACTGCCCAACCACATCGCGGAGCGTACCTTCATGATATTCTACTTTGAAGCGACTGAATTTCAGGCCATGGGCTGTAGAGATAACTACGACGCGATCACTGCGCTTAATTTCCCCACGTTCCACCAGTTTGATCAATGCGGCAAGAGCGACTCCGGTATGCGGGCAGGCATACGCTCCGGTACGATCAGCACGGGCTGCGGCATCGGCCAGCTCTTGTTCGGTGGCCTGCTCGACGATGCCGTTAAAGCGTTGTAAGATACTGATCGCCCGGTTAATGCTCACCGGGTCACCGATCTGGATGGCACTGGCAGCGGTAGGCTGGGCCTTGATAGGCGCGTATTCCCGAAAGCCGGTTAGGTACGAGCGGTAGAGCGGATTGGCGTTAGCGGCCTGCGCCGTCACAATTCGCGGCAGACGGTCGATCAAGCCGAGTTCGTACATCATCAACAGACCTTTACCCAGAGCAAACGTGTTGCCCAAATTCCCACCAGGAATAATGATCCAGTCTGGCACTTCCCAGTCAAACTGCTGAACGATCTCGATGCCAACGGTTTTTTGCCCTTCAATGCGGAGCGAGTTGAGCGAATTGGCCAGATAGATGCCATTATCAGGATTGGCAGTAATTTCGCGCACGATCCGCATGCAGCCATCAAAATCGGTATCAAGGGCCAACACCAGAGCACCATGGGCTACCGGTTGTACCAATTGGGCAATACTCACTTTCCCTTTCGGCAGGAAAACGATAGTGGGAATACCGGCTGCTGCTCCGTATGCGGCAAGTGCGGCTGAGGTGTCGCCGGTAGAGGCGCAGGCAATCGCCCGGATTGGCTTTCCCTCACTTATCATCTGTTTGACCACGCTCACCAGGACGGTCATGCCGAGATCTTTGAATGAGCCGGTATGCGAATTGCCACACATCTTGATCCAGAGATCTTCCAACCCGATCTCGCGTCCGAAGCGTTCAGCCCAGAAGAGATTGGTACCACCTTCAAACATGCTGACCACGTTGTCGTCAGACACAATCGGGCAGACCCATTCCTTCTTGCCCCAGACGCCACTGCCATACGGCCAGGTTGTGCGCATCCAGCGATCATCGAAGAGTTTTTTCCACTCTTCGGGGCTACGCTGTGCCAGGGCATTCATATCGTGCTGGACTTCCAGCAATCCTCCTGAGCGGCTGTAGTACACGATCTCAGTCAGGGGATACCGCTCCTCCGGATCATCCTGTGCGGCAAACCATGCGCGATAGGTTGTCATCGTCGTGCGCTCCTGCAATCTATTCCAATTCAGCCTGAATACACGCCAGCATCCGTTCGGCTTCAGTTCGCCAGAATCCGGCTGGGGCGAGACGTACATACGTGGTGAGTTCGGGAATGGCAGCCCGATTATGGTGATGAAAGCGGTGGAAGAGACCGCGTTGGAGATACGGCTCTGGCCAGTCGGGTCGCAGGCGGGTTGCCGCTTCGAGATCGCGGATAGCCGCATAGTACTCACCTAACTCACGCCCTCGGATGAGTCCACGCCGGTAGAGCGCTAGCGCGAGATCGGGACACGCCGCTAATGCGCGATCAAATGCCTGCACGGCACGGCGATATACCTCCCGATCAATAGTGCGCAGACCAAGCTGGCAGAGGCCTACACCGTACAGATACCACCAGCCAGCCTGAAGCCGACGCCAGAGCGATGGTTGCGACGATTCACGCATTGTCTTCTCCGTATGAAGCGTCATCAGACGAAACGCGATGCACAAACGTTATCATACCATTGAATGGGCAACATGTGAGCGTGACCGCAGAGGCTATTCAGGGCTTTTCGCGGCGCCTGGAGGGGTACGGAACGCAGGGGGCACGCTGAGATCCGGTTTCTCGTATCAGAATTGGTATAACACCCTGGGTCTGCTATAATTGCTCTTGCATTGTGAGCTGTTTTGGCAGAGACTGCTGTGCAATCAACTCACACTCGCAGATAACGAAATACTGCATCGGCACTTGTTGCCGATGTTAAGGAGGGATTACCAATGCGGCATGTCCGCGCACTGTTGCTCGCTCTCTCATTGTTGGCGCTCGTGATCTCGTGTGGCGGTTATGTTCTTCTCAGTGAATTACGGGCAACCCCAGCAACCACTGGTGAGCCGGTTGAATTCGTTGTTGCACCTGGTGAAACGGCCAACGATATTGCTACCCGGCTAAGTGCCGCCGGTCTGATCCGCCAGCCAATGTTATTCCGCATCCTGGTGCGTTGGCGTGGCCTAGATCAGCAGATTCAAGCCGGTCGCTACGTCCTCAGCCCGACAATGACGATGAGCGACATTTTGATCGTCTTGCAGAGCGGTAAAGTCGTTGATGATATTCAAATTACGATCCCAGAGGGATTACGGCTGGAAGAAATAGCTACCATTATGGCGGCAGCCGGTCTGGTCAGCGAAGAGGAGTTTCTCGCCGTTGCCCGCAACGGTGATCGCTTCCGCGATGACTACTTTTTGCTCAGTAGCCTGCCCTCTGGATCAACGCTGGAAGGGTATCTCTTCCCTGATACTTACCGCTTTGCGCCATCAGCGGACGCCGAGACAATTGTGCGGAAATTGCTTGATCGTTTTGTCGAGCAGTACAGCACCATTGAGCGTTCGGTACGTGTCCCTGGCGTAACTGTGCACCAGATTGTGACGATGGCGTCGATTATTCAGCGTGAAGCAGTATTACTGAGCGAAATGCCCAAAATCAGTGCAGTGTTTTGGAACCGACTGAAGCCACAATTTGCGCCTACCGTCGGTGGTCTACTCGGCGCCGATGCGACAGTGCAATACGCCTTGGGCTACGATCCGGTTGAGGGCACCTGGTGGCAACGCGACTTGACCGTAGAAGAGCTGGCAATTCAAAGTCCGTACAATACCCGCGTTACGCCCGGTCTGCCACCAGGACCAATTGCCGCTCCTGGTCTGGCAGCACTGACTGCGGCTGCTCAACCTGATGAGTCGGCGCCATATCTCTTTTTTGTCGCCAGTTGTGAACGCGATGGTTCACACAAATTTGCAACGACAATCGAAGAATTTCGTGTCTATGAAGCGGAGTGGCTGGCGTGTCAATAACATCAGCAACTATGGCTGAAATTTGGTTGATCGGTGATCCGGTAGCCCATTCGCGTTCGCCAGCAATGCATAATGCTGCCCTGGCTGCGCTGGGCATTGCTGCGCGTTATCGAGCGGTTCAGACAACTACTGCCGAACTGGTCAGTCGCCTTGCCGAATTACGTCAACCAGGATTGCTTGGCGCGAATGTAACGCTCCCGCACAAACAAGCGGTGATGCCGTTGCTCGATGAGATTGAACCGATAGCTGCCAGAATTGGTGCGGTGAATACGATTGTGCGGCTATCTGATGGCCGTTTGTTGGGCACAAATACCGATGCACCAGGGTTGCTGGCCGATCTGGCGGCAGCCCGATGGACACCGACCGGTCAAGAGGTGGTTATCCTGGGAGCATCAGGTGCAGCACGAGCCGCAGCATTTGCGTTGGCTGATGCTGGGGTGAGCAGCCTAACCATTGTGAATCGAAGTCTCATGCGGGCAATTGATCTGGCAGCAGCAATTGCTGCCAATCAGCCAGCGTTGCGTGTTCGTGCACTGGCCCTAGGTGATTCGGCAGTGGACGAGGCAGTCGCCAGTTGTACTCTCTTGATAAACGCGACAGCACTGGGCTGGCGCGACAATGAGACACCCCTTCCCGATCCACCGGTCGGTACGCATTGTCTGGTCTACGACATGGTCTACCGTGAGACGACCCTCTTACGAGCAGCAGCCGCTCGTGGCGCACAAGTACGTGATGGGCGGGGGATGCTGGTAGAACAGGGAGCACTGGCGTTCGAGCGTTGGACAGGGCATCCAGCGCCGCGAGCGTTGATGTGGCAGGCTGCCTTTGGTGTGGAGCACGGGCCATGATGGATGGATTGGTGATTGTGATTGGTCTGGTGCTAGGAAGTTTCCTAAACATCGTCATTATTCGCTTACCGCGTGAGCGACGGTTACTGGGTTGGCCGCGTTGTATTCGTACCGGCCAACCATTGCAATGGTGGCAGTTGTTACCGGTGTTGGGATGGGTACTACAACGTGGCCGGGCCGCCGATGGTCGGTCATTACCCGTCATCTACCCGCTCGTTGAGATTGGCAGTGCGCTCTGGTTGTGGCGGCTCTACGATCTATACGGTTTGGGGCCACTGTTTGCGTATCTGACGTTTGTTGGAGGAATCTTGATTATCACCGGTGTTGTTGACTGGCTCTACCGCTGGATTTATACGGTTGTTATTTTGGGCGGCGCCGTAGTTGCCTTTATTTGGGGGTCATTTGTTGGAGCAGGCTGGCGTGAATTGCTGCTTGGGGGCCTGATCGGTGGTGTTGGCTTCTTTTTTCTGTATCTGCTCGCGTTGATCTTGTTTCCAGGAAAATCAGCACCGTTTGGCCTGGGCGATGTCTATCTTGCAATCTTTATCGGGGCAGCCCTTGGTCTGCGCCATCTTGGGCCAGCATTGTTGTACGGTGTGTTTATGGCCGGGTTTGTGGCTGCTGGTATTTTGCTAGCCCGACGCTTCGGGCGACAGACACCAGAATACCTTCCTTACGGAGCGTATTTATGCCTGGGTGTGTTACTCTACATTGCTCTGGGTGGGTACCAGTTGACATGAGGGTAGATGATGATCGGCTTGATCCCGGCAGCAGGTATGGCTACACGTCTAGGCGCATTACCGTGTAGCAAGGAACTTTTACCGGTCGGTGCTTTTACGACACCGAATGGCTCGCGACCTCGTCCTGTGATCACCTATCTGCTGGCTCAATGGCAGCTTGCCGGTATCGAGCGGGCATTGATTGTGGTACGACCTGGTAAGTGGGATATTCTGAATTATTTGGGTGACGGTACTGCTTTCGGACCACGCCTGGGCTATTTGGTCGTCCACGAACCGTATGGTGCAGCGTATACGCTTGCCGCCGCTCTACCATTCATACAAGGGCAAACGGTTGTCCTCGGTTTACCCGATGTCATTCTGGAGCCAGCAAACGTGTACGCGACCCTTATCGCTCATCATACCACAAGACAACCCGATCTCACGCTCGGTCTCTTTCCCTGCCCAAACCCGCAAACAGCCGATATGGTTGCCTTAGATGTCGATGGCCGTCGAGTAACGGCTATTGTCATTAAACCTGCCCACACCGATTTGCGCTGGACGTGGATGGCTGCGATCTGGTCACCAGCAGTGACAGAAGTTCTGAACGAGGTGGTAGCAGAAGATCGAACCGCTCGTCAGCGTGGTGAGACGCGACCAGAATTGCACATTGGCGCTGTTTTTCAGGCAGCGATCGTGCGCGGTCTGGTCATCGAAGGAGTGACATTTCCACACGGTCAGGCGCTCGACATTGGTACGCCAATAGGCTGGTCACAGGCCTGTCGGTTGATGAGAGCGTAGGCTCAAGACTTCTCAACGTTTTCAACCTAACTGGCACAAAAGAGAGCAGAAGCGTGGGCGGAAGAGGCGAGTTACCGGTCTGAGTCTGGACAATAGCCTCTTCCCGGGTAACTCGCGATCATGTCCATCACTGTCGCGGTAGGGGCGGGTTTGGAACCCGCCCCTGATGGTGTTTTGACAGACCACACAATGGTTTTCAGCCGTGCATCCAGGCGACCGCAAGATCGCGCATCAGCGGAAGCAGGCATGTGATGTTTATCGGTGTTGCTCCGTTTTGAATAGTCTATGTATCAAAAGTCATCCAAAGCTGAGAACTCCGAAAATCCCTTTTCTAAACGCGGCCAGTGCCTTCATGTAATCATTGCTTGCGCTAAAGCGGAAGCTCTCTGCCGAGAACTTGAAGCCACTCGATGATAACTACACAGGTCGGAGATGTCATAACAATCATTTAAAACACATCGGCCACCATAATCGTATGATCACGACCGGGGCCAACCGAGACGATGCCAAGCCGGGCGCCTACCAACTGACAGATTCGTGCGATATACGCCTGGGCTGCCTCCGGGAGATCGGCGAAGCGCCGGACATGGCGGGTCGGTTCTGCCCAACCCGGCAACTCTTCGTAAACCGGCTCGATCTGATCAAAGAGGGCCGTCGTCGTTGGCGGATATTCCAGAATTGCGTCGTTCAACTTATAGCCAGTACAGATTTTAAGCGTCTCTAACCCGTCAAGAACATCGAGTTTCGTAATTGCCAGGGTATCGATTCCATTGACTTGAGCCGCGTAGCGTGTCATGACCGCATCGAACCATCCTACCCGCCGCAAACGACCGGTTGTTGTCCCGACTTCAGCCCAGGGGGTACCGATCTGCCGCAGAACATCGGCAACAGCACCATCAACCTCGGTCGGAAATGGGCCTTCACCAACACGAGTCGTGTATGCCTTGACGACCCCAATCACCGAATTGATGCGCGTTGGCCCAATGCCACTCCCCTGGCAGGCACCGGCTGCTCCGGGCGGCGAAGACGTCACAAAAGGATACGTTCCATGGTCAATATCAAGTAATGCGCCCTGGGCACCCTCAAGCAACACCGGCAAATCCTTCTCTAATGCCCGTTGAATGATGGGATGAACATCAGTAATATGATTCGCTAGTCGTCGTCCATACTCTAAGTAGGTCAGATACGTATCGTGCAACGAAAGTGGGCGCGCATTGTACAAGCGGGTCAACAGACGATTCTTCTCTTCCAGTACCAGGCGTAAGCGGTTGAGCAGAGTCTCTTCGTGCAGTAGATCGCCCATCCGTATCCCTGAACGGCTCATCTTGTCGGCAAAGGCCGGGCCAATTCCACGACCGGTAGTGCCGATCTTTCCCTCACCACGAGCCTCTTCCTGCAACTGGTCAAGCTGAATGTGATAGGGCATAATCACGTGGGCGCGATCACTGACAAACAACTTCGCCGTTGATACGCCACGTGCCTCAAGATCGTCGATCTCTTTGATCAAGACTTCTGGGTTGATCACGACCCCAGGACCGATCACATTGACGATGCCCGGATCAAAGATTCCCGAAGGTACCAGATGCAGCTTGAAGGTGCCGAGATGATTAACAACCGTATGACCGGCATTGTTACCGCCACCATACCGAATAACCAGTCGTGCGCGGGCTGCCAGCAGATCAACCAGATGACCTTTGCCCTCATCACCCCACTGAGCACCGATTAATGCAACAACAGGCATCGTCTCTCTCCTTGTGGTAGCATGCGTAGTATGTCTATTCCTTCAGCTATCCATCTCTGAACCACGATCAGGAACGCAACGCTGCACGCAGACCTGCGAGCGCCTCGTCAACGTGTTCTGGTTGAATGATCAGTGGTGGCAGCAAGCGAATAACATCTTCACCCGCTGTCGCAACCAGGAGACCGTGGCGATGGGCTGCTTCTCGCACGGCACTGGCCGAACCGGCAATCCGAATACCGCGCATCAACCCACGTCCACGCAGTTCAAGCACCTGATCAGAGTGGTCGGCAGCGAAATCGTGTAACGCCTCGTCAAAATAATTACTCACTTGCCGGACATGGTTCAGGAAGTTCGGATCGCTGATTTTGCGGAATACGACTGTCCCAACCGCAGTGGCGAGAGGATTCCCACCGAACGTCGTACCGTGATCGCCAGGATGAATTGTATCGGCCACATGCTGACCCATCAGGACAGCACCAATGGGTAAACCACCGGCCAGCGGCTTCGCGACGGTCATCATGTCAGGCTGCACACCGAGCTGTTCGTGAGCCCAGAGTGTACCGGTACGACCAACACCGCATTGTATTTCGTCAAGCACCAGAAGCGCACCGTACTGATGACAGAGATCACGTACCCCTTGCATGAACGTCGGCTCGGCGGCACGCAAGCCACCTTCACCCTGCACCGGTTCGATAACTACCGCGCAGACATCATGCCCCATCACTTCTGCCAGCGAGGCCAGATCATTGTAGCGAGCAAAGCGCACGCCAGGCATCACCGGCATAAAAGGTTCACGGTATTTTTCGCGAGCCGTAATCGCCACCGCCCCCATTGTACGACCGTGGAAGCTGCCATCGAAGGCGACAATGGTCGTTTTACCTTCACCGAAATGGGCACGCGCATAGCGACGCGAGAATTTGATCGCCCCTTCGATGGCTTCCGCACCACTGTTGCAAAAGAAGGCCTTAGCAAAGGCCGGACTGCTCTGCACCAGCAGTTTCGCCAGCTCAATGGCCGGTCGTGTGTGGTAAAGGTTGGAAACATGGATCAGTCGTTCAGCCTGGGCATTGATCGCCTCAAGTACATCACGATCACCATAACCAAGCGCATTCACGGCGATTCCGGCCACAAAATCGAGGTAGCGACGACCTTCGCTATCGTAGAGATAGACACCCTCGCCGCGTTCGATAACGAAATTGGCCCGTACATAGCTCTGCAAGAGGTACTCGTGATCGGCCTGAATAATATCTGCGGCGCGCTCGCCGGTCATAGTCTGTCCTTTCCGTTCTAGTTCATGAGAACGCACAGCGCAATTATACCACCGGCAGCCGTTTGCAGGTATGTTCCTTGGGCTTTTGATCAGGCGCTACGATGGTATCCAAATGATTTTACCGGCTCTCTGCGATGGGGAACGTCAGCGAGACGACGTACAATAGTGGGGCTTTCAACGTGTTCGGTGGCTGTGCCACAGCACATGCCTGGTACCTGCTCATCTTCCCCCTGAGCCGTCACTCGCTGCTTGCGGAAGGGGAAGTGGAATGGAAAAGAACCTGGAACCCTCTCGCAATAGTCGCATGTGCTCCGAGTTTTTGATCAGGGTCTTATGGAAGATCAAAGGAAGTCCTATTCGGGAATCACCCCGTGGTACTATAGACGCCAGGCAAGGTTTCGGCTACGATACTATGTAGTGATCGTATTCTATATGCAATGAGGATTGCCGTGACAGCCATTATCCTCCAAACCCCGCCTGCCGATCCACTCAACCAGATCATTACGCTGCTCGAGCAATTACGGAACCGATTGCCATTCGCTGAAGAGGAATTAGCGTATCACACTCAACTGCGGGCGATGGTGGCCGAACAGCAAGAACAAAGCGCAGCAGCATTAGCTGCATGGCGGACAGCGCTGGCAAGACGTTGGGAATGCGAGGTGCAAGCTCAACGCCTCTACACCCATGTGCGCCAGCAGGTGATTGACGCTGTTGGCACCGATGCACCATGTTGGCAGCTCGTGGAAGAATCGCCAGCCGACGGTGCCTGGATGGCAACCGATCTGCTGAACAATCTACGTCGGCTGGCAATCGTTGTCGATCTGATCCAACCTGCACTACCGTCTCACAAGGCTATTCAGGCAGAGTTGCAGACGATGGCAGCGCGGTTGGCGCACGCAATTCAAGAGACAGAACGGTGCGAGGAAGAGCGTCGCAGAGTACAGGCCGAGCAGCGAATGCTGAACGAGCTGTGTCAACGGTCGTACCGGCGCACACGCCAACGAATTGTCACCCATTTAGGCGGATAAACAACACCTCTTGTGCTACGCCGTGGGCACTTCTGGTGCCAGGCGGGCCAGTTCACGGCGTAACTGATTGATACGGGCAATGGTATTGCGCTGATCACCCACACCGTTAATGTAGTGATGTTTTTTGTGCGCTAATTCGGCGCATGCTTCGTAAAAGCGGCTGGCTGCTTTGCTGCGTATTCGGTTGCGGAGCTGACCGCTAAACGATTTCGCGGCAACGTAATGAGCCGGTGAGATGATGCCAGCCGCTACCTCCTCGGCCAGATACGTCGCGATATATTGCTGTTCTCGCCGAATCTCCCAAATGACCAGCCCCAAGACGACAATCCAGGATGACCAGTCAACCAGCAAGGTCAGACCAAGACCGGTCAGACCAAATTCACCGGCCAGGAAGACAGCCATCGTGTTGTGAAGAGCATGTAAGCAAATCGCTAATAGCCATCCGGCAAAGGGAGCGATGAAGCGGATCAGTGGGTTGGGATGGAGCCGAGACATAGCCAGGCCAAGCCCGATCCAGGCTGTGTAGACAGCGTGCCCCCAGCCACCCAAAATGACGCGCAGGATGAAGAGTGAGATCAGCCCGCCAACACCATTTTCACTGTAACCAAAGAAATAGAGATACAGCAGATTTTCGGTAGCGGCGAAACCCAGCGCAGTAATCGCAGCATAGAGCATGCCGTCGAGTCGCGAGTCAAACTCTTCGGGAAAGGCGAGCATAATGATTACTACGGCAATCCCCTTGAGACTTTCTTCGACTAGCGGTGCTAAGAGCGTTGTGCCCGCTATTTCGGCAGAAGCCTCGCCAATAAAGATGGCCAGTGAGGCCTGTGCCAGACCCGTCCAGACAATTGCGCCAAGTGTTGCCACAAATGCGCCCCACAGAAAGGCGCCAAACAGCAGAAGACGTGGCTCCTTCTCGAAGCGGTCGAGCCAGTAGGCAATCGCAGCGTACATAAAAGCCGGTACAAAGCTGAGGATTGCCGCAGCGATAAACCCGATCATATCACGCCCTTTGTACTCGGTACCGTCCCACCCAGACGCGGATCGATACGGGTAGCAGCATCAAGTGCACGTCCACATGCCTTAAACAACGCCTCGATCTTGTGATGATCATTGCGCCCGTACAGTACCTGTGCGTGCAGATTGAGACGACCGTTGAAAGCAATACTCTCAAACAGGTGAGCGATCAGATCGGTTCCTAACTGCCCCACACGCGGGGTCGCAAAATCGGCCTGCACGACACAGTAGGGGCGTCCCCCCAGATCAACGGCAACCAGGGCCAGGGCTTCATCCATTGGCACAAAGCTATGGGCAGTACGGACAATCCCGGCCCGCTCGGCCAGCGCCTGATCGATTGCGCGTCCCAGACAGATACACACATCTTCCGCCGTGTGATGTTCATCAACCTGAAGATCACCCTGCGCACGGACGGTAAGGTCAAAGAGACCGTGACGTGCCCACAGGGTAAGCATATGATCGAGAAATCCGATCCCGGTCTGTACATCAGCGTATCCACTACCGTCGATGGTAAGCGACAGTACAATACTCGTTTCGCCGGTGGTGCGCTCGATGGTTGCCCGCCGAACCCTATTCACTGCGCTGCTGACTTCGCTCACTGCTAAATCCCTCCGGATAACGACGACGTAATTTTTCGATATTAGCCGCCATGACTGCGCCAAGCGAAGCATCAAGCGCATCGCAGGCCAGCGCGGCGTACCAGAGAATATCACCTACCTCTTTCAACAGTTCTTCGCGCTCTAGAGGGTGACCGTGGAAGAGGTGTTTTTTGACCGTGTCAGCAAACTCACCGGCTTCACCGCTCAGGCCGAGTGCTGCATTGATCAAACGTTCACGAGCATCCAAACCGGCAGCCAAAGTACGCAGGGCCAGTTGTTGATATTGATCGGCGTTCATACCTGTTCCTCGCCTGAGATAAGCGCCAACAGCTCAGGTAAGACGTGTCGATTACTCCCGATACCTTCTTGATTGTAAATGGTTGGTGTGCCCTGCCAGTCGGTGTACGTCCCGCCAGCTTCAGTCAAGATCGGCAACAGTGCTGCAGCATCCCAGACGTTCATTGCCGGATCAAGGGCAACCTCGGCCCGACCGGTTGCGACCAACACATAGCCATAACAATCGCCCCAAGTACGGAAGAGCGCAGCACGGGCCAGAATACGCTGGAAAGCAGCCGCCTTTGCGTATCGCTCGTAGTCGTGAGCGGTGGTTCCAACGACCAGACTCTCGCGGAGGGTTGAAATGGACGAGACACGGCAGGGCTGATTGTTCCAAAAGCAGCCAAGACCTTGAGCAGCCGCAACCGTTTCGGCGAGCGCCGGCAGATGGATCACGCCAAGGACCGGCTCACCTTCGCGCAACAGGCCGATCAACACCCCGTAGAGCGGCACACCACGCACAAAGCTCTTAGTACCATCAATGGGATCAAGCACCCAACGGTAGGTTGCATGTTCGCTCCCACTCAGACCGTCTTCCTCACCGAGTACTGCATGATCGGGGTATGATGCCTGGATCATGGCCCGCAAATGGCGTTCGGCAGCGCGATCAGCGATGGTCACCGGCGATTCATCCACTTTACGCTCAACCGTGACCCCCCGTTGAAAATACTGAAGCGTGATCCGACCGGCTTCGTAAGCAATCTGGCGGGCAAAATCAAGCATTTTTTCAAGCGATGTACTCATTGGATCACCTCAGCCAGGGTTGCGAGTAGCACATCGGTCTGAGCTGGCGTACCGACACTAATCCGAATATAGCCGTTCAACAGTGGTGTCTGGTAATGCCGTACTAACACTCCACGTCGTTCGAGCGCCAATTTTAGCTGACGGGCATCACGCCCTTCGACGCGACAGAGAATAAAGTTCGCCAGACTGGGGAAGGGGGTCAGGTACGAAAATGTCTGGAGGCGGGCAAAGAGACGCTCGCGTTCGGCGACAATCGCCTGTACTCGCTGACGCAACTCGTCAGCGACAGCGAGCGAGGCAACTGCTGCCGCCTGCGCCGCAACTGATACGTTGTACGGCTGTTTGATCTTCCAAAGCTGCTCGCTCAACCAACGCGGAAAAAGCCCATAGCCAACCCGTAACCCAGCCAATCCGGCCCACTTACTGAAGGTGCGCAGAATCGCCAGATTTGGGTAGTAATCGAGCAGATCACTCGCACCGACCGGTGCGCGACCCGGTTCGGCGAATTCAATGTAGGCTTCATCAACAACGACCAGCAGGGGTAATTCGAGAATCTGCAACAATTCGTCACGTGGCAATGGGTTACCGGTCGGATTATTGGGTGAAGTGAGAAAAATGGCTTTCGCGCCCTGCGCCGCAGCCTGAACAATCGCCGGTAGATCGAGACTGAAATCGGCGCGACGTGGAACACTGATCACCCGACCCCCACAAATACCGGCATCAAACCGGTACATCCCAAAAGTGGGTGGACAATCGATAATGGCATCACCGGGATTGATGATCAGGCGTAAGACCAGATCAATCAGTTCATCGGCGCCGGCGCCACAGATAATTTCATCGGGTGAGCGCCCCGTATACGCAGCCAGTGCAGTGCGTAACGCTGTTTGTTCGGGGTCAGGGTAAATATGGTACGTTGTTGTCGTTTGTAAGGCAGCCAATGCCGCCGGTGCGGGGCCATACGGATTTTCGTTTGCGTCGAGTTTCACGATCTGCTCAACCGGCAGACCGAGACGGGCAGCTAATACCTCGAGCGGCACAATTGGCGTATACGCCTCGAGGTCAGCGATCTCAGGACGAACAAGATGGGGCATAACGGACATCATAGCAACTCCGTGGCGGCAAGACAGAGCACACCAGAGTGTATGATACCATAGGCGCAACGGGGCGTGGTATAATTCAAACCTTGAACAGTTGAATGACAGGGAGGGAAGTGATGACCCCACGAGCATTAGATCGGCGCGCAGCGTTGCGAGCCGAATTGCTCGGTCTCGTGCGAGAGCATGTGCCCGATGACGCAATAGAAGCGCAAATTGAAGCATTACTGGCTGAAGTGCTGGCTGATGAACCGGTTGCTGACCCACAGCCGGTCGTAGCTGACCATCTCCCTCCCGATCAGCGGATTGTCGTTACCGGTATGGGGGTCATCTCGCCGTTCGGTGTCGGGATTGAACCATTTTGGTCTGGTCTGGCAGCCGGAAGAAGCGCCATTGGACGGATTACCTTCTTTGATCCGAGTGACTACCCCTGTCAGTTGGCCGGTCAAGTCAACGACTTCCAACCCCAGATGTTTATCGAGGCCAAAGAGGCCCGCCGGATGTCACGGGCTGGCCAGATGGCTGTTGCCGCAGCACGGATGGCCGTCGAACACGCTCGTCTCCCGCTCGAACGAATGGCCCGTGATGAGATCGGGGTCTTGATCGCTAGCGGGACGACCTCGATGCCAGACGTTGAACAGGCAATGATCACGTTAGTTCAGCGTGGTGGCATGAAAATCAGCCCCTTCTTCATTCCGGCAGCGTTGCCGAATATGCCCTCCAGTCAGGTCGCAATTCAATTAGGTCTGCGCGGTTACACCACAGCGATCTGTACGGCCTGTGCAGCCGGTGCTCAGGCAATTGGTGAGGCCGCCGAGGTGATTCGCCGTGGAGATGCTGAAATTATGCTGGCCGGTGGTACCGAAGCACCGATCACCGAACTTAGTCTGGCAGCATTTTGCGTGTTACGAGCACTCAGTACACGTAGCAACCACGAACCCACCCGAGCGTCTCGACCATTCGACGCACTCCGTGATGGGTTTATCCCCGGTGAAGGAGCGGCTGTATTAGTACTGGAACGGTTAAGTAGCGCACAACGACGTGGAGCGCCCATTCTGGCCGAATTGATCGGGTACGGTGTCTCGGCTGATGCTTATCACGTGACTGCACCTGACCCCGATGGCGAGGGGGCGGCTATGGCGATGCGACGAGCATTACAACAAGCACGTCTAGCGCCACAGCAGGTCGATTACATTAATGCCCATGCCACCAGTACGCCAGCCGGCGATATTGCCGAAACTCGTGCGATCAAAAAGGTATTCGGTGAGTATGCCTATAGTGTCCCCATAAGCTCAATTAAATCGATGATTGGTCACCTTACCGGCGCTGCCGGCGCAGTGGAAGCAGCAGCAACTATTCTGACCCTTCACCACGGCTTGATCCCACCAACGATTAATCTCGAACATCCAGACCCCGAATGCGATCTCGATTATGTTCCGAATATCGCACGTCAGGCGGAGTTACAGGTCGCTATTTCTAATTCGTTCGGATTCGGCGGCGTGAATGCCGTCCTGGCCTTTCGCAAAATGTCATAATCAGGTACACTAAACAACAACAGGCCATCACCCCAGACCTGAGCCATGTGGCACATATACGGTCACGAATGGGCAATTGAACAACTGCGGAGTAATATCCGCACTCAGCGTGTCGCCCACGCCTACCTCTTTACCGGCCCGTCAGGGATCGGTAAATCGTTGCTGGCCCTTCGGATGGCCCAGGCATTGCTGTGCGAGCAACAAACCGGTGATCCCTGCCTGCAATGTCGAACCTGTCGTCGAATCGAACGCGAGAGTCATCCTGATGTCCGTGTTGCCAGTATGGCAACCCAGGCCTCCGCCGCCAAGGCCGAGGAAGCCGCCCGCCAGAAAGAATTGAAAATTGCAACTATCCGCGAGTGGCAACGTGATCTGGCTCTGCGTCCGTATGAGGCATCACGGCGAATTTTGATCCTCCACGATGCTGAACGGCTGAGCGAGGAGGCGGCTAATGCGATGTTGAAGACCCTGGAGGAGCCACCCGACTACGCCACCCTCTTGCTGGTAGCCCACAGCAACGACCTCCTGCCAACGATTGTCTCGCGCTGTCGGGTCTTGCGTTTACGCCCATTACCACGTGATCAGATCGCAGCCGCCTTGCGTGCCCGCGGTGCGTCGCCGGAGCAGGCCGATACGCTGGCAGCCTGGAGCAATGGCCGGATCGGGTGGGCGATCAACTTGCTGAACGATCCGGCTGCCCAAGCGACCCGCCGTGAGCGATTAGACGTATTCATTGGATTACACGAGGCCGATATGGCCGCTGCGCTGCAATGGGCTGAACAACGAGCCAAAGAGTACCGGTCCGGCGATCAGGCAACAGTGCTGGAATGGCTTGATCTATGGCAAAGCTGGTGGCGCGATATTCTGTTCGTCGGCGCCAACTGTGCTGAAGCGGTGACGAACATTGACCGGCGCGCAACATTGACCCGACTGGCACAGCAGATACCACCGGCAGCAGCGTTTGCCTTCTTGCAACAAATTATCACAGTGAGTCAACAGTTGCACGAGAATGTGAATCCACAACTGGCTATCGAGCATCTGGTCTTGCATTTCCCCCGCTCTGGCTCATGGAGGAATGTGACATGAACTCAACATCGATTTTCGATCTCCACGCTGCGGTTATTGACGATTATCGTCAGTTTGTCGAGTCATTCATCCATATCGCCGATGATCGGATCCGTGCAGCAGTTGAGCGGACGATTGCTGATCAGCGGCTATGGCCAGAGCCATTAGTGCAGGTAAGTCCGGCATACGCTGCGGCGCCTACTGTTGATGAGCTGGCACAAGATGGAATCATTCAGCCAGAGACGGCGCACTTCTTTCGCACGCCAACGAACCAACCATTTCGTCTCTATCAGCATCAGTATGACGCACTTCAATGCGCGCAGCGACGGAAGAGCTTTGTCGTTACCAGTGGTACCGGTTCCGGTAAAAGTACATGTTATTTCTTACCCATTATCGATAATCTGTTGCGCCATCGCGACACAGTCAATGGTGTGCAGGCGCTGATTATTTATCCAATGAACGCGCTGGTGAATTCGCAAGAGCAGGCATTACAACAGCTTGCAAACCAGTACCGTGAACAGTACGGTTACGAGTTCCCGATCCGATTTGCGCGCTATACCGGCGAAACCAGTGAAGATCAGCGCGACCAGTTGCGTCGCAATCCACCTCACATATTGTTGACGAACTTCGTAATGGCTGAACTGATGATGGTGCGGCCTGATGACCAGTTTCTGATCGGCGGTGCAGTGCAGGCGTTACGTTTTCTGGTGTTCGATGAGTTGCATACCTACCGCGGCCGCCAGGGGGCTGACGTGGCGATGTTGATCCGACGCATAAAGCAACAACGGTATGCGGCAAAGGACATTCTGCACATCGGCACCTCGGCTACTATGGTCGCTGGTGCGAACACCTCGGCGACTGATCGACGGCGCGTCGTAGCCGACTTTGCGTCACGTTTCTTCGCACACTCGTTCGAGGCCGATCAAGTGATCGAAGAGACCCTCAAACCGCTAACGATTGGGGGACCACCGACAGACACTGAACTTCGAGCAGCATGGGAAACTCCGCTGCCGCCGGCCACTGATAGTACAAGCTGGGATGTGTTGCAGCGCCATCCACTGGCACGCTGGATCGAATTCGCGCTTGGCGTACAGACCGACACCGATGGCCGCCTGGTGCGCCGATCACCGCGCACGCTCAGCGAAGCCGCGCAAGAACTGGCCGATCAGGTTGGTCGAACACCAGAGGAGTGCCGGCAGAAGATTCAACAGATGCTGGAATACGGTAGCACTATCAATCGTCCTGGCGGCGGAAAGGCATTCGCGTTTAAGTTACACCAGTTCATCTCGCAGAGCAACCGGGTGTATGCCACGCTTGAAGACCGCCAGACCCGCGAAATATCACTCGATGGTCTGATCCGTACCAGCAATCAGCGACTGTACCTGCCCCTTGTCTTTTGTCGTCATTGTGGTCAGGAGTACTATGACGTTCTCGTTTACAACCGTGATGTGCTGCCCAACCTGAACGAGCAGATGCTCGTCAACGGTATCGACGATAACGATAACGATGACAACCAGCAACGTGGTTATCTGATGCTGCCCCTGGAATCGGACGACTGGAGTGATGAAAAGATCCCTGACGAGTGGTACGACGCGAAAGGCCGCATTGAAAAAAACTGGCGCGCACGTATCCCTAGACAGGTGTGGGTGTCGCCAGATGGTCGATTCAGCGAACAGCCATTCTCTGCAGGGCAACGCATGTGGTTTCAGCCACGCCCCTTCACGATCTGTCTGCGCTGTGAAAAATGGTACCAGGGCAAAACCAGTGAGTACGCGAAACTCAGCTCCCTCTCCAGTGAGAACGTGTCGAGTGCGACTTCCATCCTCGCCATCTCGCTTTTACGGCGTGCCGCCGATGCTGGCGATAGCAACACCGTATACGACCGCCTGCTCTCGTTTGTCGATAATCGCCAGGATGCCGCATTACAAGCTGGTCACTTCAACGATCTCGTCCATATTGCGGTGATTCGAGCCGCTCTGGTTGAAGCCCTGCGCACACACCACGAGCTACGCGACAGCAATGTCGCCAGGGAGGTAGTGAAGTCCAGCGGTCTTACCTTGCGAGATATTGCCAGAAGCACAGAATTGCGCGAAGGTACCCCAATGGCGCGGCGAGTCTGGCAAACGTTCACCGATCTGATTGAATACTGGCTCTACGAAGACCTCCAACGCGGCTGGCGGAGTATTGTCCAGCCTAATCTTGAACAACTTGGTCTGCTTCGCATCGAATACGAGGGGCTGCACGAGTTCTGTACTGATGAGAAGGTGTGGCAGGGATCGCTACAGCGTATTCCGCCAGAACGACGGGCAAACATTGTGCGTTACCTGCTCGATACGATGCGTCAGCGACGAGCAATCGATACGCGCTGTCTGCAAGGAGATTACCAGCGCGAATTGCGTAAACGAGTCACGAGCGATCTGAACGAGTTCTGGGGGTTTGATACCGAGGATGGGAACGATTTTCAGGCGGCGACGTATGCACAAATCCGTGGGACATCGAATAAGCCGGTGAATGGTATCTCTCTGAACTGGAAGAGCGCATTTGCCCGGCAATTACGCAAGGTTATGCGGCTTGATCAGGATACGTATGAAGCCATCATTCGCGAGCTGCTCGAACAACTGATCGCTTACGGCATGGTTACCCGTCTCTCACCCATTGACGATCATCAGCGCTTTCAACTCAACGCTGCCTGTTTGTGCTGGCGACCAGGAACAGACGGATCGGAAAGCACCGGCGTGAACGGTGTCGCTGACCTGCTCGATAGTAACCGACATCCCCGCCGACCAAATTCCTTCTTCCGAAATTTCTACCTGCAAAAGGCCGAAGCAATTGCGGCATTGGAAGCCCGTGAACACACTGCACAGGTAGTAGCCCAGGGCGAGCGTGAACGGCGGGAAAAGCGCTTTCGCTGGACAAAAGCCGATCAGAACGATCCGACACTGAACCGGCGTTTACCGTTCCTGGTCTGTTCACCAACCATGGAACTAGGCATTGACATTGCCGAACTTTCGCTGGTTCATCTGCGGAACGTTCCGCCGACACCGGCCAACTACGCCCAACGCAGTGGTCGTGCGGGTCGTCAGGGGCAACCAGGATTGATCATCACGTACTGCCGGGCCAATCGGCCACACGATCAATACTTCTTCCGCAATCGGAAAGAGATGGTGGCCGGGAGTGTGCAGGCGCTGCGCATTGACCTGACCGGTGAAGCACTGGTGCGTGCCCACCTCCATGCGATATGGCTCGCCGCAGTACGTCTGCCACTCGGTAACTCGATTGGGAACATCATCGATCTCAATCACCCTGATCTACCGCTCAACCCGAATGCTCTGCACCAGATACAGCTTTCACCGGCCAGTTTGCGTGAGGTGCGTGAACAGGTAGTTGCTGCACTCTTAAGCGAAGATTTGCGACGTGATGCACCGTGGTACAATGAGCGTTGGCTCGAGGAGGCGCTTGCCGAAGCGCCAAGACGATTTGATGAGGCTTTTAATCGCTGGCGTGAACTGTACCGAATCGCCCTCCGCCAATTAGCAGATGCAAGTGCGCTCATCAACAGTAACGACAAAGATAATCAGGAACGCGGAAAACGTCTACAAAACGAAGCATTGCGTCAGCGCAACTTGCTCTTGCAGACCGATGTTGCCAGCGAGGAGAGTGACTTCTACCCATACCGCTATCTGGCTAGCGAAGGCTTTCTCCCCGGCTACAACTTTCCGGCTCTGCCGGTGCGGGCATGGATTCAACGCGGTGAGGGTGAGTTTATTCCCCGTCCGCGTGTTTTGGGATTACGCGAATTTGCACCCGGTAACTACATTTACCACGAGGGAGCAAAATGGGAAGTAACCGGCTTTCGCGCCACCTCCGCTAGCCTGCACGACCGTCGGATGGATCGGAAGCTCTGCTATACCTGTGGTGCGTTTACTACACTCGAGCACGATTTGTGTCCGGTTTGCCAGACCCGCTTCGATGGCAGTAACAGTTATCTGGCCCCACTCCTCGAAATGCCAAATGTAACCACCCGTCGTCGAGAGCGGATCACTTCCGATGAGGAAGAACGGCGTCGCCGTGGGTTCAAACTCATCACCACATTCCAATTTGCTCCACAAGCAACGCGGCAGCTTAAGGCGCAAATCGTCAATGGAAATACACCGCTGATCGATATGATCTACGCTCCTGCGGCAACCGTTCTCACGATTAACAAGGGGTGGTTGTTTGCTCGAGAGCAGGGCTTTCTCGTCAATCTGAACAATGGTGCGGTCATCGGCGAAAAGGAAAAACCCCAATCCATCGAAGCGGAGGGTCCGCCATACACCGAGCCGGTAGGAACAAGAGTGTTCCTCTACGCTCAGGAGACCAAAAACATTCTCTTAATACGGTTCCGCGTCCCAGAGTGGCGTCATAGTTCTAAGTTCTGGACAAGCCTGAAATATGCGTTACTGTTCGGATTGGTCGAGGCATTCCAGCTTGACACCAACGAGATTACCACTGAAGTCGTAGGGTGTGATGATTGGCTCTCACTCATGTTTATTGAAGAGAGTGAAGGTGGTGTTGGCGTGTTAAGGAGGTTGATAGAAGAACCAGACGCATTTCAGCGTATGGTGCAGGCTGCTCTCGATCTCTGCCATTTCACGACCGAAGGTCTAGACACGAAACCCGAATGCACCGCAGCTTGCTACGACTGTTTACTCAGTTTCTCGAACCAACGCGAAATCTTAGATATTGACCGTCATCACATTCGTGACGCTTTGCTCCAGTTACATCACGCCCAGCTTCAGCAAGACTACAACCGGCGCACGTATGATGAACAAGTTTCCTTCTTGCTGGCCCAGATCGATCCCAAATCCGAGCTTGAGCGGCGATTTCTGAAAACGTTGCAGGCATTGCATGCGCAACTCCCCGATAGTGCGCAAAAGCGGATTGACGACGTACATTGTGTCGTTGACTTTTTCTACGATCCAAATATCTGCGTGTTCTGTGACGGTAGTGTTCACGATGAACCACACCAGCGTGCGCGTGATGAGCAGGTGCGACGTGAACTCCGTGCGCATGGGTATCGAGTCATCGTTATCCGCTACGACCGTAATCTGGAAGAACAGATTCGGTCATACCCTGATGTGTTTAAGGTGTGAGAGCATAACAGATGCACATTTCAGATGTGCCCTTTCGTGGCACGTTACAAGCGGATACCAGATGGAATCGTATGCAACCCCTGCTGAGTGTACGTGAATTGAATATAACCCTTGCCACCAAACCAATCCTGAGCGGGATCACCTTTGATCTGCAGGCCGGTGACATCCTAGGGGTGGTTGGTTTGCGCAGTGCGGGGAAATCGGTGCTCTTGCAGGTGCTGGCCGGTATCCATCCACCCATTAGCGGTGACGTGCAGATTGAGGGTATTACGCTGGAATGGCGAGCGCAAACAGCGCAACGGCTCGGCATTGAGTTCGTGCCCCAAACCCCGCCCCTGGTTGAACTTATGCCGGTACTTAATAATATCTTTCTGGGGCGTGAATATGGACGCAGACGACTCGATCATGCAGCGATGGCAACAATTGCGTATCAGTGGCTGGAACGATTTGGATTGCCGCGCAGTCTTGCCCACCAACGCACCGGTGATCTGAACGAAGAAGAAAGACAACTGGTTGCACTTATTCGCGCATTCGTGCGTCCGTTCCGTATTCTGATCCTCGATGAATCGTTCTCGGCACTGAGTTTCGCCCGCCAGCAGGTTGTCTTGCAGTATCTACGTGAACGGGCCGCAACCGGCGTTGGCATCATTCTCAGCAGCGACGATCTCAACCTGATCTTCAGCATTACCAACCGACTGCTGGTCTTGTACCAGGGTCGGCAGGCCGCCTTACGTACAACCGCCAACACCACACCACGCGAAGTTGTCGAGCTAATGGTCGGTTCAGTTCGTCAGGAGCGCGTCACACCCCTGATTTGGGCCTTTGAGAATTACTATCAGGCCCAACAACAAGCCGAATCGCTTCGTCAGCGCCAACAACAACTGCAACACAACCTGGCCGAGCAAGACTCACTCAATCGTGAGTTGGTACGGCAATTACAAACCCAAATGACTGCGCTTGATCAACTTAATCGAGCATTGCAAGAAGCCAATCACCGGCTCATCGTCGAACGCGAAGCCGAACGTAAAGCGTTGGCACGCGAGCTGCACGATCAGGTCATTCAAGACTTGCTGAGCTTCAACTATCAACTCGAACATGTTGAAGAAGAACTTGAACAACCGACCGTTCTGGCCGAGTTGCAGAACATCCGGCACGGTATTCGTGAAGTTGTAGCGATGTTGCGTCAGATATGCAGCGATCTACGCCCCCCGACACTCGACAGTCATGGCCTGGCTGCCGCACTACGTTCTCTGGTAAGTCAGTGGAGTGAACAAACCGGTATTCATGTTGAGCTGAACCTGGTTGAACCGCTGGATCGCTGGTCAGAGACCATCGAACTCACTGTCTTTCGCATCGTGCAAGAGGGATTGAACAATGTACGCAAACATGCCCGTGCCAGCCAGGTATTCCTGGAGGTACGTCGTACCTCAGCTGCAGGGATCATGGTTCGGCTGGCCGACAACGGACGTGGAATGGAGACACCGCCTGATCTGCGCAGTTTGTCAGAACAGCGACACTTTGGTCTGATCAGCATCAGTGAACGGGTTTCACTACTGCGCGGTACGCTCCAGATCGGCCCTTCAAGCTGGGGCGGGTTAGAACTTCAGGTAGAGATTCCTAACCCGGCGCCCTTTCCAACCACCGAAGGGATCGGCATCAACTAGAGCGCTTTGTGCTTACGCTGGATGGCATCCTCGACGACCTGACGAACTGCAGCGGCATCGAGGTCTTTCTTATCAAGGAAGGCCAGGGCGCCAGATTCCAACCCTAAACGACGGAATTCGCGATCTGGGTATGCACTGATCAGCACAACTCGCGCACCAGGCTGAAGGGTCTTGATCCGACGCAAACATTGAATTCCGTCACCATCGTTTAGAATGACATCAATAAAAATCAGATCGGGCGTTATCTGTTGCAGTAATTGCACCGCCTGGTGACAGTCCTCGGCGTCGTACAGCCAGGCATCGATACAGGCTTTCGCAATCATCCGCTTGAGTTGCACGCGATACCGTTCGTTATCGTCGATGACCAAAACTGTCAGAGGTGCTGTACCAGTCGCTGATGGTTCATGATGCTGGACAACGTCGTAGCCTGTCTCGGCAAGAAGTTCGGGATGCTGAAGTGCAAACTGATAAGCTTCAAGCCGACTGCTCACGTTAATCGCACGGTAGAGTGCGGTTAGATGATTCTCAACTGTCTTCACGCTGAGACCCATCTCCTGGGCCATGCGCCGATTGTCATACCCCTGCACGATCAGTCGCAAGAGTTCACGTTGACGGCGGGTCAGGGCCATCTGCGGTGAACGGGTAAGCTGTGGGGTGGCCTGAATGAGACGGCTCAGCAACGGGCCGGATATCCAGTTACCGCCAGCGATAATCCGTTGAACTGCCAGTTGCAAGTCACTGAGCGGCTGATCTTTCAGGTGGTAACCATTGACACCGGCTGCTAGCAGGCCGACAACGTAAGACTGATCATCGTAGGCACTGACCACCAGAATCTTCATTGCCGGATAGGTAGTACGAATACGGCGAATGGTGGCAATGGGATCGAAGTCCGGCATCGCTACATCAACAACCAGCAGGTCGGGTTGATGTTGAGCCAGAACGGCCAGCAGTTGTGGGCCATTCGCTGCCTCGCCAACCACCTCGCATTCGGGCACACTGGTCAGTGCACTGCGTAAGCCGGCGCGCACCACGGCATGATCATCGGCCAGTACTACGCGAGTCGTTCCCATCGCCAGGTCCTCACCATGATTGATGCACGCTTCACTGCGCCACATGTTGCATCACGATGAGGAGTATTATCGCTGAAAAAGGAATGTAAAGCAAGGAGGGGCGACCTGCGATAGGATTTTCAGGGTCTTCACCCTACTCGGCAGAGGTGAGGAAAGGGGTAAACGGAAGAGGCCGGTTCCCGACCTGTCCACAGCTCATACGAAAACCTGCAACTTCTCGTTCCAACAACGTTTGCGGTCAACCTCTGTTGTCTCGCCGATCGCGCCCGTCAATGCACTGCAAGGGGTGGGTGTAGAACCCACCCCTTGTAAGCGGGAGGCTTAGGGAGTGACGCTCGCGGGGAATCTGGAGGGGTTGTGTCGACTTCGATTTCATCCCTGCCCGCAGGCGGCTGGGAACGCCGCCTCTACGTGCTACCTCCTGCCCGCAGGCGGCTGGGAACGCCGCCTCTACGTGCTACCTCCTGCCCGCAGGCGGCTTGAAAAGCCGCCTCTACGTGCTACCTCCTGCCCGCAGGCGGCTTGAAAAGCCGCCTCTACGTTCTCCACACTCCCAGCGGGCGGCTTGAAAAGCCGCCTCTACGTTCTCCACACTTCCAGCGGGCGGCTTGAAAAGCCGCCTCTACGTTCTCCACACTTCCAGCGGGCGGCTTGAAAAGCCGCCTCTACGTGCTACCTCCTGCCCGCAGGCGGCTGGGAACGCCGCCTCTACGTGCTACCTCCTGCCCGCGGGCGGCTTGGAAAGCCGCCCAATCGTTCTACACACTTCCCGCGGGCGGCTTAGAAAGCCGCCTCTACGTGCTACCTCCTGCCCGCAGGTGGCTTGGAACGCCGCCCCGTCGTTCTACACACTTCCAGCGGGCGGCTTGGAACGCCGCCTCTACGTTCTATCTCCTGCCCGCAGGCAGCTTGGCAAGCCGCCTCGTCGTTCTATCCTGCCCGCAGGCGGCTTAGAAAGCCGCCTCTACGTCTATCTCCTGCCCGCAGGTGGCTTGGAACGCCGCCCCGTCGTTCTACACACTTCCAGCGGGCGGCTTGAAAAGCCGCCTCTACGTGCTACCTCCTGCCCGCAGGTGGCTTGGAACGCCGCCCCGTCGTTCTACACACTTCCAGCGGGCGGCTTGGAAAGCCGCCTCTACGTTCTATCTCCTGCCCGCAGGCAGCTTGGCAAGCCGCTCGCAAGCGGGAGGCTAAGGGAGTGACGCTCGCGGGGTAGCCTGGAGGGTTGTGTCGACTCCACCTGCGCACCACTGCGATGACGTCTCCCGCCGATAGGTCTACCAGACTTACCCTGCCCGACCACGCCGACGGGTTGTCACATCAAAGATCACGGCTGCGACCAGCACTAGGCCGCGCACAATGTATTGATACGCAATATCGATACCCATCAGGTTCATGCCACTGGTCAACGATACATAGACCAACGCACCGATGATCGAGCCAATAACATTCCCGACGCCACCGGCTGCTGATACTCCCCCGATATAGGCCGCAGCAATTGCATCAAGCTCAAACAGCGTACCGGCAGTCGTCGTTGCCGAGCGTAGACGCGAAGCAAACAACACCCCCGACAACGCCGAGAGCATTCCCATCGAGGCAAAGACGATATAGGTAATCCGCTTGACACTGATCCCGCTCAACTCGGCGGCTTCGGGGTTACCGCCAACCGCATAAATATGCCGACCAAGGACAGTCTGCGTCGTGACGAAATGATAGATTGCGACAACGACCAGCACAATGACCATCGTCCACGAAAGACCATTGTAACCGGCCATGATCCACGCCAGGAGACCAATAAGGGTCGAAATGAAGACCAGTTTGAGTACAAACATATCGAGGGGTAAGACCTCGAAATTGTACGACAGCTTCTTGCTGCGGGTACGTACTTCGCTCAAAACGTAGGCAACAATTGCCACCAGACCAAGCAATAAGGTGAGGGTATGGTAGCCAGGTACCAGACTGAACGGGACATCGGGAATGAAGCCATTGCCAATCGCGTTGAACGTTTCGTCTTCGATGATAATCGTTCCGGTACCGGCGGTAACCAGTTGTAATGCACCACGGTAAATTAACCAGCCGGCCAGCGAAGCAACAAACGATGGTATTTTCAACTCTGCCACCGGCAAAGCGGTCAGTAAACCGGCAAGCATGCCCATCACCATGACCATCGGCACTACAACAATGGTTGGTAATTCCCAAAAACGCAGAGCAATTGCTGCCACTGCACCGAGAAAACCGGCTAGAAAGCCAACCGAGAGGTCAATATGGCGGATCACGATCACCAGCGTCATACCTACCGCTAACACCGCGATATAGCCGGTCTGGTTGATTAAATTACTCAGATTACGAGATGAGATAAAGATACCATTAGTCGTGATCGAAAAAATGATCATAATGACGAACAAGGCAATAAACATGCCGTATTGTCGGATGTTTTGTCCCAATACTCTTTGTAGATTGCTCAGAAACGTTGTCTGTTTGACCTGTGCTCTGGTCGTCATGGTACCTCTCCTGCTATGTTCGGTGGCGATATTTCATCTGATATATCAGTCGGTAACTTGTACAGCATTAATAATCAACGGCCAGCGCCATAATCTTTTCCTGAGTTGCCTCGGCAATCGGTAATTCACCCTTGATCCGACCCCCAGAGACGACGTAGACCCGATCACTCATACCAAGAACTTCTGGCAATTCTGAAGAGATCATGATGATGCTCATGCCATCTTCGACCAGCCGATTCATCAACTGGTAGATTTCATACTTCGCTCCTACGTCAATACCACGGGTTGGTTCATCGAGGATAAGGACATCAGGCTGCACAAAGAGCCACTTGCCGAGACACACCTTTTGCTGATTACCACCACTGAGATTCCCGACCGGCTGTTCGATGGTGGGGGTCTTGATATTCAGTGACTGACGATATTGCTCGGCGATTTGAATTTCGGCATTCCGGTCGATTACCCCGTTGTTCGCTAGTGCTCTTAGGTTAGCCAGGGTAAGATTTTGGCGCACGTCTTGAATCAGGATCAGACCCTTGGTCTTGCGATCCTCAGACACATAGGCCATTCCGGCAGCAATGGCTTCACGCGGATGGTGGAAGGTGCGTTTGCGACCTTTGAGCCATAGTTCGCCACTGATGTGATACCCCGGTGCATTCCCAAACAGGCTGAGAGCCAGTTCAGTCCGACCGGCGCCCATCAGTCCAGCCAGACCAACGATCTCGCCACGACGGACGCGCAGATTCACATCACGCAACAAATAACGTCCGGCCTCCGGTGAATAGACTGTCCAGTTGCGTAACTCAAGCACGACATCGTCACTGACCCGGTGACTGCGTGGTGGATAGATATTGGTAATTTCACGTCCGACCATATTCCGAATCAGTGCCTGTTCGTTAACCTCACCGTTATGGGCGTCAAGTGTGCAAACCGTCTTACCATCACGGAGCACCGTAACTGTGTCTGCTACCGACAGCACCTCTTTGAGTTTATGTGAGATAAGAATGCATGTAACACCCTGATCGCGGAGTTCACGCAGTAAGTTCAACAGATTCTCACTATCATCCTCATTAAGTGCTGCTGTAGGTTCATCGAGAATGAGAATCTTTACTTCACGACTCAATGCCTTGGCAATTTCAACCAATTGCTGGATGCCAACCCCCAGATCACGAATTTTAGTTGCCGGATTCACAGCTAAACGCACTTTGCGCAGTACCTCGTTAGCCTGGCGGATGGTTTCATTCCAATCGATAATACCATTCCGACAGATTTCATGACCGAGAAAGATATTTTCGTAGATTGTCATTTCTGGAACAAGCGCCAGTTCTTGATAAATGATGCCAATGCCAACCCGCTCGCTATCAGCGATGCCAAAGAAACGCTGCGACTGACCATTTATCAAAATCTCGCCACTGTACGACCCGTATGGATAGACACCGCTCAAGATTTTCATCAACGTTGATTTACCGGCGCCATTTTCGCCCACCAGACAATGAATTTCGCCCCGTTTGACACTGAAAGTAACGTTATCAAGCGCACGCACACCGGGGAATTCTTTGGTAATCTGGCGCATTTCCAGAATCGGGGTTTCCATGCTACACCGCCTTATACTTTTGTACTGGATGTATAGTCTTTGTATCGCCTGTGCTGGTACGCTTGAGCGACTGGAATTGTCTCTCAACAATTCCAGTCGCCTACCAGAAGAGGCTATGATCAGGGCAGATTGGTGAAGTCGCTAGCGTTATAGTAACCCGAGTCGATCAATGCAGCACGCACATTCTCACGTGTCACCGTCACAACTGGCGATTGGATAGCGGGCACGTCCTTCTTCCCGTTGTTGTAGGAACCACGCGCTTCAGGCTGCTTATTTTCGAGCAGAGCAACCGCAGCCTTGATCGCATCTTTCACCAGTGTCCGCACATCCTTAAACACGGTCATCGACTGGCGGCCATCGATGATATACTGCACCGAAGCCTTCTCAGCGTCCTGGCCGGTCACAAAATACTGGGTGACATCTTTATCTGCGGCAAAGGCATCGGCAATCGCCCGTGCCGTACCGTCATTTGGGGCAAGGATATAGACCTTGCCTTTATCGGCGGCAGTAACAGCGGTCAGGTTAGCTTCGGCCAGATTCTTCGCCGTGTTGAAATCCCAGTTCGTCGTGACCTGACCGATAATCTTTGCCATCTCATCACGGGTCAGATTGAGCTTATTCTGCAAGGCAACCGCCTCACTGGAGTTCTTGATCACAAAGGTACCGTCAGCAATCTTGGGCTGCAGAACCTTCCATGCCCCCTCGAAGAAGAGGAAAGCGTTGTTGTCAGAGGCAGCACCGGCGTAGAGGTAGAGCGGATTGCCACTGCCACTAGCGTGATCGACCAGGTACTGCGCCTGTTGGGCACCTACCGCAATGCTATCGAAGGTCACATAATAATCAACCGCGTCAGTCTCGCGGATCAAGCGGTCATACGAGATGACCTTTACGCCAGCAGCGCGTGCAGCCTCGGCCGCAGCAGCAGCGGCGGTACCATCGTGTGGGCAGATGATCAGTACCTTGATACCCTTAGAAATCAGCGCCTCAACATTCTCCTTTTCCTTCGCCGATGAACCCTGGCTGAAGAGAATTTCAACCTGGTAACCAGCCTGCTGGAGCGCCTCTCGGAAACGGGTTTCGTCTTGAATCCAGCGGGGTTCATCTTTAGTCGGGAGGACAATACCAACCGCAAGTTTTTGGCTCGATCCACCGGTACTACCACCACTGCTTCCACCGGTATTACCGGTATTGCTGCCGCCACAGGCAGTCAGTAGGAACACAAAGGCTGTCAACAAAGACAGCATGAGCCACAGAGTCTTCTTTGACATCACATTCCTCCTTGAGGTAAAAAGGCAACACAACAGAGCAATGCACTAAACCACAAACAGCGTTTCTTTGCCGGTAGATACACCTCCTTGTGTCGATTGCAGGACAGCATTCAGATGGTGCTATTGAAGCACGATCCATACGACTTGCCTAGCAGCCTACCCCTGAAATCCGTTGGGGAGTTACCCCTAAGAGGAAATTAGGGGAAAACCCTTAAGTTGTGAGGCGTGAGAAAAGAGAGCGTCGAGAAGCACGGAGGGCTTCGGCTGGCCTGCTGGCAATGACCTACCGTTCTACCATCAGCTATGGTAGACTAGAAGATGCAACGATATTTCAACCTGTGATCGTCTCACCAATGATCATTGCACGGAGGTGGCATAATGATGCCGCTTGTGCGCACCAAATTACAGCCACCAGAAGCTCTCCCTTTCTTGCTCGCCCGCCCGCGCTTACACGAACGTCTACGACTGGCCCTGCATCGACGACTCGTCTTGATTGCAGCCCCAGCAGGGTATGGTAAGACATCACTCCTGGCCGAATGGCTTGTTGAGGCTCGTAAAGAATGGCCATATATTGCCTGGGTCAGTCTCGATAGTACCGATAATGACATTCGCCGTATGCTTGCGTATCTGCTCGCAGCACTCCATCATCTGCCTGACAAGCGGCGTGATCGATTACAAGCGTTTATCAACGAAGATAGTGAGATCGATGTTGAACAATGGTGTGCGGAATTGCTCAATAATCTGGCCGAAACAGCTAGCCCCACAATCATTGCGCTGGATAATTACCATCTGATCACTGATTCGCACATCCACCACATGATCACATTTCTGGTCGATCATCTTCCACCCCTGTGCCATCTGATCATTCTCAGCCGGAGCGATCCACCCTTCCCGCTAGCACGCTGGCGAGCACGCGGTTATCTGGCCGAATTGCGTAGTTTTGATCTGGCTTTCAATCCAGAAGAGACTGCAACGTTCCTCCTGGAAATAATGGAACTGCCTCTCAATCGCGAACAGATTGTCACCTTGTTAGAGAGCACTGAAGGATGGCCGGCGGGCTTACAACTGGCTGCCCTGGCATTACGTGATCGTATAAATCGGGGAGAAGTGATTGATGATCCTATTCCCAGTAATCGTTACGTGGCAGATTATCTGTTTGAAGATGTCTTCAACCAATTGCCCGCTCATATCCAACAATTCTTGCTCCAAACCTCGATCCTCGACCGATTGTGTGGTGCACTGTGCGATGCTGTACTGGGCGTAAATGATTACGCGGTCGGCGGACAATCGACGCAATCGTACAGTCAGTCAATCCTCGCAGAATTGGAACGAAACAATCTCTTTTTGTTTCCGCTTGATACCGAGCGTATCTGGTACCGGTATCATCGTCTGTTCGCCGATGTCTTACGTGAGCGGTTAGTCGTGGGTTGTTCGCCAGAGCAGGTCGCCACGCTCCATCGTCGCGCAGGCGTCTGGTACGCTGCCCATGGAATGCTCGTTCAGGCAGTTCATCACGCCTTGCAGGCGCATGCCATTGACGACATCGTGGCTATGCTTGAACCAAATGGTCTGGCAATTGTTTCACAGGTTAGTGAGGAGACGCTTCGTCAATGGTTACCTGCTATTCCAGAAGAGGCTTTTGAAGAGCATCCCCGTATAGCACTGTTGCGAGCCTGGCTGGCCACCACCAATTATCAAGCTGAAGAAGCATCCCATTGGATTGCAGTGGCCGAACGTGCGCTAGCAGATGTCGCGAGTGGTACCGCCACACCGATTGGCCTGATTGCGAACTTGCGCGGCGAACTCAATGCTGTGCGCTTGCGACTGGCAATCTTGCAGGACAATATCGCACAGGCGCTCAGCGAGGGCAAGCAAGCCCTAAACTGGTTACACAGCGACTATCAATCGTTACGCATGCGAGTAGCTAACGACCTAGGTTATGTCTACCTTGCTCAGGGCCAACTATCTCAGGCCGAGCAAGCGTTCAAGGAAGCGATGATTAATGGTTTGAATGCTGGCCTGCCCTATGTCTCTGCAATGGCAAGTAGTGATTATGCCTATACCCTTATGCTGCGCGGCGCATTCAGTACGGCCATTCATGCCTGTCGCGATACGCTCGAACAGATCATGCGTCGTTATCGTCATCAAACGGTACCAGGGATTGGATTAGCGTTGCTAGGGCTTACCGAACTCTACCATATCCGCCACGAATTTGCCGGTGCACTGCCAGCACTTGCTGAAGCTGAAAGTTCGATCAAATCAGGGCAGATCACTGGCTATCTCTGTCTCTTGATGGTCATGGCGCGCGTTGCCCGAACGCGGGGCGATCTGACCGGTGCGCTGCGCGTGATCCGTCAGACCCGCTTTCTGGCTCAACAACGTCAGGTTCATTGGGTACTGGCAGTACTGGATGGTCTGGAAGGACAAATCCTGCTCGAACAGGGAGATATAACGGCTGCCAGACAACTACTGACAAAGAGCGTATCGGTAGCGCAAGAATTTTACTACCTGCCGACGGCCATCTTCTACGCACGCGAGCATATCACTCGTGCACAGTATGAATGGCGGCTGGCTCAAGGTACTGCGAATGGTGATGTGCAGGCCCTCCGTGAACTGGCCACTGAACTGAGAGAACTGTCAGGAAGAGCACTCTGGCAGACCCTGTTACCCTTTGATGCAGCACTGCTACGCGGGTTAGCGCTGGCAGCCGCTGGTGAAGATGCCACCGAGCCAATCATGTCTGCCCTCGAACTAGCTGCCGGTGAACGAATCGTGGCACCATTTTCGCAAGCAGGTGAACCACTTCGCCGCATCCTCAGCCAGCTCGCGAATCGTCAACAGCTATCATCGTTTGGTGAATATATTTTCTCGCTGTTTGAAAACGATGACCTATCGTCGATGGTCATCCCCACCTCACCCACATCGAATGACTTATCCGAACCATTGAGTCAGCGTGAAATCGAGGTTCTGCGTCTGATGGCAGAAGGGCGCAGCAACCACGAAATCGCTGCCAAATTGATTATTGCCGTGAGTACCGTGAAATCACATATTAACAACATTTTCAGCAAATTAGGTGTTGCTTCACGCACACAGGCAGTGGCTCGTGGCCGTCGACTTGGCCTTATTCCTTAGCGCATGTTTGCATATTCCTTACCTAAAATGTATCATATTTACCCCCCTTCCACACTTACAAGAGAAGCTGAAGGTGTGGAAGGTTGCTATGTAGTGAGCAGAAACATACTGATGAGCATGATTTGAATAACAGCCTGTCAGCCATTCACTCAGTTAATCCAAGAGCTGGTTTGTCACCGTACTTTCAGAGTGTGGTCGAAACCTGATTAGAATGCCAAGTGTTTGAAAGCATATACCATTGTTCAAAAAAGAACATTTAGATAAGAGTAGACATCCATTATCAAAATCTAGATTCTGTTGATCAACGCTTCCTACCTCTGAGAGAGTGTCTGAAAATTCTATGAAGAGTCGTTGATATGGATGCGGGCCAACCGTCTGACCATAACGTGAATCATGGCGACATAAATGAACGCTTCGCTCGTAGCGGTGCGTGCGTCGTCGTCCTTCCTCAAGCGGCGATACCTCCCCAGCCAGGCAACCGTCCGTTCCACCACCCAGCGTCTCGGCAACACGTGGAAGCGCGATACCCCATCGGGACGCTTGCTGCTGGCCAGGGGCCAGCCACCAACGCGCTGCACCCATTCCACCACCTGGCCAGCATCGCCCCCATCGGCTCACATCATCCGCAGGCGCGACTGCTTCCTATGGGGGTTGCCCACCACCAACCGCACCCCGTCGCGGTCTTGGATATTGGCGGCATGCACCACCACCATCACCACCACGCCCACGGGATCCACCAGCAGATGGCGTGTGCGTCCGTGGACGGTTTTGCCAGCATCAGCCCCGTGCGGCCCCCGTTTTCGGTCGTTGTGACCGACTGGCTATCCAGAATCGCAGCGCTCGGTGCTGCCTCCCGCCCTGCGGCAACGCGCACGTCCGTGCGGAGGGCCGCATGGATGCGTACCCAGGTCCCATCCCGTTGCCAGCGCCGAACGGAATGAGACACAGTCTGCCAAGGAGGCACGTCATCAGGACGCATCCGCCAGGTGCACCCGCTGCGCACGATAGCGAAGATGGCGTTCAGCATCTCCCGGTACGCATAGACGCGATGCCGCCCTCGGGGTGACGTCTGTTCCGGCAGAGCGGGGGCAATCCGTTGCCATTCAGCGTCCATAAGGTCAGTAGGATAGGAAGTTCGTGTGTTTTGTTCGTTCATACCATCACGTATCCATCAAAACCCTCGACCAGATAAAATTTCAGACACACTCTTAGCGTGTCGCAATCGATGCCTGAGTTCGATAACATCGCGCAACATCGCCTGACACGTCCCTAGTGGGCCATTTTCGAGACTGCTGAGCGTTGAGCGACCGGCGGTATCGCTATAGATCACCAGACCCATCTCGCCACGTGAGAGGCGAGCGAGTGGATGATCGGCCGCTAGCCTGGTTGGGGCAACCGAGAAGACATATCGGCCATTTGCCTGCCAATCCGCGCGTGCGACCAGTGAGATTCGGCCACCGGCACTCCACGCCGCCGCCAACTCGTCTGCTGTCACTTCACGGATGCCGCGTATGTTCACATCGGTTAGTACGGTTGGTTGCCGTAGCACCGCGTTGGCAAAAATAACCAGCTTACTGGCAGCGTCCCAACCATCAACATCGAGAGACGGATCAGGCTCAACTATGCCCTGACGTTGGGCTTCGGCCAGGGCAGTAGAAAAATCAGCACCAGTTGCCATCTGTTCGAGAATCACCTGAGTCGTACTGTTGACAACCAGCTCAGCCCGTTCAATACGGGCACCGGCCAGATCACGAAGACCAACATTGATGGTTGGCAACGCACCGCCAACGGCGCCAGAAAACCGCAACGGTGGACGCACACTGTACGGTGAGAGATCATCTACCCAATCGCTGAGAGCAGCTAATTCGGCAAACGCCAGCACCAATGGCCCTTTACTGGCCAGGACAGCAGCTTTACCACGTTGCAAAGCCGCCCGAACAATGTCGAGCGCCGGCTGACCATCACGGAGGTTGGTAGGAGTTGCTTCTAACAGCAGATCATAATCAACAGTTCGTGCAAGATTAATCGGATCGAGATCCGGTCGGAACGTTGGTAACACTCGTACACCAAGCCGACGACGCTTACAATCAATAATGGCAGGGAGATCAAAACCGTCAGGATCAAACGCAACACCTGTCGAGTCGGCAACCCCAATAATCCGCAACTGGAAACCATAACGAAGTGCAAAACGCTCCGAATCAGCCACCAGCAGTTCGAGGAAAGTACGGCCAATATTGCCCAAACCAGTCAAGATTGTCTTGAAAGTGTCCATACATACTCTCACACAATTCTAATCCAGGCATGTATAATATAAGACTACGCATCTACAACACGTGTAGATTACCACACATTCTGTTGTAGAGGCTTCATAACAACGACGTTATATCGTAGGAAAACCTCATGAAACAGTGTCTGGTACCGTGTCTCTTTGTTGCACAACATCAACAAGATATGGCAAGTATCCGCAAGCACTTGCTCGAAGGGCATCAATGTCGAGATGCGTGGGTTGCCCTGAGCAAATTAGTGCATGATCCGCAGCAGCGCAAAGATTGTCTCGAACGGGCATCGATCCTTGCACCTGATGATGAAGAGTTGCTCATTGCCTACCTTGAGGCACGGTTAACGGTAGACCCGGCCGACCGCTTTGCCCAACAACGCCTGAATGAGATCCGCACAATGCGTCTGCTCTCGGACGTGAAAACACCATACTTTCATGAACAACCGAAACCTCGGTTAATTGGTGATATTCTCGTCTCGATTGGTGCCATTACCGAAGCCGAATTACAAGAGGTATTGGCCGAGCAACGTCGGGGTAGTCTGTTGGTCTCCGATCGACGGATCGGACAACTATTATTACGGCGCGGATTAATCACACCAGCAAAGCTGGCAAAGGCATTGATCATTCAACAGCAAGAACGGAGCCGGGCCCGTACTGCCCCACAGGTTCTAGGGGAGTATCTGGTTGAGCACGGCTATATTACTGCGGCCCAACTCGAAGCAGTGCTCACCGAACAGATTCGTCTCGATCAGCAAGGGAAGCGTTACAGTTTAGGCCAATTGCTGGTACGGATGAACATGTTGTCGAAGGATGAAGTGGAACGAGCCGCAAAAGAGTACGAGAAAGCGTTCTGGACACAGTTTAATGCGTAGCTTTCTCTGATCAGACAAGAACTGTACCCTGTGGTCTGTCATTGTGATCACAGGGTTTTTGTGGTAATTGATAATGATGCAGCTACCTGGAATCCTTTTGCACGCTGTGTAAAGAGCCATGCTACAATAAGCACGCTTTTCTATGGCTGACATCATGAGGATCGATGCGTGATCGTTGCAGGTAAAGATACATCATCCCACTCGACAATCTGGTTAGCTGTGATCTGGTTGGCGGCTGTCGTGAGCATGGCAGCGCCTGGATTGCTCTGGTGGCTCCCACAAACGTTGCTTCATGCACCGCTAACGCTGCTTAGCGGTATCATCCTCTTCACGCTCCCTGGCCTTGCTGTATTACGCTGGCTGTGTCAGGCTCCTCTCATCTGGTTTGAACGGTTGATATATGCAGCCAGCCTCAGTTGTGGCGTACTACCGCTCTTACTTCTCGTGAGTGATCTGATTGGATGGCGCTGGAATAGTGTCTCAGCATGGCTAATGATGCTGATGCTTTCCATCCTTGCTTTCTGGCCCCCACAACTACGTACATTACATCAAAATCATCACCGAAATCTGATTGGATTAGCTATCGCTTTACTCACAATTACTGCTCTAGCTGTTCGCTTTTTTATTGTACGTGAAGTACCAGTTGGTTTTTTTGGTGACTCATACCATCATACTGTTATTACTCAGTTGCTGATAGATCACGGCGGCCTTTTCCATTCCTGGCAACCGTATGCGCCAGCCGTAACCTTTACCTATCACTACGCCTTCCATACGATGGCGGCCTGGTGGCACTGGTTAAGCGGTGTATCAGCCGTACAGGGAGTGATCCTGGTTGGGCAGGTGATGAATGGGTTGGCCGCACCGTTGACATATTTACTGACGGCACGACTAACCAATTCGCGACTGACTGGTCTCTGGGCGGCCGTGATGGTCGGATTCCTCAGCCTCTATCCGGCATATTACGTGAATTGGGGACGATATACACAACTAGCCGGGCAAACCGTTTTACCGGCAGTGGCTCTGGCCTGGATGACCTTACTTGATCGGACGTTACAGCCTCATCTTTCGTGGCATACCCTGCTTAAACCATTATTCCTGACCAGTATTGCCAGCGCTGCTCTGTTACTCAGTCACTATCGAGTAGCAATTCTGACGATGTGCTTTATCCTTGCCTACGCAATGGCAGCTTTTGCCCTCCACACATCGCACCGGTGGCAGTATTTGCTTCGTATGAGTGTAGTCGGCCTGCTCGGTGCTGCCGGCGCAGGTCTCCTGGTCGGGCCATGGCTATGGCGTGTACAACAAGGTCAGATCATGCGTCTGGCTTCCGCCCTCTTGAATACCAGTTCTGAAGTGAGCAACCCCATCTCGCTCGACATCATTGGGGCAGCATTTCGCACGGGTCTTTTCCTGCCGACAGTTCTGGGCCTGGCGAGTCTGTTGTGGCGGCGACAAGCGGCTGGTATTGTCCTGACGCTCTGGGCTATCTTCGCCTGGCTGGCGGCGAATCCGCAACTACTCGGCCTGAATGGACAGGGCTTGATCACCACATTTACAGTGTTAATTGGTGCATATGTAGCTATTACGCCAGCGGCTGGGGCTGGTTGGCTGACACTGATACGCCTGTTTGCCACCCTGATGCGATCAGCCTGGCAGTGGAAGGATAGTTCCATCATCGCAGTTCAGATCATACTGGCCCTGAGCTTACTGGGCTGGGGTACCTCGATCCAGGTCAGCATTCTTGATCCCTCCTATCAACTGGCAACTCCGGCTGATATAGCGGCAGCCGAGTGGATTAAAACCAATTTACCGGCAGATGCGGCGATCTATGTGAACGGATTTTCTGCCTACGGTGGTTATGTGTATGCCGGTAGCGATGGTGGATGGTGGTTGAGCTTTCTTACCGGACGCCGTACCAATTTACTACCAATGGCTGTAGGATTTGAAGCGACTGATCCACCCGATACGTTGCGACAGATTGCCGTACTTCATCAGACAGTTCAGCAATTCCCTATAGGCAGTGCTGAGGCGGCAGCGGCATTACGCGCAGCAGGCTTTGATTTTCTCTATAACGGACCGGCTGCCAATCCTGGTGGCGAGTATCTTGATCCAGCACAGATCGACGCTTCACCATTTTATGAGTTAATCTACCGCCAGAACGGGGTGAGTATTTGGAGGATTCGCTAGTGCGACTTGCAGTTGTTGGTCCAACCTATCCTTTTCGAGGTGGAATTGCCCAGTACAGTACCATGCTGGTTTATCACCTTCGTGCGGCTGGTCATACGACGTTCTTCTACTCGTTTACCCGTCAGTATCCCACCTGGCTCTTTCCCGGTCGTAGTGATCGTGATCCGAGTCGCACTGCGCTCCGGGTCGATTGCGAGTATCTTCTCGATCCAATGAATCCCTTGACCTGGTGGCGATTAGTGCGTCGGGTACGTGCTGATCAGCCTGATCTCTTGCTCTTACAGTGGTGGGTTCCGTATTGGACACCCAGTCTGACGGTTATTTCAAGTCTGCTCAAACGACCACCGGCGACGAAGATTGCGATGATTTGTCACAATGTATTACCACACGATGGCGGTGGTGTGATTGATCGAAGATTGGCAATGACGGTTTTACGGCGTGCAGATGCGCTAATTGTCCACAGCGATCCTGATCGCTATCGGGCACGAGCATTGCTCCCACAAGCCAGGATTGTCAAAGCCTTCCTACCTACATATGAGCCTGTCTCGCAGGAAGCGAAAGCCGCAACGACTGCTGCGCTGCGCGATCAGTGGCGGCTGCTTGATCGACGGCGTGTCCTGCTCTTTTTTGGGTTTGTACGGCCGTACAAGGGTCTGGAGTATCTGATCCAAGCTTTGGCTCAGGTACGGCATCAGCTTGATGTGCACTTACTGGTGGTTGGTGAAATTTGGGGATCACAAGCCTATTACGAACGGTATGCTGCCGAGTTTGGTGTCACTGACGCAGTAACGTTCGTCAATCGCTATGTACCAAATGAAGAGCTGCCAGCAATCTTTTCAGCAGCTGATGTCGTTGTGTTGCCGTATATCTCGGCAACCCAAAGTGCTGTCGTACAGTTGGCATTCGGTTTTGGCAAACCAGTCATTACCACTAATGTTGGTGGTCTGCCAGAGGTGGTCAAAGATGGGATGACAGGACTCATTGTCCCGCCCCAGGATGCAACTGCGCTGGCACAAGCCATTGTGCGCTATTTTCAAGATGATCTGGCGACCTGCCTTGCTGCCCGTGTGCAGGCCGAAGCAGCCGAACGAGCCGAGTCGTGGCCTCGTCTGGTGAGAATCATTACCGATCTGGCACGCGAACTGAATGAGAAGTAGTAGCCCTGTGCTGAGACTTGTCAACAAGCTTTCTATCGTTACCGGCCGTCAGCAAGTAACCGCGACACCTGCACGCCGCGTTGTCTTCCTCTTACCGATGGGGATTGATCGTCCGTCTGGCCGTCGCTATCTCAACATTGCCCGTGGTCTGGTTCGATTAGGATTCCAGGTGCGGCTACTGGCGCTCCATCCCAACTTTTCAGCATGTACTCAACGCCGGTTTGTTGTTGATGGGGTAGAAGTCTGGTATGTCGGACAGATGCATGCCCGTAAGACCGGCAGCATACCGCAGAGTTTTAGCCCTTTTCAACTCTTGCGCGTAGTTGTGCAATCAACGCTGGGGATGATTTGGGGGGTTCTCCATTCACCGGCAACCTGGTACCATCTGGGTAAACCACAACCGATCAATGGCATGGCTGCACTGGTTGCAGTGTGCTTCTGGCGAGGTCAATCGTTTTTCGTTGATTGCGATGATGACGAAGTAACTGCCAACCGTTTTACGGCAGATTGGCAACGAGCTGTCTTTGCTTTCTGGCAATGGCTGTTGCCAAGACTGGCAATGGGCATTACCGTGAATACACGATACCTGGCTGCTCAGATGGCTCGGCCTGGCCGCCCATGCATCATTGTCCCTAATGGCGTGACTACAGATTTTCGTGCCCCGCCGCTCCCGATTCGGGTAGCACTGGCGGCTGCGCTGGGGTTGCAGTCTGGGCCAGTGATTGCCTATGCTGGCACCCTGGCCTTGCATAACCATCCGATTGACTTGTTGCTACAGGCTTTCAATCTCATAGTCGCCCAACATCCTGACGCAACATTATTGATCATCGGTGGTGGCGAGGACCTGCCACTGATCCGGGCCTATATCGAACGACAACCGTGGCGTGAACAGGTTATCTTGACCGGGCACGTCCCCCACGCGCTGGTGCGTGGATTGCTGTCCCTGGCCGATCTTAGCGTTGATCCAGTCTATGATGACTCAGTTGCCCGTGCCCGCTGTCCACTCAAGATTGTCGAGAGTCTGGCGCTTGGTGTACCGGTGATTACCGGCGATATCGGCGATCGGGCCGAGATGTTGGGGTATGGTACAGCGGGTATCGTTGTACCACCGGGAAATGCAGCGGCGCTGGCAGCCGCAATCCAAGAACTATTGCTTGATCCAGAGCGCCGCATGGCAATGGCTGCTGCGGCAACCGCTCAGGCCAGTCGCTATGATTGGGAACGTCTGGCGGCTCGCTGGGCAACTATCTACGAGAGCAGATAACCAATAAGCTCGGCAACCTATTGGCCAGGGATGAAGACAACGTACAAGGCGCGATACTCACTTAAACGCCCCTGCGCACGACTATCACCCAAAAAATAGATGTTCGATTCGAGCAATACCGCGTCAGGAGAGACATATGCGTCAGCCGGTAACGGTGTCTGGCTCCACGCATCAGCCGCAATATCGTAGGTCAGTCCCTGGCGTCGCTCACTATCGAAAATGAGCAAGGTGCTTGGCAGCCCCACTGCGACCGGACGCGCAATTGCCTGCGGGAGTGGCGCGGTCGCAATCCAGCGTCGATCAGAGTCGTTGCCCGGCTCAAGTCGGGCACTATCACGGAGCGCACCATCGATCCCTTCTCCACCCACGATGTAGAGCTGTCCACCGGCCACTGCTACGCCAGCGTTCTGACGTGGTTGCGATAAGGCAGGCCCCGTTTCCCAACGTTCACGTACCGGATCGTACACAAACACCTCAGAGCGTAGCGCAGTACCATCCCAACCACCGATCAAGTACATTTGCCCTTCCCAGGCCACCAGCGCATAACGGCTCCGCGGTGCTGGCAACGGTGGACCGACAAACCAACGCTGCTCACGCGGATCATAGATTTCAAGCCGATCGGTCACTGTACCGGTCGCATCTTCTCCTCCAGGCACGAAAATACGTCCGCGGAGCGTAATAGCCCGTGCATGACTCACCGCAGTCGGCTTATCGGTGAGCCGTACCCAGCGGTCAGTTTCGGGATCGTAGCGGTCAACTGCGGCGCTGACCATACCGCGTTGTTCGCCACCGATAACGTACAACCGCCGTTCGAGATCGTATCCGGTCAGCGCAAAATGATCGCGCGGATCACTCAATGGTTGGCGCAGAAACCAGCGTTGCTGACCACTGATGATCGTTGATACGGTTGGATCCGGGGTTCCGGTGATTTGAGCAGAACGTGCATTCACCATGAGGATTGTAACAGCGACGACGATTAGCGCCACCCCCACAACCAGCCACGGTACCAGACGCCGCCACCAGAGTTCTCCTGGTGACAGAGCAGCCGGTTGCGTCGGTAATAAAGGTGTTTCTTGTATTGCAGGCAACACTGTTCCAGCATCTGAAATCTGATCGGCTGGTGATGATATGTCAGGCAATGCTGTTGGTGTACCGGTCGCTACTGGCAGTGTTTCAGGTTCTGACGGTGCGGCAATCGGTGGCTGTGCTGCTTCGGCAATCGCCGCTCCCTCTTGTACACTGACCGACGCCGTCTCGTCGGCAGGTGACATATCGGTTTCACCAACTGTCACGATTCCGGTCCGAATTGCGTAAACCGTTGCCTCGGTGCGCGATTCCACACCGATTTTGGCAAAGATGTTCCGCAGATGTACCTTGACCGTGTTGACACTAATGTTTAATGCAATCGCAATCTGCTGATTGGTTGCCCCGGTAGCTACAAGACGGAGTATCTCGCGCTCACGCTCGCTGATTGGATTTTCGTTCGTCATAGCCTGATATACTACAATACAACCAGTTTACGTTGATCATAACATATGCGAGCGTGGCTTGGCGTGAGCAGACGGAATGAATTCACCGCGACAAAGGTTCACGTATAATAGTTGCAATCAATCCAGCCTGACAATAAGTTCTTATGAGATCCTGTCGATCACATACCATCGTGCTCCTGCTGGCCCTGACTCTTCAGGCAATGCTATGGGGGTTGCCGCTAACAGCCTTCGCTCAACCAAATATTTCACTTAAACTGTCTACACCCTTTGGCGGTCAGTATGTCGTCAGAGCATGGTTGCCGCTCAAGGCTACGCTCAGCAATAAGGGAGCAGCAACCACGGTAACGATCACTGGAACTCCGGCTGATGCTTCGGTCCAATTCACCCGCACGATCGATCTTGCTGCCAATGAGGAGAAAACGGTATGGCTCTACGTCTTCCTTGCCCAGCCGACAAGTTCAGTTATCATTACCGTTATCGCGAACGAGAGCGTATTGTTGCGGCAAGAGGTACCTCTCCTGTTGCGTCCGGTCGAGCGGATGCGTGCCGTCTTAGGCGCGTCACCGGTCGCCAGTGATCTCTTTGCAGCCGGTAGTTTGCAGCCAACCGATGTACCCGATCATTCGCTCGGATTGAGCAACTTGAGCGTGCTGGCCTTCTTCGCACTAGATGACCCGTTATCGTCCGAACAGCAATCGGCGCTACTCGAGTGGGTATACGGTGGTGGTCACGTGATCATTGGCGGAGGCCCAAGCGCTGTATCACTTCAGTCGTTTCTTCCACCAGACCTTAGGGCAGCCCAGATTGTTGGCGTGACCCCGCTTGACCGGCAACCGTTACGCGAGCGCGGTGGCGCCGAGATGATCGATCCTCTGATAGGAGTCAAGTTGCAACCGCGTAGCGGTGCATACGCGGTTGGCGATCCAGATTCAACGCCATGGGTTGAATATCCTTTTGGTCGCGGCCGAGTGACCCAACTGGCGTTTGAACCTAAAGCCTTGCAGGATTGGGAAGGGCAGGAGCGATTTTGGTCCACGTTGGCGCAACCGGTTGTGCTCTTCGCAACCGGAATTGGGCAGAGTTCGCAGATCGCTAGTCGCCAAATCGAAACGCTGACCCCGGTGTTAAGTCAGTTACCCCCTATTGATACGCCGACCGTTGCTCAGGGATACATCGCGCTGACCGGCTATGCACTGCTGGTGATTCCGGCGGTGGTGGGATGGTGGTGGTGGCGACGCCGTATCGTTCCGGTGATGACGCTCATATATATTGCCACGATCAGTACGGGTGGTAGTCTGTGGTGGGCCACTACCAATGCAGCACCGACTCATACTGCACTACGGCTGACCCTCATTGAACCCATCAATCAAACGCAGGCTCGTGCTCAAACGGCCCTGACAGTGTTGTCGGCCATGCCACGGCGCGAGGTTGTATCGTTCAACTATCCCGTGGTAACACAGCCGTTGCCGATCAACACCGACTCGGATACAGGAGGGCCGTTCCCTCAAGCTACCAAGACCGTAACCCTAACCTTGACCCCCTGGGTAAGGCAGGGCATACTGGCAACGATGGAACTACCGGCACCACAGATTCGGGCGACATTGGTGATCGATCAGGAACAATTACGGGTTGATGTTCAAAATGATAGTCCCTTTACCCTGCGCAATGTATTTGTCAGTTATGCCGATCAGATGATCTTTTTTGGGAATTTACGACCTGGCGTTAGATCAGCAGCTCGCTGGCCGGTTATCTTTGCCAGCTCTGCATATCCTGAGACACTCGGAACACAGATTGTCAACGATCTCCGCGAGAATGGGTTGCTCATTGGACGTGACATCAAACGGCGGGCTGCCATCCTGACCACCTTTATTGATGCGGCAATAGCTGCACTTCCCGATCGGTTTGATCCTGGTCCCTTCCTGGTGGCCTGGCTTGATCAGGACCCAACCGATTCAGCGTCAACATTCATCGGTCAGCGCGAAACGCTTTTGGTCATGCGCCTACGCATTACCGGCCAGGGACGGTTGATCCTTCCAATGGGCTGGCTAAGAATCGACCCCTCATCGCAGGACACATTAGCTTGTCCGAATAGCAAAGGGGTTCAACTCAGTGGTAGTACCGCCGAGATACGGCTTCGCCTGCCAGCCGATCTCGTATCATTTCAAGCTGATACAATTCGGATGCAGTTGCAGACGACGAACCAGGTTACCGGCCGTGACCTTATGGTAAGCGCCTACAACTGGCAAACGGCGAATTGGGATGAGATTACACTCACCGATCCGTCCAATTTCAGCATTCCTGCCGCTGCCAGATTCTTGCGTAATGGCGAGCTACGATTACGTTTTAGCGGAACACTCGACCAGATAGGGTGCATCGTTGTTGTTAGTGGAGCACGGGGAGTTGTACCGTGATCGCGTTGTTTCGCTCAGAGTGGCAACACCTTATTCGCCACCGTCGCGTGAGTCTTCTGCTGCCTGGGACGGTGATCGTCGTATGGTTCGTTGGTCTGCTGTTATTCCAACTCTCAGGAGCAATAGGTGCAGATCAAACCGGTCTGACACCGTTATTCAATGCGCAAATTGGTCATCTCTTTGCGACCGGTCTTTGTCTCACACTTCAGGGCTGGCTGACGGTAGTGACACCGCTACTTGCCATCAGTTTCTTTCCCGTGTTTGATCCATCGCCGTCGTTATCACCAGCACATTTCCTCACTCGTTTACTGGCGTTGTGGGCACTCATGGTGCTGTGCATCATAGTGACATTGCCGTTTTTTAGCATCCTACCGTTGTTTGGTAGCATGAGGCTGGCCGAAATCAGTTGGGCGCTAAGCGTCGTTGTGACGACAACATGGTTGATCAGTACCCTTGCTCTTGCAGGGATAACGCTCATTCAACAGCGACCGGCTGGCCTGTTTGTGACCTACATTGTAATCTTGGGATGGTTCCTGGCGTCTTTCCTGATAACCAAGACAAGCACCAGTCTAACAATTGCCACGATTATCGTCGCTGCCAGCAATCCCTTTGCCGCCCTGATTGCAACGCTGGCGCCAGCATTTCCACCTGCTGGCCCAATTGCGTCCGACCTGAACACGTTACTACAATGGACGCACGGCGTTGTTGAACGCGATGTACCGCTCTACCTGCTGTATATAACCGGGAGTGGTCTTGCAATTCTACTCTTCATCGGTATCGTCGGCTTTGTTTCTCGACCAAAACCTCGGCGCTGGCAGCACTTCGATACCTGGTGGTCGGTTGTGCTCGTGGTCTATCTGACCATCGCATACGCCATGCGTGAATGGTGGTTGCCCGTATTGGCTACCACAGGCCGTTGAAACCTGTAAACGGAGAGGAAATGCCCACAGCAGCCCTGCATCCCTACGTCGCATAGCGTGCAAAGTGAGATTAACATCTCTCTGACCGCATCACCACGCTAGAAAACTCTCCGTTCCTCATCATTTAGGGAACAGAGCTGGTTCGCACCCGATAGATCACCACCCCGTCTTGCGCAAATACAGCTTCATAACCAGCCTTACCGGCAAAGTGTTCGGGTCGTAATGGGCCGGCAGGCGACGTATAGATGTAGTCAATCCGTTCTGTGGCGATGAGTTGGTCAAGATCAACCGGCTGACCGTTACCAAAATCGATAATTTGTTGACTGCGCTGCTGGGTCGCTTGCACAACATCCGCTTGACTATGAACAAAGAGCACTGGTGGCGTGCTCGTCCAGCGTCCGGTGAGCGGTAAAATCCACCAGCCACCATCAGTACCGCGGGCTACACCGGGCAGCCACGGTGCGGCATTGATCAGAAACCGTGCCGTTGGCGGGGTGTGTTCGGCAATCCACGCGAGTGCCACCTGATCGGCGGCAGTTGCCAGAACTGTCACCGGATTAACAATTGAGCGCTGCTGGTATGCACCCCAGAGCGTGAGCGCCAACACCCCAACCGCACCGCCCATCAACCACCGAAGGCGAGTGGTATGCCATATCAGAGCGATGCCACCGATCAGATTACTGATCGGCAGAAAAAGACTGATTGCCGCAATATCAACCGGCAAGAGCCAGAGAAAAGGGAAGCGGATTGTCGCCGGATTGACAGCCAGTAAGAGCACACCTATACCGGCTATCCGCCATTTGCGCCAGGCGATGGCGTACATGATCAAAACGACCCCGATCAGTGGCACAAGATAACTGATCAACCACAAATTCGTTAGTACGACCAGACCCCCAACCCAGAGCACCATCACCGCCACTGCTTGTTGGCGATAGATCAGTCCAATCATCCCCCCCATCAGTGCCAAAGCCACCAGCCATTCGTTTGGTCCTATCCACATCAAATCGTGGCTCAACTGCACGTATGAACCGCCGCTCGTTAAACTGCGAGTGCCAATCGCAGCCGGTAACAGGACTCGCCGTAACAGTAAGAACCACCACGGCCCAGCAAGGGCCAACGCTAATAGACCGACGAATCCCGTTTCGAGAATATGCAGACCAATCCGCGAGCGCGTTTGGCGCAACGTCCAGACGACACTCTGCGCGACAAGGAGGGCGACACCGAAGACAAACATCCGCATATGAACCAAACTCAGGCCGGTAACGATGACAGCGCTCAGTAAGAGCCAGCCAAACCGTTCACGGCGTGATCCGGCATTCAGTTCGTGGTGCCAACTTATCGCCAGAGCAACGATGAGCAATAAGCCACTTAACTGCGTATACCTGCCCCACGACACATAGTACGCCGGCATCCACGAGATACAACCCACAACCGCCGCCGCAATCACCGCTGCTGACGGTCGTCGCCAGCTCAACAAAGCCAACGCAGCCGCAGCCACACCCTGCAACCAGTTGAGAAGCTGTCCGCTCCACAGCATGACGGTCGGCAAATCGCCACTGCTAAGCTGCCAGGCGGCTGCAATGACCACGTGATAGCCCCAGTGATACGGCATGTCTACAACCGGCAAATAGGGGGTCAGTGTCCACGGTACCCGTCCCGTCTCGGCTGCAACTCGTATCATCAGCGCATGATGTACCGAATCAACCCACGCCGGCAACGCCAGATCAGCAATCTGCACGGCCCGCAGCCAGCCACTGATTGCCAGTACAATCATCAAGAGCCAGGTCATTCCCGAAGGTGATCCCTGGATGGCTGCCAGATCGTGCCATGCCATACGCAGCGCAACAACTGATAATCCACCTGCCCCAGCAATCAATACCCATGGCGGCAATGCAGTACCGACAGCGGTTAACCACAGGTAGAGGATTGGTAAGACGCTTAGACCGATACCATTCCAGAGGACGATACGCACAAGCCAGTGAGGGCGAGTACCGGGGAAGTGGCGTTCGAGAACATATCCCGGTACAAGTAGCCAGAAACCCGTTGCTAGCAAAACGCGCCCTGCCGGAACCAGCGCCACAATCAGGGCTACCGCGAGCGCACTTACCAACCAGCGCTGACCAGTGCTGGATACCAGCAAACGCACCTCTTGTTGCGGCTGTGTGTCTTCAATTCCTGGTCGGTTGATGTTCCAGGCAGGCATACGTGGTTACCAATCGTGGTGAAGAAAAGAAGTGAGGAATGAGCGCGAACACATCTGATCAACGAAGAACATCCAGCCGATCCTTAACACATTATCGAAGGCGGGCCAGGAACCCCCGACCCTCCCTTTACTTCCTGCACAGACTCAGCTACTGCACCAGCCAAAAGATCAAACCAACTACAACCACCGCGATCACTAGTAACAGGGCAAGCAGTTTCGCTTGCTCAACCGAACGGCGACGGGCGAGAAGCGGACGTGCTTCAGGAGCGTAGGGCACATCCGGCAGTTCGCTCAAGAAGATCGCTCCCAACGCCGCCGGATTGGAAAACAACGTCTTAAAAAACGTTGTAATCAACTGTCGGGCAGTGATCAGCGGTGGCGCCCAATACGCCTCCTCTGGTGTCAACGGTCGTCCGGTCAAAGCGCAACGCAATTCAGTGGTTGTTTCATCGTCAGGCAATGACATATTGCCCTCCTCACGCAATACGCCGAACAAATCGCTCAATCCGCTCAAGTGCCTCTTCAATCTTGTTGAGCGCAGTTGCATAACAGGCGCGCACAAATCCAGCTCCACTCGGCCCAAACGAATCACCTGGCACAACGGCAACCCGCTCGCTGTGGAGCAACTGCTCACAAAAGGCTTCACTGCTTAGACCAAGGTGGCTTACCTGTGGAAAAGCGTAAAATGCCCCTTGTGGCTCAAACGTCGGCAGACCAATACTGTTCAAGCCCGAGACGATCACCTTCCGACGACGATTGTACTCGTGTACCATCGCCTGCACCGCCTCTTCTCCGTGCAGCAGCGCTTCCAGACCGGCATACTGACTCATGGTTGGCGCCGACATAATCGCATACTGATGAAATTTACGCACCGCGGCAGCGATCTCTGCCGGTGCCGCCAGCCAACCGAGCCGCCAACCGGTCATCGCGTATGCCTTCGAGAATCCACCCAGTAAAACGGTACGTTCACGCATACCGGGCAATGAGGCGAAACATGTGTGTTCAACACCGTACACCAGTCGGTCATAGATTTCATCGGAGATAACAATGAGATCGTGACGTTCGGCAACAGCCGCTACTTCGAGCAGCCGTTCACGACTAAGCACCGCACCGGTTGGATTATTGGGGTAGCCGATCAGGATTGCCTTCGTGCGCGGCGTTACCGCTGCTTCCAGCGCTGCGCCACTTACTTGAAAACCATCAGCGACAGATGTCGGTACATATACCACTCGTGCATCGGCGAAAGTAACACACGCCGGGTAGGCGACAAAGCAAGGTTCCGGAATCAGAACCTCATCATCGGGATCGAGGAGTGCCAGCGCTGCACCTAACATTGCCTCGCTCACCCCAACGGTGATCAAGAGTTCACTCTCCGGATCGTACTGTACGCCATAACGTCGTGCCAGATGATCGGCAAGGGCGATCCGTAATTCGAGCAAACCGGAATTAGAGGTATAAGCAGTAGTACGATCAATCGAGGCCTGACCAGCAGCACGGATTCGCTCAGGCGTGATAAAATCAGGCTCGCCAACACCGAGCGAGATGACATCGGGCATCGTCGCGGCAATATCGAAAAAACGGCGAATGCCCGACGGTGGAACGGCGCGGATGCGTCGTGCAATACGTTGGCTGTTCATAACGGGTCTCCTTTAGCGTGAAAGCTGAGCCTCGTTGCTCAACATTTGTTATCTTACCATATGCGCTCTGCACTCTTCATTGGACGTTGGTTGATAACGAGTACGCTGGTCGGATTGATCGCCGTGTACCTCTGGTACGCAAGTGATCATATCCGCCTGTTGCTCGGTTTCCCTTTTCCACTCGATTACGGAGAGGGACCACTTCTGGCACAGGTCCAGCAACTCCTGGCCGGACGGGCATTCTGGCAGATATATGCAAACCCTGCCCAGGCACCATTTTTGGTCGTTAATTACCCGCCACTGTACCTTGTCGTTACCGGTAGTTTGGCGCGGATCATCGGCGATCCACTGCTAGCCGGACGCCTGATAGCATTATTTGGTGCATTGGCAAGCACTGCTGCCCTGGCCGCACTGATCGGGCAACGTGGAGCCTGGATAGCACTGCTGTGGTTGACCATTCCGGTCGTGCGTGAGTGGATGCCACTGATGCGCGTCGATCTGCTAGGCGTAGCGCTCGGTTTATGGGCAGTGTGGGTAGCCGGTTGTGAACGATTGTCGGCAGTTCAGCGTGGTCTACTGGCCGGTCTATTGGCCGTTGGCTGTCTCTTGACCAAACCATCACTGATTGCCGGGCCAGCGGCTGCGGCTGCTATGTTGTCCGTCGTATGGTACCGCTCTCGTTCCCAACCAGTATCAACAGCGGCAAAAGCAGCCATGACATATATCACGACCGTTGGTCTGGTTGGCGGCAGCATCGTGGCCGCATTGTCGTGGATGAGCCATGGCTGGTTTCTCCTGCATGTCGTCGCTGCCAATGCTAATCGTTGGGAAGCCAACCTGGCCGCCGATTTCTGGCGACAACAATTGGGGTTGCGGTGGCCGCTATTACTAACTGCGCTCATCGGTGGTATCACGATCTGGTATAGTCCTCGGCGGGCAATACTTATCCCAGCACTAACATACTTGTTGGCCGGAACTATCGAGGCTATTGGTGTCGGTAAAGTCGGTGCGTATGCCAACTACTTCTTCGAATGGTACGCTGCTTTAATCTGGCTGAGTGGTGCAGGGTGGTCTGTCCAAACATCCTCCTATCCAGGTACACGACCACTGCTAAGCATCTTGACCGTTCTCAGCCTCCTCTACTATCCTCCGCTTTGGGACGCCAATCGCCTACGACCAGCAGGTTTGATCGAGCCAAGTCCACCTCGTTTTGTCCTGGGGAACTACGGGTTGTGGGCCGATGCGCAACGTGAGGCAGCGGTCTTAGCCGCACTGAACCGCACGACTGCCGCACTAACCGACGAGCTACAAGCATCTGGTGGTGTCATCTTTACCGATCTGCCCGGCCTAGCCAGCGGTGCTGGCCTGACCGCCCGCATCCCCGTCTTCGAGTTTCGCCAACTACTCGATCAGGGATACGTCGATCAGACCACCGTGCTATACGAGCTGGCAAACGGCAAATTCCCCCTCATTCTGATCGATTACCTTGGCAATTGGCTGACACCAGAAATGGTTGCAATCATCCGTCACCGTTACGCCCAGGACGGTGTACTGGGTGTAATTGACCGTTACCGACCGATTGCTACCGGTTCAACACAGTCACCGTTGCACCCCCTGCTTGGTGGCGGAATCCAACTGGTTGGCGTACAAATCGCATCACCAACTACAAACACCTACGAGCCTGGTGATCTTGTGGTCTTGAACCTGATTTGGCAGCGAACAGTTCCTGCGCCAGCGGATGATCTCACGGTTGTGGTGCAATTACGCACTGCCGACGAGCGTCTCATATCGCAGCATGAACGGCCATTGGTCTATGGCGCGTTGCCCCCATCGCGCTGGCCAGAGTCAGCTTCCATCGACCATCTGCAACCCATTACGTTACCCCCAGCATTACTACCCGGCGACTATCTACTTACCGTGAGTTTGCGCGACGAGCATGGGAATGCGATAGCCGCCCCCCAACCAATTGCCAGAATACCGGTTGCCGCACAGGGTGGCATGTTTTTCACCGAGACTGGCTATTTTGTGCCGGCTCCCTTCATGCGCGCCTGGGCCGAAGCCGGTGCCCTGGAACGGGGTGGCTGGCCACTAACCCCAGCAGTTCCGTTCGCGTGGGGCTGGTTACAATGTTTTGAACGCATCTGCCTCGAATGGCGCGACGGCATCGTTCAGATGCGACCACTGGGCATTGAACTCTACATGGCCGAGACGCTGCGGAGCGATCAGTGTAACGACCATTCGCCAGCAATCAATATCTGTACTGGTTTTTCCGTACCAGAAGAGGTTAGCGCCACGCTTGGTCAAGTGTTGAGCGGTGAAATATCACGGCATGGCTGGATTGTGCAGTGGACAGAGTACGCCCGCTTGGAACGCAACCTCGACGGTACAACCTTTAGTCTTGGCCGTTTGGGAGATGAAACCCTACACCTCCCACCAGGGGTACGCTATCGCTGGCCGGAATAGATCATCGCCTGGCGGTTAGGGACTTTCGGGATTTGCGGTTTGCAGTCGCGTTTGCGACACCGATGATGAAATCCAAAACGGTAAGGGATACCACGCACGAGTAGGCCGGCGTGGTATTTCAGGTTTCGGCCACAATAAAACTGGCAAGGGGTAAGCTCATGCTTACCCCTTACCGACGTCACTGAGTTTTTATCGCGACAACTATGCCGGTAGCGGATTGGCGCCGCCGAGACCCATCTGATCGGGCTGTGTTGAGTGCTCTCCCGCTCGTCCATTCTGAGCACTCTTGCTCAAATCGAGTGCCAAAGGCTTGACGCGCCGGATCAACTCTTCAAGCTGCTCACCATCAAGTGTCTCGTATTCGAGCAACGCATTTGCCATGTCATCAAGCACTGCCCGATTCTGGAGCAGGATTTGCTGCGCTGTCTCGTAGGCTTCATTGACGATGGCTCGCACCTCTTCATCAATCTGACGCGCCACGTCGTCGCTATAGTTCCGCTGCTCGCTGATCTCACGACCAAGGAAGATCAACTCTTCCTTCTCGCCGAAGACCATCGGCCCCAGACGCTGACTCATCCCATAGCGCGTCACCATTGCCCGCGCAATCCGCGTAACCTGCATCAAGTCACCAGAAGCGCCTGTGGTGACCTCATCATTACCGAAAACAATCTCTTCAGCAACACGACCACCCAGCGAAACGGCCAGACGGGCTTTGAACTGCGACACGGTGCGCAGGTTCAAACTATCCTCATCAGGCAAGAAGAGGGTATAACCGCCAGCCTGACCACGTGGGATAATCGTTACCTTCTGCACTTTGTCGGCCTTCGGTAATGCAGCACCAACAATAGCATGACCGGCCTCGTGGTACGCAACCACCAGTTTCTGACGATCAGTCATTACCCGTGAACGGCGCTCGGGACCGCCGATTGCCACTCTCTCGACCGCATCCTGAAATTCGGCCATACTGATCTTGCGCTTCGAGCGACGTGCCGCCAGGATCGCTGCCTCGTTGACCACATTCATCAGATCGGCACCCGAGAAGCCCGGTGTCTGACGAGCGATGACTTCGAGATTGACATCCTCGGCCAGTGGCTTTCCTCTCACGTGAACCTTCAGAATATCAATGCGGCCCCGTACATCGGGTGCGTCGAGCACAACCTGCCGGTCGAAACGGCCAGGGCGAACCAGCGCCGGATCGAGCACGTCAGGACGGTTGGTTGCCGCAATAACGATCACATTTGTGTTGGTATCGAAACCGTCCATCTCAACCAGGATTTGGTTGAGGGTCTGTTCACGTTCATCGTGTGAACCACCTAAACCAGCGCCGCGCTGCCGACCAACAGCATCAATCTCATCAATGAAGACGATACACGGTGCATTCCGCTTCGCCTGATCGAACAAGTCACGAACACGCGAAGCACCAACACCCACAAACATCTCGACGAATTCAGAGCCAGAGATACTGAAGAAAGGTACACCCGCTTCACCGGCAACCGCACGCGAGAGCAACGTCTTACCGGTACCGGGCGGGCCAACCATCAAAACACCACGCGGAATGCGTGCCCCAAGAGCCGCAAACTTGTCAGGAAACTTCAGAAACTCAACAACTTCAGCCAGGTCTTGCTTTGCCTCTTCCTGACCAGCCACATCAGCGAAGGTAATCGTAGGCTTGTCACCGGCAAACATCCGCGCCCGGCTCTTGCCGAAGGACATCGCCTGATTATTGCTGCCCTGAGCCTGCCGCATAAAGAAGACGAAGAACCCAATCAGCAGCAGCGTGGGGAGAAGAATGGTAAAGATGCTCAGCAAACCACCCCAGGCCGGTGCTGGCTGCACAGTAACGTTAATCGTCCGCCGACCATTCTCATCGTACAGTGGCACATTGTAATCAGCCAGCAACCGCATCACGCTGTCTGATGTCTCGACCCGCGAGCGATATTTCTTGCCATCCTTGTAAGTAACAATAATCTGCTCATCGCCAGCCTGGGCCTGAATTTCGCTGACCAGACCAACCTGGGCATCAGCGATTACGTCAGCGATACCTTTCTCTTCAGTCTGGCTGGCGCCCTGCCCAAAATACTGGAAGAACAGCGCTAACGCTGCCACCAGAATGATGAGGTAGACAAAGCTATTTTTGAGCCAACGGTTATCACTCATATCGTGTCTTTCTAGAGGGGTTGCCTCATCTCAGTTTCCGAGCTGTCATCTGATGCTGAGGAGAATACCCCACAACGAAGATATTGCGACGCCGATGACGATCAGCCATCGTTTTTGCCGCTTGTACAGCATTATAACATCAGCCGATCACTGGCGGCAAGGGAACAGATTACAGTCAAAGTGTAATCTGGATCACAATATCAAGATTGATACACCTCTGGGCGCAAGACACCGATGAACGGCAGATTGCGATAGCGTTCAGCGTAATCAAGGCCATAGCCAACCACGAAGGCATTGGGAATATTGAAACCAATATAATCGACCGGCACATCGGCCGTGCGCCGTTCTGGTTTGTTGAGCAAGGTACAAATTCGCAAACTGGCCGGATTGCGGCGCAAGAGTTGCGAGCGTAGATAGGCAAGCGTTAGCCCACTATCGATAATATCTTCGACAAGCAATACATGGCGATGCGAGATGTCGGTATCGAGGTCTTTGATCAACCGAACGACACCCGATGATTCGGTGCTGGCGCCGTAGCTGGCAACTGCAATGAAATCGATTGCTAGCGGCAGATCGATAGCGCGGGCCAGATCAACCATGAACATGGCACACCCTTTAAGCACCCCAACCAGTAACAGATCATTGAGGTGGCGGTAATCGGCAGTTATTTCGGCAGCCAACTCGGTCACACGTTGCTTAAGCCGCTCTTCGTCGATCAAGACGTAATCGATGTCTTGGCGCATATCCCTTTTACTCCTGTGTTGCCTCAATCGGATGAACTATTCCAATCCACATTGTAGCCTGATTCGGATCGGAGGAGGCAATGTCGGCAGCAACCCGTAATCCTGTCACCCAGAGAATCTGGTCGTGTGCATCAACGAGGAGCGGCCATCGATCACGCAGACTACGCGGCACCCGTAGATCAACAAACAGATCTTGTAAACGACGACGCCCCGGTGCGCCAGACGGTCGCATGCGATCCCCAGGCCGTCGTGTCCGCAGCCGTAAGGGGCCAGATGGTCGTGCAATAAACCCTAACCACCAGCGGTCTGGCTGTGGCGGGGGATCAGGCTGCACGATACACTGCCAGCCATTCGCCAGCATCACTACCCCACATTCGGGCAACGTTACCGGAGCTTCTAACTGTGGAACACGCTGATACACCGCCCCAGCATGTTGCAGCGTAACAGTTCGTTGATCGCACACCAGCCAGACCTGCGCCGTCAGTTGCATCTGCCGACCAGCCCGCGCATTGATCAGATGGATTGCGGTGTCCATTTGCGCCAGACTCGGTTCTTCAGCCCTCAGCTCGGCAATTGCCCGCCGCAGGGCATACCGGCGCAGCGCCGGGTGCAACGAGCGTAAGGCAGCGCGATCAAAGATGATTAGGTCAGACTGCTGCTCAACGATCAGCATCGGCCACTGCGCTGCAAGCGCCTGTTGGATGAAGTCATAGTCTTCGGCGCAGATGCGAGCTGTACGGTTCAGCGCAGCTACAATTTGCGGATTTTCAGCCGCAAGCTGCGGAAGTAGGTGATGCCGAACCCGTGCTCGCACGTAGTGAAGATTGCGATTCGTCGGATCGTCACGGGGTGTTAGATGATGCGTTGCACAGTAGGCTGCCAGGGCTGACCGACTGATCGTGAGTAACGGACGGAGCAACGGCGGACCATGCGACGGTACACGACCGACACCAATCAGCGGTGCTGCCCACTCACTCCATTCTACCCGCGTTCGCATACCACGTAATCCAGCCGGACCGGCGCCACGCAGGAGGTGCATCAACACCGTTTCTGCCTGATCGTCAGCCTGATGAGCAACAAGTACAGCATCGACCTGCTCGGCCAGGGCGGTAGCAGCGAGAAAGGTATACCGAGCCGTCCGCGCCTCAGCCGGTGTTGTCCCCGACGGAAGGCGAGCGTTGTCGATGATCGCCCGGAGCCCCCACGCTGCTGCAACAGAAGCGACAAAATCGGCATCTGCGGCCGACTCGGCCCCGCGCAGACCGTGGTCGAGATGAGCAACAATCGGTATCGGCCCACCGGTAGCACGCAGGATGGAGAGCATATGCAAGAGCGCCAGCGAATCGCTGCCCCCCGACACTGCAACCAATACCCGATTGGTGGGCTGACCAACACCCTCAACAAGCAAGAACTGATGCAACTGGTCGAGCATAGCACCACACGATGAACGGAAACGCCGGTGAGCAATTGCTCACCGGCGACTGGTGCCGGAGGCGGGATTCGAACCCGCGACCTAACGATTATGAGCCGTTTGCTCTACCGCTGAGCTACCCCGGCACGGCATTCAAGTGTACCACTGGAGGGCGAATTCGTCAAGAGATTCGTTAGGGTAATTAGGGATTCAACGTTTTCACCCTACCTGGCAGAGGTGAGGAGAGGAGTTAACGAAAGATGCGAGTGCTCAATCCATCGTGCGGAGGTGTGTAGCCTGCCGTTTCAACGAACGTCTGAAACAAGACTTTCGTTGACTCGCCCATCATGCTATTTCCACGTGACAGGAATGGATTTACCCCTTGCAAGCGGGGTGGCTTGGGGTTGATAGTGGGTTAAGCGATGTATTCCGACCATGCGTCGCAGATGTGAGCTAGAAAACCACACTTCGAGGTAAACGATACGAGTCGAGAATCAGCATAACCTGATGTTCGTCTATGGTATCTCCATTCTTATAGCTCATAGACCGTTCATTCGATCAAAAACTGAGAACTTTGAAAAACCCTCTCTAAGAATAGGCTTGACAGAGGTTCTTGCACAAGATAAAGTTACGTTGAGACACGTACCGATGAAGAGTTTTCCTTCCGGCAGCGCAGAAATCTGGTCGAGAGATCATTTGTGTGGTAGCGACAAAAAGCGGTTTTCGACTAACATCCGGTTCGATTGAGACATACGTGATGAAACAATCCTCTACCATTACCGAACGAGAAGTAGCAGCCGATCTGGCAGCGGAACTGGATCGTATCATTCAGGACGGCGGAACTCCTTTTGAAAAAGCTACTGTTGAACATCGTGCTGGCGGTTTATACCCGGATATTACGATCTGGACTGCCTATCAGCGTGTAAAGCAGGCTTTTGCTTTCTGGGAACTGAAGCCGCCTAGTCGGAAGGAAGACCTCTCCAGACTTCCTTCCAAAGCTCATGCACTGGGCGCCCGTTATGTTGTGGTCTGGAATTTTCAGAACGGCGAACTCTACGAAGTAGCAGGGAAAACACTTCGCTCAGTCAAATCCTATCCTGTGCCGGTGCTGAATTCACTAGAAGAATGGGCTGTCGTGCCCAAGCGCACCGCGGCTGTCGAGCAAGCCAGAAACATTCTGGATGACCTGGCTCGTCTGAAACGCGGGGAAAGCCTGATGCCCTTCGTTCCGGATAAGTTCTACTTCATCGGCATTTTGGAGAAGGCCATTCATCGCCTGGTTACTGTATTGCAGGAGCACATCGTCCAGCAGAAGAAGGATCTCAAGAAACGCAACCATCTGGATCGATGGGCAGTGAAGCAGGGATACCCTACCGGCTTAACAGACCTGGACGCACTGCTGGCTCGCCACTGGGCATATTCCCTGGCAGTGCGAATCCTGTTTTACTTCACAGTACGCCGCAATAATCCGGGATTGCCCGACTTACGTCCCGACACCACACAACCTATTGCCGACGTGCTTCGGGATGCGTTCTCCAAAGCACAGGCAGTAGACTGGCAGGCTGTCTTTGAACCTTCTCCACTGGATGAACTTGGACTTCCCACCAACACAGAGTCTATCTTACGCGAACTTCTCGAGGATTTTCGCCGCTATGACTTTGGCCTGCTCAAGGAAGATGTCATCGGCCAGATTATGGAAGGGTTGATCCCCGAGGAGGAACGCCATGCGCTCGGTCAGTATTTCACCCGTGAGGACCTGGTAGATTTCATCATTGGCTTCGTGGCCCATCAGGATCAGGCTCACTACGTGGATCCCACCTGTGGATCGGGTACCTTCCTGAACCGCCTCTACAGTCGCATACGCTGGCTTTCCGGCTATCAGGCTAAGCACTGCGAAATCCTAGAAAGGCTATGGGGATTTGACGTTGCCCACTTCCCAGCCGAGTTAGCAACGATCAATCTCTTCCGACAGGACGTGAGGGACAGGAACAATTTCCCGCGCATTGTTGTGAGCGACTTCTTTCAGGTTCAGCCCGGAAAAACCTTTTCATTCCCTCCGCCAAAAGCGACAGACGATAAAAAAATTCCGATTGATCTCCCCCTTTTTGATGGCATGGTCGGTAATTTTCCGTATATCCGCCAGGAACTGATTGAACGTCAGATCGAGGGATACAAAACGTCCATCGTCCAGGCCATTGCCTGGGAATGGTTATGGAAGGATCCAAACCTTTTTACTGTGAAAGGCATTCGGGATGTAGAACTCCAACGCATGGCACATGATGGATCGAGGCGTCAAGAATGGCTTCAGAAACAGATCGAAGATGGACGGATCGCTCTCCGTCTATCCGGTCAGGCTGACATCTATGCCTATCTCTTCTACCACGCTGCGGCTCTTCTGAAAGAGGGCGGGCGTATGGGGATCGTGACCTCAAACGCCTGGCTGGATGTGGCATACGGCGTAGAACTCAAGCACTTTTTCCTGAACCATTTCAAGATTGTTGCGATTGTCGCTTCCTGGTGCGAACCCTGGTTTGAGGATGCTGCTATCAACACGGCCTTCGTTATCCTGGAGCGCCGTGAAGATGCCGAACAACGTAACAGCAATATCGTCCGCTTCGTGAAGGTGAAAAAGCCGCTGGCTGAACTCCTGCCCCAGGACCTGCTTCTGCGTGAGGCGGAACGCTGGCAGAAGGTGGATGCCCTGGTGCGGGTCATTGAGACTGCTGATGCCCGTATAACCGCCTGGGATCCGACAACCGGCCAGGTACAATCTCTCTGTGGCATTCACACGGTGGAAACCGACGCATTTCGCATCCGCCTGGTACCGCAGGCTGAGCTGGAGGCGGAACTCACGACGAAAGGCGAAACAGCCAAATGGGGACTTTACATCCGCGCGCCTCAGGTCTATTTTGACATTCTGGCGCGGGCTGGCGACAAACTTGTCCCCTTGAGCCAGGTGGCTAAGGTGCGTTTTGGCATCAAAACCGGCATCAACGACTTCTTCTACCTGGAGCCGTTGGGATCGGGAAGCGCCCCTGGCACGCTGCGGGTGAAAAACGCACGGGGCTGGGAAGGGGAAATCGAGGAGGAATGCCTGCGTCCGGTCATCAAGAGTCCGAAAGAAGCCGCCGGTCTGGTGGTGGAGCCGCAAAAGCTTCGCTATCGCCTGTTTCTGCCGCCTGTTGATCCATCGTTGCCCGATCCGCACCAGGAACTTCAGGACAGGTATCCATTGGCGTATGAATATGTGAAATGGGGTGAACAGCAACACACCCCGCAGGGTCAATCCTGGTCTCACGTGCCCAGTGTGAAGGGAAGAAAGGCATGGTGGCTGCTTGGTGAGCGGAAGCCTGCTTCGTTCCTCACCATGGGTTTTATCGACCGACGTTTTTTCATTTTGGAAAATGCCGGAGTACTGGCCAGCGATGTTATGTTTGAGTGGGATTTCAGCGATTCAAGCATGTTTGAATTAAGCATGTCTCTGGTAAATAGCACCCTGACCTATCTTTTGCTCGAAATGCTTGGAAGGCAAAATCTCGGTGATGGTGTATTGAAGATCATCGGTCCTGAGCTTAGTGCCCTTCTTATACCTGATCCTTCCAAAATCTGTGAGGCTAATCGAGGAAAAATAGTCAAAGAGTACAAAAAATTAAAAAAGCGAGCAGTTATGCAAATTGACCTGGAAGTCAAACAAAAAGACCGTCGAGCGCTAGACGAAGCGGTTCTTGCAGCACTGGGTTTAGAACCTGACCGGTACTTGCCGGACATCTACGAGGGATTGGTAGAGATGGTGAAAGAGCGGCTGGCGCTGCCTGGTTTACGCGCTGCGCGCCAGAAGCGGGAAAAAGGCCTGAGCCTGGAACAGATCAAAGAGAAAATTCGTCGAGAAGGACTCTCTGGCGGTCTGAAGCCAATCACCGCCTTCCTGCCTGCTGGTCGTCCGAAGATGATGGATGTTGCGCTTACCGGTCGACCGGTATCCTGGAGAGACTTTTTCGGAGAATATACGCTGCTCGATGCAAGTGATAACGAGGTGGGGAAATTCCAGGGAAACGAACAGCAGGCGCGTTATATCGTTTACGCTGCGAGACCAGGACAGTACATGGTCGACGTGCCTGTCGATCCCATCATCATCAGCAAGGCGGTACAGGCATACGAGCAGTATCTGCGCGAGACGGCTCAAACGCTGCTCCAGCGAGCGCTGGAGGCTACGCGCGACCATCGGCAGGCCAGGTGCATCGTGCGAGAAATGTTAGAATCTCTCAATCTCCCACCGCTGGCAGTCAGTGAGGCCATGCGATAAACTCCGGGCGAGGCATTCCCTGCCCGGTATCCACTCGTAACAACAGAAGAGCAGGCAAAGAGGTATGAATATCTGGAAGCAAGATAACGGAGGTTGAGCGATGAAAAACATCCATCTCTCTCCTGAATGTATTGCGGCATTCTGCCAGAAGCACGGCATCCGGCGGCTGGCGGTCTTCGGTTCAGCGTTACGGGACGACTTCAGGCCGGATAGTGATGATGAAAAACATCCATCTCTCTCCTGAATGTATTGCGGCATTCTGCCAGAAGCACGGCATCCGGCGGCTGGCGGTCTTCGGTTCAGCGTTACGGGACGACTTCAGGCCGGATAGTGATGTGGATATTCTGGTCGAGTTCGAGCCAGACCGCATTCCTACCCTCTTTGATATTGCTGGCCTGGAACAGGAACTCTCGATGCTGTTGGGAGGACGAACAGTTGACCTGCGCACGTCAGAGGATCTCAGTCCGTATTTCCGGAGTCAAGTCATCGCTGAAGCAGAGGTACAGTATGCAGCGGAATGATTCTGATCCGACTTCAGCACATGCTTGATGCCGCTCGCGAGGCCGTAGGATTTATTCGCCACCGTAACCGGGGTGATCTGGATCATGATCGTCAGCTTACGTGGGCATTGGTCAAAGCTATCGAGATCATCGGAGAGGCTGCTTACCAGATACGTCCGCAATCCAGAGCAGCGCTGCCCGACTTGCCCTGGAACAAGATTGTCGGTATGCGGCACCGTCTCGTCCATGCTTATTTCGACATCAATCTGGACATCCTCTGGAAAACTGTGCAGGAAGGACTGCCACCACTTATTGCTGAGATTGAGAAGTACATCTCTACAAATGATGCGTAGAGGTGAGTGCATGCATTACATGATAGACGAGCAAACCCTACAAAAAATTGTTTGGTGTAGCAGCGGTACAGCTCAGCGTGCGATCATGTTCGGACGATGGAACGCACGACATCGGTTCTGGTATGGACATCGGATGACAGGGTACAATGCCGTACCAAAGGATACGGAGCGATAAACACTCTTGACCCTTCCTCTCTCACAATGAAAGAGGAAGGGTAAGAATTTTTCAGACGTACTCAGATGATGAATATGAGCGATGAAAGTGGAGATAGATAACAGCGCAGCAATGAATCAACACTGCTCACTCCAAATAATCGCGCAAATGCTGACCAACCTCTGGGCTACGCAACCGTCGTAGCGCTTCGGCTTCGATCTGCCGTGCCCGTTCACGGGTCATACCGAGTGCTCGGCCAACTTCTTCCAGCGTTCGACGGCGACCGTCCAGGAGACCGTAGCGCAAATCGATAATTCGCCGTTCGCGGTCGTTGAGCTGGTCGAGAGCTGCCCAGAGATCACGACGCAGCAGCTTTTGCGCCGCTATTTCACTGGGTGTAGGCAGTCCTTCGTCGGTCAGAAAGTCGCCCAGCGTATGCTCACCATCATCACCGACCGGTGTTTCGAGTGAAACCGGTCGCCGTGCTGCTTCGAGGATACGCTCAATCCGTTCGACCGGCTGACCAAGCGCCATCGCAATCTCTTCTGCGGTGGGTTGGCGTTCGAGCGACTGAGCCAGACGCTCGGCGATCCGCTTCACCTGACCAACCGACTCGCTCATATGCACCGGTAGCCGGATTGTGCGCCCTTGCTCGGCTAGTGCTCGCGTTACCGCCTGGCGTATCCACCACGTGGCATACGTGCTGAAGCGATTACCTTTGTGGTAATCAAACTTCTCAACTGCCCGCATCAACCCAATATTTCCTTCCTGGATCAGATCGAGCAGGGCCAGACCACGACCAACATACTTCTTGGCAATACTGACTACCAGACGCAAATTCGCCTGAATTAAATGGCGACGCGCCTCTTGACCACGCTGAACGGCCTGAAGTAATTCGTAGCGTTCCTGGGGGGTCAGATCAACGGCACTGTTCAGACGTGCTTCTGCCTCATTCCCACGCTCGATCTGTTCAGCTAACTCCACCTCTTCAGCAGCGGTTAGTAACGCAACACGCCCAATCTCTTGCAAATAGTGTTGCACCGCATCGAGTGTCGGTTCTGCCCGATCAATATCACTCAGATCGGGAGAAAACAGTGACTCTTCGTGCCCAAAACTTTCATCGTGCTCGTGGGTGTAGAGCGTTATCTCTTCTTTTTCCCAGCTTGATGGTCGACGCTTGAGCATTGGCGGGCACTCCTGCTTAACTATGCAACCAAAGGGACAAATAGCAAGTTTCTCCGCCGTTGCGGAGACGCCACCAGAGGCACCCAGCACGTAACGAAACGGGGTAACGTGTGAGGTGTGAACCGTCGAGGATGTGACGGTTTACGCTGTTACATCTAATAACAGCATTTGTTAGTATACGAGCAATAACACAATTTGTCAAGTACTTTGCACACCATTTGTTCACCTGAAGGTTAGCCCAGTTCGCTGATCCGAAGCGCTACTTCAGCAGCCACGCGAGTGTTGTTGCGCAACAAGGCGATGTTGGTTTCAATACTCTCACCAACCGTCTCTTCCGCCATTGCTGCGAGCAGGAAAGGGGTTACTGACGGCCCACGCACGCCCTCGGCCTCAGCCCGCGCTAACGCCCGCTCAATTGCAGCCTCGATCACGTCACGGTCAAGCGCATATTGGGCCGGTGGTGGCACACAGAGTACCATACCACCTGGGGCAGCAAAGGCACTGTAGCGGCGTTGGATACGCCACATCCGTGCGGCAGTCAACGCATTATCAGCCACTGCGGCTACCGGCAGGCCACTCTGAGGGGTGTAGAAAGCGGGGAACTCGGAGGTTTGGTAGCCAACGACCGGTACCCCATGGGTTTCCAGGTATTCGAGGGTGGCCGGGAGATCGAGGATCGCCTTGGCACCGGCACAGACCACCAACACCGGCGTGCGACTCAGTTCGGTCAGATCAGCGCTGACATCCCAGCTATGAATCGCACCACGATGAACGCCACCGATCCCACCTGTTGCAAAGACTTCAATACCGGCAGCCGCAGCCAGCGCCATGGTCGCTGCAACGGTCGTTGCGCCGTCGGCGTGATCTACAATAGCTGCTCCGATGTCGCGCCGACTCAACTTCCGTACTCGTTCACCACCTGCGGCCAGTCGCTCCAGTTCATTCCCATTCAACCCGATGACCGGCACCCCTTCAATCAGCCCAATCGTTGCCGGCACGGCACCCGCTGCCCGAACTTCAGCTTCCAACCCCTCGGCAACGGCCAGATTGTGTGGATAGGGTAAGCCGTGACTGATGAGAGTACTTTCAAGTGCAACAACGGCACGGCCCTCTTCGAGAGCAGTAGAGACTTCTTCGGCAATGCGCAACATACACAGTTCTCCTCTTGTACCTTCCGCAGGCATAAACGCTCGATGGCGCGACGTTTTACACATCTGGAACAATTGCCCCATCGCGATTGATCTGGAACGCTGTGATGCCGTGTTGTCTGGCTTGCAGCAGATCGGTTGGGCCTGGATCGGCCAGCGCGATGGAAACCTTGATTCCGCTGCGCCGAATGGTCAGCAGGATCGCTAGAATACGCGCATTGAGTGAACTGGTAATCAGCACCAATGTTCCACCACGACTCAGGGCCAGATTATCTGAGAGCATATGATCGATTGGCGCACCGTCGGTTGCCGGTTCGATTCGTCCCAGTCTGAGCAGGATTTCACGCAGATGCTCGACACCGGCTGCTGGCGCCAGTGTCGCCACAGGCTGGCGGAGCAGCGGATCATAACCGTTGCTCTGAAAACCAACCGGCTGACGCCGATAGATTAAGGCAGCGGCTAGTGAAGCAGCCGCAACGACCGCACGCTCACGATTGTTATACGAAAATCGACCGGGGTATTCGCTTTCCATGAAGGCCAGCACGATCAGCGTTTCACGAGCGACCACTGGTGCCAGTTCGCGAACCTGAAGCTCACCCACACGAGCACTGGTCTTCCAATCAATACGCCGCGGCGGATCACCTGTCTGGTATTGACGCACCCCAATCTTCTGCGCCGGATCGTCGAACAGGCTCAGGTGATAACGCTCCTGACTATAAGGCAACGCATTTGGTAGATAAAACGACTGGAACGGTAGCACCATTGGCACGATAGTCAGCGGAGTTTGTTGCGGTTCGCCAAGCTGCACTTCGTTGATCGCGAACACCGAACCAACCCACATCTTGAGCGGTCCGAGCCAATACAAACCACGCTGCCGCCCCTGTATCGGGTAGCGGAGTGTGCACTGTTGACCCGGACGTAAGCTAACGACCCATTGCCGACGCGGCATCTCACTCAGACTGGCAGGAATGTCTTCGCGCACAATCAGGTATGGTAGGGGTAACCATCCACGGTAGACAATCCGTAGCACGACATCTGCCTGCTCAGCGGGTGCCAATGCCGAGGGTACGGATCGTTGCCACGAAATCTGGTTGCGCACAAAGCGCGGCCAGGCCCAGCCTGTCACTTGAACACCGATCAAAGCGGATACCACCATCCCGATGATCAAATTCGGATCGAGTATCATCCAGACGATGGCAATGATGGTTATCGAGCGGAGCAGCGTCATAGCCGACCTACATGCGGAAGACACCAAAGCGGGTCGGCTGTACTGGAGCCTCGGCTGCCGCTGCCAGACCGAGTGCCAATACCCGCCTGGTCTCTATCGGATCTATCACCCCATCGTCCCACAAACGGGCACTGGCATAGTACGGATGTCCCTCCTGTTCATACTTAGCCAAAATCGGTGCCATAAAGCGCTCTTGCTCTTCGGGAGTCATATCTTGACCACGGGCACGCAGATTGTCACGCCGGATAGTCAGCAGCACGTTTGCCGCCTGCATTCCCCCCATTACACTGATACGAGCGTTAGGCCACATCCAGAGCTGACGCGGTTGGTAGGCGCGCCCACACATACCGTAATTTCCGGCGCCGAAACTCCCTCCGATAATGACGGTAAATTTTGGTACGTTTGCGCAACTCACTGCGGTCACAAGTTTCGCACCATCTTTGGCGATCCCGCCATTTTCATACTGCTTGCCAACCATGAAGCCGGTGATATTCTGCAAAAAGACCAACGGAATACTGCGGGCACAACACAACTCGATGAAATGAGCACCCTTCAGCGCACTTTCGCTGAATAGAATACCATTATTGGCCAGAATCCCAACCGGAAATCCTTCAATGTGGGCAAAACCACACACGAGCGTTGTACCATAACGCGCTTTGAACTCATGGAAACGACTGCCGTCTACAATGCGCGCAATCACCTCACGAACATCGTAGCTCTGACGAAAATCGCGGGGTAGAATTCCATAAATCTCACGTGGATCGTAGCGCGGCGGTTCCGGATCACGGAGTTCCCATTGTGCACGCTGACGCGGCCCCAAATGAGCGACAATATCGCGCACAATTGCCAATGCTTCACGGTCATCGTTGGCAAAATAGTCGGCGACACCAGAGATACGAGTATGAACATCAGCCCCACCTAGCTCTTCGGCAGTGACCTCCTCTCCGGTAGCGGCCTTGACCAGCGGTGGCCCACCTAAAAAGATGGTACCGTTACCCTTCACAATCACCACTTCATCGCTCATCGCCGGTACGTAGGCACCACCAGCGGTACAACTGCCCATCACGCAGGCAATTTGGGGAATGCCCTCGGCTGACATCTGGGCCTGGTTGTAGAAAATTCGCCCAAAGTGGTCGCGGTCGGGAAAGACTTCGCTTTGCAGCGGCAGATAGGCGCCGCCGCTATCGACCAGATAAATGCACGGCAACCGATTTTCCCGCGCAATCTCCTGTGCGCGTAAATGCTTCTTGACGGTAAGCGGAAAGTACGTACCGCCCTTGACGGTCGCATCATTAGCAATGATCATCACCGGTCGACCGGCCACCTGACCAATACCACAAACAATACCAGCCGATGGAACTTCTTCATCGTAAACCTTATACGCAGCCAGCGCCCCAATTTCAAGAAATGCACTATCAGGGTCAATCAGTGTATCAATGCGGTCACGCACGAAGAGCTTGCCTCGTTCTTCGTGACGCCGACGCTGCTCGGCGCCACCACCCTGGCGTATCTCAGCCAGCCGTGCACGTAAGTCGGCGGCTAACGCCTGATGATAAGCGAAATTGGCCTGAAAATCAGGACTGTTGGTTTGAATGTGCGAATGAATGATCGACATAGTATGCTCTCCGACGACTACAATAGATTCTTCAGCTCTTCGGCAAGCTTGCGCGTCATCCCAGGAACGGCAGCAATTTCATCGATACTGGCCCGCCGAATACCCTCTATCGAACCGAACGCCTTGAGCAGCGCTCGCTTCCGTTTTGGCCCGATCCCTGGAATATCTTCGAGTGGTGAACGAAGCGCAGCTTTGCTACGCAATTTGCGATGATACGTGATCGCAAAGCGATGTGCTTCTTCATCAATCCGCTGGATCAGCGCCAGAGCCTTACTATCGCGGGCCAGCACGATCGGTTCGCACCCTATACGCACCAGATCAAACCGGTTACGATCAGGGCCTTTAGCAACACCAACTACTGGAATCTGGTCAAAACCGAGTTCCTGTAGCGCGGCAACAGCAGCCGCAACCTGTCCCTGTCCACCATCGACCAACAACAGATCGGGCAACTCGGCCCAGCGTTCTAGTGCCTGTTGATCGGTACTGGATGCTTCACCGGTCGAGGTTTCTTCTTCGACGGCAAGCTGCTGCTCACCTAATGCTTCGGCTGCCCGGCGGAAACGCCGACTGATTACTTCGCGCAGTGAAGCCACATCGTTTGCCCCACTCACGGTCTTGATCTTAAAACGGCGGTAATAAGCAGGACGCGGTTCGCCGTGCTCGAACACTACCATACTGGCCACTGAATGCTGTCCCTGAGTATTTGAGACATCGTAGCACTCGATCCGACGGGGTAGAGCAGGCAATTCAAGCAGATCACGCAGCTCACTCAGCGCAGCAACGGCTCGCTGTTCAGAATTGAGCCACTGCTCGCGAATTTCGCGCAACTTCTGGCGGGCATTATTCGCCGCCATTTCCACCAACTGCCGCTTCTCACCGCGCCGTGGAACGGTAATTTCGACGCGATGACCACTCTTTTGTTGCAGCCACGAAGCGATAATCAACGGTTCTTCGATATGCTCAGCGAGCAGTAAACTAGGTGGAACGGTTGGCGCATTCTGGTAGAATTGGGTAATGAACGAAGCGAGCAATGCCTCATCGCTTTCGCCTTCTGTGCCTTGCAGCGTAAATGGCTCGGCGTTAATCAGCTTCCCGCCGCGAATGAAGAGCACCTGCACGACGGCACTCCCGTCTTCGCGGGCAAAGGCAATCACATCCTGATCGGTATCTACGGTGCGCAACACCTGCTGACGTTCCGATATCTTCTCGATTGCCTGTATCCGATCACGCAGATAGGCCGCTCGCTCGAACTCCAATTGTTCGGCGGCTTGCTCCATTTGCGCACGTAATTCGCGCACGATCTGATCACTCTTGCCTTCGAGGAAGCGACAAACAGCGTCAATCGCCTGCCGATAGGCTTCTTTTGTCACCAGACCAGGTACACACGGCCCTAGACAACGGCGCATCTGGTAGTAGAGGCATGGCTTTCCTTGCTTGCGATGGCGGTTGAATTTATCGTCTTTGCACTCGTAGGGTGGCCGGAATGCGAACAGCCGATTAAGAATATCGAGTGCCTGGTAGACTGAACCGGCACTGGCGTAGGGGCCAAAATAACGTGCGCCATCATTCAGCACCTGACGAGTCGCAAACACCCGTGGCCACTCTTCGTTGACCGTGACCTTGATGTACGGATATGTTTTATCATCTTTGAGCAGAATGTTATACGGCGGCCGGTGCTGTTTAATCAAGTTCATTTCCAGCAACAGCGCCTCTAACTCGCTCTGAGTGACAATAATTTCAAAATCGGCAATATGACTGACTAACCGTCGGGTTTTGCCATTCAGACTACGCGGCGAGCCAAAATACGAGCGCATGCGGTCGCGCAGGCGTTTACTCTTGCCCACATACAGTAAACGACCCTGTGCGTCTTTCCAGAGATAGACGCCCGGCTGATCGGGAACTAAGCGGAGCCGCTCAAGAAAAGCGGCATGATCGCGTACAGCAGTGTGACTGAGATCCATAGTGCCTAGTATAACATTCCTGTTCGCTTGTTCAGCTATTATTCATCTTAATGGTATATTGTCAACAGCGAGGGGGGAAGTAAGCACGCAGGATGGGCTGCAATCGTATGGAGTATGCCTATCCTGCGTATTCTTTGTAAATAGACGAGCCTGCCCTATTCCCTTGACTCACTGACTACTGACGGTAAAAGACATGGTATATTCACTGCAATGAAACATCACATACAGGTATCGCCTATGACAACGACACTCTCATCAGCACGCACCAAATCGAAACAGCAGCCACGCTTGCGCTATTCGCTCCGCTGGATCGGGGCTGGTCTGGCCGGGAGTATGCTGGCCGGTATTGCCAGTTTCTACGGCGGTTTACCGATTGCAATGACCCTGGCCGGAGCAGGCGTGGTCAGCGCCGGCTATGCCCTGGCTATCGAACCTCGCCGCGTACAGTTAAACATCCATGAACTACGCTTTCCCAACCTTCCTGTCGGTCTCGACGGTTTAACTATCGGCCAATTGAGTGATCTACATCTGGGGCATCGCTACAGTTTGACCAACGCTCATCAGGCAATCGAACAATTACGCTCTGCTCAACCAGAGATCATCGTATTAACCGGTGATTTGGTGCATCGTCGATCAGCTATCTCTCATCTGCCTGAGGTCTTGAAACGCTTGCAAGCTCCATTCGGTATCTACGCCGTCCCCGGCAATCATGACTATTGGGAAGGTATGCCGTATATCACAACCATCCTGCGTGACCACAATGTCCAGTTATTGCTCAACCGACACCGCATTATCGAGCGTAACGGTGCTCGGCTGTTACTGGCCGGAGTAGATGATCACTGGGATGGTCGTCCTGATCTGAAGCTGGCGCTCGGTGGCGCCACAGAACACGATTTTCGCCTGTTGCTCGCCCATTGCCCGGATATTGCCGACGAAGCGGCAGCAGCCGGTTTCGATGTCCAACTCTCTGGTCACACGCACGGCGGGCACGTGCGCTTTCCCGGACTCGGGCCACTCTGTCTTCCCCGTCATGGCTGGTGCTACGATATGGGACATTTCCGGGTCGGCCGAATGCAGCTATTTGTGAGTCGCGGTGTTGGCGGCCTACCGCTACGTTTTGGCTGTCCACCGGAAGTCAGCCTGTTCCGGTTGCGTCGTGTCGTCGATGAAACTGGCGATGAATAAAGCGCCACATCGCCCACACCCGACGGTCGAGCCGTAAGAGCCACAAACCGACGATGAGCAGTGGGAGAGCAGGCCAGAGATCGATTAACGCGGTACCGTGGCGAAAAGCGGGTAGATTGGCGATCAACCAGATACATAACGCGCCAAGGTATCCGAAGAAGCCGGCCTTGATCCCAATCAATAGGGCCAGGGTGAGGAGCGCTAACGGCAAACCGGCCGGGTGTCTGGGAATATAACCGAACAACAACGGCACCACTAACAGGGCAACACCGAGCGAGGCCAGGGCAATCGCTAGATTGCGCCGCAGCCCGGTAGGTTGCTCGAACAGTGGTTCATCACGGTATGGCTGTGGCAACGGTGGTGTCAGATCGTTCAAGTTCCCCGGCGGTGCAAAATCGTAGTATTGAGCCTGCCAGGCCAAAACAAGCCCTTCTCGTGCTGCCTGATCGGCCAACGCTGCTAGTTCGGGTAAAGCGGCGAGAGGCGGTGGTAAGGAAGGGAGATCGGCCGGTGCGGCTGGCAAGTAGACAGCCAGATCAGGGCTAATTGCTACCCGCTGCCGAACATAGAGTGCGCAGAGTAACCCATAAACCTGCCGTGCCCGGTAGGGATCGATAAGCATCGCATCCCGCAATGTCAGCGAGCCAAGAGCACGCTGAATCCAGGCCGTCAAGAGTTCGTCTAATAAGGCACGTCCCTCTGGGTCAAGCATAGCATCGAAATCACCGGCGCGCAGGCGGGCACGTACCGCTTCAGGTGACTGGGTACGGATCAGTTCGATCACGCAGGCCCGATCATAGCTTACAATAGCCGGTTGGATCATAGGTACACCGGAAGATGATACTTGAAACAGTCAGTACGTATGTGATATTCGCGCTTTGGTAAGATATTGTGTCAACCTGACGAACATGTTGCACGATGCAGGGTACCGATTCACAGCGAGATCCAACCCGCTGTGTGTTCTGCCACGTATTCGTGCGCACATCCCACGCACTAACAGTTTATCCCATACTACACGCAGCTAGCAACCGTTCGGGACGACCCCGATACTCGTTCCAAGACAACTCACCACGGGCAATACCGCCTAGAACACGCCACAAACCGGCATTCACCGGCGCACTCAGATTATGCCCGGTTGCGGCGGCGGCTACCGCGCCGTAGAGAAACTCACCCTCAGAGCGCGAACGTCCGGCGCGTAGATCGCGGAGGAGGGAAGGGTCTTTGCCTCCCCGTCCTCCTGCAACACGCTGCCGTAAGATTGGATCAAGGATCAACGACGGCACCCAGCGAATGCCGAAGGCCAGCAGGGCTGCCGGATAACGGGGTAAGTTGACCGGCTTTATCCCGAGGTGTTGCATCACCATCAACGCCTCACGCACGGCTGCCCGCTCAAGGGCAATCAGGCGCCGATCGGCATAGACCTGGGTAACTGACCAGTCAAGGATAGCAGCCGTAGCATTCCCCAGCATATTCAGGAGCGCTTTCGACCACTTCATCGCCCGGTAATCGGCGTAGCACCGAACGATAAAACCGGCCTTGCGCAACACTGACTCGGCCAGTGTGAGATTACTAGCACTGCCTACCGGCGCCAGCCCAATGCCTCCTGCTTTTGTCACCGTAATCGTTGTGGGGCCGGTAGCGTCAACCGAAGTCGTAATTGCCCCGGCAATGACGCGGTCGGCCCCGAAGGCTTGCGCCAGTATCTCTTCATTCCCAAGCCCATTTTGCAAGGTCAGAATAGCGGTTGGATTGAGATCGCGCAGGGTGGGAATTGCACCATTAGTGTCGTAACCCTTGACACACAGCATTGCCAGTGCCGGTTGCTGAAACGCTGATGGAAGATCGGTCGCCGTACTGGCAACAGTTAAGCCACTGAGTGTACACGCACCAATTCCGTTGACCTGCAACGGGTTCGCCCGCAATGCCGCTACTCCGTTTGGTCGTGTCAACAAAGCAACCGGTAGCGGATTACCAGCTTGAGACAGACGTGAGAGCAACAATAACCCGATGGCGCCACCACCGACAATGACAATTGCCATGAAATCCTCCTCACAAAGCCGATTATTCTTAGTATAGCTGAATATGAGGTTTTTACGGCATCGTGTCGCAGCTCGTCAGAAGTGTTTAACATCTTCAATGTTCGGTCGTACCCAGCAATGCGTGTCTTGCACATACTCACAGGAATCCTCTGATCAGCACCATTTGCCTGAGCGCGCTCTGGTACTCTCTGCACCCAGAAAGGGCGGGGAGTGATAAACATTCCGCCCCTTCTGCAATCGTTCCATTCTCAAGACCAGATGGAGTGTAATTTGTGGTAGCATACTATTGCAGGATTCGATACATAACAGGAAGTGGATCACTATGACAAACCCACCACAAGTAGGCGATCTGGCTCCAGACTTTACGCTTCCGAATGAGGCGGGCGAACTGGTTTCGCTCAGTCAGTTTCGCGGAAAGCGGGTTATTCTGTACTTCTACCCAAAAGATGACACACCTGGATGCACGTCGCAGGCCTGTGGCTTCCGCGATTCGTACCCCATCATCACAGAGAAGAATGCAGTCGTTATCGGTATCAGCCCGGATTCGACCAAATCCCACGCGAAATTTAAGACCAAACACCATTTGCCTTTCATCTTGCTCGCCGATGAACAGCATAGCGTGGCCGAGGCGTATGGTGTATGGGGTGAAAAGTCGATGATGGGTAAGAAGTATATGGGAATCATCCGCTCTCACTTTGTTATCGACGAATCAGGTCGGATTGTACAGGCTGAGATAAAAGTCAGTCCTGCTGATAGTGTCAAACGTGCGCTTGCAGCGTTGGGATAGTGTTATAGCTGGCGCAGCAAAACATCTTGGGGCGAACGGGCAGTAGTAATCGTTTTCATATCGATGCCCAGGGTGGTGATGGTCTGCGCCATCGCTGGTGAGATACCGGTAATCACCGCCTCGCAGCCGATCAGGCGCAATGCCTGCACGGTTTGCAGCAAACCCTGGGCAGCCATTGTGTCGAAGGTTGGCACACCGGCAACGTCAATCACAACCTGTCTGACCCGACGATCACTGACGACAGCCAGCAGTCGCTTCAACAAGGTATCAGCACGTTGCTGATCGAGCTGACCAACAATCGGCGCCAGTAGAACGTGATCACCGATCTCAACGGTGGGTGTTTCGAGTGATTGAACTAAGTTACGCAGCATCTGCTCCGTTTGCTGGAGTTGCGCAGTCTGTTGTTCTAGGACTTGGGTATGCTCCTCAGCCTGGCGAGCGTGTAAGCGTGCCCGTGCTGCCTCAGCCGTAGCCTGATTGGCAAGCACCTCAAGCTGTCTGATCAGGTAATAGGTTGGAACCAGGGTCAGCGTAAGGATAGCGACGTACAGGCTAATGGAACCGGCCCAATCTTCAATGGTATCCTGTACCATTAGCACTTCTGGGGCAACAAACGGTACATTCCCGGTTACATAGATCACTGCCGCGCCTATCATTACGAGCAGCGACGATACAAACCCGATAAGACCACCAGGTATATCAAAGTAAATCAGCGCAAGCGTAATAACACCAATCCAAAGCAGACGACCACTTCCTGTCAGCCCAAAGGTAATCGTGAGAAATGTAGCAGTACCGCCCAAAACGATCAGCAGAATGAGGGCACGAATGGTGACATTCAACCGGTGCAGGATAGCCGCAGCTCCAATGGCGAGGTACGAAAGGGTGTATACCCCAATGTAGGGAAACGCTCGCTCGCCCATCGTATTGTAATCTGACAACGATCCGGTTATCAACGCAATACCACCGAGTACCACAATTGCCCACAGCAAATTATTCAGAATCTGCACGCGCCATTCCTGCACAATTCTACTACCTTGTTTTGGAGCATTTGTGGTAGATAACTGCGCGTTATCCATGGGTATTTCCTGATCGTGTTCGCAAAACTTCTCTGGCGCCTTGATATTGTAGTGTCTTGAGAATAACTTATGACTTCCACTGCAAAAAGGTGATCTTTCCACCACAGAGACCACGGCGATCTCAGAGACTAAAGATAATTTTATCTTTCATTGAACATAGGGTTGTGAACATTTTTCTTCCATGCGCCCAATGGCCAAAAATGATCCTTTTATTTATAAACCTTACACGCTCTGTGTACTCTGTGTGCTCCGTGGTGAGTTTTTGCAGTGCACTCACTTGTTTTATTGTAACACTACTTATGAAATCTTTCATCACGCAACCTTTGTCTAGTGCCAATCCGAATATCGTGTCGTCACGTCCACGACGGATGAACCCTATCCGCTCCCACACGATGGACGACCAACCTAGCGCCGACGGAATCCCACCCACCGACGCATCGACCTGACCACGCTACCCGACCCGTATCGCGGCCATCGTACCGGCGGATAGGGGTGCAGCGGATGCATCTGCGACCGGTGTTATATGGATAGCGGTGCATCGCGTTGGCCTCCCGCGTGGTGACCGCTGCGTCCTACCCTAGCACGTTAGCCGTCGGCACATCCTAACATCACTGCGGTCGCATCGGTACAGAGAGGGGCAACCGATGCTGACCGTCATGTTCTGGAATGAGAATGTTTTAGAGAGGCTTTTAACATACCTAGGGGCGCAGGTCTTTGGCCGGCATAGCTACCGTTGAAACGGGAAGCTGCGCACCTCCGCACAGGTTGCGAGCAGTTTCTTCTCTCTTTCTCTTTCCGCTCCCCTCGCTAACGCACCTCGTTCGGAGAGAATGAAGGCGTTGATCAAGATTTACACGTCTGCTAAACAACCTCACGGTTCAGCAATCCCTACGAGATAGCCGTCACGCAACTGCAACAGAAGATACTCACCTTGTTCGATAATAGGAGCTACCAGGTGCTGATAGAGATGATAAGCAACAGCATCGACAATCGTGACCGTCTGACCATTCGTGGCGATGAAGGTGAACGGTTGCCCCCATTCAGCCACTGCGCGCACAAACGCATACGCTCGCTGCACCGTCCAGTCGGCGGTAACGATAAAATCCTGCGGCCGTGGCGATGGGAAAAAGCTCCCATCGCCTAGCTGTGGACGTGGTTGCCAGGCCGGATCGGCAAGGTTTTGCAAGGCTATGGGAAGCATCTGCACTGCCCAAGAACCTGCCAGGGCTTCGATGGTGGAAAGTCGCTCGCCAATCGGCAGATCAAACCAGTGTTGGAGCACAATTGGGCCGTGGTCAAGCAGTTCATCCATTAGGTGAAGCGTCATTGCAGTACGAGTCCAGCCTTGCCGTAAAGCCCAAAAGAGCGGTTCTGGCCCACGCAATTCGGGGAGCGGTGATGGATGGAGATTTAGCCAGCCAATCCTGGGTACAGTGAGGAGTGCTGATGGGATACGCCACGGCCAGCATGCAACCACTGCCAGATCAACCCGTTGCTGACGCAACTGTTCACTCAGCGCCAACACTGCATTACGGCGAACCGCATAGCGTGGAATACCAGCCTGATCGGCGACAGCGGTAACCGTCGGCGGCGCAAGAACCATGGTCTTTGCCCGCGCATCTGCGGTCGGCAACGTGCTGAGGGTAGGTGTGCCCGGCGGCGCAGTATAGAACAGTCCAACAATTTCAACTGATAACCTCAGCAGCCCTTGCAAGACCGTCAGCGCCATCGGGCCTGGCATTGCAAACATCACAAGGCGCATAGTCACTCACTGCTTTCAGGTATAATAGATATGGTATCGTCAATTGCACGAGTGAAAGAAAAACATATGGCACGCATGGTCAAATGTGTCAAACTTGGGCGCGAATTGCCAGGCCTCGATCAGCCGCCGTTTCCTGGGCCACTCGGTCAACGCATCTACGAACAGGTATCAGCACAGGCGTGGCGTATGTGGCCGCAGCAGGCAACACTGATTATTAATCATTACGGCCTTAGTTTAGGTGATCCGAACGCACAGCGCATCCTGATGCAGGCGATGGAAGAGTTCTTTTTTGGCGAGAATGCCCAGATGCCTGAAGGATGGACACCGCCAACATCGGCACCGGCGAAGGGTGGCCCACGGCGTAAGTGATCAGACTCGTTTGCTAAACAGTGCTGTGATCATTTAAAGTTATCCGGCAACCGGTTGTAGTTCAATTGCCGGTACAATCGTAAACCGCAGGCAAGCATGAGCAGCGCGGAGCGCTGTTTCGACAGTCTCCGGATCAGAACCACGGGCGAAGATAAAGCCGAGATAGCTGTCCCCTTCTGGAAGCGGAACCAGCGGGTAGTTCAGAGGGGCAGTTATTTCGACGGCTTCAATGCCAGGAATAGCACGTGCTTCATCCACACCATCAACCGCACGTAGTATCCCTGCCTGCGGAATAGGGATCATCATAACCCCACCTGCCCGACCTTCCCGACTAAGGGTGTCAATCGGTAAGCCAGCAGTCTGCCGCAAAATCAACTCTTCCAGCGTTGCATCGGTACCAAAGCGTAACGTGCGCGAACATAGACCGCCGATGCTCCGATTCGCCAACTCAATCATCCACGGCCCACGTTCATTTATGCGAAGTTCGGCGTGGAGTGGGCCGCGCTCTAAACCAACTGCCCGCGCCGCCGATACCGTAACCGTGCGAATAGCGGCCTGGATCGCTTCAGGCAACCGTGAAGGTGTGACGTAGATAGTCTCTTCAAAAAATGGCCCGTCTAGCGGATCGGGCTTGTCGAAGAGTGCCAACACTTGCAGGTTGCCGTTGTCAATCAACCCTTCCAGGGCAACTTCGAAGCCCGGTATAAAATCTTCAACCAAGAATTCATGCCCGCCTGTCCCTTCAATCCGATCCAACAGCGCATTCAGGCGGCGTACCGCTGCCACAAACTGGCGCGGATTGTCAGCCCGGATAACACCACGACTGCCGTTGAGGCGTAACGGCTTGACGACACAGGGGAACGTGACTGTCTGGGCCAGCGTCGTGAGATCATCAGTGGTAGAGCAGAGTCGAAAAGCAGGCGACGGTACACCAGCGCGGGCAAAGAGTTGCCGCATGAGGTGCTTGTCACGGGCGGCTGCGGCTGCTTCTGGTCGATTAAACGGTAGGCCCAATTCGGCACATGCTATGGCGGCCAGCTCAACCCCACTATCATCAACCGGTACAATCGCAGTCAGCGGTTTAACCTCGTGCAGATCGCGAATCGCCTTCAACGCTGCTTCCCGATCACGAAAATCGATCAACAGGCGTGTCGGGAGCGGGCGGATCAACTCTGAAGGTGTGTCTTCGGCTACCGTGACCTGAACGGCAATCCGCCCAGCAGCAGCTAAGAAAGCCGGTAGGCGGTACGAAGATGGGGTTGTCAGCAACAGGAGATGGGGCTGCATAACCACCTCGATGAGAAAGTTCTGGTCATTGCCGTATACGCTCACCCTGCTACAAGAAGGTTGTTATCAATTGGTTACCAGATGGCTCAGCGCAGCAATACCATGGTTCACTCAAGCGTGGGATCGGTGTTGGTTCTGGTAACACGATTGGGCGCTCACCCGGGCCAATAATCTGATCGCAGAGATCAAGCAAGCGTTGGTAAAAACTGCTGCGTGACGCGCCGCACTGTTCACTCGCTTGCGCCAACGCCATCACCTGACGCTGCAATTCATCCATTGCCGGATCAGGATGTTGCCAGGGGTAAGCCAGAGCTACGGGATCAAATGGCGCTATCAACTCTTGCACGTCGGGTAATTCGAGCAACCGCGAGCCTGCCGGTATGAGTAAACGCAGGCCATACTGTACCGGTGCGACACTCTCGATCAGACCAAATTCGGCGATACCAAGCAGCAACTCTCGATAAAGCTGCCGGGTTGTCCAGGGAGTGAAGGCGACAAATGTAGCGTTCAAGGCAATATCGTGCGCACGCAGCAATTCAACGGCACGGACAACATCGGCCCGCGTATGACGCTTGGCAAGCCGCGCTAAAATTGCATCATCGAGCGCCTCAACTGCGCTGACCACCATAATGCAACCGGTTGCGCGCAGTTCTGGGAGCAGATGTGCGTAACGCAAGATATGCTCTATCTTGATGGTTACATCATACGTAACATCGGGAAACTCAGCGTGCATAGCCCTGACAATCGGTAACACATGACTAGGACCATTCAGAAAATCCGGATCGCCAAAGGTGATATGGCGAGCGCCGGCTGCGACCTGAGCGCGAATGTCGGCGAGAACCGTTGAGCGAGGGACGACCCGGAAACGACCATTATAGACCGGAACGACCGGACAGTGACGGCAAAGATGCTTGCAGCCACGAGTTGCTTCCGTATAACCGGCATAGCGCATCTCGGTGGCCGTGATCAGGGTTGCATAGCGATTGAGGGGCGGCAAGTCACTCCGATCAGGTGGAATGAGATCAAGGCGATGCAGCGCTATTGTATCAATAGCTGGTGGCCGCTCACCGGCAGCTAGGCGTTGCCAGATGGCAGTCAGCACCGCTTCGACTTCGCCACCAAGACAACAATCAGCACCCGCGGCCCGCAGCATATTCGCGTTAAGTGGTGCATATAGACCGTAACAGACGATAAATGCTTCCGGTGCAGTGGCGCGCAGGCGTGGTAAGAGGGTCAATGCCAGACGAGTAGCGGTGTGCATCGGCACCGAAATCCCAATAAGGCCGGCATTGGCGACCATCGCTTCAGTCAATGGCGTGACACTGACATCTACACAAGTGACACTAGCTCCTGCCCGACGTAACCAGGCGGCTGGTGATGCCAGACTCAGTGGTTGGTGACCGAGTTCGTAGGTTGAGATAAGCAAGACGTTCATAGAGATTATTGTACCGTAAGATTAGAAACCCATTATCTTGAGAAAGTCTCTCCTCACCACGGAGAGTTTAGGAGTGTGTTTGAGTATTGTCTATCTGGCAGTGATGATGAAGTGTAGGAACGCACGACCTGGAGTGCGACGGGTTTTATCCTCTCACCTCAAGACGTGGGCTAACGGCCCGCACTCTTCGGGCAATCAGGAGCATTTTTCAGACACGCCCTAACAGGACTCTATTGTTGCTGTTGCTGTTGATCCATCAATTCGGCTCGAACACTTGCTGTTGTTACCTGTGGCAATACTTCACTTTCATCAATATGGACGGCAGAGGGGAGAACTTTCACACCAACTTCAAGTTGGCTGGTAGCCTGACCACGGTAGATGCCACGAGTTGGCGGTACATCGGCATAGTCGCGACCAACCGCTACCCGAATATGACGTTCACCGGCGATTAAATTGTTGGTTGGATCAAACCCCACCCAACCTAACTCGGGTAAAAATGCCTCTACCCAGGCATGAGTCGCATCCTCCTCCGAACGGTCGTGATCCTCAGTTCGGTGGAAGAGGTAGCCACTCACGTAACGACAAGGGATGCCAATGCGCCGTACCAACGCAATCATAATGTGGGAAAAATCCTGACAAACTCCCCGACGTGCCAATAGTGCCTCGTCGATTGGTGAATCGACGCGCGTGGTTTGTGGCGCATACACAAATGAATCCGCGATTTGACTTGTCAGTTCACGTAGCAGACTCAATGGATCAGTACGACGTTCTACTCCCAATTCGCGGGCCAGATCGAGCAAGGCGGGAGTAGCCTGAATAAAATGACTGGGCATGCGAAAATCCCAGTACTCTCCCTGCTCAGCTAGAAGGTCGAGTGCACGCCACACCGTATAATCCAGTTGATCAGGAAGCTGGGGTGGGGCAGTAATCTGTACGATTGCTTCGGCGATAATCAATACCTGCCGGTGGGCTGCCGCTATGTCAAAATGGTAAACCTCGTTACCAAGCCAGTCACGATAGTGTTGAATGTGGGCGAAAGGCGCCGTAGTTAATTGGAATTCGAGAAGACGCTGGTTTCCTTCACTCCGCGGGCACATTCGAACTTCGGTCTGGCTTTCGGTTACGGGTGCGCTATAGCGGAAACGAGTCTTATGGAGGATCGAATAGAACATACGTCGATGTTTGTCAAACGCCTCATCAAAGGGCACTACTGAGGCAGTGCCTGATTGATCGGATAACTGATATATGCCTGGTAAATTGCATCATGGATTGCACTACACTGCTGGCGAATCTGGCTGAGAAACAGGAGTAGATCCTGGCTGATAATCTCATCAACCTGACCGTAATCGAGTTGAGCGCGAAGTCTTCCGGCCAGGCGCTCGGCACGTGCCGCATGGCGAGTGCCTGCAAACTGGCCAATTTGATCGAGACTTGTCTGCACCTGATCGGCAGCGAATCTGATTGAACGCGGACTTTCGGCATTAAGCAGAAGAAATTCGGCCACTCGCGCTGGCTGTACATCAGCAGTATAAACCTTGCAGTAGGCTTCGAACGCCGTACAGCATTTGAGAAGTGCGACCCAGTCGATGGCATCGATGACACCTTCATTGCATGTGAGGTAGGGTCGAAAGAAGACTTCGAGCAGAAGCGTGGTTGCCCAGATTCGTTCAAGGTAACGTCCCACCTGAATAAAGTGCCACCCTTCTCCGTGGTTCATCGTCGCATCGGTTATGCCCTGGATCAGGTGTAGTCGTTCTTTGATCATTTGATAAAACTCAACCGGCTCATCTTGCCAGATCTGCTCGATACTGGTCGAACGTACATTCAGATAAAGCTGATTGATATGCTCCCACATTTCCGAACTGATCTGTTCGCGTACCTGTCGGGCATTCTCGCGTGCTAATGTCATACAGGCCATAATCGAGGCCGGATTGGTAGCGTCGGTGGTAAGCAGACGAGTAATGATTTGAGGATCGTCTAAATTGTCGCCTGGTGGCTCGACATGCAAGGCTGCCAGCAAACGTCGCCAACGCGGTGCGATGGCTTGAGGTGTCTGATCGAGAATTTGCGTTAGTCCCACCCCGATAAGACGGGCAGTATGCTCGGTTCGTTCGAGGTAGCGACTCATCCAGAAAAGATTGTCAGCAACCCTTGAAAGCATAAGTAGCACCTGTCAATATGTTTTTGCCCGACGTAGCAGAAGCGGCGCTCGTTAGCTGATAGTGATGCGCTTGTCACGTCAATATAAAACCCAGGTATCTTTACTCCCACCGCCTTGTGATGAATTGACGACCAGGGAACCACGTCGTAGAGCAACTCGGGTTAACCCACCTGGTACAATCGTTGTTCGCTCACCATCAAATAACACAAATGGCCGCAAATCAACGTGACGTGGTTCAATCACACCATTGACAAAACATGGTGCTCGTGAGAGTTGCAATGTCGGTTGCGCGATGTAGTTCCGGGGATTGGCACGAATCCGTTCGGCAAACTGTGCCTGTTCCTCACGAGTGCTGTGTGGCCCTATCAACATATCGTAACCACCCGACTCACCAACTGCCTTGACGACCAGTTCGTCAAGGTGTTCGAGCACATACGCTCGTTCATCAGGCCGATCACACAAGTAGGTTGGTACGTTCGGCAAGATCGGATCTTCGCCGAGATAGTAGCGAATAATAGCCGGCACGTAGGAATAGATAGCTTTATCATCAGCAACTCCGGTACCGATTGCATTTGCCAATACCACATTGCCGGCTCGATAGGCATTGAAGAGACCAGGTACCCCAAGAACCGAATCGGGGCGAAAGGTCATTGGATCGAGAAAGTCGTCATCGATCCGCCGATAGATAACATCTACTCGTCGGAGTCCCTTTGTCGTGCGCATGTAAATAATGTTATTATGCGCCAGCAAATCACGTCCTTCCACTAATTCAATGCCCATCTGCCGGGCGAGAAACGTATGCTCAAAGTACGCCGAATTGAACACTCCTGGTGTCAACAACACTATCGTCGGTTCAGGACGATGAGCGGGTGCTAGAGCACGCAACGTGGCAAGCAATACCTGGCCGTAGTGATCTATTGGCCGGACACCATACGCACTGAACAAGAGCGGAAGCGCTCGCTTCATTACGGTACGATTAGTCAGCATGTAGCTGACTCCACTTGGCACGCGCAGATTATCTTCGAGAACTACAAACTGACCATCGGGTAGCCGTACCAAATCGGTGCCAACAATTGCTGTATAAGCGCCACGTGGCACCGTCAAGCCGCGCATTTCTCGTCGATAATGGCGACAACTATACACCAGATGGCGGGGGATGATCCCATCACGCAAAATATATTCGTTATGGTACAAATCACGCAGAAATTCATTTAACGCGACGATACGCTGATGGAGACCACTTTCTATCTGTTGCCACTCAGTGGTGGTGAGAATCCTGGGCAGCAGATCGTATGGAAAGATCCGCTCAACACCTGCTTCATTGCTGTAAACTGTAAAGGTGATCCCTTGATTGAGAAAGGTCAGATCGGCGTACCGTTGCCGTTGTTGTAATTCATCTGGGCTGAGGCTGCACAGACGACGAGCCAGCTCAATGTATGCCGGTCGGATACTACCATCCGGGGCAAACATCTCGTCATAGGCGTTGGTGAGCGTATAGTTTTCAAACGGAGGTTGACCAATAACCGGATCCGTGGCTTCAGGCATAGTCGTCGCATCCACAATCATAACCTAACTGATGAGCGTTTACGCCCGGCGAGCCGTGGGCGACGTTGCCCGGTCGTCTTCTCTTGCCAGCGTGAATATTATGATAATGGTAACGCTTACCTCGATCTTCGTCAAACAGGTCTAAGTCATAACAATCTACTCTCGGTCACTTCACACGACCGAAATACCTTCTTTCAGTGAAAAGGGTTGTTCGCCAACAGTTAAAATAATAAACAATCGAACCGAGGGAATAACGTTGCTCCCTCGGTCGCCTATCGACAGCTCTGTATGTTCAACCAGGACTAATCACCCATCACTTCCTGTAAGGTTGGAGTAATCTGGCGCTTTTGCATATCTTCAGGCCTGACCCGGTGCACATTCCAGACTAACCCCAGCTTCTCCAGACCGCGAATGATGTAGGCCGAGACATCGATCTGCCACCAGCGCAACCCGTGGAACGCTGAACGTGGAAAAGCGTGATGATTATTATGCCATCCCTCACCAAAGGCGAGCAGACCGACAATGAAGTTGTTGCGACTGGCATCGCGTGTGTTGTAATCACGGCGGCCAAAGGTGTGGCAGATCGAATTAACACTCCAGGTAATGTGGTGAGTCAGGAAGATACGAACAAGTCCACCCCAAATCAGACCACTCCAGCCGGCAATGAGGGTCGGGATCACGATACCGAGGGCTGCCCAGATGTACCAGGTTTTTGTTACCCAGACAATAGTTGGGTCTTTGGTAAGCCACTTACCGTACATTTCAATGTTGTGCTTGTGCGAGAAGAGCCATCCGATATGCGAATGCCAGAGACCTTCGAGGGGGCTGTGCGGATCATCTTCATCATCAGAGTGAGCGTGATGCTGAATATGGGTGGAAGCCCAAGAGGTCGGATCACCTTCGAGCGCCATACAACCCATAATTAAAAATAGGGCCTTGAGCGGTCGACTAGTCTCAAAACTCTTGTGGGTAAGCATCCGGTGAAAACCGATGGTAATCCCTAAACCGGATATAACATAGAATACAATCATCAACGTTACATCGAGCCAATCAACGTATCGTTGCCAGAGCATCACCATCGCGTAGATTGTACCCAGGAAGGGAAGCACGACAATCAGCAAGACAACAAATTTTTCGAGCGGCGACTTTTCCAGTTTTGGTTCGGTAGCAGGAACGGTGCGAGCCATAGGTTATCTACTCCTTGAACGAAATGAGTTCTGTCTGTCACAAGAATAGGGGAAGAGCACCAGAAAGAGAAGTAGCGAACGGCTAAACCTGGGTCACGATCTGGCGCAAGCGGGGATGACTGGAGTAATGGGTCTGGCATGGCGATGAGATAGAGAAGACTGACGGCAGACAGTTTTCACATTGACCAAGACTGCCTTCAGCCGGGTAAGGTATGCTCCTCGTAAGAGAGTATCTGAATATTCCCTCGATACCCGTTGCCGCACGATAGGGACAAGTTGAAAACCCACGGCGTACTCATGCGCTAGCCGATGCCTTCCCGTCGCGCACGTGCATGGAGACGTGGAAGCTCCCTCACCCCCTTGCCCTTTTCCGCTCCCATCTGGAGTGAGGAAGGAGAAGGTGAGTCGTGTACACTGGGGACAGACCTGCTGACCAACTGTTCACCTCTTCGCCACGGAAGACGAGGGAGAGGGTGCGATGGGGGAATCTATTCCCTCCACCAATTTGCAATCTTTTCCAACCTGTGGTATACTCCTAACGTGTTGAGCGGGTTGGCCCCATCGTCTAGCGGCCCAGGACGCCACCCTCTCAAGGTGGAGATCGCGGGTTCGAATCCCGCTGGGGTCACCAGGGCCCGTCGTCTAGCGGTTAGGATGCCACCCTGTCAAGGTGGAGGTCGCGGGTTCGAATCCCGTCGGGCCCGCCAAATGAGGCGGAAGCAAAGACAGCCAGAATGTTCTGGCTGTCTTTGTGTTTACAAGGAGGGCGGGAAGAGTGGGTACGTATGATTGGCAGAGCCAGCGGCCTAACCCATCCACAGCTTCCTACGCCGACGCTCGTCTTCTATAGGGCGTTTCAGCGTTTTCATCTTGACTGGCAGCGTTGAGGAACAGAAAGAGGAAAGCGAAACGAGTGCCGCAGGAGCAGCTTTCTGTTCCAACAGTGCTCTGCGGTCAGGCCGTCCGTTCTCTCACCGATGATGCCCATTACCGACTTGGTATTGCCGCAGCATGGACGTCCCCTCACCTTCCCCTGGCCCCTTCCTTACCCACGCGGCGAGAGGAAGGGTAAATGCGTTACGCTGTGCGGTTCGGCTGCTCGCAGCCGGTAATTGAACGGGGGAAGTGCTGCATTGCAGCGTTCGGCTGCTCTCACCTGGTGAGTGGAGGGTGTGGAGGAGAGAAGTCCTCCCTCTCCGCTCACCGACGATGCCCGTTCATGCGTTGGGAGGGGCGGATGCCCAGGCAAACAGAGAGGATAGTGTGATCCCGAAACGGGCACACGTTGCCACACAACGCAGGTTCGCAATCTCATCATGCGGGTGTGAATGAAATCTGCTGGCGAACACGACCAAGAGCCGATCCGAATAATCGTATCACGGTACGGCGGATGAAACCTGATCATAGATGTACGGGCGCAGCGGCGCTGCGCCCCAATTGATCTTTCTTCTGCGACAGGGTACTCCAGATAGGCTCTTAGTAACCTTCGATAGACATCGTTAATGTTCGTGAAATACATCTATTGCAGCCAACAACTGCACATCACCGATGTTCGCCAGTTCGGCTGCGCTCAAATTACGGACTTCAGACGGGGTTACAATGGGCGCTTCGAGGGGTTGTCCAACGATACGATCCGGCGTAATTCCCTTCCCCCGAATCTGACGGCCAGTTGGGGTACGCCACTCTTGCGTACCAAGCAAGAGTTGAGCGCCGTTCGCAAGGCGGAAGGGCGTTAGAACGGTACCGGTACCGACCGTCGTCTCACCAACCAACACTGCCCGACCAGCATCTTGCAAAGCTCCGGCGAGAATCTCGGCTGCACTGGCCGAACCACTGTTGATCAACACGACCAGCGGCATATCCTGGGCGATCCCGGCAGTCCGAGTCGTGTTGACGCGCTGACTGCCGTCTCGACTCCGTTCGATCAGCACCGGTGTCTCCGCCGGTAAGAACTCACCGGCAACCTTCAGTAAGACGCTGAGTAAACCACCGGGGTTATTCCGCAGGTCAAGTATCAGCCGCTCGGCACCTGCTGCTTTCGCCTCTGCGAGGGCGGTGCGTAAGCCATCAACAGCCTGTTCGTCGAACGACGTGATCCGGATCAATGCAATCTGATCAGGCAGTAATGCCCAACTGACACTCGGCACCGTAATTTTGGCGCGGGTGATGGTAAAGCGTAACAATCCGGCATCACGTCGATTCACCTCAAGAGTAACTGATGTGCCAGCAGGGCCACGTACACGTGCAACCAGATCGTCAATCGACCACCCCTCAACCGGATGCCCATCGACAGTGATAATGCGGTCACCCGCTTGCAGGCCAGACAACGCTGCCGGTGAACCCTCAATCAGCGCCAGCACCAACAGCATGCCATCGCGTTTGCCGATGTAGATACCGATGCCCTCAAAAGCACCACTCAGCGACTCTTGCCAGATTTTGGCCTCGGTCGCGCTCAAAAAGCGGGTATGACCCTCATCGCCGAGCGTAGCTAACATGCCATCAATCGCGCCTTCGATCATCCGATCTGGATCGGCGGCGGTAGAATCGACGTAACGCTCACGGGCTAACTGCCACACTTCCCAAAAGACGGCAAATTGGTCACAAATCTCGGTTGTTTCAGGGCAGGCAACGGTCGTTTTTGGATTGCTTAACCAGACTCCCAACCAGACGCCGCTGCTGATTCCGCCGATCAAGGTCACAAGGAAGAGGGGCACGGTAAGCCAGATGGGAATACGAATTTGCAGCACACGAATCACGCCATACATAGCCTTCTTATGCCTCTTTCTGCAAGCGTCGCACTGTCTCGCCATCGAGACGCCGAACCAGCGCCAACAATAGTTGTACCGTCTGCTCAATATCGCGACGATGGACGATAGCTGAGGTTGAGTGGATATAACGTACTGGCGGCCCGATAACCACGGTTGGTACCCCACTCCCGAAAATATGCATCCGTCCACCATCAGTACCGCCCCCTGGCATCAGATCGAATTGCAGCGGAATACCCTCTTCGGCGGCAACGTCAATAACCAGATGGCGCAGAGCGGTGTGGGCAATTAATGATCCGTCAATGAGCAGGATGGCCGGTCCCTGACCGAGTCGGCTCATCGCATCATCAGCCCCCACACCGGGCATATCGCCAGCAATCGCCGTATCGATAGCAAAGCCAATATCAGGCTTGACCAGATACGTTGTTGTAGCCGCGCCACGCAGACCGACTTCTTCTTGAACATTACCGATCCCGTAGACAATGTTGGGGTGGCGTTCATTGACCAGGCGACGAATGGTTTCAACCACGATAGCGCAGCCAACGCGATTGTCTAATGCCTTTGCCATGAAGAGATCGGGATTGCGCATCGGCAGGAATGGACCGACCGGTACCACTGAATCGCCCGGTCGCACTCCCCATGCCATAGCTTCCTCACGACTAGAGGCACCAATATCGATGTACATTGACTTTTTGTCAACGAGGCGATTCCGTTCATCGTTGCTTAAGATATGCGGAGGTTTTGCGCCGATCACACCGATAATCGATCCCTGGCGGGTCATAACTTCCACTCGTGTACCCAACAACACGTGATCCCACCAGCCACCAAGCGGCTGAAACTTGAGAAAGCCATCGTCGGTAATACGGGTCACGAGCAATCCGATCTCATCAAGATGCGCTGCCAGCGCGATCCGTGGCCCATCGGGTACGCCGATCCGACGAGCAATAATACTTCCCAGATTGTCACCTTCGATCTCACTTACCGGCTCAAGGTAGCGCCGCATAAGAGTGCGAACCGGTCCTTCATAACCAGAGGCACCATGAGCCTCGGTGAGTTCCTTCAAAAGTTGCATCATTGCATCCACAGATTTTTCCTCGCTCAACTATTCAGGAATCGACCAATTGTTGACGTACCCACTGTTCAGCCGTTGCGCGATCAGTGATCAGACCATCGAGCGTCGCTGCCCGCAGACGCCGTAACAGTTGTCCTAATTGCGGCCCTGGCGGTACCCCCAAGTGACGCAAGTCATCACCGTTGAGCGGCGGGCGCAGCAGCCGCCATTCGTGCAGATAGCGGGCGATGTTCTGCTGAATTAGCTCATCTGTCGCGTAGTGTAGCACAGCAATCGCGGCTACGCTATAGGGCTGTAACAGGGCATCAAGACGACTCGGGCTGGATGCCGAGGCGATGGTTGGTAGCCGGACGCGCAGTGCAATCAGGTCGTTGAGCATTCGACGCACCGGGGTAGGTAGGTGGTAACGGCGCAGAAACATCATCAGCTCAGCATCACTGACATCGTAGAGCAACAGTCCGGCGATAACCAGATCAGTCGGCGCGACGGCTGCCACATGCGCCGGATCGCGCTGATAGCGGGCTAATCGCTCGGTCATGGCCGGTGTCCAGTGTAAACCGGGCACAATCTGGTACGTGACCCCCCATCGGTCGGCCAGCGCCACAACCGCTGCCGGATCGGGTTCACTCAATGTCAGGCAGAGTTCAGTCTGTACTCGTTCAGGGGTGAGGAGCGCCAGATACTGAGCTGCGATAGCTTCCTGAAACTGCGCCCTGGTCGCTGCATCAGGAGTAAGATCAAGACGAGCGGCCAGGCGCAGACCACGTAACAGGCGGGTAGGATCATCGCGCAAACTCTGCTCGTGCAAAAGCCGTAAGCGGCGAGCTGCCAGATCGGTAGCCCCCCCCAGCGGATCGAAGAGGGGCATCGGCAACAAGTCGTTGCCCTGCGCGACCAGTTGAATCGCCATTGCATTGATGCTGAAGTCACGGCGGAAAAGATCAAGGGCCAACGGCGCCGGTTGCACTTCGGGCAAGACAGCCGGTCGTGGGTAGCGTTCGGTGCGCGTCTGGGCCAAATCGATCAGCCAATTGCCGACGGTTATTGAAGCTGTGCCAAATGATGGATGCTGCGCCACGATGTCGCCACCCCAGACATTTGCGAGCAGGGGAACAATCCGATGAACGTCGCCTTCGACGGCCAGATCAATATCACGTCCAATGGGTACACCGAGCCACAGATCACGAACGACACCGCCAACCAGCCATAACGTTGCCTGAACCGACGATGCCAGATCAACGGCACGTGCAAGCAGACGCCGCAGTTCTGGTTCAAGTCTGGTGATAAGATTGTCCATGTGCGCTTGACAGAGCAGGCATTCAATGATAGGATAGAGTTCGCACGGGCGATTAGCTCAGTTGGTTAGAGCGCCACGTTGACATCGTGGAGGTCAGTGGTTCGAATCCACTATCGCCCACCACATTTATTGTAACACGCCTCATGAATTATCCTCGTCACCGTCTTATCGCGAGTTTCTTCATCGCTCTCGTACTGGCAGGTTTTTCTGCTGTTGTCACGCAACAGATGTACGCCCAGCCGGAGGCGCTTGCGTGTCCGCGGAATCAGACGATTACCCTCCGTGGTGATCAGGCTCCACCATTTCAGGGCCTGATCGTACTCTTCGCCGATTTGCCGGTCGGCGGCGGGGTCAGTGATGCTGCCGGACGCTGGCAAATCCCGCTGCGGGTGAACGAACCTCCTGGTATCTATCCGGTTGAGGTGCGACTACGGGATAATCAACAATTGCTTGCCAGGATGGTATGCTACGTTGATGTTCCATTGCCAGCTACTGTTGTTCCATCACCAACGAAAATACCTTCACCAACGCCAACGTTAGCTCCTCGCCCAACGACTGCGCTGCCAACAGTACCGCAGGCAACCCGAACTACGACACCGACGGGTCGAGCGACGGCAACCCCACAGATCACTGCTACCACTACACCAACCGTGCCAACGACGGAGACGCCCCGCATCACCTTCACGCCGACACCAACTTCTACCCTTGGCGGTGTACCTATCGCTACACCGACCCCAATACCAGCCGGTATATCGGTAACGCTTGAAATTGTTGCTTACGACCCAGATACATCAAACTCACTTAACGATGAATATGTGACATTGCTAAGTAACGAAGAGAACGACCTCACAATCGGTGGCTGGCGGATTATCAACATTTCACGCCCTGAACGGCCAACATTCGTTTTTCCGAATTATGTGCTGGCGCCTGAAAGTGAGATATACCTCTACACAGGTAGCGGCACAAACAATTTGAACACCGGTGATTTCTACTGGGGGCGCTCAGCACCGGTTTGGCAGCGCGGAGACATTGCGCAATTGTTCGATGCACAAGGGCGGCTGGTGAGTTCTTATCAGGTACCCTGACGCCAGGTGATCGAGGCAGCACATATGCTGCCCTGCCATCAACCTGGTCGCCTGCATACCCATAGATGTCCAGGCAAGCCAGGTCACATATCCAGACCTGGTATTAACCGGCAATGACTTCGAGCATAACTAACACAAAATTGTACACTCCATGCACGATAGCAGCAGTCGTCGTATTGGTACGTTTTCTTACCAAACCACATATGAGACCCACAACAAAGACGACCAGCAGACCATCCCAATGATACTGAAAAGCGTGCAGGCTGACGAAGAAAAGATTCGAGAGGAAAATGCCCAGACGGGGCTGCAAAACTCCACGGATTGCCAGTTCTTCACCTAACCCGGCTGTGACACCAATCACCAATGCTCCAAGTGGGCTAATCGCAAAAGCTATCAGTTCACTGAACGCCTCATGGTCGGTGGTAGGCCAACCAAATGTCTGCCAGATTGTATCTATTAATGGCAATGTGAGCGTTATCAAACCGGCCAGAGCCAGACCGATCCCCACACCAGTGATAACTTGGCTAACGGTCGGTCGTACCAGACCGATGCGCAGGAGCGTCGCCGATAGATTGCGGCGAATTCCAAAGCCGACTGCGAGAAACGCAGCCGGAATTGTCCAGACCAGGCCATAAACCTGGCTACGCAACTGAGCGCCAGCGCTGAGATCACCAGCATTCAATTCTTCACTACCTACAGCTCGCACAAGGGTGAGTAGTGGTGGCTGGCCGGTTACCAGCAGTGGCATTACCATGATCAGCGTGATAGTGACAATTGCTGCCAGCGCCACGCTATGCACAAATGAGTTTGGATCGAGCGGAAGAAATCGTGTTAACCACCGACGCACCGGTGGAAGTAGCGTTGACAAGCCTATTCCAAAGCTGAGGAAGATACCAAAAATGAGGAGCAGGATCGTGAAGAGAGAAGCCGGCTGAAGTGTCGGCGGATTGTTCGGATCAAATCCACCCGGTGGTATGTCAACGATATTCAATACCCCCAGGCCAAACGCATACACGGCAGATGCACCGATGAGGATGGTCAGCCACACGCCAGTAGCAATCCAGGCCCAATTGAAAGACGTACCGGCAAAATAGGCCAGAATTGCCAGACCAACAAAGGGTAAGGCATTGAGACTGGCGGAGGTGAAATTCCCGATCTCGCCACCAATAGCAGCACCGATACTCAGCAGAAGGATGTAGATGCCTACACCGGCAAGCCAGATACCTGGTCGCCGCATAGGAGCAGGTTCAGGGGTGATAACGAGTGGTTCTGACATCGTCTCTTTTCCTCTTGTTTCGTAGCAATCGTGGTAAACCGGTGATGAGTATAAACTCACTGCGAACAGCGCGCCATAGCGTATCTTGTGGTCATCATCTTCCCCTCTTCCCTTTTCTCTTGGGAAAGGTGATCTCCGCACAGAGGGTATTTATTCCACGCACTCCACATACATTGTATACCACACCCCAGTCATTTGCGTGGTCTGAATAGTGTATCTGAACCAGGGAAGCGAGAACAGAAAGAGAGGTGCAGAGAATCGGTAGGGGCGGGTTGGGAACCCGCCCTACAACAGCGGTTCATCAGCCGTTCGTCACGTTGTTATGTCGAATCCGGTCATTCCCAGCACACGATTACGTTCCGGCGCAGGATCATTATCGTCGCACCGACCCTGCTACTGTTCTAACCGACGGCAAATGTCCTGTAAGCGTATTCCAGACAGACTCGGGATAACCAGGTGTGCCCGGCCCACCCGTTCTTGCGGGCCAATCCCAACCACATAAAATCCCCCGGCTAATGCAGCTTCAACACCGGCAGTCGCATCTTCTACGACAACACAGGCAGTTGGTGGTAGATCGAGCAGGCGTGCAGCGTGTAAAAAGAGATCAGGCGCTGGTTTCTGGCGCGTGACACTGTAACCGTCGGCAATGGCATCAAATAGGTCGGTAATCCCTAACCGTTCGAGCACCTCGCGGGCATTTTTGCTCGCCGAGCCGAGTGCAATTTTTAGTCCGGCAGCGCGAATCTCGTGCAGCAGTTCACGGGCGCCCGGCAAGAGGTCACACGGTGATATTTCGCGGATAAATTCAAGGTAGTAGCCGTTTTTCCGCTCCATTAGCTCAGTAAGCACATCCTCAGGATAGGACCTGCCTTTGAGCATCAGTAGAAGCGACTCACGGCGCGGAATACCGCGTAATGCTTCGTTCTCTTCGCGTGTAAACGGAATTCCTAACTCGTCGGCCAGCCGTTTCCAGGCTCGATAGTGGTATTCAGCGGTATCGGTGATAACACCGTCGAGATCGAAAATGAAGCCCTGAATTGGCATGTCTTTGCTCACATTTGTGAATAAAAATCATTTCGACATTTATTATATGCCCGCAGAAGCGGATGCAGCGATAGTCGTTGCACCCGCTCGTTGGTTACGCAACGATAGCACGACCGTCGGGGTAGCAGGTCACGATATGCATGACACCACGCAAGGTAAAACGGAAGGTGAGCTGTTGCCAGTGTTTGGGCAAACGTGGATGCACCTCCCAAGTACCGTCTGGATGGATGCGCAAACCACCGAACCCAAAGACGACAGCCTGCCAGACACCACCCGCTGACGCGGCGTGAATACCATCACCGGCATTTCCGCGCACATCACGGAGATCGGCACGCGCTGCACGAATGAAGTGCTCATACGCCTCGTCAACATCACCCATCTGACAGGCGACAATAGCCTGGATTGGCGGGCCGAGCGATGAGCCGTAGGTATGATCGGTGCGTGGGGTGTAATAATCGTAGTTAACCCGAATCTGGCTGTCGCTGTAGTGTTCGCGTAGCAGGAATTGCAACATCAAGACATCGGGTTGCTTGATGGCCTGATATTCGTTAGCACCTTCGATCCCGAAAATCTCGTGCATCGATTTTGTGCGTGGTTCATAATCAGCTAGATTGACATCTTTAAGCTTGAAAAAGCCATCGAACTGTTCGATCAGGCCGTTGGCCGCGATGTTCACGCACATCTTTTCGGCGACCGTCTGCCAGTGTTGTAGACGTTCAGCAGTCAGATCAAGCCTCTGCCGCAGTTCGGCAGCTTTCTGCGGTGCATGTTGTTCGAGCCAGGCTAACGTCTCTAAACCGGCACGCAGATTCCATTGCGCCAACAGATTAGTATAGGCATTGTTGTTCACGTGATCGTGGTATTCATCGGGGCCAATGACGTCGGTGTAGCCATAGCAGCCCCGGTCGGCCAACCATTCGGCACGCGACGCGCAGAATTTGGCTGTATCCAACACGATTTCAGCGCCACGTTCGATATACCACGCATCATCACCGGTCGCTTGCCAATATTGTTGAACGGCGTAAGCAACATCAGAAGAGATGTGGATTGCCAAATCACCTGTCCAGACCCGAGCCAGCTTCTTCTTATCGTGAAAATCTGGCACCCAGGTAGGCGTTACCTCCTCACCGGTATCGGCACTCTCCCACGCATACCACGCCCCTTCATAACCAGCGGCACGAGCCTTGGCACGAGCTGCCGGCAACGTCAGGTAACGATAATCAAGCAGGTTGCGAGCCACTTCGGGCATGGTGTAGATGAAGAGGGGAAGCATGAAGATTTCGGTATCCCAGAAAGCATGCCCGCGATAACCAAATCCAGAGAGAGTCTTGGCGCCAATATTGACACGCTGATCGTGGCGTGGTGCAGCAATCAGGAGTTGGAAGATACTGAAGCGCACAGCTAGATCGGCCTCTTCGTCGCCTTCTATGACGACATTACAGCGTTCCCATTCGCACGCCCAGGCCCGCCGTTGCGCAGTTAGCTCCTGATCCCAGTCTGTTACACGCTGGAGATGATGATGAGCCAGTTCCAGTGGGTTGCCGGTATCGCGTGAAGTGGCAACGCCGACAAACTTATTCACGACAATCGGCGTACCAGACCTGGCCTGATAGACCTGTCGGAGAGTCGGCACATTCTCAACATCCCAGAATGTGGTGGTGAGTGCAGCATCACCCACCAGACGCATCACCAGCGCCAGCTCAATCCCACTTTTGCGGGTGCGGGTGCGTAAGAAGACAGCGCCATCGGCAAGCTGCCCCTGCGCAATATGCCGCCAGTGAAGCAGTCCCTCATTGTCGGTCTGGCCGTTGAGTGCACTTCGGAGTTCGATCTGACCATCGAATTCGGGAATGATCTCACAGCGTAACGCCAGCAGGTGTTCGTCTGCCAATGAAGCGAAGCGAGTAAAAATCAAGGTCGCTACGCGGCCGTTTGGTGATTGCCAGCGCACCTCGCGGCGCAGAACGCCAGTCTGTAAATCAAGATCACGTCGGTAAGCCAGGATGGTGCCGGTTGCCAGCGAAAACTTCTCGCCGTCGATTACCACCTGCGTAGCCAGCCAGTCGGGTGTATTGGCAAGCTCGGTCACGACAACCGGTGCATCATCAAAGACGCCGTGGATAAACGTAGCCCGTCGATCGTTGGGATACCCTTCCTCAAAGGTACCTCGAGTTGAGAGATAGCCATTCCCGATGGTGAAAATGGTCTCTTTGTGGTGTTGTTTCGTTGGATCGAATGATGTCTCAGATAGTATCCACATACCTGTTCTCTTGTCTTGTGAAGCGGCGAAAACGATCTGGGCAGCCGAGACGCGATCGTGCGCATCCATGCGCTGCCCATTACCAGGTTGTACGGTGTTACGGTGTTACTCACATTGCAGCGTGCACGTGCCCTATCCTTCTTTTGAACCGGTAGCAGCAATACTCCGCACGAAATACTGCTGGAAGACGAAGAAGATGATCAAAATTGGGAGCGTGTTGAAGATCGATCCGGCAAGGATCACCGAATAGAGCGTATAGTACTCACCACGGAACCATTGCAAGCCGATTGGCAGCGTAAACTGCTCGGGTGAACGGAGAACTAGCAGGGGCCACATAAAGTTGTTCCAGGCTCCCTGAAACGTCAGCAGGGCAAGGGTGATCAACTGGGTCTGGCTAATCGGCAGCACAATGCGGAAGAACGTTCCCCATCGCCCTGATCCATCCATCATCGCTGCCTCTTCCAATTCTTTGGGGAACGACTTATAGAATTGGGTCATCATAAAGACGCCGAAGGCATCGGCCATACCGGGTAAAATCACCCCCCAGGGATTGTCGATGAGGCCAAAACCGGTAGGCAGCTTGAACATCCCCAGATCAATCCCACCGCGAATGAGACCCGGTCCAATGATGAGGAACGATGGAATAAGCGTGACAACACCGGGCATCATCATCGAAATGAGCAGCAGGTTAAACCAGAAGTTCTTCAGAGGAAACTCGATACGGGCAAAGGCGTAACCGGCCATCGCACAGAAGAGAACGCGGAAGATTGTGATGATGACCGAGATAAAGACACTATTCCACACCCAGCGCGGGAAGAGCTGGAACGTGCCCAGGATCGTCTGGTAGTTTTCGAGCGTAAAGGGGATCGGCGCCCAGATCGGTGGTGTGTAAATATCGGCCACCGGCTTAAACGAGAAGACCAGCGTAAAATAGAGCGGCGCTACCGAAAGGACAGCCCAGAAGGCCAGCATAGCAAAGAAAAGGTATTTACGCAGCCGGTCGAAGAAGACGGTCTGCTCGTACACCCGTGTCTGTGCTTGTGTTGTTACTGCCATCGGTGTTGCCTTTCTAGCGCTCGGCGCCGCTGCCGCTGCCTTCGATCACTTTTCGTTGCAACAGGGTAACTGCCAGGATGATGAGCGTCAGAATCACTGCTAATGCCGATGCCTGGCCCATCTGGATACGAGTATCGCGGAAAGCCCACTTGTAAATCAGGTAGGTAATCGTCGTCGTACTATCGAGCGGCCCACCGGCAGTCATCACATAAATCTGGTCGAAGACCTGGAAACAGCCGATTACGCCTACCGTCACAACAAAGAAGATGACTGGTCGCAACATCGGAATGGTAATGTAGAAGAATTTCTGAATACCGTTGGCGCCATCAATTTCGGCTGCTTCATAAACTGCCAGCGGAATATCTTGCAAACCAGCCAGGAAAATCAGCATCAACGTACCGCTCGTCGTGAAGATGTTCATTCCCATAATGACATAAAACGCGGTACGTGGGTCATCGAGCCAATTGACCGTCAACCCCGTGATCTGGTTGAAAATCCCCTGCGGCGCAAAAATCCAGATAAAGATCAGTGAAATCACTACCGATGATGTCACTGAAGGCAGATAGAAAATAGTGCGGAAAAAGCGCTGAAATCGCAGATTCTGATCCATGGCAAATGCCAGCACCAGGCTGAGAAAGGTCTGGATCGGCACGACGATCAGCACATACTTGAAGGTATTGGGCAGCGCTTTTGCCAGGAAGAGTTCATCTTCCAGCACACGCTGATAACCCTCTAACCCCCACCAGCGCGGTGGTCGGAGCAGGTTGTATTCGGTGAACGAGAGGTAGACCGCGTAACATAGAGAGATCAGGCTAAAGATAACGAAAATGATCAGCCACGGCGAAATAAACAGATACCCATTCAACGCTTCGAAAATCTTGCGGCGGTCAGTTCTCGCTCGCATATTATACTCCCGTCATTGGTGGAGCGCAGCGACCGGAGCTGACCGGTCGCTGCGCGTAGCAATTACCGCAACGCCTTCCGAATTGAATCCGCCGCTTGCTTCATCGCTTCAGATACCGGCTGGTTCTCCTTGAAGATGCGCTCCAGGGCTTTCGCCATCTGATCGTTGACATCGGAACCGACAGCGCCCCAGAAGAACGGACGTGCACCGAAGAAGGAACCGTTGAAGATCGCTGCCGAGTTGGGATTGTTCTTCAGATAGTCGCTGTTCTGCAACGACTTCCGTGATGGCAGCGCAAATCCGCTTTCGAGCACCGTCTTCTGACTGGCTTCGCTGGTCAGGAAATTCACTACCTTCCACGCCGCATCCGGATTCTTCGTATTAGCCGAGATACCCCAGGCGACGGTAAAGATAAGGTTGCCTTCACCACCCGGCCCGGCCGGCGGCATCACCACACCATACTGTGTGTTCGGGAATTGATCGCGCAGATAGGGGATCAACCAGCCACCTTCGTACACCATTGCACACTGACCTTTGCCGAAGAGAGTGCCCTGCCAGCCTTCGCCGAGATCTGAAGGCAATGCACCAATCTTGGCGGTGCGGAATGAGGTGTAGAACTCGGCAGCTTTTACCGCTGCTTCACTGTCGAGCATCGTGTCACTGTAGTCATCCTTCATCACCATCCCGCCATTTTGGAAGACAAAGACCGGGAACCGACCTGGATCAGGCGGTGTGCAGAAGCCGTAGATCGGGCGATTGGGATCGCTGAGGTCGGTCAGCTTTTCAGCAGCCGCACGCAGATCATCCCATGTCCAGTCATCGGTTGGATAGGCAAGACCAACCTTGTCAAACAATGCTTTGTTGTAGAACATACCGAGCGTGTTGAAGTCTTTTGGAATACCGTAGGTCTTGCCTTTATAGGTAAAAGCATCGATCAGCGCCGGGATGAAGTCGTCACGCGAAACACCACTGGTCGCCATCAGATCATCGAGCGGGAGCAGTGCATCGTTCGCCGCCAGCTCAAGCCACCAGAAAATATCGACGTAAAAGATGTCAGGCTCGGTACCCGAAGCAATCGATGTCAGGAGCACCTGCTTGTAATCACCGGTAATCGGCTCGTACTTGACCAGAATATCGGGATTTTCTACCGAGAACTTATACAGCAGCGATTCGAGCAGAGCCGTCTCAGCCGGACTGGAAGCCCATCCAGATAGACGCACAGTAACCTTTTCGGCCGGGACAACAACTGTCTCGCGCACAGTTTGTGGAGTGGGTTGAGTCTGTTGAGTGGTGGTCTGACCACAGGCGCTCAAACCCAGCGCCAGCACAGTCAGAACGAGTAGGAGCTTGATCAGGCGATTCATAGCTTCTCCTTTCAAAGACTAAAGAAAACATAAAGACCAACGACCGTAAAAAAGTTGCATGTTTAGATCATTTCTTACCCTCCTTTTTGAAACAACAACCAACCACCCAATCATCGCCAGACGATGATCGGGAACGAACATTGGCGTACTGTATCAGGCAGAAGCGCGAATGATCAGCGAAGGTTGGAGAAGAACATGTTTCTGCGCTACCGGTTGCCCTTCCACTAACGCCACCAGCAACTCAACGCATTTATGACCGGCCTCGGCAATTGGCTGGCGCACACTCGTCAGCGGCGGGAAAAGGTATTGGGCCATCGGTGCATCATCAAAGCCGATAATCGCCAGGTCGGTTCCGATCCCCAGGCCACGTTCGCGGGCAGCGGCCATCGCCCCAATAGCCATCGTATCGTTCAGGGCCATAATCGCGGTTGGCCGCTGTTCGGATGGCAGATCAAGCAAGTGCAAGGTCATCGCCCGCCCAACGTCAAAAGTTCCTTCACCGCGCAACACGTACCCAGGCTCGATACCAATCTGAGCAGCCTGCATCGCATCCAGATACCCTTGCAGGCGGTCATTCCCGACTCGTGAGTCTTCCGGCCAGGCAAGAATCGCAATTCGCCGGTGTCCACGCCCGATGAGGTACTCAATAGCCTGCCTTGTTCCTGCTGCACCATCAATATCAACCCAGGCAAAATCCCAGTCGGGGTTGGAACGACCAAAAGCCACGAAGGGGAATTTCTGTTTTAGCAAAAATTGAATCCGTGGATCGTTGTAGTTAACGCTCGAGAGCACAAATCCGTCAACGTTTCCGCTCCGAATTAAATCACGGTACGCATCCACCTGCGCGCTACCCTCCTGAAAGGGGAAGGGCAAGACATAGTAACCAACTGCGCTTGCCTCGCGCACCATGCTGCTCAGAAACTGATCGAGAATGTGATTGACTTGACCGGGTTCGGTTTGCGTCCACGAATACCCGATCATAAAACTCCGCCCGGCTCGCATGTTGCGGGCGATACGATTAGGTCGATAGCCCAATTCCCGTACCGCTGCCTGAATCCGCTCCATCGTTTCGGGCGCAACTTGCATATCGCCGTTCAGCACCTTGGAGACAGTCTGGTAACTAACCCCGGCACGCGCCGCTACATCTTTGAGCGTGACTTTGGTGGCTGTCATAGGCGTATCGATCTCTCTAGGCGAACGTTCGCCTTTATCATACACCCTGTAGGTTGAGTTGTCAAGAGGAAAAAGCGAACGTTCGCCTAAATTATTTGCTACGTCTTGTATGCTGTCAAATATTCATCGACCATAGGTGCAAGCTGCCTTGCTGTCCGACCAGGAGTTTCCAACGGGTTCGGTATCCGTACTACGATGTCGCCTCCCCCCTCACCTTCCCCCCCATCCCCCTTCCTCTCCCACAAGGGGAGAGGAAGGGGGATGGCTGAGGCAGGACATTAAGCACGCCCCCTTTGCCCTAATCTACGAGTGCTCTCACACCGGCAGCGGAAGGCGGCGCCGAGGCTGATTGGGCGCCCTCTCCAGCGAGCGTGCGCGTCGGGCGAGCGATGGATTCCGGCTCCACACTGAAGGACGTGGGCCGGAGGCCTACGTTCCCAGGTACCTGGTGGGTCGGGAATCGTCTTGGTGCATGGATGACATTCCTCATGCGTGTCCCTCACTTCGGTTGCGGCGAAAAGAGAAAACGTTGAAAAGCTCCGTTGTCCAACACTATCTATCGTATCGGTAGGAGCGAGTTCTAAACCCGCTTACCGTGGCGTTCTGATACTACCCAAACGGGTGCAGTACATAACGTTCTGGTCACCCTTGCAAGGAGCTGAGAGAGTGAGAAGAGAAAGCATGACCTCCATTCAACACTTGCCTGTACCAGACGAGAACGTTGGCGAACGTAGCGAAAGAAGGAGATGGGTTTGAGGAATATGTATCACGATATGTAAACGTGAAGTTGGTTTGCCCCGCCGCCTCTTCGATATGCGGTATACTAAGGAACAGAAGAAAAGATAGAGAGTGTGTCTGGAAAACACAGCGCTGGTAGCCGGACGACACCTCTCGTTCTCTCTCTTACCGATAGGAGCGGGAGACACACGGCAATATGCGGAAGTCAAGAGAGATTTTCAGGCACGCCCTGAGGAGATGTCTATGCGCTATGCGCTCGAACGGTTTATTGCTGAAATCAAAGATGCTATTCTGGCTACCGGTAAGGTACCGGCTGATTTGATCGAAATTACAACCCCAAAACCCAATATTCCTGCTGATCGTACTTTTGTTACGTTCAAAGCAGCAAAGGCGCTTGGTATTGATCCGAATCGTTTGGCTGCCGATCTGGCTGCAACGTTGACTCTCCCACCAGATTCGCTGATTGGTGAAGTGTCTGCCAGCGGCCCGTTCCTCAACTTTTCCTTGCACCCGCAACGTCTGGCTGCTACCGTGCTCGAAGAGATTATGGCAAGCGGTACGGCATACGGGACATTGACGGATGGTGCCGGTCGAACGGTCGTGATTGATTACTCTTCGCCCAACATTGCCAAGCGGATGCATGTAGGTCATATTCGCTCGACGATCATCGGGCAATCGCTCGTGCATATCTTTCGCGCCCTTGGCTATCGGGTGATCGGCGATAACCATCTTGGCGATTGGGGTACTCAGTTTGGCATTATTTTAGCTGCGATGCAGCGCTACGGACGTCCGCAGAGCGAAGGCGAAGCGGCCATGGCCGAGCTTGAGGCACTCTATACGCGCTACAATGCCGAGATGAAGGACGATCCGGCCCTTGAGGAGGAGGCCCGGCGCTGGTCGCTGGCACTCGAACAGGGTGATCCGACGGCGCGTGCGCTCTGGCAATGGTGTGTTGATCTGACATTACGGGCTGCACAGCGTAACTACGACCGGCTAGGTATTCGTTTTGATTATGCCTACGGCGAGAGTTTCTACGAGCCGATGCTGCCCGGTGTCATTGAAGAAGCCTTACGCTCGGAAGCCGCATTCCGCGATGTCGATGGCGCCGTTGTAGCCGAACTTGACAAACTCCCTCGGTTTATCATCCAGCGTAGCGATGGTGGTACCGTCTACATGACACGCGACATCGCCACGATCAAGTTTCGGATTCAGGAGTTCAACCCCTCGCACATTATCTATGTGGTAGACGCACGACAGGAATTGCACTTCAGACAACTCTTCGCTATTGTGCGGGCGATGGGCTATGCGCACAATGTAGAGCTGGTTCATGTTCCGTTCGGAGTTATTACCACTCCCGATGGTCAGCCACTTTCGACCAAAAAAGGCAACATGGTCTATCTTGAAGCTCTACTTGATGAGGCTGTAGCACGAGCACGCGCCCTGGTTGATGCGAAAAGTCCTGACCTATCGCCTGAAGAACGAGCAGCAATTGCCGAAGCGGTTGGCATCGGCGCCGTAATCTACAACGATCTCTATCAAGACCCGCGCCGAAATATCACCCTCGATTGGGATCGGATGCTCTCGATTGAGGGGAACAGCGCCGCCTATCTACAATATTCGCACGCTCGCTGCCGTTCAATTTTGCGCCGGGCAGCCGAAGAGGGCGTGGGATCAGAGACGCCCGATCTGACCCTTCTGACCCATCCGAGTGAACAACGTCTCATTCGCCATCTGGCCCGCTTACCCGAAGCAGTCCGCGAGGCCGCTGCACGCTATGCGCCATTCGTGATCGCCGACTGGTGCTATGCCACCGCCCGCGAATTCGGTATCTTCTTCGAGCAATGTCCGGTCTTGCGTGCTGAGCCACCGGCATTACGAGCCGCACGCATCCAATTGGTTGCGGCAACGGCGACTGCATTGCAGAATGGATTAGCGTTGCTGGGGATCAAGGCGCCTGAGCGGATGTAACAACCGGCATACAGGCAACCTGAGAGGTTGCAATGCTGATAGCACAACGGTTGAGGTGCGTATGAGTGTCACCAGTTTTAGTACGGACAACCGAACCTACCGCCAGTTGATGGGCAATGGGCTGATCTACCGGATTCCACCGTTTCAGCGCGATTACGCCTGGAATGAAGAAGAGTGGGAGGATTTATGGCTCGATATTCAGGGCACACTTTCTGCCGATGGTGAACCTGCGCACTACATGGGGTATCTAGTTCTCCAAACAGTTGATAACCGGGTATTTGAGGTTATCGACGGTCAACAGCGCCTCACCACGTTGAGTCTGATTGTTCTGGCGGCAATGCGCCTGCTCAAACGCCTGATCGATAACGGTATTGCCGCCGAAGCCAATCAGATGCGGCTGGGACAGCTACGGACAAGCTACATCGGTTACCTCGATCCGGTGACCCTCATCACGCAAAATAAACTCTCGCTGAACCGCCAGAATGATCCGTATTACCGTCAGTATCTGGTCACATTGACCGATCCACTCCCGCAGCGCGGATTTCCGGCTTCAACCAACACTATGCGAAAGGCATTTGAATGGTTTGAGCGTCGTCTCAATGAGTATACCAGCACGCAACGCGATCAGGGTCGGGCGTTAGCGCAGTTTATCGAGACGATGAGTGATAAGCTCTTCTTCACCGTTATCACCGTGTCTGATGAACTAAACGCCTACCGTGTCTTCGAGACGCTCAATGCCCGTGGAGTTCGTTTGTCGGCCACCGATCTGCTTAAGAACTATCTCTTTGCAGTCCTGGCTCGCCATTCACAATCGGAAGTGGAGCTAAAAAAGCTGGAACGTCGGTGGGATACGCTGGTTAGCCGGTTAGGGAGCGAGAGTCTGCCGGATTTTCTTCGGATGCACTGGAATAGCCGACACAGTTTTGCCCGCCAATCCGAGCTGTTCAAAGCAATTCGGAATCGAATCCAAAACCGTGAAGCCGTGTTCGGGCTGCTGCGTGAAATGGACGAGGATGTTGATACGTATCTAGCACTCAACCAACCCGAAGGTTCAAGTTGGCCATCAGATTGGAAGGTCTATGCTCAAGAACTACGGCTTTTTTCGGTTCGCCAGCCATACCCGATGCTTATGGCAGCCAAACGCCGCTTAGCCGACGATGATTTTGCCAGACTGTTACGGGCAACCGTTGTTATATCGTTTCGGTACAATGTCATTGGTTCGCTCCACACCGGTGAGTCTGAACGGCTATATCACGAAGTAGCGAAGAAAATACATGAAGGAATAATCAACAATTACACGCTCGCCGTGCAGACGCTACGCCCTATCTATCGAAGTGATGCCGCGTTTAAGGCCGATTTTAGTGAAAAGTCGATCAAAACGACCCAGAGCAGAAATGCACGAATTGTACGTTACATTCTCAGCAAACTAGAACAACAGGTAGGCGGCGTTGAGTTTGATTACGATTCTCCTGCCTATACCATTGAACATATCTTGCCTCAGTCGCCTGAAGCCGGATGGGAGGCTTTTAGTGACCGCGATCTAGAGGAATTTGTCTACCGTTTAGGGAACATGACGATTATTGAGAGCAGCCGGAATAGAGAGGCAGGAAACAAATCATTCGCACAAAAGCGTGTGATCTATCAAGAAAGTCGCTTTCGCTTAACCCAACAACTGGCGCAGGAAGAGGAATGGACGCCAGAGCGACTAGCTGCCCGTCAACGCGAAATGGCCAGGTTGGCGGCAGTAGTCTGGCGAATAGATATCTGAGGTTGCTACGCTTACATTATGTTGTCTACAGGCAATTACATTGGGGGCCAATTTCCTGCTGGGGTCCCAGCGATCTCACTGAGAACGTGAGCAGCGCAGCAGAACTATGACCTCATTCCACGTCCAATAACTTTGGAGACTCGCTGTGTTTTGCCAGTCAACGCGACAGTTGTGTTGGCGGTTCAGCGACCCGTGCCCCGACAGATTTACGTTGTCGATTCACTTTTTACGGGCGGTGTCGTCAGTAAATCGGCCATCTGACGCAACGCCAGCCACCACTGCTCACGCGGTCGGGCATGGGTGGGGTCCATCAAGCGAGGCATATCGTCGAGCTGATGAAATTGAACTTTCCCGCCGCGATAACCGATGAACGCACCGACCGGCTCACGGCGATCAGCGTGCTCGATCAGAAATTCGATACAGCGCACCGCTAACCGCGTTGCCTGAATACGGTCAAATGGCGATGGATCACCGCCTTGCTGCAAATGACCAAGGATCGCCTGCCGTACCTCGAACAACTTATTCCCCTCCTCTTCAAAGAGTGAACAGATGAACGATGTTGTGTAGACCGGATTCGCCTTTTCGTTACGCACGATCAGACTTAACCGTTTCCCAGCCCGAAACCAATACATCATCTCTTCCAAATCGGCCTGTAGTTTGCGCAGACTAATCCCTTCTTCGGGAAGATAGACCCGCTCGGCGCCGGTTGCCAATCCGCTCATCAGAGCCAGATAACCGCAATCGCGACCCATAACCTCAACGATAAAACAGCGGCGTGATGCCACGGCCGATTGTTTGATACGGTCAATGGCCTGGACAATACTATTCAGTGCTGTATCTGCGCCTAAACTCAGTTCAGAACCGGGCAGGTTGTTGTCAATGGTTGCCGGCAGGCAGATAATCGGAATATGAAACGCCGGAAAGATCTGGCGCTCGCTGTAGAGTTTGTACGCTGCCTGATACCCACTCAAGCCACCGATCATGAGGATGCCATCTATCCCAAAACGCTCAATGTTACGCGCAATCTGGTACAGCTCGCTGCCATGCGGAATCTTGCGATTGGTACCCAGTTCGGCCCCCCCCATCGTTGCCCAACCACTGACGCTCATCCAATCCATCTCAACGATCTCACCATCGATCAGGCCCTGGAATCCATTACGAACGCCGAGCATGATGTGACCACGGTCGATTCCAATGCGTACTGCCGCCCGTACTGCCGTATTCATACCGGGCGCTGGCCCACCACTATGCACCACTGCAAAGCGATAACCGCGCTTCAGGCGGTCAGGTGGCGAGGGCTGTGATTGAATGAGGGTCCCCAGCGTCCGATACGCTTCTGCAAAACTATTGCCCCGCATTGCCAGCGCTCGCTCGTAATCGTGCTGCGCGATAGCCTCGGCAACTTGATGCGTATCCTGAACGCAGGTCAACAACGGCAAGCGCATCACCCGATTTTCACGCAAACCGATCAATTTCGGTTCGGCGTCTGGACTGGCGGTTAACAGCTCTTCGACAGCCGTTGCGCCCAACAATGAACTCATCCAGCGATCAAATGCACTTGGTGCACCACCACGCTGAACGTGGCCGAGAATAGTGACTCTGGTATCTTCCCCTAGTCGCTCTTCCAGCACCTTCTTGATATACGACGCAGTGATAGGCTTGCCATGGCGGTCACGAGCACCCTCAGCGACCACAACAATACTATCGCGCCGACCTTGCTCACGTCCGATTCGCAGCACATCACACATATGCTGCTCCCAATCGTCCATCTGGGGAGGCATTTCCGGGATAAATACCCAGTCTGCGCCACCAGCAATTGCCCCCATCAATGCCAGATACCCACAATTACGGCCCATCACCTCGATGACGAAGGTGCGCTGATGGCTGGCAGCCGTTGAACTGATCGCATCAATCGCCTCGGTAATACGATGAAGTGCAGTATCGGCGCCAATCGTCATATCAGTGCCACAAAAGTCATTGTCGATACTGCCAACAATTCCGGCAATCAGCAGGTTAGGATGGGCTGCCGCCTGTTCAGCACTGATTTCACCTGCCGCAACCAATTCGGCCAGTAACTCCGGCCATTCACGGCGAAAGAGATCAGCTCCGGTCAGACTACCATCACCACCAATGACAACCAGGCGGTCAATGCCATGGGTCAGTAAATTAGCCGCCGCCCGACGCCGACCCTCGCGAGTGCGAAAGGCACTACTCCGTGCGGTACCAATAATTGTGCCACCGCGATGAATAATCCCCCCCACCGAACTCCAATCCATACGCCGGATGAACTTGCCCCCTTCAATCAGGCCCTGATAGCCCTCATAGATCGCAAAGACTTCACACCCACGACTGATGCCAGTACGTACTACAGCACGCACCGCAGCGTTCATCCCAGGCGCATCACCACCGCTCGTCAGTACTCCGATACGGATTGTTGGATGTGTCATTGTATCCCTCGCCTCTCTGGCGGATAGCAATATGGTTGCATACGCAAGTATATCACAGAGTCACGAGTGATCAGTGAAGATCACATCCGCTACCCGGTAGAGGTGATGTGAGGAGATAGGGCAGAGAAAGCAGGAGTCAGTTGGAGAGATGACGCCCTACCTGTAGCAGGTAGGCTTGTACCTTCACTTCGGTCGTCTTGCAGAATATGCCCGTTACCGCATCGGTAGGGGCAAAGTTTGGCAGCCGCTCCAGATGCTGGGTGAATGCGTTAGCGGCATACGCTCGTTGATCAGAAAAGGATACCGGCTATGAAGATAATATCTCAAAATAAGATAGTGTTTTTACTACTGAGAAATGGAAATAAGACATTGTTTCATTTTCAGGTAAACCTCTTGACTTTATGCTTGAATGGGGTAAAGTGAGGGCATGAAACGCACATACTCATTCTGCTGAGGGAAGATCACGATGAACAAACAGCAGTTTACAATTAACGGCATGGATTGTCCTGATTGTGCACGTGCTATTGAACGCGGTGTAGCGCGGCTTCCAGGGGTACAGACCTGTGAAGTGAATTTCACCACCGCTCAATTGCACGTCACCGGTGATGCAGACCCGACAGCTATCATCAGCCGGGTACGAGATTTAGGCTACGAAATTCAGTCAGCAACGACAGTGGCTGACGAGAATCCACCAACCCTGTTCGACTTTATCCGCCGCCGTCGTCAACATCTGTTCGCGCTGGTTGGTCTTGTGCTCGTTCTACCGGGTATCATCCTGCATGAATTGCTTGGTTGGGATGCACTCTGGATTGATGGGCTGGCACTCGTTGCCCTTGGCCTGGTGGGGCCAAAAATTGCTCAAAACGCCTGGCGCACGTTCCGTACAAATCGTGAGCTGAATATCGATGCTTTGATGACGATCGCCGCTATTGGCGCTGTCATTATCGGAACGTATGTTGAAGCCGGGCTGGTGATGGTGCTCTACGCAATTGGCGAGGCTTTAGAGGAGTATACAGCCGATCGTGCCCGTCATGCAATCCGCAGCCTGCTTGAATTGACTCCACCGACGGCAACACGTCTTGGGCCTGCTGGTGAAGAGATCGTACCGGTCGCCGAGTTGCGGGTTGGCGACCGCATTCTCATCAAGCCAGGAGAGCGGGTACCGGTTGACGGTACGATTGTCGCCGGTTATTCGCTGGTGAATCAGGCTTCGATTACCGGTGAAAGTCGGTTGATTGAGCGTGAGGCCGGAGACTCGCTCTTTGCAGGAACGATAAACGGTGAAGGGAGTCTTGAGCTGATTGTTGACCGACCCGCTGCTGAGAGTATGGTGGCGCGGATGATTCATCTCGTTCAGGAAGCGCAAGAGCGTCGGGCACCGGTGCAGCGGGTTGTTGATCGCTTTGCACGTATCTACACGCCCGCAGTGGTCATGCTAGCCGTGCTGGTGGCCAGTATTCCACCACTCTTGTTTGGTCAACCCTTTTTAAACCCCGATCCCGAAACATTTGGCTGGCTCTACCGTGGTCTGGCTCTCCTCGTTGTTGCATGCCCGTGTGCGCTGGTTATCAGCACACCGGTGAGTATTGTGAGCGCCTTAAGCACGGCTGCCCGCAACGGTGTGTTAATCAAGGGTGGGGCATACATCGAAACGCTGGCACGTGTGCGTACCATTGCCATTGATAAAACTGGCACGCTGACCACCGGCAAACCGGCGGTGGTGGGGCTACGGGTCTTGGGATGTTTGGCCAATGATGTCGTACCGGTCGGGCATTGTCAGACCTGCGATGAGCTATTGATGCTGGCAGGAGCCGTTGAGCGGCGTTCAGAACATCCACTGGCGCATGCCATCGTCCAGGCTGCAACCCTGCGCGGTCTCGATCTCCCGATGGCCGAAAACGTGCGGGCCTTGACCGGTCAAGGAGTGGTGGGAGTTGTGAATGGGAACAAGGTGCTGATCGGAAGTCATCGGGTATTCGATCAGACATTGACTCACGATGAACAGCATTGTCTGGCAGCGCAACGTGACAGCCAGTCCGGATATACACCTCTCCTGGTTGGTGTTGATGGTAAATACCGTGGCACAATAACCGTATCTGACACGATTCGTGAAGAGAGTCGGAACGCCGTGGCTGCTCTGCGCGCCCAAGGTTTGCGGGTCGTGATGCTCACCGGTGACGAACCGGCCACTGCGCGGCGCATTGCCGACGACATTGGGGTGGATGAGGTTCGGGCTGGATTACTCCCTGAAGCCAAAGCCGCGGCAGTCAGTGCATTACGTCAACCTGACGGTGCAGTAGCGATGGTCGGTGATGGAATCAATGATGCGCCAGCACTGGCGACTGCCGATGTAGGGATTGCGATTGGTAAGCAGGCTGGTGGTACGACGCAAGCGATGGAGACTGCCGATATAACTCTACTCAGTGGTGATCTCCGTCAGTTACCGTTTGCCATTGAACTCAGCCGCCAGACAATGCGCACGATCGCCGTGAATGTTACATTCAGCATTGGCATTAAACTCCTCTTCATCGGCCTGGTTCTGGTCGGCTTGGGCACAATGTGGATGGCTGTGTTGGCCGATGTGGGCACCTCGTTGTTGGTGACGCTGAATGGGATGCGGTTATTGGGCTTCCGTTCACGTCTGCCGGGTCATAGAGGATGAGTACGGAACAGAGTTCAGGCGATCAGAGCGATTACGCCTGGCAAGGGACGGAATATGCTCTTGCCACTGCTAGTATCCCTCTTCCTTGCTCGTGAAGATGGAGCCAGGGCTTTTCAACGTTCTTTACGTGCGTTTAGGAACAAGCGGGAGGGGCGGGGTTCCAAACTCGCCCCAATAACGTGTTCTTGAGACGGATGCGAGTTCCGCGATTGCCAGCGCAGATGCGGGCCAGAGACCCGCGATCCCGGATGAGGGAAGCATTGTGCAGACACTTTCTGAGCGCGGTGAACGGCGCAAGCCTCACACTCTATGCACGCGACGACGAGAAAGCCGCCGAATGTCTTTGGAACAGCCCATTCCCTCGGTAAGGAGACACGACGGATATGCTACGCCTATCATTCCTGGATTAACACCGGTAAAAACTGAAGCACCTACCGAACTACCGCAACTCAGGTAATTCAATCGGGTCTTCACGTGGTTCGCACAGGCCACAAAAGAGTGCACGGGCAGTGACAATAGCCTTATGACCACCTTTGTGGTCGGCGAAGAGGGCAACAATATGGGGCATCTCTTGCGCGTGATCGCGACAAATAGCCCGCCCACAAAAGATACAGGTGCCGTGAGCGGGACGATTGCAGTGCCAGCAGTTCATCGTTGACTCCACTGTTGAGGGGATGCGTCTGATAACGCATCCCCGTCACGATTAGCGCAAAACCAGCGGTACCCACAATCGTGGTGCACTGATTGAAACTGGTGCTTCGAGTAATTGCGTTTCAATAGTGACCGAACTACTGACAATCTCGACCGTATTCGTTAGGCTGCCAGTCACCTGGTTCGGATTGACTGTCACTCGGAAGAGCAATGTGCGTCGTCCGGGTGTATCGCCGCTTTGCGCAGGTACGGTGAGATTGTTCCATGTTAACACAGTACGACCACTGCTGCTACCGATTTGTGGTGCTGACAGGTCTGTTCAACCTTCTCATCCGACCCGACAGCAGTGATGAGAGGCATGGCGAGTTTCCGAGCCTATCCGCAGCTCGTGCAGCGGTGCGCAGCTTCCCGTGCCAATCCGGTGATCCACGGTCAACCCCCGTCCTCTCGCCGATAATCCATCGTTGTCTCTGGAGAGGTGGATTCTCAACTTCCGCACGGCATGCTTTCGAGAGGGACACACATTCCATCACTACTCCCCCAGAGCGCGGGCCGCTAACCTACACTCCCAGGGGAAACCGCACAGATCGGGGATCGCCGTTAGCACGTGTATAAGGTTTGTTAGTCTGCGCCATCTAGGGCCGAGAATGTTGAAGACCTCCTGGATATTCGCTCTACCTGTTCAAGTGCAAACCGAATCTATGCTATGATATTTGACTTGTAAAGTATTGCTGTTTGGAGAGTCCATGATCGCGGTCTTAATCGAGGTTCTCTTGCCGATTGCGGTGGTAGCAAGTGCAGGATTCGCACTACGGCGCGCCTTTCCGCTTGATCTGATGACACTCAACCGGCTGATGATTTACGGTCTTAGCCCGGCGCTCATCTTTGTCGCCCTGGTGCGCGCCGATTTGAGTGGCCCGGATGCCGGACGCATGCTCTTCTTCGCGGTGGGAGTGTTGGGGTTGATGGCGTTAACCGTCTGGATCAGTGCACTGGGGCTGGGGTTACGCGGAAAGGACGTGACGGCGTTGTTGCTGACCAGTATGTTTATGAATTCGGGCAATTATGGTCTGCCAGCCTCACGTTTTGCTTTTGGGGAAACCGGTTTTACATTAGGGGTGTTCTACTTTATCATGCAATCGATCATGGCGCAAACGTTAGGCGTGGGAGTGGCAGCAGCGGGTGCGGCAGAAGGAGGCCGACAGGCATGGCAATCAATCTGTTACCGCCTGATCCGTATGCCACAAATCTATGCTGTGACCGGTGCACTGGCTTTACGGAGTGTGGGGTTCCAGCCGGCAACAGCGACAGGGCTTATTCACAGTCTGTTTGAGGGCGTAGCGCTCTTGAGTGAAGCGGCGTTGCCGGTCATGCTCCTCATTCTTGGCGTACAACTGGGTGCCGGAGCACCTCTTGTTCGACCAGGAATGGTGGCAATTGCCACGACAATCCGGTTGGTAATATCACCGATCTTGGCTTTCGGTCTGGCCCGTCTACTCGGTATGGAGGGAGTTGCACTCGGGGTTGGGGTGATGATGGCCGGTATGCCAACAGCAGTGAATACCACAATCCTGGCGATTGAGTTTGATACTCGGCCACAACTGGTGGTCAGTACCGTCGTGGTGTCGTCGTTTGCCAGTCTGATAACACTGAGCGTATTACTTAGCCTGGTACGATAGGTATGATTGTTCTACGCAACATTATGCTGCCCGGTCAGGGAAGTCCTCAGGCCCTGCTCATTCAGGGTGATCGTATTACCTGGATCGGTTCTGATCAGGATGCTTCACGATGGCAACAGCCGAACGCGCAGATCATCGATGGCGCCGGGATGCTGGCGCTTCCCGGATTCAACGACTGTCACTTTCATTTGCAGAACGGTGCTCGGGTGCTGAACGTTCTGCGGTTGGAGCAGGCCAACAGTATTGCTGATGTCCAGCACCTTCTGGCCCGATATGCTGCTGCCAACCCGCATCTCCCATGGCTGATCGGACGTGGCTGGCGCTATCGCCTGTTCGCTGCCGGTCAGTCACCGACCCGTCACATGCTCGATGCCGTCGTTGCCGACCGACCGGTACTGTTAACGGCGTTTGATGGTCATACGGCCTGGGTCAATACCAGAGCATTGCAGATAGCCGGTATCCTGATCGGCACAGACACCGGTAATCCCTGTAGTACGGTCGTGATCGGAGATGATGGTCTAGCCAGCGGTGAACTGCGTGAAGCACCGGCGATAGACCTGGTGCGACGCTGTATTCCACCACCAACTGAAGCCGAAATTCGGTCGTCGTTGTTGCATGCGCTCCGCGAATTAGCCGCACTTGGCTTGACTGGCGTGCACAACATGGATGGTGATGAAGTGCAGCGGATGCGCTATCGCGAGTTGGCGGCTGATGGACTGTTGACGCTCCGTATTCGGTTACCACTGTCGATAACACCAGGAACTGCCCCACAACGGATTACCGAGTGGGCAATTGATGCCCGACAATATCAACATCCGTTGGTGCAGACCGATGCGGTAAAGCTGTTCGTTGATGGTGTGGTTGAAGCGAAAACGGCTCTGATGCTGGCACCGTATGCTGATGACAGCAGCGATTGTGGCGCTGCGGTCTACGATCCAAGCGAATTCGCTAACCTGACAACCCATGCCGATGCTGCTGGTCTCCAGGTTTGTGTCCATGCAATTGGTGATGGCGGTGTGCGCCAGACACTCGATGCCTTTACGCACGCTCGCCACATCAACGGTCATCGCGATTCACGGCACCGGATTGAACATGCCGAAATTGTTGATCCGGCTGATCTCCCGCGTTTTGCACAACTGCGTGTCATTGCCTCTGTGCAGCCGTTGCACGTCGAGTTCGGCATGGATCAGCACAATCCGTGGTGGCGCTTAGTCGGAACACAGCGCCATCGTTATGGCTTTCCCTGGCGTGATCTCTTGCAGGCCGGAGCCAAAATGGCGTTGGGAAGTGATTGGCCGGTTGCCGATCCAGATCCGTTGCGAGGGATACAGGCGGCTTGTACGAGAGGAAAACTCGATTTCAGCCCGCCTGACAGTCCGTTTCCCGATCAGCGCCTCACAGTTACTGAAGCTTTGGCTGGTTATACGACCTGGGCAGCGTATGCCGGTTATCGCGAACACGAACTGGGACGGCTAGCTCCCGGTTATCTGGCCGACCTGATCCTTCTGGATCGCGATATTACGACCTTACCGCCCAACCAGATTACTACGGCAAGAGTTATGTTGACCATGGTAGGAGGACGAGTCGTTTTTACACGCTGATCGTCATCGCTAATTCCAAACAAGGTTCGATAAGAGACCGTTAAGATGCGAGCCGTAGGTCCGCGTACCTAAGGAACGAGCAGGTACCCTTCGCAAAACGGACAATTCAGAGACTCCGATCTATGCCCCTACGGCACATCTTGACTGACTTTATGTCAAAAATGTCAGCAACTCAACCTCATCATCGTGCTCGATCACCATATCATCTGATGGCAACCACTGAAAATGATCACCACGTCGCAGGCTCAACGGTAACTGACCCGCAGCACGGAGTTCGGCAACTGTTTGCCCGACCCGCCGGTCGGTAATAACCTGACGGCGCACAACCAGTAACTGATCACCGACGTCAAAGGCCGCTTCAACATCGGGGAGCAGAGCGGCGGCAACCAGGCTGGGGGCGGCCAGCGCTGAGGTGCTGAAAGCAGTACGAATGCCAAACAAGTCGGCCAGGCGGTCTGCCAGCACATCGCTAAACACGCGCAGCACCAGGTGAACATCAGGATACATACTGCGTACAGTTAACCCGATCTGTAAATTGAGCAGATCATCACTGTAGAGAGCGGCCAGTGCCGTTGCCTGTTCAATACCGGCTTCACGGAGGATAGTGGGATCGCGAGCATCACCACGCAAGACCCGTATTCCCTGCGCCGTTAAGGCCTCAACATAGCGTGGCGGTGTCTCTACCGTACAAATCACGGTCAGCGACGGTCGTGGCTGGTAGCGGTTGAGCAACCGCACCACCTGCGTACCCACCTTTCCCAGCCCACAAACTATTAGGCTGGCATCACTGCGCTTTGGTCGTGGTTGATTAGCCCACTGTACCGCCTCAAGTGCCGGTAAGGGGCCAACCAGCGCAATCTCTTCGCTGGGCAAGACAGGCAGGTTCGCATGAGGCCCAGGGATGCGACGCACACCAAAACGAGCCTCTAGATTGGCGACCGATCCGATAAGTGGGCTATCGTTACTTACGGTAACGAAGGCGATGCCCAATAATCCGGCAGGTAAATCAAGCACATAGCGGACCTGAGAACTCAATAGCGCGGCAGCAAACGTTGGTGCGGCTAGCGCTGCCGGACTGAATGCCGAATTACGACCAAAGGATCGCTCAATGCGAGCATCAAGGGCGCGACTAAAGATGCGCTGGACGGTTGGTAATTCAGGACGAATACGGCGGGCAGCCAGGGCAATCTCCAGATTTTTTAAATCGTCGTCAATGGTTGCAATCAAACCCTGAGCACGACGCAAGCCCGCCCGAGTCAGAACAACCGGATCACGGGCGTCACCCTGCACAACCGGTACGCCCAACTGATACAGGGTTGGCAAAAACTCACAGTTAGGATTAAGCTCAATCGCCACAACCTCGCGCCGACAATCGAGCAGTTGGAGCACGGCACGATAGCCAACTCGACCCAAACCACACACAATCATATGACCACGGTACGTAGCGGCCAACGCCTCTTGCCAGCGTTCGGGGCGCGACCGTTTATCGACCAGCAAGCGTCCAACATCAACCGCGCTCTGCAACAAAAAGAATAGTCCAAGCAAGGGTATCAGGAAGAAGAGGACACGGCCAATGCGATCGGGGGGCAACTCAAGGTCAGTCTGAAAAATCAGCAGTTTCAGCGTTTCAAAGAGCGCAACTGCAATATCGGGACGACAGTTGCAGAGAGGTGGCAAGTAAAACCACTGCAAATAGAGCGCACCACTGGCCAGCACGAGTAGTAACGCCGTTACCGGGAACCACGCTTCACGGAGAATGCGTAGGTCGTCGAGCAGGTTAGCGACAAGTAGACGCCAGAAAGCGAACCGTCGTCGCCGTAATCGAGAAAGACGAATATCCTGGGCCATGCTTGCGTATTACGCTACATCACCGCGACTAACAGCGATCATCCGGTTGAGTCGCTCTAAAGCGCGTCCACTATCGATACTGTGACGGGCCATTGCCACACCAGTTTTCAAATCAGGAGCCAGATCACCAGCTACCATCGCCGCAGCCGCGTTTAATAGCACGACATCACGCCGCGGTCCCTGGTCTTCACCGCTCAGGATGGCACGAATGATGGCAACATTGTAGGCAACATCACCACCGCGCAGTGCATCCTGCGGTGCACGGGCCAAACCAACATCTTCTGGAGTTACGATGATTTGACGTGGCGGTTGACCGGCACGTACTTCAAAGATCAGGTTGGGGCCTGACAGCGTCAATTCATCGACTCCGCCGTCACCGTGTACAACCAGAGCATGAATCGTCTCCAGCCGACTAAGTGCATACGCCAGTTTTTCAGCTAACGCAGCGCTGGCAACACCCAACACCTGATAGCGAGCGCGAGCGGGATTGGTCAACGGACCGAGGATATTAAACACGGTACGAATCCCTATCTCACGGCGAACCGGCCCGGCAAAGCGCATTGCCGGATGAAACTTCGGAGCGAACATAAAGCCGATCCCGGCTTCGCGTAAACAGCGCGCCACCCCCTCGGCATCGAGTTCGATCTGTACTCCCAGACCTTCCAGCACGTCAGCGCTGCCACATACGCTTGACATAGCCCGATTACCGTGCTTTGCCACGGTTAAGCCCGCACCGGCCGCAACAAACGCTGCTGTCGTACTGATATTGAACGTGTGCGCGCCATCGCCGCCGGTTCCACAGGTATCGATCACCGGACCATCGAAATAGACGTGAGTTGCCTTTTCGCGCATCACGGCAGCCATCCCGGCAATTTCGGCGTCCGTCTCACCTTTCATATGTAAGGCAGTCAGAAACGCACCGATCTGCGCCGGTGTTGCAGCCCCACTCATAATCTCTTCCATCACGCTGGCCGCTTCTGCCTGAGTTAAATCGCGTCGTGCAACTACGGTGGCTATCGCCTCGCGAATGTTCATGCTCCACTCCTTAAACGCTCCTCGTTACACTGCGGTTGTATTGTAGCGATCAGGAGGGTTATGGTCAATCGGAAGTGAGAAGGAGAGAGGAGGTCCGGACACTGCTACCCCCTTCTGCTCTTCGTGTGAGAGCGGAAGGGGGGTTGGGTAGAAGGTGAGGGGCGCCAGCTTACACGTGGTCGCGTCCCCTCTCTCATCACCGCTAGCAGGTAGGTTGAAAAATCCTTCCTTGTTCTCCTATGATCTAGAAACCAGACGCAACGGATGGATGTTCACCTCTACACACACCGATGAGCGATGATCGGCCCGGCTATGAGGAAGTCTGAGACGACGATTCGGTTGGGAGTGATGAAAGGTTATTCAGTTGCGGTACGAGACGTTGACGAGCCATCTGCAAGACCTGACAACTCTCACCATGGTTATGGCAGCGTGGACAACTGGCGACTAGACGTTTCTCGTGCAACTCAATAATCGCATGGGCTGAACTCCAGTAAATATTCCGTGCACCGACCAGATCAAATAAACCGGTACGTTTGAACATATCAAGTACAGCCGGTTGTAAAGCGGTAAAGATGACCTCACCACCACGGGCATGGTGTTCTTCAACAATTTGATGGAGCGCCTGAATACCCATCGCATCAACCAGTGGTACACCGCGCATACTGATGATAATCGTGTGATAATCACCGGCAGTTTCAAAAGCTTCAAGTACAGTCGTCACACTTCCGAAAAAAACTGGACCGGTAAGGTAGTAGACATGGATGCTCGGACAAGTGGCAGTAATGGGTGAACCCTGTACCTGTAACTGTTGCGGATTGATCGGAGAACTGGTGACCGTCGTACTGGTTGCCGATTGCCGCAGATAAATAACTGCCGAAATCGCAACCCCGATGAGAATTGCTTGCGTGAGATCGAGTGCCGCAGTTGCCACCATCGTAATGAAAAAACCAATCAGAGCGTGGCGAAGACGGGCATTCACGAAAAAGTGAATCGTCTCCCATTCATTCATCCGCCAGGCTGTGACCAGTAATACCCCACCAAGCGCAGCCAGAGGTACGTAGCGAATGATCGGCCCCAATACCAGTGCACTGAGGAGCAGTAACAATGCATGGACAATACTGGTGAGACGTGTAACCGCCCCACTCTTGATTGCAACACTGGTCCGAGCAATGGCAGCAGTCGCTGGCACTCCACCGAAAAACGGGATCAGCAGATTGCCAATACCCTGGGCCACCAGCTCTTGGTTGCTATCGAACGGCTTCCCGCTCATCGTCGAGCCAACTGCACCACACAGGAGACTTTCGATCGCACCGAGGGCGGCAATTGAAACAGCCGGCGCAAGGAGGTCGTTCAAATGATCCCAAGGGATTTTATCCCACGTTAGCCGATTCTCTAGCAGGATGGTACGCGGAATATCGCCAATAATGGGAACATTCCATCCCAATACAACACTTACAATCGTTGCCACAATGATTCCAATCAGTGAAGCTGGTACCGCCTTACTCACCCGTGGCAACAGAATCATCACTACAATCACGATTCCGGCAATCACCAGTGTCCGCCAATCGGGCATAAGCGGATGGGTGAAATAGTGGAGGAGTTTTTCCAGCGCATTCTCGGCTGCTGGGGTTCTGATCCCCAACACATTATCAAGTTGACCAATCGCGATAATCAGCGCAATCCCACTGGTAAAACCGGCAATGACTGGTGAGGGAATGAAAGAGATATACCGGCCAAGCCGAAAGATACCGAGCAAGATCAGCATGAGACCGGCAAGGAGCGTAGCCACCCACACTGCCTCCAGACCATAGCGTGCGGAAATGGCAATCAAGATAGCCGACATCGCACCGGTGGGGCCACTGATCTGATAGGCCGCACCACCGAGTCCGCCAATAATAAGACCCGCAATAATTGCAGTCACCAAACCCGCAGGGGCATCAGCCCCTGAAGCAACACCGAATGCTAAAGCCAGCGGTAAGGCCACGGCACCGGTGGTTAAGCCGGCCAATACGTCAGAGCGGAAATGATTGACCGAGTAACCGGCAAATTCACGCTCTAGCAGGGAAATGAGAGGAAAACGGCGAGAAGCGAGTTTCTGCCCCTTTGATGGATATATGATAATATTCTAATATTATCGAAATTCTATCACGCTCACTATTCTCTGTCAAGGTACTGGGTAGCGATGGTTGTTCAACAGTTCACCCGACCTGGGAGAGATGTGTTGAGGGAGAAGGGCGAGAAGGGCGAGAAAAGCGAAACATGCCCAGAAGCCGGTGCCGGGGGACACCCCTGCCGACCGACCGTTTACCACTACTCTACGCAAACTTCAAGGAGATGGTGCGATGAAGGAGGCTACAGCAGCCCCCCTCACCTTTCCCCAAGCCCCTGCCGCTCCGCTGGTGGGAGCGGCAGGGGAGTGTGAAGCACCTGCGCCGGGGGATACCCTCACTGGCCGTTCACCACTGCTCTACACGAACCCCAAGGAGATGGTGCGATGAAGGAGGCTATCCCCCGCTCCCAATCCGCTTTCCTCTTTTCTCGCTTCTCGCGTCAATGCACGGCAGGAGCGGCAAGGAAAACACCTTCTTCACAAGCAGGAAGATGGCTTGCTTCTGAGGCAGGCTCATCCGCCACGGCTGCTCCCACAGGGGCAGGCCAACGGCCCGAATCGCCGGTGCAAACGCTCGGATCGGGAGCATTATGCGAGGGTAAACAACGTTGACCGGAAAACCTAACCAAAACCTGAAAACCCCTTGTCGCGCTTAAAGGGTTATTACTGTTTATCATACATTGTTGTATAATCTATACGAATATTAGAATATTAAAAGATACTTTTATGCCACTTCATCGCTTTAAAGCCGAATTCTTCAAAGCCCTCGCTCATCCTACCCGCCTGGCCATTCTCGATCAATTGCGGGCGGGTGAACGCAGTGTGCAAGAATTACAACAGGCACTCGCCATCGAACAGTCTAACGTGTCACAACAACTGGCTGTTCTGCGCAACAAAAACATCGTCGATTCGCGTAAAGAAGGCACAACCGTATACTACCGGGTTCGCGACCCGATGATCTTTCAGTTGCTCGATGTGGCACGTATTATCTTCAACAATCATCTTATCGACACACAAGAGATGCTGGCAACGTTGAATGAAGAGCAGTAGGGCTTTCAACATGTTTTCACCCGCCCCAGTAGAGAGATAAAGCGACTCCTCAGCTATCCGCATTGCGTGTAGAGATACCCAACCTTCCATACCAGCAGTGGCCGAAGCACAAAACTGCCGTTTCCTCGCCGATGATGCAATCTGAGAGGGGCAGGTTCCCAAGCTGCCCGCTGTAATGCCGCATCCCTAATAACGTTCTGTCACCATACAGGAGGGGCAGGTTCCACGCCCCTACCCCCCACCTATGAAGGTCATAGTGTGCTCATGCACTACACGCCGATTTTCGGCTATTGACCACCCGACGCGGACCGGTGACCCGCGATCTCAGGACAACTGTATGATTCAGAGGCATCCTGAAGCGTTGGATGACGCTCATTATTCACGTGCCCTGATACGGGCCAGGTAGTATGCAGGCAAATGTGAGAACCTTCAGCACGCTATGACAGCGACGCTAGCATTCACTATACCCGCAGGCATGACACTTCCGACATCCTTCCTCGTTGAACATCGCCGCATTCTGACATTCGGGGCAGATCTCAGCAGCCTCTGACGAAGCGTGATGGAGGTCAGCGTGCAGAGAGTTGACCGCCTGCGATGGCGTCGGTTCGCTTACCCTCACCGTATCGTCTGGTGTCGTTTCACCGTTACCGGTATTATCGTCGTAGCCATGACCATTGCCATTCCCGTTGCCATTCTTCACATAGTGATCGAGCAAGACCTTCCCGATAGCATCGGGAACGGAACGGACCCGATCAGGACCGAACCCTGCCGAACGTGAACCACCGATACCGCGAAGCTGCTCGGCGATGAGCTTCACCGGTACACCACAGCGTAACGCCAGCGAAATCAACCGTCCAATAGCCTCGGTAAACGCAGTGACATCACTCCCGGCGCGCCCGATAATTGCAAACACTTCAAATGGCTTCCCATCTAACTCGGTAACAAACAGACGAAGCTTGCCAAGCGGCGTAACGACCGGATATGAGTGACTAGGAAGACCCTCTGCCGGTACCGGTCGCGGTGTAATCTCTGCCGGTAGTGGTGCAGGCGCCTGTACCGTGCCGGTGCTTTTGGCGGTCGAACCGGTCGAGAGAACCTGGTTCGCTCGTGACCCATCACGATAGACGGTAATCCCTTTACATCCAAGCCGGAACGCCAGCTCGTAGGCTTCGCGCACCTGATCGGGGGTCGCTTCGTGGGGGAAGTTGATCGTCTTCGAGATCGCACTATCGGTATACTCCTGGAAGGCAGCCTGCATCCGCACATGCCATTCCGGTGCAATATCGTGGGCAGTGACCCACACCCGCTGCACATGGGCCGGGACTTCAGGGTGATGAATGTGGCCGGTATCGGCAATCCGCTCCATCAGTTCCGGGCTGTACCAGCCCTCACGTTTCGCCTGAGCGACAAAATCTTGATTGATATCGAGCATCCGGGTATCGGCCTGATACCGCCAAAAGGCGATGGCAAAGAGTGGCTCGATCCCAGACGAGCACCCTGCAATGATACTGATCGTCCCGGTCGGGGCAACGGTGGTCACATTACAATTCCGCAGCAGTCGTTGCGGACGAATCCGCGACCCATCAGGACGGCGGGCACAGGTCGCATCAGGACCCCAGATGCTATACTCCCATTCCGGGAACGGGCCACGCTCACGGGCCAACTGCTCGGAAGCGACCTTGCTCTCTTCGTCGATGAAGTGCATCACCTTCCGCGCCAGATCGATTGCTTCGTGCGAATTGTACGGAATCTCCAACCGCACTAGCATATCGGCCCATCCCATCACCCCGAGCCCGATGCGCCGGATGCGCTGGCTCAGTTGGGTGATCTGTTCGAGCGGATAGTGGTTGGCATCGATCACATTATCGAGAAAGCGCGTGCTTTCGTGAACTACCTCACGCAGATGATTCCAATCAATCGTTCGTTCTGGAGTGACAAATTTGCCCAGATTGATCGAGCCAAGATTACAGACATCATACGCCAGGAGTGGCTGTTCCCCACAAGGATTGGTGGCCTCGTACTCGCCGAGGTGCGGAACCGGGTTGTACTCGTTGGCCCGGTCGATGAAGAACAGACCGGGTTCGCCGGTAGCATGGGCACACTGAACGATGAGATCGAAGACCATCCGGGCACGCAGGCGTGTTGGCTGACCGGGCGGAACCAGCACCTCACCGGTCAGGGGATGTTTCAGGCCATCGCGTGACGCAATATGCACCGTACCGGTGCGAGGATTGATGAGATCATACGTTTCATCGCGCTCAACAGCGCGCATAAACGCATCGGTAACGGCAACAGAAATGTTGAAATTCGTGATTTTTGTGGTATCGAGTTTGCAGGTAATGAACTCAAGAATATCGGGATGATCGCAGCGCAAGATCCCCATATTCGCGCCACGGCGGGTTCCACCTTGTTTGATGGCCTCGGTCGAGTGGTTGTAGACATCCATAAAACTGACCGGACCACTGGCAACGCCCATTGTACTGCGCACCACATCATTGCGCGGACGCAGGCGCGAGAAGCTAAAGCCCGTGCCACCGCCGCTCTGATGGATCAGAGCCTGATGCTTCAGAGTCTCGTAAATGCTGGTCAGATTGTCGTCAATTGGCAACACGAAGCATGCACTGAGCTGACCCAGTGGCCGCCCGGCATTCATCAGAGTTGGGCTGTTGGGTTCAAAATAGCCCTGGGTCATCAGATGGTAAAATCGCTCGGCTCGCTCTTCAACCTGTTCTGATGATGCACCGTAGCGAGCATCAACGGCAGCGATCGTCTCGGCTACCCGCCAGAACATCGCTTCGGGCGTTTCAATGACGTCGCCATGCTCGTTCTTGAGTAGATAGCGCTTCTGAAGGACGGTTCGGGCAATGTCGGTCAGATTGGCAGGGGCAAGCTCGTGTTTCATCATGGATTGAAAGCTCCTCATGCTACATGGACGGTTGATGCGCTAAGAGTGTTGTAAATAATTTTTAACCGACAAGGTTCACGACGACAAGGCGCAGGAAAGAAAAACTACTATATTTAGTGCCTACGATGATTGATAGAGCGCATATTTTGAACTCCCTCGCGCTCGGCTAGTGTAGCACAGTAACTGACATCGTGTCAAGTGGAAGAAAAATGGTTTACAATAACAAAACCACCAAGCCGCGATATGTCCGTTGTAGGTGGTACGTCGGTGCGTCATGCCATGCGTTCGACGCGATACAGGTAAGACGCCCGCATTCCCAAACGCATTCAACACGAGTCGGTGCTCACCGCAATCATGGTTTATGCTCTACGTCACAATTTGATCAAAGCCATCACGTTTTGCTATGATGTGTTGGCTGGTCAAACTGTGATATGCGCACCGAACAAAGGATGTTATGGAAACCACACAACTCTCATTTCTGAAACGACTCCTCGCTACCCCCGGCCCATCGGGCGATGAAGACCGGGCTGCACGAGTCTGGCGCAGTGAAGCACGAACATTTGCCGATCAGGTGTACAGTGATGTACTGGGAAACAGCTTTGCCGTGCTGGAAGGTAGTGGCCCACGGATTCTGCTGGCAGGTCATATCGATGAGATCGGGATCATGATCAGTCACATCGACGATCAGGGCTTTCTCTTCTTCAGCCCGATTGGCGGATGGGACCCCCAGGTACTGGTTGGTCAACGAGTGCGCTTATTGGGTCGGCACGGCGAAGTTATTGGGGTCATTGGCAAGAAGCCAATCCATCTGTTACAAGCCGATGAACGTCAGCAGGCTACAAAGATTGAACAGATGTGGATCGATATCGGTGTATCGAGCAAGAGTGAAGCGAGTGAATTGGTACAGGTTGGCGACGTAGGGGTCATCGATGCTCCGGTGTATGAGTTGCCGGGCGGTCGGATTGTGAGTCGCTCGATAGATAACCGGATCGGTGCCTTTACAGTGCTTGAGGCTCTGCGCTCGTTAAGCCAAAACCGGCCCAACGCCTGCATAGCCGCTGTTGCCACAACCCAGGAAGAGATTACCTTTGGCGGCGCTACCACCGCAGCCTTCAGCTTCGATCCCCAAATAGCGATTGTGGTTGATGTAACCTTCGCAACGGATCATCCGAATGCCGATCAACGACAGTGGAATACCGTAAAACTGGGTGGCGGCCCGGTGTTATCGCGCGGTTCGGCAAACAGCGGTCGGGTATTTCGCCGTCTGGTCGATCTGGCTGAACGTGAATCGATCCCGTACAGTGTGCAGATTTCACCACGCCATACCGGTACTGATGCCGATGCTATTCATCATGTGCGTAGTGGGATTGCAAGTGCGGTGATCTCCATTCCAAACCGCTATATGCACTCACCCAACGAGATGATCGCTCTCAGCGATGTTGAACACGCCATTCGCCTGATTACAGCTTTTGCACATTCAGTATCCAGCGTGAACGAATTTATTCCATCCGATGAATAAAAATTATAACGCACATCTTTATTTGCCTATCACCCTGTGGTACAATACGGGCTGCCGCGCCACCGTTGTCGCGGACGGCCAATGGGGGCCGTTTTTTACTCATTGTTGAGGAGAAGAATGTCATGGTCATGACAGATGTAGAACGATCTGCTGCTGCACCTTTTGAGAGCGCCGATTTGTTGAGCATCGTGCAACAGCACTTTGATCAGGCGGCTGATCTGCTTGATCTTCCGGCAAGTCTGCGTGGTATCCTACGCATTCCACAACGTGAGCTGACGGTAAACTTTCCGGTGAAGCGTGACGACGGACGCATTGAAGTCTTTCAGGGCTTTCGTGTTCAGCACAATCTGGCTCGCGGTCCAACGAAGGGTGGTATTCGCTACCATCCGTCAGTTACCCTCGATGAAACCCGTGCCCTTGCTATGCTGATGACCTGGAAGTGTGCGTTAGCCGGCTTGCCTTACGGCGGCGCGAAGGGGGCAGTTATCGTTGACCCCAAACAGCTTTCGCCAGGCGAAATTGAGCGCCTGACCCGCCGTTTTGCAACTGAGATCAGTGTCGTTATCGGCCCCGAACGCGATATTCCTGCCCCTGACGTGGGAACCAATCCGCAGGTGATGGCCTGGATTATGGATACCATTTCGATGCATCAGGGCCATACCGTTCCGGCGGTTGTCACCGGCAAGCCAATCAATATCGGCGGGTCTGAAGGTCGACGCGAAGCTACCGGTCGAGGGTTGACATATGTGTTGACGGCGGCAGCCCATCATCTGGGGCTGAATATTTCGGATATGCGGCTGGCAATTCAGGGTTGTGGCAATGTTGGCTCGACCGTTGCCCGCGAAGCAGTAGCGTTGGGGATGAAGGTTGTAGCCCTGAGTGACAGTCGCGGCGGAGTCTACAATCCTCACGGCCTTGATGTTGAAGCAGTGTTGGCGCATAAAGCGTACACGGGGAGTGTTGTTGGCGCCGTGAACGCCGATACCCTGACCAACGAAGAATTGCTGGAAGTGGAATGCGAGGTCCTGGTTCCGGCAGCGTTGAGTGGGGTTATTACTGCTCATAATGCCTGGCGAATCAAGGCACATATCATCGCTGAAGCTGCGAATGGGCCTACAACCAGGGCTGCCGATGCGATTCTGTATGATCGTGGGTGCGTCGTGATCCCAGATATTCTCGCCAATGCCGGTGGAGTCACGGTCAGCTATTTTGAGTGGGTGCAGGGTCTACAAGAATTCTTTTGGAGCGAACGTGAAGTGAACGCGCAATTGCGTCGGGTTATGACAAATGCGTTGCAACAGGTTCTGCGCGTATCGGCTGAACGCCAGGTCGATCTACGCACGGCATCGTATATGCTGGCGGTGCAGCGGGTTGCCGATGCTGTAACGACGCGCGGTATTTATCCGTAAAGTGATGAGCTATGGACGATCTTGATACGATAATAAACGATCTCGTTCCCCACCGCACAAATGGCCGACGTTTCTTGTCAGGTTTGTTGCTAGGACTGGCCGGCGGTGCTGGTGCTGCTGCGCTCCTCCTCCCCCGCAGTGGTCCGGAGTTGCGGAGGTTGCTACGTGAGCGGGGAATGGTGCTCCGTGGTCTCATTCGGCAGGTACTGACCGGTGAGCATCATCTGTAGCCAGTTTCGATCTTGCTGATGTTCGGTCGTGTTTGATTCCGCCGGTGAATACCGTGCGCACGTTCACTGCGATCTGTGGCCTGCGCTGCTTGCCTGCAAGCGCAGGCCATCGACTCGCTTTCGGTGAGTAGTCGATGACCGCTAGCGCACGCCGTGGCGGAAGACGCCCGTTACCTTTCCCGCAGCTCTCTTTTTTTGCCCACAGGAAGCGGAAAACGACGGTTAAAACAGTAGTGTGAATCTCTGCCTCTCCGACGTATCCCTATTTCCTCCCTGGCTGATGGATGGGAAACGTTGCTGACTTCATGCTCGTTGGGCAAGCGATGAGTTTTTGCAAAAATCCAACATTCTATCAACGTTCCGTAATCATCTGTGAGTGGTATACTGTGCACAGAATAGAGTTTCATTCTTGCATACAAGGAGGCGTCTATGCCATTCTTCTTCGATCCAACCTACTTGCTGTTTGCGGTGCCGGCGATGCTTTTCGCCCTCTGGGCCCAATTTCAGGTTCAGTCAGCATTTAATAAATGGTCACAGGTCGCCAACATGCGGCGGCTGAACGGGTTCGATGTTGCCCGAGTGCTGATGCGCAACGAGGGCCTTGATCACGTTGGCGTAGAGACCATTCCCGGCATGTTAACCGACCACTACGATCCTGCGAGCAAGGTGATCCGGCTTTCGGAAGGGTCGTTACAGCCTTCAGTCGCCGCGATGGCTATTGTTGCGCACGAGCTTGGTCACGCCGCACAAGACAAAGAGGGCTACGCATGGCTGCGCGTGCGTTCGGGTATCGTTGGTTTTGCCAACATCGGTTCGCAACTCGGTACCTGGCTCTTCTTCATTGGGATGCTGCTAGGCGCAGCTGGTGGCCGTGGTTTCGGCTTTCAACTGGCAGTGGTCGGTGTGATACTATTTAGCGCGGCAGTTGCCTTTACCCTGGTCACGCTGCCAGTTGAGTTTAACGCCAGTGCCCGTGCACGCGAGATGCTGCAACGAGCCGGTCTTGTGACGGTGCAAGAGGCTGAAGGTGTTAATGCGGTGCTTAATGCCGCAGCGTTGACGTATGTAGCCGCAGCAGCGCAGGCGATTGCGCAATTGCTCTACTTTGTGACCATTTTGATGCGACGGAGGGATTAATTCCATGACCGAAGAAGAGTTGCGGCGAAAGTTGGTCCACGGCTTGCTCAGCCTGGTGCTCAGCCTGGCAGCAGCCTGGCTGGCGACATACCTGACGAACAAGCTTCTTGGTGAGCCACCGAAGTCAGAGTCGCAAACCGTGTAATTCTACGACGGTGCACGGTGGAGTATCTGGCAGATTCACCGGCAACGGAACACATGTCTCCTTGCCGGTTTCCTTCGTTTTTAATGACCTGAAAAGGTGTTCCACCGCTGACGTTCGGTGCGCATATTTCTTCTGAAACATGCTCTCTACAACGTAGAGGACGGCTGATAGACCTCACTTCTTGTCAATTTCCTTTCCGCCTATGATGGGGGAAGGATACGCAGCATATCTCAGGCTTATTCAGGATGGTGCTATGAACACATCTTCGATCATCATTGGCATTGCCGGTGGCAGCGCCAGTGGCAAGACGAGTGTTGCCCAAGCGATCTTGCAGCGGGTCGGCGCTGACCGTATTGCCCATATCGACCACGACCGCTACTACAAGGACCTGAGCCATTTACCGCTCGAAGAACGGGCCAAATTTAACTTCGATCATCCCGACGCACTCGACAACGATTTGTTGGTCGCGCATCTCGATGCGCTCTGTGCCGGACAACCGGTTGATCTGCCAACCTACGACTATACAACCTATGTTCGCTTACCGCAGACCGAACGGCTCGAACCGCGACCGGTTATTCTAGTAGAAGGGATTTTGATCTTCTATGAGCCGGTATTGCGACGACGCATGCAGATTAAGTTGTTTGTTGACACCGATGCCGATCTGCGTTTTATCAGACGGCTGCGGCGCGACATTGCTGAACGTGGGCGTTCGGTTGATTCAGTGATCGAACAATATCTGAACACCGTGCGTCCAATGCACCTCGAATTCGTTGAACCGACAAAGCGATACGCCGATGTCATTTTCCCTGGGGGTGGACGTAATCCGATCGCAATTGATATGGTCGTTGCGCGGATTGAAGCAGCACTCCAGGCGATGGCTTGACGTGATACACAACTGAGAGCAAACTACTAGTAGAGAGGTAGTTGTGCTCAACATAGTACCTCACCTGCTGTTAGCCAGTACGGCAGGTTCGACGCCCGGCCAACGCTGAATTGAAAGGGAAGGATGGCTATTTTCGCCGTCGTCCTGGTAACAGTCGCCTGGATCAATGGACTATGGAGGTCACTGCCCTGGCGAATATCGATGAATTACCGCTCAGTTGGACACGTACCCATCTGACCAGACCACGCTGGCAGGCGATCAAACTGCCGCTTTCAGGGCTGACCTGGCTGGCATACGCTACGCTTCCCGCAACCTTCACGCTAACGCACCTGCAACGTGAATACTTTGCCAACTCGGGTCTCCTCTTGCGCGGCTGCCCCTCTAGTGTAGCCAGTACGTTAGCTGCAGCAGGTTGGGAAACGATTCGGGTGGGGATTGAAGGGATTATTGATCTAACGAGTGACAGTCTCTCCCGTCGGTCGATCCGCAAGATGACACGGGCTGCGCTCCGTTTTGGCAGCGTGATCGAAGTACCATGGAATCCCGCCGCAGTTGCTCGCCTACGCTGGCTGGCGCGGGAAGCTCGCTACGGTGAGCGACCACAACTGCGTTACCTTTTCCGCACTGTCTTTGAACCAGAAACCCGGCTGTTTGTATTTGTTGACAGAGCCGATGAATGGCAGGGGGCATTATTGCTGACGCAACCGACCCCGACAACTGCCGTTACCGAATTGATGTTGCGGCGAGTCACTGCTCCCTCTGGGATTATGGAAGCACTCTTTACCACCGCCGGGCAGCACCTTTACGCTGAAGGATGTCGGACATTCAGCCTCAATGAAGTACCTTTTTACCATCTTGAACAAGATTTACGTCCACTCGAACGGCTGGTCACACTGGTAGGACGCCAGATGACAGCGGTGTACAACGCTCATGGCCTCTACCGCTTCAAAGCCAAATTCGCCGACTTCTGGCGCCCTGTCTATCTCTGTGCGCGACCACGGCTCTCAATTCGCGCCCTTGTCGATCTCTTCACGGTATCTGGGTGTCTGGAACTGGCGGCCAGTGGTCTGTATCACCGACGGGCAGCGTAGGCAGACCAGACTGCCGACGTTGGAGCAGAAGCTGTTCGTATTCGTGCAATCGCTGTAACTGTCGTCGGTTGGGGCGGATAATGGGGCGTGCGAGGTGCAGCCTGGTCAACGCAGCACGAGAGCCGATACCGTAACGAGCCATGAGGTACGCCGCCGTCATCAGTGGTGCTCGTCCAACCCCGGCATGGCAATGGACGAAGACCGGTAACCTATCACTAATAGCCTGCGCGATAAAGTGCACGCCTTCGTCGAGTTGGTTCAGTGTTGGCGGATGGAAATCGGGCACCAACAGCCGTAAACTGCGCATGGGGAATGGTTCGACAAACGGATCGGCACGCTCGGCCTGGAGCGAGAGCACAGCCCGCACACCTAACTGATGGATCGCCGGCCACTGCCGGGGACTGAACTGACCGCCAACAAAGAGCATTGGGGTGACAGGCGAGATGTTAAGCCCGAAGAATCGTTGCCATTGGGTAGAAACGTAGTGCCGCAGTCGTCTCATCATAGGATTTCTCTGGTACAATACGACATTAGACTCTACAGGTATGGTAACACAGCTATGTGGCCATTTCGCAAACCGGTCGACCTCAACGCGACTACTACCCGTTCCAGCCAACCTGCCGATGTCACGGCAGTGAGTCATTTGTTTCGTGCTGCCGGTCGTCGCTTTCTGGCTACAAATGGCAGCGAACTGTACACCGCTGTCGAGGAAGGGCGGGCGACAGTACTACAATTTGGCGCTGACATCCTGGCAGTGGCTGTCTTGGGGAAGCCGTTCAATCACGTAACGTGGTTACGCGCTCTGGCCATCAACGAGCGAGTGCATCCTAAAGATGCCCTCAAACAGTTAGCGTCAGCACTCGACAACCTGGCTCGCGATCACGCGGTCACACATATCTACTATGCGGGTGATGAACAGTCCGATCAGTGGCTTCGTCCGCTCCTTACAGCGGCTGGCTACTATCATCAGACCGATGTCGTTGTTTATGAAAAGCGTGGCTGGGAAATACCGGCCAACGGTAATCCTGATGTGCAAGTTCGCCCTGCCCGTGCCGTTGATTTAGCTGAAGTGTTGCGACTCGATACGCGCTGTTTTGAACCACAATGGGTCAAAGACGAAGGTATCCTCGCGCCAGCAATTGCCGATGGTTCATTCTTTGTGATGGCTGAACTTAACGGACAGGTCGTAGGGTACAGTTACGCAACCAGCCATTTTGGCGGCAGGCTTGTGCATCTAGTGCGAATCGCCGTTGATCCAGAACAACGAGGACGTGGCATTGGTGTGCGGTTGCTGGCCGAGTTCGTAACCTATGCGGCAGAAACTGGCGCCGAGTTGCTCACTCTGAATACACAGGCGTACAACCATCATGCCCAGCGACTCTACCGCTGGTTCGGCTTCGTGCCGACCGGCGAGCGTCAGCCGGTGCTGTGTCGCTGGTTGTAGAGAGGGTGAACCGTGCCACCAAAAGTTGATCCGCGTGATTGGGAACGGCTGTTCAGCGGTCGCCGACGTCGCCGTGGGCCATTACGCACGCTCGTTACCGCGCTGGTTGGCGGCCTCTTGATCCTTGGCCTGATAAGTGCTGCCCCGTTTATCCTGCGTCAAATTGAAATCAGTCGTGAGGTTATGCGACCAACCCAGATCGCACTACAGACGCGCGAAGCGCGAGCGACAGCTCAGCGAACAGCTACCCAACAGTCCACACTGACACCGACCCCAATACCTTCCCCGACTGCAACGCCGCCGCCAATTATTGGTCGCGCACGGGTCATCAATGGCGGCAATATCCGCAGTGAACCACGCATCGCAGCAGAGACAGTCATCGGACAGGTCTGCGTTGGCGATCAGGTCGAGTTATTAGCCGAAGAGACGCTCGCCGGCAATAATCGCTGGTACCGGCTGCGCGTTGTCGCTACCGCCAACGATTGCGCACCGCAGCGGGTGAAGGCCGGGACGGAGGGATGGGTAAGTGCTACCCTGCTGAGCCAACCAGAGCCGTAATGACTATACTGTCGCCGCCACTCGCTCGTATACAGCCAGAGTTGCCTGGGCCGTTGCGCGCCACGAAAAGAGGGTCGCACGCTGTTGACCACGCTGACGGAGAAACTGGTACAGGGCAGGTGAACGTAGGACGCGCAAGATACCATCGGCAATTTCGTGCATGCTGTGCGGATCAACCGTGAGCGCCGCTTCGCCAACCACTTCTGGCAGACTGCCCGCATAGGCACAAACAACCGGTACACCACACGCCATTGCCTCAAGCGGTGGTAAGCCAAAACCCTCGTATGATGAAGGAAAGACAAAGAGCAGGGCGCCGCTGTAAAGTGCCGGTAGATCGTCATCACTTACATGAGAGAGCACTTTGACCCGCTCCTGCAAGCCGTACCCGGCAGCCATCACGGTCGGCAACGGGTAACGCGGATCGAACTTGCCGGCAACCACCAAGGTAGTATCAGACAGTGAGGGCGGCAATTCAGGCAACACGCGCTGCCAAGCCCGTAACAGACGGTCGATATTTTTGTGTGGCTTATTTGAGCCAACGAACAACACATAATGGCGCGGGACACCGTACCGCCGACGCATATCGGTAATCACATCAGGCGGCTGCGGGGCAAAGGCAGGAGCGGCAGCCAGCGGGGTAACAGCAATCCGCTCACGGGGGATACGCAAATGGAAGGCCAGATCATCCCGTGAGACCGACGAGATCGTAATCAATTGACGAGCACTCCGGGCGGCAAGACGCAATGCCAGCCGGTAGAAACGTCGTCCGTTTGGACTGAGGGTCTGCGGATACCGTAACGGCAATAGATCATAGATCGTTACTACCGAAGGGCAAGGGAGCAGGTATGGTTTGACAAGGTAGGGTGAATGGAGAAGATCAAGGTGTAACCGACCGGCAAGGAACGGGAGTTCGAGTTGTTGCGTCAAGGCAAAGGGTGAACTACGTACCGAAACAATTTCGACATGCGCATCGGTCAACGTCGGTAGTGTTTGCCCGATATTGGTGAACACAAACAGCCGATGCTGACCGGTGAGACGGCTCAGTTCGGGTAAGAGTGATGTTATATAGCGACCAATACCGGGAAAGTGGTCGCTGGCATAGCGAGCATCAAAGCCGATACGAAGCGATTGCATTGTGTTTCCATTATAACTGGATCGGCGCATGACATATCTGAACCCGATTCTCATTTGACAAGTCCATCATTCTAGGCGTATCATACAATTAGTTTATCTAACTAACTGTCTATGCCCATGGACGATCCGACAATTCGCAATGCCCAACGCCTGATCAAGCTGCTCGATTGTATGCGGGCAAAACAGCCGCGCAGCTCTCTCTTTGATCAGCTCAGCGAGTGGGGCTTATCAATATCGCACTTACGACTGCTCAGTCTCCTCGCACCTGATCGGGAAGTGTCGATGCGCGAACTGGCAGAGGCGCTTAACGTCAAACCACCATCGCTCACGGCATTGACCCGACGGTTGGTACAAACCGGTCTGATCGAGCGGCGGCCACACCCTGATGATAACCGGATCATTCTCCTCTCGCTGAGCAGTCGTGGCCGACAACTACACCACGATCTCGAAACCGAGCGATTGGCCCGTATGACCAAACTGCTGGCCGGTTTAAGCCATGCCGAACAGCAGGTATTTCTCGATCTGCTTGAACGGGCCATGCAGACATAGCGGAAACGATGGGCATGAGAACAGTTAGCACGTTTCTGAACATTCACGTGCCGACGATTCGCTGGCAACGGCAGAGGAGACGGTGAGCACCGTTGGCTACCGACTGCGGCGGCCCGGTCAAACAACAGCCCAACGGGTTTGCCGCTCACCTCAGCACAGGGCTAGCGGATTTCGTTTGCAAGTACGAAGAGTTTGTTTCAGACACGATGGTAGATCGACGTACTGAGAACACATAGGAACAAAGAGTCACGTATGCAGGTTCAACAGGGAATGTCTCGCTCGCCAGGGCGTCGACCGACTTCTGGCGCCTTACTCCGCGCCATCCGCTACCTCGGTAATCAGCGGCAGACAGTGCTGGTTGCTTACGGTTCGCTGGTTGTAGCCACCCTGGCGCAACTGGCCGTACCACAGTTGGTTCAGAACATGATCGATGCCGTGACACGCAGTGTTGTTGCGACGCGCATCTTGACCGAGGTGCCGGCGGCGTTTCAGGCAGCAGCCGCAGCACGGCTTGGTTTAACCATTGAGGAGTTACAGCGTAATGCGGCTCATGCGGAAGAAATTGTGATCAATGCAGCATTGCTCATTCTCGTATTTGCCGTCATGCGCGGAATCTTTTCGTTTTTACAGTCGTTCATGGCTGAGCGAACCTCGCATGGTCTAGCCTTTGATCTGCGAAATGCAATTTTCAGCAAGATTCAGCGCATGTCGTTCAGTTTCTACGACCGTAATCAGACCGGGCAACTCATGGTTCGCGCAACCGATGATGTCGAGCGCGTGCGGACATTTGTGGCGCAGGGATTAGTACTGGCTGCCCAGTCGTTTCTCCTCTTAATCGGCGCGTTGATCGTGCTAGCCTTTACAAACTGGCAATTAACACTTGTTATTGTGCCATTATTACCGCTTGCTCTGGCAATCTTTTTTATTTTCGGTCGGATCAGCCAGCCTTTATTTTTGGAAGTACAGAATCGCCTTTCGCGTCTGAATACCATTTTGCAGGAAAATATTGCAGGTATGAAGGTTGTCAAGGCATTTGCCCGCGAATCTTACGAAGAGGAACGGTTTGATCGGGCAGCTACTGCGCTGATGGAGCAACAGATTCGGGTAAATCGCATTTTCGCCTTTCTGTTTCCGGTTATATTTCTGATAGCACAATTGGGACAGGTAGCGATCCTCTATTTCGGTGGTCAGCAAATCTTGAACGGTACGCTTGCGCTTGGCGAGTATCAGAAGTTCAGCCTCTACCTGGTATACGTCTTTTTCCCACTCGGTCAGCTCGGTTTCATTATTGCGCTGCTGGCTCAGGCTGGTGCCTCTGCCGAACGAATCTTTGAGGTGCTCGATGCCCGAAGTGAGATTGTCGAGCGACCAGACGCGATCACGTTGCCACCCATCCAGGGCCGAGTCGAATTTCGCAATGTCACCTTCCGCTATTTCAACAGCAGTGCCCCCGTCTTGCAGAACGTAAGTTTCGTTGTTGAGCCAGGACAAACCGTCGCCTTGCTGGGAGCAACCGGTAGTGGTAAAACCTCGATTATCAATCTCATTCCCCGCTTCTACGATGTAAGTGAGGGGGCGGTGTTGATCGATGGGTACGATGTCCGTGAGGTAACAATTGATAGTCTGCGGAGTCAGATCGGTATTGTGTTACAAGAGACCAATCTCTTTAGTGGTACGATCCGCGAGAATATTGCGTTTGGCCGCCCTGATGCCAGTGACGAAGAGATTATTGCTGCTGCAAAGGCTGCGGCAGCTCACGACTTCATCACGAGTTTTCCCGACGGTTATAACACACGGGTGGGTGAACGCGGAATGACACTCTCTGGCGGGCAAAAACAGCGGATCGCGATTGCCCGTGCATTATTGCTGAATCCACGGCTGCTTATTCTCGATGATAGTACCAGTAACGTTGATGTTGCAACTGAAGCGTTGATCCAACGTGCTCTTGACCGTTTGATGCGAGGACGCACTAGTTTCGTCATTGCACAGCGGATCAGTACGGTGCGGAATGCCGATTTGATCCTCGTGCTCGATAAAGGACGGTTGGTTGCCAGCGGCACGCATGCCGAGTTGATGGAACAAAGCCCGATCTACGCCGAAATCTATACGTCGCAGTTAGTCGAAGATGCACCATTACCATCACCAAATGGCCAGACTGGAGAAGGAGCAACAACGCTATGATGGGAGGACTTGGTGGCCCCGGTCGAATGCTCAACACCGAGGTACAGAAGCCGAAGAATGTGCTGGCAACTATTGCATGCTTCTGGACCTACTTTTATCCATACTGGCCTGCCATCGTACTGACGTTGATCACCATTACAGCCAGTGCTCAGTTGCAGGTCACCGCACCGGAATTGATCGGACAGGCAGTTGATTGTTATCTCTTCCCACGGGCCGATGCCTGTTGGTATACCACTATTGACCCGGCAGCCACAAATGCTGACCGACTAGGTGGGTTGACCGGCCTGGTCGGGTTGTTGCTGGTTGTATTTATCGGTGGTGCACTGTTGCAGGGTGTAGCCTTCTTCAGTATGAACTGGGTTGGTCAACGCGCTTTGCGTCAGATCCGTGAAGATGTATTTGCCCATATTCATCGTCTTTCGCTCGGATATTTTGCCCGTAACGAAGCGGGTAATGTCATGAGCCGAATCACTAGCGATACCGATACGATACAGCAAGCGCTCAGTTTCGCACTGTTGAGTGTGGTCAACGGCATACTGCAAATTGGTCTCACCATCAATGCCATGGTGCAAAGCAATCTGCCGTATGCGCTCATCAGTCTGAGTGTCTTGCCATTGATGATCCTAGCGACCTTCTACTTTTCGACCCAGGCCCGTCGTGCGTTTCGAGCCAGCCGCCAACAGATGGGTAACGTCAATGCCGGTTTGCAAGAGAGTATAGCCGGTGCCCGCGAAGTGCAGGCCTTTAACCGTGAAGCCGAGAGTATTGCCCAGTTTGAACGGGCCAACGCTGCAAATCGTGACGCAAATATTCGAGCGGCGAGCTTTACCAGCGCCCTAAACCCGGTACTTGAAGCGCTCGGTTATGTCGCCATTGCGCTCGTGGTCGTTGTCGGTTCGATCAGTGTCCTGCGCAATGCCCCACTCTTCGGAACAGCGGTTATCTCGTTGGGCACAATTTTTGCCTTCATCCAGTATGTCCAGCGCTTCAATCAGCCGATTCAACAAATCGCCTCGTTGTGGACAAACGTACAGAATGCGATTGCCGGTGGCGAGCGGATCTTTGGTTTGCTTGATGTCAAGCCCGACCTGGTTGATGCGCCGCAGGCCTATCCGTTACCACCGATCAAAGGACGAGTGGTCTTTGACCGGGTATGGGCAGAATATAAGCCGGGTGAGCCGGTCCTGCGTGATGTGAGTTTCGTTGCTGAACCAGGTCAGACTATCGCCATCGTTGGGCCTACCGGTGCCGGTAAAACAACGCTGGTCAATCTGATCCCACGGTTCTACGACGTAAGCGCCGGAGCGGTGACGATTGATGGTCACGATGTGCGTAACGTAACGAGTGCCAGCCTGCGTTCCCAGATCGGTATTGTGCTGCAAGACACCTTCTTGTTCGCCGATACGGTGATGAACAATATCCGCTATGGCCGACTCACAGCGACCGATGATGAAGTCATCGCAGCAGCCCAACTGGTTGGCGCCCACGAGTTTATCGAGCGTCTACCCGAGGGGTACCAAACCGTGCTTGGCGAACGGGGCACCGGTCTCAGTCAAGGACAGCGCCAGTTGATCGCAATTGCCCGTGCTGCGCTGGCCAACCCTCGTATTCTGATCCTCGATGAAGCTACCAGCAGTGTTGACACCCGAACGGAACGGATCATTCAGCGGGCCTTTGACCAGTTACTGGCAGGACGAACGAGTTTTGTGATCGCCCACCGGCTGAGTACCATTCGTAATGCCGATCTGGTGCTGATGGTGAAAAATGGCCAAATTGTCGAACGCGGTACTCATCACGAACTGCTGGCCCAGCGTGGCGCATACTATGAGCTGTATCAACAGCAATTCGCCAGCGGTGTAGAGACGGTCTCATGAAGCCTGTCTTGAGGCACATGTGACCGTCACATCGCGAATCAGCGGGAAATGATTGGCAGATAGCGATCATACGCTATTGGGAGACCGGTTATCAGTGGAAAGGCAATACCACCAGATGGTGCTGTAGTAACGCCACCAATACCGACCGGAAGATCGCTTGCCAGCCAGGAACGGATAAATCCGCTCCAGGGATCGGTTTGCCCACGGTATAGCAGCGATTCAACCAGCACTGGCTGCGTACCGAACAGTGAGCGATGAGGGAAGAACTCGGCGAGACCGGCGCCAGGCGGGAGCGAGGGGATGCCAATCTCTTCGGCGGCGTTGCGTCGGGTTGCCAACACGAGTGGCGTACTCCCTCCTAGCGCATTGGAAAGGTTAATAGTCGCGGTACGTACTGCGGCCAGATTACTATCCTGGAGTACCGGTGCATTGGCCAGCGCTGCTGTGAAATCACCCAGATCGACAAAGGCATCTTCGGGCACCGACCAGCGTTGACCGGTAGGATCGGGGATTGCATCGGCCAGACCATTCCCAGAACTATCGTACACCGTACTCCTGGATCGCACTTCCAGTAACGATAACTGAATGACGGCTGCGCGCTCATTCCAAATTTGCTGCAATGCAGTAGCGAGATCATCACGCGCTGACCGCACCTCATCGGCGCGATCCAGATCAAGTGCCGTCAAAGCGTATTCGCGCAACACACCATCTGAGCGCACAGCGTTACTATAGATCGTAGGAAGATCAACGGCAACTGCACGAGGATTGTCGCCATCACTTGCCGTTAATCGGCTAAGCACGCGGTGAATCCAGGCTGTGCGCCAGATATTGCCGGGCGGAGCAACCAGATAATCGGCTGACGGCGCCAGCGCCAGCGCCGTGTTTAGGTTCGCCATCAACGGTGCCTGGAAGAGCACCAGATCGATCCGCTTTTCGGCGGCTATTGTTGCCTCGCGCAGCGCAACACCGAGATCGGTAATAGCCATTGCTGGCGTAGCGGCGACCGACTCATCATTGCCAAAACCAAAAGCTGGATGAGCTGGACCAACCAGGATCAGCATAGTACGCGCAGCCGGAAATTCGCTTAAACCAAACCTCACAAATTCACGGAGGGTAGCCGGTTCGGCACTGTTCGGTTCAAACTGGCGCCGACAATCGACTGAGCTACCCCGGAATGCACAAATTTGACCTCCGGTGATCCCATAAGCATCGTAGAACGTCACAATTGAGAAATCGGGATAGGCAGCCGCCAGTGTACGCAAGCGTTCTAACTCGAAATCAGGCCGGGCCACGACGCTGGTACGTAACGGATCGCCAAGCGCGTTATCGGCAGCAACATAGATCAGGATTGTCCAACGCACTGGATCGGCGCCAGCAGGCAACCCTTCATTGTCAATCACCTGCACCGGTAGCGAAGCCGGCGCCGAAAGAAACGTGATTGTGCGCTCAGCGAAGCTGTAGCCATACGCCGGCAGGGTTTCTGTCCCCCGCCGATCCAGAACCTTAACATACCAGCGGTAAGGATGACCATAGCGCAGGGGCATGGTATCTACAATGGAAGGAACGAGATCGACGTATGGCTCAGCAGCAGTTAAAGGCGGACTACACCACTGGGGTGGCAAGCCGGTTTCAGGGATGAACAGAGTTGGGTCGTAGAGACATATCTGATACTCTTCACCATCAATTGATCGCGGCTCAAACAGGAAGCGCACTGGCGAATCATCATTCAGGACGAGCCGGGCATTGGGTTGCGGATCAAGCAGGTGCGGTGAACTGAGTTCCAAGTCGAGATCGGTTCTCTCATCACCAGCCCCTAACTCAGTAACGACCGGCCCTGCCAACACGCTCAACCGTTGTCCATCACGACGGTTGACCAGTGGTTGATTGACAAACCAGACCTGGTATGCTGCACCAGCAGACAGAGGTGGCACGCTGAACTGATAACGAAACCCGTCATCGGTAGCTACTACCTGAGCTGTTGCAACGACACTCCGACTAGTTGTATCGGAGCGCACGAGCAAAATCTGAACATCGCGCAAATCGGGCGACTCACGATTGCTTTGGGTAACGCGACCACTAAGGGTAGCAAGGTTTCGCGAACAAAGCTGCACTTCAATGTCATCGAACGAGATCGCCAGCCCTGTACCATCATTAACACCCCGCATTGTTATGATTAACTGTGCGGCCCTTTGCTCGACGAGGGGCGTAATATCGGTCGCCGCCCAGGAGAAACTCCGCCAATTGCCATCGGCTTTTCCGGCCAGCGGAATATCTACTGCAAAGACCCGCCCGGTCGGTGTCGGATCATCAGGCACATTGAGGGCAATCGTCACCGTATCGTTCGGGCCAAGAGCACCTGGTACGATCCGGTAGCGGATCGTACCAATGATCTGTTCAGCCGCCGAGGGAACAGTAAACCGTTGCCTAAACGCATCAACATCTGTACTGACATCGCCATCACCATCGTCATCTTCGACCAGATAGATTGCCTGGGGTGCAGAAAACACACGGGCACTGACGGTTGTGAAGAGTACTTCGTTTCGTACCGCTTGCCATGGCGACGACGACCGTGGCCGACTGATCGTTGAGTCCTCGATCACATCAGTACAAATCAAATTACTAGGGGTAGGTGGTGGCTCGGTGCTTACGGCTGCAAGCCGCGATGGCCAACCGACCATCACCAGGATAGTACAGGTAAACAGGCCGATCCAACGCAACCAGAACGCAACCGATCGGCTTGAAGTCTGGTACAATAGAGCGACCATGCGCCACAACTCCACTGGAGGCGATATGACCGAATTACATCATCTCACCGTTACCGCCGCACACGCAGCGCTCGCTGCTGGCGACATCACAGCGGTAGAACTTACTGAAGCCTGTCTTGCGCGGATCAACGCCACCGAACCACTGATTCGCGCATTTCTGCACCTCACACCAGAGATTGCTCTGGATGCGGCACAAGCCGCCGATGAACGACGTCGGCAAGGTCGATCACTCGGCCCGCTTGACGGCATCCCGATTGCAATCAAGGATGTTATTTGCACCAATGGTATCCCAACCACTGCCGGTTCACGCATTCTGGCGGGGTTTCGCCCACCTTATAATGCCACTGTTATCGAACGACTCCTGGCTGCCGGTGCCGTGTTGATCGGGAAACTCAACTGCGACGAGTTCGCGATGGGTTCAAGCACCGAAAACAGTGCTTACCAGATCACGACCAATCCGTGGGATCGGACGCGGGTTCCTGGCGGTAGTAGCGGCGGTAGTGCAGCAGCCGTCGCTGCCGGACAGGTACCGGCCACCTTGGGAACCGACACTGGCGGCTCGATCCGCCAACCGGCCGCACTCTGCGGCATCAGTGGTCTCAAGCCAACGTATGGCCGGGTCAGCCGCTACGGTCTGATCGCTTACGGCTCATCACTCGACCAGATCGGGCCAATGGCCTGGACGGTCGCCGATCTAGCGTTGCTAATGAATGTGATTGCCGGGCACGATCCGCGTGATGGTACCAGTGCTCCTATCACTCCCCCCGATTACACGACGGCCCTTACCGGTGATATTCGCGGGTTGCGTATCGGTATTCCCCGTGAGTACTTCGTTGAAGGAATGGAACCGGGTGTCGAAGCTGCGACCCGCACGGCCATTGAGGTGCTGCGCGAGCTAGGTGCCACGCTGGTAGAGGTCTCGCTCCCGCACACCAGATATGCCTTACCTACATACTACATCATCGCACCCGCCGAAGCTAGTGCGAATCTGGCCCGATTTGACGGAGTGCGCTATGGCTTCCGTGCTGAGGGTGAAACGATGTGGGAACAGATCGAGCAGACACGGGGCCAGGGTTTCGGCCCGGAAGTACGACGACGTATTATGCTCGGTACGTATGCGCTTTCAGCCGGCTACTATGACGCTTACTACCGTCGCGCCCAGCAGGTACGCACACTCATCAAACGTGACTTCGAGCACGTGTTCGCGGAAGTTGATGTCCTGGCAACCCCCACCTCACCGACGGTCGCTTTCCCTATCGGTCAAAAGATCAACGATCCGTTAGCGATGTATCTGAGCGATGTCTGTACGCTGCCGATCAATCTGGCCGGTGTGCCGGCACTGGTAGTACCTTGCGGGTTCAGTGAAGGACTACCGGTAGGTCTTCAATTGATCGGGCGACCTTTTGATGAGGCAACCCTGCTGCGCGTTGGTGATGCCTATCAGCGTGCGACTGAATGGCACACCTATCGCCCTGATCTGCCTGCATAGACACAGCGATAGCGGGTAGGAGCGAGAAGTTGCGGGATCAGTGGTAGCAACGAATCCCCAACTCAATGTTCGCCCTACCCAACCAAAGTGATAACATTGGAGCGAGCGCAGCAGCAACGGGTTCCCAACCCACTTATAGCGATACCCTCTCACGGAACACCTGTTGGTCAGCGTACAGGAGGGGTATTTCCCCCTCTTTTCAACCACGCTTGGGGGAAATAATGTGCTGATGCGCCACACCATGCGTTGTCAGGCGCCGAACCTGCGGACTAGCGGTCTGCACTCCCAGGGAAATAGGGAATGTCGGAATCTGTTGTGAGGCATGGTACAATAAGGTATCTCCGTGCTGATACTGATGAGATACGCAATGAGTCAACCTGAACCGAATCAAGTCCCACCAACTGTTACTCAATCACTTAAACCGCCAGGCTCACAACCACGAAGTTGCCTTCGCCAGATCACCGGATTCATCGGCTGGTTATTCACGCTGATCATTGCGGTCGCATTGACTCTGACCGTTGCAGGTGGCTTCCTCTACTGGGTGGGTGTTGATCTGACAACGCCACAGCAGATTCGCCAGGCCAGCACCGGTATGCAGACGTTGCAAATGGTAGCGACCGATCAGGCGGTCAAGATTCATCAATTGCAGACAACGCAGGCCCAACTTGTTGGCGAGCTAGGGAGTGCACGAGAGCGGATCGACGAACTAGAAGTACAGGCTAGCGAACTGGCAGTTGTTGCCACAACCCAGGCTAGCTACGCCGCAACCGCGGTGGCACTGGGGCGTTCACTTCAGACAGCCGTTGCTGAAAATGGGGCGCTACAAGATCAATTTCGTGAGGGGCAAGTGCTGGTAGCGGTAGTAGCAACTGTACAGGCTACGCAGAACGAGCGGATTCGAGAAGTTGAGCGGCGGAGTGAGCGGCTGATTCGCTTTCTCAATCGCCTGAGCGACATTGCTGGCGATACCGCCGATGACGTAGCCTCACCCACACCGACCAGTATCACCCCAATACCCCCAACACCGACTATGACCGCGCAGGCAACACCAACACCGTAACGTGAACAGCGGTACTGCACCCACTTAAGGGCCTATCCGAATAATCGTCTCACGGTACGGCGGATACAACCTGATAGATGTACGGGCGCAGCGACGCTGCGCCCCAACCGAATCTTCTTCTGCGACAGGGTATTCCGGATAGGCACTTAAGGCCTATCTGCATACCCGTCTCACGTGCAACGGATGCACCCCATCGATAGATGTAGAAGCGTCCCAACCGATCTCTGTCTGCGACTAGTACGGGGCGAGGCGGTACCTCACCCCTACCAGTACCTCGCCAATCGGCTCGACCGTGCCTACCCTGCATGCCCGCATCGCAGGGGATACGGGCACTGTGCCCCGACCAGTCTTCTGCTGCGAAAGGACACTTCGGATAGACTCTAATCACGCCCGATAGCAGCTTCGGTCAAGAAACGTACCATCTGCTCAATCGAACGTCGAGCACGGGCAAGTGCCAGTGTCATATCGGCCAGCACAGCCTCGGCCAACAAAAAATTAGACTGGTGATTCTGGCGCAAGGTCGGAAACAGGTCTTGGGCCGCTTCAAGATTTTGGATCGCCTCTGCAAGAGCGTGTTCGCTATCGTCACGCTGACGGGCAGCGACCATCGGCCAGCGGCCATGGATTTCGGTGCCGCGCACGATGACCAGGTAGCGACGCATACGTTCGGTGCAGGTCAAGGCATCGCACACGGCACGTTCGGCAGTAACGATCAGTATCCGACACAGGTGAGGGTTGCGGCTCAGTTCGTTACGCACCTCATCCAGCGTACTCCGGGCCTGCAGGATGTGCTGAGCCGCCTCTTCCGCTATGCGGATCAACTCGACCCTCTCGGTCTCCAGTTCGGTTGGCCAGCGGCGTGGTATCGTCGGCATAATCAATCGCGCTCCTTCGTGGTCGACGCAGGTACTCTTCGGTTGCTTGCTGGCGCAGAATGTTTTCGCCCAGTTGCCAGAGGATGATCGGAATGCCTGCGGCGACAAAACTACGCCAGACCAGCTCTTCATAGCGGCGCCAGTCAAGATGGCCCAAACGACGGGCAGCCAGCGCAACTGGCGCCAGCGAGAGAACAACCCCGCCGGCGACCTCGGCCCAGAGGTGATCAGGCAGTACGGTTGGAAAACGACGCTGAAGCAGACTTAGCGTTGCAGCATAGACAGACGATAGCCCTATAACCTGTAGAGGAAGTTGTACTGTCAGATGATCGGCTTCGGTCACGGTGTTGATCGTGGCGTTGTCATTCACTGCTCGCATTGCGGGGTTCCTTTCAGGTTCTTGTCAGGTATCATTCTAGCACGATTCGGCAAACTTGTCCAGTATTTAGGTTGTTACTGGGTTGTTATTATACGCTTCTTAGTTGTCTTCTGGCAATCTCATCCGTTACTCCTGATGAATATCGGCGCTCATGACACCTCCTTGTTCTGGTTGACCGACTCAGTTCGCAATCATCATACTACAAATTGTAGTAAAATCAAGCCCCCATCAGCAGACCGTAAAACATGGCTAGACAACTCGAATATTATATGCTATAGTAACATTGGTGAAGCCAGTAAGCTCCCAATAAGCACCCTGAAACTGGTGAAGTTGCTGTTGACATGCGAGGGAACCATGCTCCTTGGTACGTGGTATACGCTGCTCGATAACAGTGGCCGCTTTACAATCCCGACTCCGCTGCGACCGTTGCTTCAGCCCGGTATGATTATCACCCGTGGGTTTGACCGCTGTTTACAACTCTGTCCAGAACCGTTCTGGCGTGGGCTAGCGCAACGGGTAAATAATCTCACCCTCAGCGGCGACGACGAACGCTGGGTTCGTCGGTTGTTGTTTGCCGAAGCTATGGTCTTGCGGCTAGATGACCAGGGAACGATTACCCTCAGCGAAGCCCTGCGCGGCTATGCCGGTATCGACCGTCAGGTAGTGTTGATTGGAATGGATCAGTATCTGGAGGTGTGGAATCCTGAACGATGGCAAGAATGCCAGGCTACGCTGGTAGCAGCAACCGGACGTTGGTCACGGCGTGACTGGGATATGGCCGTATCGTTACGCGATGGTTTTTCTTTATGATCGTATTTACTACAATATGTAGTAAAACGATGCAACGGTTGTTCATGTCGTGTTCTACTCTTACCACGCCTTGCTGGTCACCGTTGAGAACGAGAATCGTGGGGAGTCAAGCCCGAGCAACACGACCGACGGTGATTATTTTTTGTCGCCAAAATTACTACATACCATAGTAGAAAGGAAATGACTCATGACCATCTCAAGCCGATCTATGCTCTATTCCACGCTAAGCCGACCAACCACCAGCGCTGCGATTGCCCGTCAGCGCCTACGCAGCACACTGCAACTTGATCGGCGCGCGACCCATGACCCTCGTCTCGATCAGCAGTTGCTGAGTACGCTGCTGGGCGCGGACGTACCTCATGCATCGCGGCAAGAATGAAGTGTGGGACGCTTATCATCATTGTTGTGCTATGACGAACACAATGGCTGAATGGTGGTTCGTGGCCAGGATGTACACCGATTTGTTCGGATTGTTGTTGTTCTGGTTGTTTTCCAGGTGGCAGGTACTGGTGATCACCTTCAGCCCGCTCTCCTTCCCGCTCATTACTTTGATTCGGCGACTGCTACGTATGAGATCAATATACCAGCCCGTCTTACTTTCAATTGATTTTAGTTCGTATCAGCGCGGATTCTTTGTGCGCTGGGAAGCCAGTGAGGTGATCGATATTACTCAGAGCCAAATGCCAATGCCGATTGCCGAAGCCGATCTTCCCCTCGTATTGCGGGCCCTTGATGTTCTGCAAGACCCGGCATACCCGCATCCGTGGACAGCAGCACAGGAAGCGGTGTTCAGGTTCACCCAGAGCGAACAGGATCGCTTACGTGAACTCGATTTTTGGGACGATGATTGGCGTGTTCCGCCCGATTTACCGTACCGGGTCGGACGCCGTCTCTTTCGAGCGCTGACGCACGATAAGCGCGGCGCCGAGGCCCTGAAGATCGTGCGAGCCTATGCGCTGGCAGTTGATCGTCCGTTGCTGATTTCGTGTCACTTCAATGCCCATGCTCCGGCTGATGTCGCCTTGGCATCACTACCATGGGAGCTGCTTTGGGCCGATGAACCGACGCCACTCTTAGCCGAACGGCGCTTGGCAGCAACGATTGAGCGTCGTCTGAAGCATACCGGTCCGCCACCGGCACATGTACCGGGGCTAGGGGCGCTGCGCATTCTAGCACTTTCACCACAGGCTGGCATTCCACCCGAACTACGCCAGATCGAGCGGAGTGCACGAATGCATGCCCTGCAACCGCTCCTCGAACGAAACCTGGCAGAAATACGTGAGCTGAGTCCTGTTTCGCGCCGCGAACTGGAACGGGTCGTTCGCGAGTGGTCACCCGATGTGATCCACTATTACGGTCACGGACGGTATGAAGAGGGCAGTGGGGCACTACTGCTCGACAGTGAACGTGGTGGGGAAGAGTGGATACCGTCCGGGGCATTAGCGGCTGCTCTGGGTAGCGTGCGAATGGTTGTATTGCATGCCTGTCAGGGCGCCATGACCACCCCAGGCCCGAATCTGCTTGGTAGTGTGGCCCCTGCACTCAGTCTGGCCGGGGTACCGGTCGTGATCGGCATGCAGTTTACTATTCGTGCCGATGCCGCAACCCGCATTGCCAGCATTGTGTACGCCGGACTGGCACAGGGGCGCAGTGTTCAGGAAGCACTGGCGGCGGCCCGCATCGCATTGTACGTCAGTGAGACGGATCAGGTGTCATGGTTTGTACCGGCCCTGTACGTGCGTAGCCGGAGCCAGGGGCCAGTCTATGTACGACCACCGAGCGATCAGCCGCCAGCACTGACGCTTGGCTCCCGTCAGACACCACGTATTCGCCGTCTGCGTATCCAGGAAGAGTGGGCACGTCAACGTCATCATCATCGCAGTGAATGATTCGAGAATACCTATTCCAGGATCAGGTGAGGCATGTATCAGATTGAATGGGTTGGGATGCTCCGCAATCATTTCAAACCGGGCACCCCGGATCGTATTCGCATGATCGTGTTGCATGCGACCGCCGGTACCTACCCTGGCGATCTGAAATGGTTGCGTCAGGGTGGTGCACCGGGACGTGAAGTTTCGGTACATTACTACATCAACAAAAGCGGTCAGATTTTCCAACTAGTTGCCGATCGCGATATTGCCTGGCACGCTGGTATAAGCCGTTGGGAGGTCGATGGACGCACGGTTATCGGGTGTAATGAAGTGTCATTAGGGATCGAGTTAGAGAATCGCAACGACGGACGCGATCCTTATCCGCCCGAACAGTACGCCGCAGCATGCTGGCTGACCCGCGAGCTAGCGCAGAAGTATCAGATTCCGCCGCATCAGGTAGTACGCCACCTTGACATCTCGCCCGGTCGGAAGACCGATCCGGCCGGGTTTCCCTGGCAACGCTTTCTTGCCGAGGTCTTTGCTGATCTCCCCGGTCAGCCGGCGTTACCGCCAGCCGAACAGTTGCAGCAACATATGCTCGATGTTGCATACCGGGCCGCCGGCAGTGGTCTTCCTGCCAACTGGCCCTTCTTTACCGTAGCGCGCACGACTCATCTGGGGATGCCGGTGACTTCATTGGTGGCCCGTCCACCGGCGCCACGGCCAGCATCGGCGCCTGATGATCGCGAACGGGTGTTGTCACTCCCAGATGGCACGCGCTATCTGGTTGAGGTATACGCACGTGATGCGCTGTTTGCGGCCGTTTGCCCCGATGATACGATACGCACCGATGAGCCAGTTCGACGGTTGAGCGATATTCCAGCCAGCCCACAACGCCTGACCTTGCTGGAAGCCATCTTCCGAGCGGCCGATCCGATCAACGGCTTCCAGCCAGGCTGGGCATTTCACCAATATTTTCTCGCTCATGTCGGTGAACTTGGCATGCCGATCAGTCACAATCATCGGCTGACGCTGGCTCCAGGCTGGAATGTTGCCTGCCAGCATTTCGCCCTCGATAGCCTTTGCTCGCCGGTTGGTCAATGGCAAATTATCTACCGCCTCAGTGAAATCCGTCGTGCGGCAGCAGGTGAAATACTGCTCGCCGGTATAAGCCGCGACCGGGCAGCGCAATTAGCGCACCTCATCCTCGATGATCTCTTCACCTTACGTACCGGGCGACGGTATCAGGCAGATGCGGCACTGGTACGCTATGCACTCGATGAGGAATTAGGCGCACCACTTGGTCAGGCCGAAACTGCGCTGATTGCTGGCGTGCCGATGGCACTGATGCCCTTCGCGCTCGATGTGGTTGCCTGTCGATTGCCAACCCCTGATTGGCCACTCGACCAACCATTACCGCCCGGTCATCCGTTTGGCCGGTTAACAACCCTGCTTGGCCCACGTCGTCAGTTCACGAGCGGCATTGTCCGCTTGTCACGGCTCGGTCATCAATTTGGCTCACTGCCGGTCATCAGAAACCAGCCCGTCTTGGGGCCACCGCGGCAGCATCGACCACTGATCGACGTCAGCTTGTTTGCCGGTGATGGTGAGCTGCGGCGACGTGCCATTGACACCATCCTGGTAGTGCCAGCACCAGGGCCAGCAAGCCTTTCACTATGCAACGCACACATCGAGGCGCGCTGGCACTACTATATTGATCATACTGGAACCATTTTTCGGTTACGGAATGAACGCTACGTGGCACGTGCTGCACGCGGTATTGGTCTACCTGCCGAACAACTCGACCAGCGCGCACTGGTGATCGCTGTCGAAGGATCGCTCGATCACACTCCACCAGTGCTACGGCAGGCAGTGCGCACGCTGGTACGATGGCTGCAACGACATTTTCAGATCGGTCACGATCGGGTGCGATCAGGTAGTCTGACAGGTGATTCTTAGCATGGGTTTGCAAATGCCATTCCCGAAAGCAGTATTTCTCTTCTCCTCTCCCCAGTGTGAGAGCAAAAAAGTGAGAACAAATCCTGTCTGCAAACGAAGAGCCGGGCTATTGCTATCACCGGCTGCCAGAAACACATGGGGGGTCTATGCAGCCAACAACACCTTCGTTTCAACCCTACCCTCCGATCACTATCAAACTGATCGGGTTGGGCGGATGTGGCGGAAATCTGGTCAGTACGTTGAAGCTCCAAACCGACCGGGTCGATCTGATCGTTGCAAATACCGATCACCAAGACCTGACCGGTCGCACGAATGTGCCCACGCGCATTTTGCTGGGGCCACAGTGTACTGCCGGTAAAGGAGCTGGTGGGCGGCCGGAAGTCGGCGCAGCGGCAACGGTAGAAAGTGAGCCGGCGCTGGCAAAGGTGTTGAGCGGCGCCGATCTGGTTGTGATCGTTGCTGGCATGGGTGGAGGTACCGGTACCGGTGCTGCGCCGGTTGTTGCCCGTCTTGCCCGCCAGCTCGGTGCGCTCACCCTGGCCTTTGTCACGATGCCATTCTACGTTGAAAAGGGTCAGCGTAGTCGAACCGCTGAACAGGGATTAACGGCACTAACCAGCGAAGCTGATGCCGTCGTGGTTGTCTCCAACCAGAAAATTCTCAATGTTGTCGATCCGCGCACGACGCTATCCGTTGCACTAACCTACAGCAACACCATCCTGGGCGCCGCGATCAGTGGCGTTGTTGATCAACTCTCATTACCGTCACTGATGCAACTCGATTTTTCGCATATACGGCAAACGCTCAGTAATGCCGGACAAACGATGCTCGGTATTGGTAGCGCCTCGGGGAGCGATGCCGCACAACGTGCGATGCACCATGCTCTTAAATGTGATCTCCTGGAAGGGAATTTGTTGAAGGCGCGCCGGGTCTTTGTGTCGATTATTGGTGGGAGTCAGCTTGGTCTGATCGATGTCCAGCAAGCGATCGAGCAGATTCATCGCACGATCAACAACGAGATTGATCCAGTCATCGGGGTTGTAACTTCGCCCCACCCTGCCCATCGTGATCGTGTGCGGGTGACGCTGATTGCCAGCGAGGTTGAGTCGTTTCGCCAACCGTTACGCTCAGTACGCCCGGCAAACATCGTATCTGCATCGAACCATTTGTACCCTGACGATCTACCACCCTTTTTGAAATTACACCATCGAGGTAGCCTATGATACTTCACCTCTGCACCAATGATCCACTCGTTACGCTAGTGTACGATCTGTTTGGCGCGAATGCCGTGCGGGTACCTGATGCTCGCATCCGTCCGTTATCGGTCGTCGTTCATCGGAATGGACGAAGTATCTTTCGTGGTTCATTGTTACCGCTACTGACCGATTCCAGTCCACTGAGTGTCCAACCTGCCGTGTCACAGCTCATTGATGTCAGTGGGCGGCGCTCGCGGCGAGTCAGTCTTGATCTCGGCATCCATATCCTACGCGGATTCCTCTACGGCTTTGGGGCGCCGACCGCCAACCTGTCTATCTCGCTCCAGGGTGTGTCTACCGTTGCGTTTTCGTTCCCAACGGCAATGCGGGTTGCCTACGATGTCAATGCGTTGGGCTGGGCATTAGCTGGCCGGGCCATTGATCGCACCAATCCGGCAGCAGCCATTCTCTTCGAGCAAACGCCGTATGAATTGTTGTTGATCGATTCCGTCCTGACCAGTCGCCATATCACGATTACCCTCAGCGGTACGAAGGGGCAGCGCCTGAACGTTGATATCGATGCGTTACGCCAGATGATCAGCGATCTCGGCGGTCAGATTGGTATCAGCGGCGACTCTGAGCTTGAGATGACACTTGCCAGCCCACACGATCTGACCTTTGCCTTTTCGTGTGTCCGTCTCTTCTTCGATGATGAGGGATTTATCACGACGATGCCACCCGACCTGAACCGTCGGGTATTAGGGAGCACCCACGGAACGATGGTGCGTTATAGCCCCGACCGGGTACTCCTCAGCGAACAACCGGGATTGCTGATGTGGGATCGTGTGGAAGGAGAGCAACGCAGGCCGGCTATTGCCACACCACCGGCGAACGTCTATGAATGAAGCGATCTGATGGGGCAGGTTTCTCACCTGCCCCGCCAACACCAGAATGATCTTAGCCGTTTGTCAGCTCACGCAGTACCGTGAGAAAAACATCTACTTCTTCAGCGGTGTTATAGTGAACCAGCCCTACCCGCACCATACCACCGCTCGACTCTACCCCTAAACGTTCACTTAAACTCAGGGCGTAGTAATTTCCATCCCACACGAAGATTCCCCGCTCGGCCAGGGCAGTAGCCACTGCTCGTGGTGACAGATGAGCCAGGCGGAATGAGACGGTGGGGGTGCGCCAGGCAAAACGTTCCGGCTCACGAATGCCGTAGAAGGTCAGACCAGGGATCGCAAGCATCCCCTCAATTAACTGCACAGCTAGCGTTCGCTCGTAGGCTGCAATCTGCTGCATTGCCGTGGTCAAGGCAGCACGACGATCAGGTGCTGGCTGCCCCAGGCTAGCCAGATAATCGATAGCCGCGATCACACCGGCCAGACCTTCGTGATTTTGCGTGCCGGTCATCCAACGCTCGGGAACTGTATCGGCAGCCGGACGAACTTTGTATGGCTGGAAGCGTTGCAGATGCTCTCGTTTGCCGTAGATCACCCCTACATGCGGGCCAAAGAATTTGTACACGCTACAGGCCAAAAAGTCGCAATCCAGTGCCTTAACATCGATCAAGCCATGGGGCGCATAGTGAACGGCATCGACAAATACCAGTGCCCCTACCTGATGCGCCCACTCCACAATCCGGGGAATGTCATTGATCGTTCCCACTGCATTCGATGCGTAGCCAACTGCAACCAGACGGGTACGTGGGCCGATCAAGGCCGCTAGATTGTCCATGTCAAGGGTACAATCTTCGGTGTCGATGTCTACCTCGCGAATCACCACACCGCGTTCACTCAGTGCCCGCCACGGAGCAACGTTAGCGTCGTGATCAAGGCGCGTCACAATAATTTCATCACCGGCCTGCAACTCACGACCAATCGCCCGACTCAGCGCAAAGGTAAGCGAGGTCATATTTTGGCCGAAGAAGACTTCATCGGGAGCGCAGCCCAGCAGGTCTGCCATCGCAGCATGGGCACCGGCGATCACTGCATCAGTTCGTTGACTGGTAATAAACACACCGTGCGTATTGGCATTGCTGTGTGTCAGGTAATCGGCAATCGCCGTGATAACCGATTGGGGTACCTGTGTCCCACCAGGGCCATCGAAGAACACGGCTGGCCGACCGGCAACTTCCTGCGCTAACGCCGGAAAGAGGGGACGGATCGTCATGGGGTTGAATGGCTGCATAATAGTCTCCCTTATCAGAAACGAATCTGCTCATTTAGAAACGATGAAGATCATCTTTGCTGATGTGCTCTTGCAACTTGTATCTGATCATGCGCGAGCACTATCCAGGGATCGGTCTCGAAACGAAAGCGCGTCCAATCGCTGGTAGGTTGGATATCGGGTTGTACCCCTCGGCCCTCAAGATCACTGCCATCGTTGAGCCGAAACACCTCTTGGGCAACCCACAGACGGGCGCCACCGGTAATCTCGTAAGCGTAGATCGTTTCGGTATTACCGGCAGAAGGTTGTCCAATTACTATTGCCCCAATCTCTTGCTGGAGCACCGCCGCAAGCAGCTCGGCATACGAGGCGGTGTTCCGATCAATCAACACCACCACCGGTAATCCACGCAAATCGGGATCAGATAAGGAGACAACCAGCGGCGTAGCCCCCTTACGACTGATAAAGGCGCCTACTTCACCGGTCACAAAATGGCCAAGTAATCCACTCAGCACATCACGCCACCCTCCTGGATTACTGCGCAGATCGAGAATCACCCCTTGCAGCGGTCGTTCGGCGACAAGCCGACGCAGTGCCTCGGCGACCTGTTCGTGCATCGTATTGACCCACAGCGTGCTGATACCGATGTACGCCACATCGTTGGTCAACCGCCGCACGAATGGCTCAATCCGTCCTTCTACCTGCTCGCGTACCAATTCCAATTCACGCGAACCACCTTCGGGCCGTACGACAAGCAAATGCACACGACTACCCACCGGCCCTTCGATAGACCCTAGTGTAAAGGTTCGACCATCAATGGCAACAATGCGGTCACGCGGTTGCAGGCCAGCCCGTTCTGCCGGACTGTTCGGAAAGACGTGTTGAATCAGGAGACCATCGCTCAGACGTAACGTACTTACGCCGATCCCGACCTGCTCCTCTCTCCCGCTGGTCAAGCGATCTTCGGCGACGACAGCCTGTGGCGGTACAAAACGAGAGTGATCATCACGTAGGAGGGCAACCATCGCGCCGATCACGGCAAAAAACGAGGCATCATCCTCGGCAACCAATGCTCGTGCTCCATACTCAACTCGTGCTTGCGCCCAATCCACACCGTTGAAGGTCGGATCAAGATAATGCTCATTGATCGTCGTCCAAACCTCGGTAAAAATCTGCTGACGCAGCGTTGCATCGAGCGGCAGTTGCAACGTCGGCGTGAGCGCCATCTCAGGCACAGGCGATGCTGTCACAGGAGATGTTGCTTCTGGCGTATCATCTGCCGGTACCGACGAACAGCCAACCAGCACGACCACTAACAGCCACAGAAAGGTATAGCGCAGGCAAGTCTGTATGCGCATGTTCAACACTTGACTCTGCTGCGAAAGCGAGTGGACAGATCTGCGCTGTACACCTCGCACAACATGGACGAACCAGCGGGTGAAAAGAGCAGGCTACTACAGAGCGTACAGATTATACCGCATTCACAGCACATAGTTCTTGAAAGAGCATCTATTCCTCTAATGCAAAAGCCGCAGCCAACACCTCACCGGCCAGGCGAGCAGCAACACCGCTCCCCTCGCCACCCTGTTCGATTACAACTGCCACTGCGTAACGCGGTGTGTCAATCGGGCCAAGGGCAATAAACCAGGCATGTGGCGGCGCACCAGGCAAATGTTCAGCCGTTCCCGATTTACCACCAACCGGTTGATTCACAAATTGCGAAATACTACGACCAAAACCATACCGGGCAACAGCCGCCATGTACGAACGCATCAAGCGTGCAGTCTGACCCGACATCACGCGCCGAATACTGGTCGGACCAGCCTGCCAGATCGTACTCCCATCGGGGCGCGTTACCCGCTGCACAAGGTAGGGTTGCATCATCACCCCATCATTACCGATAGCAGCGGCGACTAACGCCATCTGGAGTGGGGACACCAGCAACTGTCCTTGACCATAACCGGTATCGGCTAACGCACGCGGCTGCCGCAAAAAATCAGCCTGTACACTGAGAAGGCTCGGTTCTGAAGGTAAATCGCGCAGCGGACGAAAACCGGCTGGCAGGCGATTGGGCAAGAAAATATTAAAGCGCTGCGCCACCTCGGCCAACCGATCAGCGCCAAGCCGGACCGCATATTGAGCAAAGGCCGTGTTGCAAGAGAAAGCGTACACTCGTTCTAACGTGGCCGGTTCACCAATTTGAGCGCCTAAATTATCAACTGCATTCACAATTGGCGGTGCGTCGGGTTGGGGATAATATTCATTGGGACAGGAAATCTGGTCAGGCTGACTCTGAAGCCAGTATTCGAGTACGGCCACTGCCGTCACCGTTTTGAACGTTGAACCGGGCGGATAACGCCCCTGCGTCGCTCGATTGAGCAGAGGCTGACCAGCATCATCGCGATTCAACGCAGCCCAATAATCACTGACCCGTTGACGTTCAGCCGTCAGATCGGAAGCAGCAGGGTTCACCACAAGTTGACTTGGATCAAACCCGGGCCGACTTACAAGGGCCAAAATAGCACCACTCCGAGGATCGAGGACGACAACCGCACCCCGCCGATCACCAAGTAATGCTGCTACCCGTGCCTGAAGTTCAGCATCGAGCGTCAACGTCAAGTCATTACCACGTTGGGTTTCACCTGTCCACTCACTGAGGAGCAACTGCCATTCATTGCCCCGCTCACCCGAAAGATACTCGTTGTAGACAGCTTCAAGGCCGCTCTGACCGTAACGCGGACTAAAGAAACCGAGAATATGTCCAAATGCCGTCATATCATACTGATCGGCAAGTGGGTAGACTCGACGGGCGATACCGTTAATCAAAACACTCTCGGTCAAGATACGACCTCGCCGATCAAGGATCGTGCCCCGCAAAACACGCTGTGTTGCCAACACAGGCCGCACATTGCTGGTTGTACTACCATCGACACTCACGACGACATGATTACTGATCGCACTAGCCTGCACAAATTGCTGGCGAAGCAACTGTAGGCTCAACATTAAAAAGCCAATCATAATCACTGTGCCTACCCGCGAAACTGTACGGGCAAGATCACTCGTCGGAGTTGATGTATCCAGCCAACTCAACAGTACTACACCAGCCAGTGGGCCACCGATCCAGAGCAACAACAACCAGAGCGGCTCTTGCTCAACCGGCAGCAAGATACCGTAGCCCAACAAACCCAGCACAACCGCAAGCAGCGGTATTGCCAGGAAACGGCGCCATTTCATGCGCACAAACTCCTCTGCTCAACTGCCACAACAACGAGGCTCGGTGATATGATAACGCACATTTACGAATCAAGGGGAAGTGTCACACGCACGATCAGTCCACCCCGTTCGCCTTCAAAGACGGCCAGTTGCCCATCAAGTTCAGCGACCCGGTAACGGAGAGCACGGAGAGCATGCAGGTGTGGTCGTTCGTAAGTACCATCGAGCAACCCAACACCATCATCCTGTATCTGGAGTGTCGCAGCTTGATCGTCGACTCGTAACCAGACCTCACACGACGAGGCATGGGCGTGGCGGCGCACATTCGACAATGCTTCCTGCGCAGCACGGATCAGCACCATTTGCTGGGCAACGGTTAGTCGCTGTGTTGTGCCTTCGATTCGACATTCTACCTGCAACCCCCCGCGCTGGCGTTCAACATCGACCAACTGACTGATCGCTAATTGCAGATCAGGTCGGAGCGATACCGTTGAAGCCAGGCCGGTCGTCGTGCGATTACCGGTGCTGGTGAAGCTCGGTGGGTACCACTCAGTTGACCGACCAACCGTCTCACCTGAGGTCAGAGATGATCGTGAGGGATTAGCGGGTGGTGAAGCAGAGCGCGGGAAATGCTCACCAGTATATTTGAGCCGATCAGGTGGTGGTTGGCACCAGACCGCCAACGCTGCCCAAACCAGCGCAAAGATCACCGGTAAGACGATCCGTATCATAAAGGACCATCCATCGGCTACCCCATTGTAACCAATGACAAAGAGAATACCACCGCCAACACCACCGATCAGCGCTCCACGCCACCCGAAGATCAAGGCTGGTGCGATCAGGCTACCCAGAGCGTGGGGACCAAAAGGCAAAAAGTCGTGGCCGCTCAGTATCAAAACCAGCCAGCCCAGCAGCACATCACCTGCCAACAAGACAGGCCGCCGCTGCATCAATTGCAGGTAGTGCTGGGCCTGCCGGGTAATGAATAGCACCACCAGCAGCGTTATCAGCAACAGACTGGCGTTCAATGGCCAGCTATCGGCAGCACGTCCAGGTAAGGTAAGCGCGATACCGGCGATCAACCACGCCAGCCAGCGATACCCGATAAACAAATGGACGGGATGTAGACGCTGCCGCCATGTATCAATAAGGTGTCGCACCCGCATTCTCCCGGCGGCGGCCGGAAAGAGAGGGTCGCCGCGATAAACCCTGGGTGTTTTTAGTTAGAGCATGAGTAAGTGTAGCAGAAAGCAGGCGGTGCGGCAAGACTGATCCTGACAATTCTAGGGCTTTTCAACGTTTTCAATGTCTGTACTGCGCAGTATGTCCGGCACCCCTCTCCTTCCGCCACCCCCTTCCTCTCACCTTGTGGAAGAGGAGTGGGGAGATGGCAGTGGTGAGAATCGGTTCCTTTCGCCACCCCGCTCAGCACATGGTGAGCACAACCAAAACCTGAAAACACTGAAAAGCTCTGCCCTCCTCTATTTTTCACGCTCCTCTTTTCTGCTACCGGATCGAAAGATAGGCAACTCCCCCGATCAGAAGCGCCCCCAGGACACCATATTCAATCAGCAATCGTCGATTCAGTTGACCAATACAGGCGTAACCGAGCAAGCCGATCACAACATACAATACCGTCACCAGCACTACTCCAGCTAGCAAGAACGTCGTTTGCCAGTAATTAAGAGCCCACATCAGTTCAGCAATACCGAGACCGGCAACAAAGGCCACGCCTACCGAAATCGGACGCTGCTGAATATTGAGCAACGCATAGACCAGCACCGCAGCGACAATCGCAACCATCGTGGCCGAGTAAAGGGTACGATAGCGCGTGTAATAAATAGCACTAAAGATGCTGAATGCGATGATGTAGCCAATTATGTGAAGAATAATCTGAGCCGGTATATGTATTTCCGGCTGCCGGTGCAGACTAAAATACTGCACAGTCAGAATCACGAAGAGCGTACCGGCAGTTAAGACAAGAGCTGCCAGAAACGCCGTTCCGCCCAACACCGGATTGAAGAGACGCCAGAAGGCGTAGGCCGCTGCAATGCTCAAACCTGGCAAGACCCAGAGGGCAGGCGTTATATTGCGTAACGGGCCAAACGAGCGCACAATCCAGTCATGCGGGTGCGGATGGCTACGACGTATCCAATCAGCACTGATCGCCGCCGATGCAATTAAAGTGCCGATCAGTACCCACGAGAGACTAATCTCCGGCAAATCACCGCCGAGTGCAAACCGGGCATTCACCGGACTACTATCGATCAAAAATACGGTTGCCAGACCGATGGCCCCGATCAAAGCCATCGTCACGATCTGTTCGTAACGCGGTTGTGGGATATACACGATGCCCCCTTTGCAAGTTGAAACTGTTTCATTTGAAACAAGATTGACATACAACCAACACCCATGATATAGTTGAAAGTAGAAGGAATTATACGGCAGATCACCGTGATCCCTGTTACATGATACCCTAACCCCTGCGCCTCTGGCGCACTAGTGAGGAGAAAGCGATGAGCATCTCCACTGATCCTACCGGATGGCCGCAGAGTGGCGAGATGACACCTGAAATAGAGGCATACACGTTATTACGTCAGGTTCACTCGATCCTCGAAACCTATAACCGCTACGATTTGCGTGGTGAAGATTTGACCGTTCCGCAGTTCATGATTTTGAATTACGCATCACGCAGCGGCGTGCCACTGAGTGAGATTAGTGCGCGTATGATGTGCGACAATTCTAATCTGACCGGCATCGTTGACCGATTAATCGCCAAGGGCTACGTCGAACGTCGACCTGATCCTAATGATCGCCGTGTCAGTCTGATTTGTCTCACTGAAGCTGGCGCCGAGAAGTTACGCAATTTACGTCCACGTCATCACGAGAAGTTGCGCAAACGGATGCGATCGCTCTCGGAACACGAAGTCTACCAACTGCGTGAACTGTTAAAGTCGTTGTACAGCAGTCTGGTCAATTCGAGCGACGATGAGCATCGTGATAAAGCGGCGGATTAATGGTCATCCCACACCCAGATAGTCACGTCCGGGCTGGTACCCCATCCCCTGAAGCCAGCTATCAATCAGGTCTCGTGCACCGTGATTCGTGACGTAGACCAGCACAAACGGGCGCGGCTGTCGGTTCAGCCAGGCTGGTGCGTATACCGGCGCTCCCCAAATGGTTTGGCCGATTTTCGCCGGATCGATATCGATCCAGGCGAAGGGAACAAAGCCACGTTCGATCAGACGGCGCACCCGCTGACGGGTCACCCGTCCGGCACCCCAGTATACCAACGGTCTTCCACTGTGCAAACGCGGATCGCGGGCCAGGAAGTCGGCCCGTAATTCATCGAACGCATCCCGTGCATACCGCGGATCGCGACGTGTCGCCCGCTCGGGATGCTCGCGCCAGGCCAGCAGATTCTGCGGGAGCTTTTGCATAAGCATACCGGCTTCGTGCATGCGCAGCCACAATTCGTAGTCTTCTGGACAAGGCTTTGTCGTATAGCCGCCCAGTTCTCGTACCGGCGCCCGGTGAAACATCACAGAAGGATGGGCAAACGGTGCTTCAACGTAGATTTCGGCGTCTACTTGTTCAGGCGTTAAAATCCGATTTTGCCAGCGGAGATATTCCCGCAATCCGGCCTTTATCACTCGTGCCGGAAAGGCTACTACCCGACTGGCGATTAACACCAGTTCGGGTTGGGACTGGAGTGCGTGATATTGGAGTTCCAGGCGAGTCGGATGCATGACATCATCAGCATCCATACGCGCAACCAGTGGTGCACGGGCCAGTTCAAGCCCCAGATTAAGAGCTGCGGCCAAACCGATACGTCCGGCCGCAATCGGCACAATCCGCGCATCACGTGCAGCGGCTGCGGCAACGATAGCGGGTGACTCATCGCTTGAACCATCGTCAATCGCTAACACCTCGTAATCGCTGAAGGTTTGCCGGGCCAGCGAACGCAGACAGGCCGGGAGGGTTGCTGCGGCGTTGTGGATGGGAAGAATGATTGAAATACGCGGTTTGTTCATGACATCAGAGCAATGACTGCCAGCACACGTATCATCCCATTGCAGATTGAGCAATCACCCGTCTAGTCGTAAGTGACAGCTCGCTATCGTGGCACTCTCTGGGCAGGCAGCCCGCATCGTCAAGCTGCAGGTGTGTGTGCGGTGGAACTTGATCTCCGATACACAGTCACCGGTCGGTATGCCGGGGGATGGGATGGCCGTATGATCGCTCTCCTTGCAAGGAGGTAGGAGCGGTAGCACCCGCCCCTACCGTTGCTGACAGATATGACAGACAGAACTGGTATCAGAGGAGCAACGATGATCCACCCTCCCCCAACGCCAGCGCTTACGATGTCTGGGTATGCCCCCTGACACTCTCTAGCAACAGCTCGGCCACATCGCGGCGCTGGAGTGTCTCGGCCCGACCGGTATTCTTGGCCGCGTCTTCAAACATCACCATACAAAACGGGCAGGCAACGGCTATCGTTTGTGGTTGGGCAGCCGTAAGCTGTTCAAGCCGCATAACATTCACATTGCGCTCGCCCCAGCGTTCGAGCCAGACATTACCACCGCCACCACCACAACACATCGCCCGCTCACGGTTACGATCCGGGGCCTCGACAAGCTCAAGCCCTGGAATGCTGGTCAGCAGCGTGCGCGGATCGTCGTAAATATCGTTGTAGCGACCAATGTAGCATGGATCGTGGTACGCTACCCGCTCTTGCACCGGAGTTTGCGGCTTGAGCCGCCCTTCACGAACCAGACGGGCCAGAAACTCGGTATGGTGCACTACTTCGTAATCAATACCGGCCCGCCCACCGAATTGGGGATATTCATTTTTGATGCTGTTGAAACAATGTGCGCAGGTGGTAACGACAGTACGGAACTTGTACTGATGCATTGTCTCAATCGCCTGCTGAGCCTGCGACTGGAAGAGCAACTCTTCTCCCATCCGACGGGCCGGATCGCCGGTACAACATTCCTCTTCGCCGAGAATCGCAAAATCTACCCCAGCCTGTTGGAGAAGTTGCACCATTGCTCGTGCGACTTTACGCGAACGTTCGTCGTAACTCGGTGCACAGCCAACCCAGTAAAGAACCTCAACCTGTTCCTTCTCGGCTAACAGCGGCACATCAAGCCCTTCCGTCCACGCAGTACGCTCACGGGCCGGTAACCGCCATGGATTACTCTGGCGTTCGATCCCTTCTAAGACGCGCTTAACACCCTGTGGTACTTCACTAGCAATCATGGTGAGATGGCGACGCATATCTACAATATCGTCTACGTGTTCAATCATCGCCGGACACTCATGAACACAGGCATTGCAAGTTGTGCATGCCCACAGCTCTTCAGCCTCGATCACAGTACCCACCAGCGGGAGTGTCTCAGCAGTAGCTCCGTTACCGTTCAATTGAGCCAGTGTGCGAACGGTTCCGTCTTTGAAGTGGATCGGATCGCCCCGCTGCAAATCGGCCATTTTGGTTATCAGATACTTAGGTGAAAGCAGCGCACCACTGGTATGCGCCGGGCAGACACTCTGACAGCGGCCACAGCGCATACAGGCGTCGAGATCCATCCGTCGCTTCCAGGTCAGATCGGCCAGTGTCGTAACTCCAAGCCGTGGTTCATCCTTTTCAATTTCGGCTTCGAGATTGGGGATAGGATCGAGTGCGCCCTTTGGCTGAAGATCGCGGAAGAACGTATTGAGCGGCGTATACAGAATATGGCGAAACTTGCTAAACGGCAACGAGGCCATAAACAGCCCGGTCGCAGCAGCGTGGGTATACCAGAGAATTGGATGAATGGTTAATGCGACCGGGCTGCCATCACCCAAGCCAATTGCCCGAAACACCGTCGCCAAAGCAAACCCAACATATGCCAGCCTGGCCCAATCTTGCTCGTATACCGCCACCCCACTGATCGTTTGATTGGCAATGCGCAGTCCTTCGATCAAGAAACCGCCAATACCCAGGAAGAGCATGATACCGAGCACCCAGGCATCAGTACGCCGATTATCGAGCCGATCAGGACGTGTGCGGTAGCGTCGCCACGTTGCCCAGAGCAAACCGGCCACAAAGGCCAACCCGAGCGTATCGAGAATGAATTCGTAGCTCTTGTAGAAATCGCCGACCAGAATTTTTCCGGCCTGTTCACCCATCAATGGCACGGTAAAATCTTCTTCGACAGCAATGATGTCAGTACCGATAAACAAAGCCAGGAAGCCGAAGAAGATAAGGGCGTGCATCACTCCGGCCCGACGGTCGCGCAGCACCTTTTTCTGACCCAAACTTTGACGGGTAAACTCAAGGAGACGGTTCAGCGGGTTTCCAATCCGATTTGCCGGTTTCCCTCTTCGCCAGCGTGCAATATCACGCAAGATACCCCACGCCATCACCACTGTGGTAATCAGGGCCGTCAGGTAGAGAAACGTTGAGCCGACGGTATGATCGATGTTCCAGTAGATCTCGCGGATTGCAATAATTTGCTCTTGCTCCATTCCTTTTTCTCCGCTTCAATGCAGGTACCCGGAACTTTGTTGATCTTATCATTCGTACTGCATTGCGTCAATGCGACAGGGATAGCGGAGAATGAGGTTGTGATGTTTGTAGCATATTCAGCAGTGAACGCCTGCGCAGAAACTCGTGGGTTTGATCAGGCGCTCAGCAAGGGTGTCGGCTGAAGTGGCGAGTAACGAAGCGCCGCATCAAACACCCGAGTTTTTGATGCGGTGCGACCATGGCATCTCCAGAATGGTTCGGAGAACGGTGGCGAACAACTGCCCCGACCTTCCACCTTGGCTCCTTTCCACTTCTACACGAGGCGATTGAAGGGGATGGTTGACCCCCTCACCTTCCCCCTCGCCCCTTCCGCTCCCACACGGGGTGAGGAAGGGGGACAGAGCGTGGCCAGCGCGAAAGCATGTTGGCAACCCCTCACGCCATGGTCGCACAAGTACGGCACGTAGTCAGTGAGAAAGCTGGGTTTTTGATCAGGCTTTAAGGAGCGCACCCGGCGGGCCAGCGGCCCAGCACCCGGGGGATGGTGATGCCCGTGAACGTTGTCACTCATTTACTTTCGTCTACGGCAAGACATGGTATAGTTGAACGAGAGAGCAGCGAAGGCGCTGCTCACGAGACGAGGCATCAGGGAGGTGTCTTTATGTTTGTTGGCGAACGGATGTCGCATCCCCCGATCACAGTTACCCCCGATACATCGATTCACGATGCAATGCATCTTATGCGCACCGAACACATTCGGCGTGCACCGGTTGTTTCTCATGGGCATCTAGTTGGTATCGTCTCTCTCAAAGACCTGATCAACGCCTCGCCTTCGCCAGCAACGACGCTGAGCGTTTGGGAATTGAATTACCTGTTAAGCAAGTTAACAGTTGAACGGGTAATGACCAGAGAGGTCTACACAGTTACTGTCGATACGCCTATCGAAGAGGCAGCGCGCATTATGGCCGACCGCCGGATCGGTGGTTTGCCGGTGATGAAAGGAAATGAGCTAGTTGGCATTATTACCGAAACCGATCTCTTCAAAGTCTTTCTTGAGCTGATGGGGGCCCGTTCACCTGGTATCCGGGCGACGGTGACGATGGCTGATGAACCGGGTGCCCTAGCCAGGCTGACTGCGGCAATTGCTAACAGTGGCGGGAATATCATAGCCCTTGGTACCTTTGCCGGAGAAACAGCGACGATGTCGGAAGTTACTTTTAAGGTAAGTGGAATGACGATTGATCAGGTGCGCGAAGTGATCACACCGGTGGTTGCGAAAGTTGTTGATGTGCGCGAGAGCCATCCGTAAGCCCTCACCCTATCGTGAGGAGAGAGGAGGAGTTAGCTTTTCGCAGTTGGATAGGCTCCAGGCCTGTTCTCACTCTCCTCTCTCCTCGTTTACCCCATCTCCAATGCCCGTCGCCCTAATCCGCTCATGCGTCCCCAGGCTACCGCCAGTGTTGCAACAACAAACGGCATGAGTTCAACGGATGACATCAGCGCCATATCCTCGGTGATCGTCGTCTCTTCGTCGAGGAAGCGTAATACCCGCTGAATCGGATTATGGCGGAACAGGTTGGCGAAGAAACGATGCCCTGGCGTGCGTCCTGCATCAAGGACATTGAGCAAGATGCTATCCATAAGGGCGTGCCGGTTAAACAATGGTTGTGGGTAGAATGGATGCCCCTCCTTGAGCAGACTCGCCACGATTTGCCGGGTCTGACGTTGGATACGTTGGAAGGTATAGCCGGTTGATGGTTTACTCATCCCACCAGCAGTACCAATGTTAAGCACATGCGGACTAGGACGAAGTGGTAAGGGCACATCACTCATCGGGATGATCCCATACTCGACATGGGTAATGTCGTATTGGTCAATACCGAGCTGTCCAGAAATGTAGCGTTGTAAACCGACCTCATACTCAGACTGACTGACCAGTTGTGGCGAGAAGATAGTGTACTCTACCAGCGCTGTATGCGTATCGAAGGGTAAAACATAGCCAAATCGCACATCACCGGCTTGCGGAATCCGAAAATCCATAAACGTCGCTGCTTCCGCATCAAATACCGGCTGGCGAGTAGTAATCACCCAGCCCTTGAAGTGTTGCAGCCAGCTATGATAACCGGGTGGTGTTGGCGCCGGGCGGTACACGCTGTTGAAGGCAAAGCGTGCCGTGTACTGCTTTCCACCAACAATTGCAGCAACCCCGTTGGGCAATTCAACCAGGCGATCAACGCTGCCGTACAAGCGGGTAATGTTCGGGCGTTGTGCGATCCAGTTATCGACAAAGTGGTAGAAGTCAATTCCCTGGATCAGCTTGTACTGGTACGGCGCAATGGCTAACCGGGACGACCACTGGCTGTCGTGAAGCCAGAGATGCTCCCAACGTCGTGAAACAACCGCTTCAAAGGAACCCTCGCCGATTTCCCAGAAACACCAAGTGCGGTCGTTGCGCCGAGTGACATTGGGATCGATTATCAGAATGGTCTGATGAGCTAATGGACTTTGTCCAAGCTGATAGGCCAGACTAAGACCGGCCGCTCCTGCACCAATAATAATATAGTCGTAGTCCATAGGTTTTCTTCTGTTACGGCCATTTGGCCTGCTCTTCTTACATTATAACCCGGAGTGTTATACTGATGGTAAAGTCAATAGCAATATTGACTGATCAGCTCTTTCGCCGTTTACATCGAGAGGATCTGTATGGGAGCAGTGATTAATGCCAGTGTGCGGCTGCGTGAAGGCCTGCACTTTACAGCGGTTGCGAACTCTGGGCGTCCGATAGAACTTGACAGCCCACACGAAGGCAATACCGAACTGGCCGGGCCTTCACCAATGGAAACAGTGCTGATGGCGTTGGCCGGCTGTACGGCAATGGATGTGATCAGCATTCTGCGCAAGAAACGGCAACCGGTAGCCGGGCTTGAGGTACGGGCACAGGGTGTACGAGGCGATGAGTATCCGAAACCGTACACTGAAATAGAGCTGGTATACCGGTGCGCAGGTGAAGTTGAGCCGGCTGCACTCGAACGGGCGATTGAACTCTCACGTGAACGCTACTGCCCGGTTTGGCGTATGCTAGGCGCAACGGTCAATATTCGCTATCGCTACGAGATTGTACCGACGCTCGATTAGTTGTTGGTCAGTTGCAAGAACAACAGCACGGGAAGCTGTCAGGATTGGTGCGTGCAACTTCCCTACCATCGCACGCGGTTGTTGATCGAGAACAGCAGACCACTGATGTCTGTACACGACACCAGCCACGTTCAGGCAGCGGGCGGACTTCTATTCCACCTGCTGCCTCTTTGAATACATCCCTCTATTCACCTCGCATTCTGCCGATAGTTTTCAGAGTTTGATTCGTCTGAAAACGCCGACTGCTAACCCGCGTTGTGTAGCCGTAAACCATCGTTTGGCACATCAGGACACCATTCCTCGCCAGGTTCGGCTTGCGGTGGTGAACCTGCCCCTATCGTTGCGCTGACGAGCGCGATCAGCGAGTCAAAAGGAGGTTCTGGCAGATCGCTATCGGAGCGCGGCGTTACACGCATCCACACATAGCGTGGATGGATCGGGAACTCACATTCTTACTCGCTCTTCTCCCTATGTTGCTCTTTGAAAAGCTCTGGCATTCTGCTCACGCTCCTGCTTACGCTCCTGTCTACGGTAGGCAAGTATGCTCTATCACGTGAGGTATATCTGTAATCTGACAGGAGCACATGCGCTATGACGTGGATCATTGACACTTCCCATTCAACCATAACCTTCTCGGTACGCCACATGATGATTTCCAGGGTACGTGGCCGCTTTTCGCGATTTGATGGCACGGTTGATTTCGACGAACTCAACCCGGTGAATTCATCAGTAAAAGTGAACATTGATGCGAGCAGCATCGATACTCGCGATGAACGCCGTGATGCTCATCTGATGTCACCCGACTTTCTGGATGTCGCCAATTACCCAACGCTCACGTTTGTCAGCAAGCAGATTGAAGTGATTGATGACAATCACGGACGACTCATCGGTGATCTGACGATACGCGGCGTTACCCGCGAGGTCGTGCTTGATGTAGAGTACAACGGACAATCAAAGTCACCTTGGGGAACAGTCAGCGCCGGTTTCAGCGCTACGACGAGGATCAACCGCAAAGACTGGGGGTTAACCTGGAACGTAGCCCTTGAAACGGGTGGGGTACTAGTTGGTGAAGAGGTTGCTATCGACATCGAACTTGAAATTGTCAAGCAGGTACCCCAAGAAACTTCAGTTGCAGTGTAGCTATACGCTATTGGGCATTCGTCTACGACGCTTTTCTGACGTCTTGTGAATGTCCCATCACGCATATTGGGAGGGGCAGGTTCACAACTTCTGCATGTTACCATCTGCCACCTCCCCATTCCTGTGCCATCGTGGGCAGGTCAGCTTGCTTGGGGTGCTTCACAGCTAGGCGCTGCAAAGCATCACCGGCCACCAGCTCATACCAGTTTTTACTTACTCACATATATCATCAGCCAAAACGTATCTACATAAATCATGCCTGATGAGAGTCTGAACAAGTTCACTACTTCCCCAAACGTGCAAATCTGAACCGTGCTGCTGCTTAAGATTAGCGATTTTTTCTGGAATATTTCCACTTAAAAACACGGACGGCTGCCAACTGCTAGAAGTTCTGGTATTTGATACAACGTATTTAACAGCCACATTGACATGATGCCATATGTCTGCATGTTGAGGCTAGTATTGCTTCCAAATTTCAAAGGTTGTACGTCCTAACAACGAGTCAAACGGCAATTGCATTTGCCTTCTTATAAGCGTTCCGAGAGTCTCATCAGAATATGAGCATATCCAACCACCGTACACAAAGCCACCACTGGTATCTTCTTCCGGTCCGTCCGGGGCTTGCATGATTCCGTCAAGGGAAATATGGTCAAGCACGATAATTTTTCTCATTCCTATTTGGCCCTCTTACGAAGAATACTATCAGTGAAACCAGCCGACGGCTTGCTATTCACCGACGCCGAGTGAACGTCGTGGAGCGGTATCAGATGTAATACTAATCTTGTCTTGGCGGTGAAACCCATATTTCGTCCCATTATACATCAGCGCGATGAGGTGGGGAACGGATGGCATCGGTGCGCTTATCCTCTTGCCACTGCACTCGGCATTTTTCTATGGTGAGATATGGTAAAACATAAACAGCACGCTGAGAGCGGCTCCGGTGTAGTACATTAGTTCCGTTTTGACAAGAGCCAAGTTTAGATGGCGGTTTGTCCGTCTATACCGCTGCAGGATGGTGAAATACGGATGATTATCCGTATAAACCGCTGTAGGGAAAGATAGATGGATGTTTGTCGTTCTTAACCTGGGTATAATAGATGTCCGTCTAGTTACAGGTTAGGCGCAAGTGCACATTCGTTGCAGTGTGCAAGAGGAGAGTCTGATGGACCAAAATGAGGTTGCAGTTGCTTTCGATATTGTTCTAGAAGAAATCGAGAACGCTATTGCAGTGCTGAATCAGCAGGGAGCGCAGGCTTTCCAGAGTGGCAAATATGACGTCGCAAGGAACCTAATGGAGAAAGGCTCGCAAATGGCGGCTTTTCGAAGCAAGGTTAAGGACCTGCAGAAAGAGTGGCTCAATATCTTTGCCACTGTGCCCTCTCCAAAGGTATGGAAGAGAAGCAGAAAAGTCGCTGAGAGATTGAAGCGTGGTCTACGTACCTCTGAAGACACTTTTCGTATCCCGTACTCCAAAGCCTGGTTGAATTAGGCGGCTCTGCTCCTATGTCAGATGTTTTGGATAAAGTAGAAGCGAAAATGCGAGGCCGGTTAAATGCCTACGACCGTTCTACATTGCCCTCAGACCCCACCCTACCTCGTTGGCGTAATACCGCTCAATGGGCACGAAATGCAATGGTGAAAGAGGGCTTGATGTCATCAGACTCTCCGCGTGGGGTATGGGAGATTACGGAAGCAGGAAGACGGTGGCTTGTAGCAGTCACTACTCAGAAGAAATAGAATTGCGCCTAACAACTCGTCCCAGCCGACTGCTCCCTCGCTGCGCTCGGTCGCAGCGGCTGAGCTCGGTGCCATTAGGCGGATGCACAGTGAAAATTACATGAGATGGGAGGATGAAGATGCGACTCTTCAGGCCAATGACTCCTGAGCAGTTAGCTCGTAATGACCGCATGATGAGCCTCGTATGAGCGATCGGGGGCATATTTCTGGCGTGGGATTTCTTCCGCTTAGCTCAGCAAGATATCCCTTCATTGGGCTGGATCGGCTTCTTGAGTGGACCTATATTTGCGCACAAAGTCTCTGAGATCCTCTTACTCATGATGTGGATGCCCCTCATATGGGTCAGCAATTATGAGATGTCAGGTCAATTTCCTAAACGAATGCCCCCAGAACGCTACCTTCACTGGCTACAACGGTTACTCTGGCTTGCTCCAGTGCAAATGATACCGGCTACCTACGCATGGACGATTGTCAACCTGGGAACCAGCTCATTGACAACCGATTACCATCCCCTTATATTTCGTGAAGATGGTTGGGTGTGGCGCTATTACTTGGGAACAGTAATCATTGCGGGGGCAGCCTTTGTGCCCGTTGCGACGCGAAAGGTGATAAAGCTGGCTAACCAATGGTCAGGAACACAAAAATAGCTGCCCAACACGCGCTTCCACCTGACGCCGCTGCGCTGCGCGGCGCAGGTGAAGCACAGGCCGTTAGGCAGCCCTAGTCCTTTGGAGAGAAATATGTCAATACCAAATTTCCAAACGATTATGCTTCCGCTCTTGCAATGTTTTAGTGACGAGCAAGAGCACTCCGTTCAGGATTTAATGAGTACCCTTGCTAAGAAATTTGCTCTTAGTCAAGATGAGTTAAACACTTTGTCACCCAGCGGCAAGCAGAAAATCTTTTACAATCGGGTAGGTTGGGCCAGAACTTATTTGACTAAAGCGGGACTTTTTGAAATGTCACGCCGCTCATATTACAGAATAACTGAGCGTGGTAAGCAAGTACTGGCAAGTAATCCATCACGAATTGATACGAGATTTCTCGAGCAATTTCCTGAATATGTTGAATTCCGAGAACGCGAGGGTGTGCGTCGCAGACCCAAAGAATCAAGGAACAATGAAGAAGAGAAAACACCAGAAGAAATTCTTGAAGATGCCTATGAAGAAATACGAGACGGTTTAGCTCAAGAACTGTTGGGATTGGTCAAGCAAAGCTCTCCTTCGTTTTTTGAACGTCTTGTGGTCGAGCTTCTTGTAAGTATGGGATACGGGGGGTCGCGTCGTGATGCGGCAAGAGCAGTAGGACAAGTAGGCGATGAGGGGATAGATGGCATTATTGATGAAGATAGACTTGGGCTTGACACCATCTATATACAAGCCAAAAGATGGGACAATGTTGTGGGAAGACCTGAGATACAGAAGTTTGTTGGAGCACTTATGGGGAAACGATCGAAGAAAGGAGTCTTTATTACAACTTCATCGTTTTCTAAAGAAGCTGTGGAATATGTATCAAGCATTGATGCTAAGATTGTCCTGATTGACGGAAAACGTCTAGCTGAGTTAATGATAGACTACGATGTAGGTGTTACTACAGTAACGACTTACCAACTTAAACGAGTTGATTCGGATTACTTTGGCAATGGGTAAAAGGGGCTGGCTAAAACGCGCTTCACCTGACGCCGCTCCGCTGCACTTCGCGGCGCAGGTGAAGCGCAGACCGTTAGCCCGCCTGCTGTGATGAGCTGTGCGATCTTGTACGTGCGGGTGTAAGCAATGCATGTAAGAGAAGTTTAAGGTGAGTCAAGATAATGGCCAACCGTTGGGCGTTCAAATCTGATGTCAGCTTTCTTGAGAAGATTTCGATGGGTGCGGTAGGGACACATCGAGTCTTTGAGCATCTGAGAGCTCAAGGGCACAACCCCCTCGAACTTGAGCGTGGCTCAATGAGCTTCAAAATTTGGAAGAATATCAAGATTAAGCGGATCAGGGTGCCTGATATTCTCTGCGTAGCTTGTGGTCGTAGGGTCGAATCCAGAGCCAAGACTACTTTTGAAATCTCTATGTCGCATTCATTGTCCGATCCAGAACGAGGTTGGGATTATGGCCTTAACGACAGCGACTTTGTAGCATTGGTGATTTGCAGGCGGGTTAGCGACAGGCCAATAGACTGGTAAGCCGATGAGCTTGTCCAGTATATCTCCGTTCATGATCTCCGTTCTGCCCAGAGAAACAACCTTATTGTTCTCGTGAAACCAAAAGGTGCGGAAGAAGGATTCGAGACCAGAATCAGTTGGCCTGCCGCAGTTGCGAAATCTGCAGGTATCGTTGAGACCGTTACCAACGATCGCATTCAATATCGCAGACAAAACGATAGTAGAATGATCACATTGAGCCTGTCTAAGCAAGGGCTTCATCTGAATCCTCTTGTTCGTGAAGGAGATGTCATTTCTGAACATCAACTGCTCGCAGCAGTCATCCCTGTAGTCAAGCAATTCCCCTGCTCGCGAAAAACCGATCAGAAGGATTATTATATTGCTCAGCTTTTAAGCCCGTCTCTGAGCAAGCGATACACCGCAGCAAAAGCTTTATCCACCTTCGAATCAGCGAGTGTTTCCAAGGCGCTCATTGATAGGGTCAATGCGGGCAATGAGCACATCTATGTAAGGCTTGAAGCAGCCGCAGGCCTTGCTCGTCACAATGAAGAACAAGGGTGGTCGTTCATTGAACGATGTTTGACAGATGACTATCTCCAAAATAGACTGGAAGCTGTTATTGTTTTGGGAGAGATCCTGAACGATACATCTTGCAGACTGTTATGCCGCGTTGTGAGTGATAACCAGCAACATCCTGAAATTCGCGCCGGAGCTGCTTGGGCGCTCGGTGAACTTGACAACAGCTTGGCTCTGCATGTTCTGATCGATAGCTTTTCTGCCGTGGATGAGGGTATTCGCATCGAGGCCGCCAGAGCTCTCGCGAAATTGGCCTCACGTTTTACCGGAGAGATCGTGAAAGAGTTTCCTCGGGCTGCTCCAGATAAACGGCCGGGAATAGCTTGGGCATTGAGCAAGTCATTGAGCAAGTCAGGGAACTTCAAACTTGAGGACTTGCTCAACGCACTCACCGATGATGAGGACGTCCGTCATTGGGTATCATACATCCTTGGCACACAAGATCAGCAAAGATACATCAACCAGATAGAGAAACTGAGGGCGCGAGACTCAGAGGTATATTTCGCCGTAACAGTCCTGTGGAAAATTATGACGAGTTGGGTCTACAACCTGGAGGAATACTGATGGAATCTCTGCCGGAGCCGCTATATACGACTCGTTATGGAGCAGCCTATGTCGGCGATGCTCTTGAGCTGCTGCAGGGGCTTCCTGATGAGAGCATTGACCTTGTGCTCACGTCGCCACCGTTTGCTCTGCAACGTCAGAAAGAATATGGTAATGTTGATCAGGATGAGTATGTAGATTGGCTTTTATCGTTCGCCATCGAAATAAAACGTGTACTGAAAAGCTCAGGCAGTTTTGTACTGGACCTTGGAGGTGCTTACCGCAGAGGGAGACCGGTTCGCTCGCTCTATAATTATCGCGTTCTCATCAGAATGTGTGACGATCTAGGCTGGAATCTTGCCGAGGAGTTCTTCTGGTTTAACCCATCCAAATTACCATCCCCTATAGAGTGGGTGAACAAACGCAAAATTCGCGCAAAGGACGCAGTCAATACCATATGGTGGTTTTCTAAGACGGACTTTCCCAAGGCTGATATTACCAAAGTTCTGCTGCCTTATTCTGAGCGAATGAAGCTTCTGCTGCAGAACAGCGACAAATACTATTCACCTAAGAAGAGACCGTCTGGACACGACATCAGTAGCCGTTTTGCGGAGGATAAGGGTGGAGCGATCCCGCCAAATCTTCTTCAAATTCCTAATACTGAGAGCAACTCGCGATACCTCAGATGCTGTCAGATTGTTGGCATCAATGGTCACCCGGCCAGGTTCCCTGAGAAGCTCCCAGAGTTTTTTATCCACTTTCTCACCGATGTAGGAGATACCGTTTTAGACATTTTTGCCGGTTCTAACACGACAGGCGCAGTGGCGGAAGCTTTGGGGCGGAGATGGATTGCTTTTGAGATTGATCGGTCGTACCTTGCGACGTCAGCGTTCCGCTTTCTTAACGGAGCCGAAGAAGATGCCGTGAGGGATTTGTATAGTGAGCTTATCACTGAAGGCACAAAGGGGATCATTATTCCGCAGGGAACAATGCAGCAATATCTTTTGGAGGAGACGGGCGAATATGAGACATCGTAGGAGTGCATAACCACAGTACGGCGGACTAACCTCGCGCTAGAGCCCACGTTGCTCCGCTGACGCTCCGCACGGCGGCTCAGCTCAGTTTATATTATACGGCGCGTCACCAGCAGAATGCAAAGCGGCGTGTGCGATCTGTGTCGCGTTCAGGCACGTGCTTCTTGACGTCAACGTGCACGCAGCGTCGTGTGTACGGGTGCGTGTGGCGGGCGGGTGTGCGCGGCAGGGTGCGTTGGCTTTGCCCAATCCGCACGCCGCATAACAAGCGCATCCAGTCGAACGCCTTCGGCTCGATCCCGCGTGTCATCTTGTTTGCGGGCTTGGTGGTGTGGGATGCGGTACCTTGCGTGGGGCGGCTGAACCGCAAGCCGTTGGACGGCTGTATCTGGACAGTAGTATTCTGTAGTGGCAGAGTCACGTGGATCAAGCATTCAACAAGTTGCGCAAGCAGGCGAGTATTTTGTCGCGGCTGAACGAAACAAACGCGGTGCATTTGCCGTGACTGTTGCTGGAAATATGCCCAAGATCGACATCATTGCGTCCAACTGCGATAGCAGCCGCACCGTTTACATTCAAGTGAAGACGAAGCGTGGTGGGAAGAACTGTTTTGTGCTATCATTGGGCTATGTCAACACGTATCTGAACAGTACAGGAGTATTCTGTAGTGGCAGAGTCACGTGGATCAAGCATTCAACAAGTTGCGCGAGCGGGCGAGTATTTTGTCGCGGCTGAACGAAACAAACGCGGTGCATTTGCCGTGACTGTTGCTGGAAATATGCCCAAGATCGACATCATTGCGTCCAACTGCGATAGCAGCCGCACCGTTTACATTCAAGTGAAGACGAAGCGTGGTGGGAAGAACTGGCATTCAAGTATCGTTGATAGTCAGCCAATGTCTCCAAAAGCCGATGAAACTCACTTTTGGGTGTTTGTCAATTTGGGTGATACCAACACACCCCCACGCTACTGGATTGTGCCAGAATGGTGGATAAAAGATAATATCTACAAAACACACCAGGCGTATCTGAACAAACACGGTGGAATACGTCCTGGGAATCCCGATTCAACGCACCACTCGATTGATGAGCGCAGACTTGAACCGTGGAAAGACCGTTGGGATATTCTCGGCATCTTTGGTTAAGCAGGAAGATTGTAGTTCCAGAAAAGCCGCAATTGCAAGGAGCCGCTCAACACGCGCTTCCAGCCAACAGCGCTTCGCTCGCTCGCGACGGCTAATGCGCGAGCCGTTAGCCGTCTTCTTGAATTCAAGAGAGCAAGCAGGCATTGTTCGATAGGCATAACTGAGTAACGAACCGGGAGAATTGACTATGGGCTACATCCAAGACAATCTAATGCCGAACGAAAAGGTCCTTTTTACTGCCAATGTGCATCCTGCTGTGTTTTTACCTTCAGTGTTTTCTTTCGTAGTGAGCGTCGGCTTCGTTGTTTACGCCCTTATGACAGGTGGTAAAGGTGATATGACATCGGGGTTACTTGCGGGGTTCTTGTTGCTAACTGCCATATGGTTTTTCCTATCCTCGATTTTTCTAGGAGTTCAGGCGTTGATCATTCTCCTTACAACCGAATTTGCTGTCACGAACCAGCGTGTGATTGCCAAAAGGGGCCTTATTCGCAGACATACGCTCGAGATATTGTTGCCCAAAGTGGAAAGTATCTCGGTACACCAGAACATACTGGGCAGATTGTTGAACTTCGGAACGGTCACGGTTACCGGAACGGGAGGTACACGAGAGAGTTTTAGAGCAATTGTTGAACCCATTAAAGTCCGCAAGAAGATAACCCAAATTGTTGAGCATTATATGCAAGCTGATGCTCAGCCTGGGCAGCAGGGAACTCCTCAACGAGAAGGCAGCTAATATGCGCATCGAGCCGATTGCGCTTCGCGACACAGGTGATGCGCGGGCCGTTAGGCCGCTGTGTGCGTGACCGAACTTGCAGCGGAGCGCATACACGAATCGATTGGAAGCGCAGCATGAAACGCATGTTCACCATCGTAGGAAGTTTGTTGGGCCTGCTGGTGCTTGTAGGCCTGGCAGTGGTTCTTTCCATGACCCTGAACCAGCTGCGGGAGGGAGCGCAACTGGGATTTCAAACCTTCCAATCCCTTATCGAGACGCCAACGCATCCCCCAAAGCCCACACCCATGATACCATCGCCCACCATCCTACCGAAGCCTTCACCTCCTACGATGACCGTTACCTCGCTGCCCTATCCAATGCCGAAAACTCCGACGCCATCTGGAACGTCAATCGCAGTATCTAAGCCATAGGCGACTATCACACCGCCAGCTTTTCATACACTCCACATCTGTGCCCACACCATCAGGGCCGCTGCCACCCGGCCTGAATGGTGTATGGAGAAACAGACGCTCTTTCTGGAACCACGACGATCTGGCTGGCTAGCGCCACGAATCCGACATTGCGGAGAGTACTTACCACCTTCGCCCATAAGGTAGGTTATGGCGTGTAAGGGGCTGTTTCTCCTGACCGGGATAAGATTGCTTGCCTTGTCATCACTCCTAATGCTAGCGAGAGAGCTGCACGAACTGCCGGAAGGAAACTGTGGGTGATTGACCTGGACGGTACAGGCCTTCATCATATAGCAAATCAGGTAGGTTGCCTGGCTATGTAGACGCCTAACGGTCGCGCTTTAGCATTTGGTCACTTAGTTGCACTGGAGAACCCTCAAGTACCATTTTGGATAGAACTCTACCTGGTAACAGCCGATGGAACAGAACAGAGGCTGTTGCTGAGTGATGAACCTGCTTATGGCCTCCAACCACTCGGTTGGTCCGTGGATGGGCGGCAATTCTATTATGCGATAGGAACCCTTCAGGGTCAATGGGAGCTTTGGACGGTAGACAGGGCCGGCGGATTAACCCGGTTTCAGGCCTCCCTCCCTTCCCAGTACCTCATCCAGAGCGCTTCACTTTCGCCGGACGGGACCAAAGTCCTCCTTAAGGTTTTGGATAAAGGTCAATACGCCCTTATTGTGCTCCGTGTAGATGGGCAAGAGCAAAAGACAATCGTGAGCGGAGCAACAGGAGACCAGCCTCTCAATCAATATGCCGCAGTCTGGTCTCCCGCTGCCCAGAGTATTTTCGTTCATATCCCTTCCCAGCCCGGGCAGCCAGCTCACCTGGAGCGGATTGATCTACGAACGGGCCAGAGGCACGTGATACCAACAGAGCCTATAATGGAGACAAATTCTTGATTCCTTAAGCCTGGTCGCCGGAAGGAAAGTGGCTGGTTGTTCTTAAGTACCTCCGCCTCCAGTCCTTGGCTTATCTGGTGCAGGTCACGGGGGGACCGATGGCGCAGATACCATTGACTCAATCTTCCAACTGGATAACTTCGTTTGGGTGGACAGGCTGAAGGTGATCAAGATGGCCTTCCACTTTCTTGTTCCATAATTTGGAAGGAGAGAGCGATGCCAAAGCGTTACGCACACGTTCGACCTCTATTCAGAGCCAGCTCATTGTTACTGTGTATGGCCTTGCTCAATTTTCTTCTACTTATCCAAATGAGTGACCCTTCGCGATGTGCAACCCAAGAAAGCTATCCTGAGCCCCACACAACCGGCACATCCAGCCTCCACCCTAGGTCGCAGCGGCTGAGCTTAGTACCGTCGGGTGCTTGCCCTGAAATGATCGAGAGGAAAGAGCAATGTCTTTTGTAACGTCGCTAAAAATACTCTTTGAGTATTTCTTATCAGTCTTTATATGGTCATTTTTGAATCCGTTTGGATTAGTACAGACTTTGCGACAAACAGTGGGACAATACATAGCTATTAGTCGATCTGTCGTGAAAGGTGTCATGTACGATGACACTGTAACTTTTGTTCTGCCATTCGAAGGAACCTGGAAAGTTGCGAATGGTGGTATTCGTAAACAAACATCCCATTCGTGGGATATCGTAGGACAAAGGTATGCTTATGATTTTGTAGTGGTTGACGATGCCGGGAAAACATATCGAGGTTCTTCAAACAGACCAGAAAACCATCTGGCTTTTGGAAAACCTATCCTTGCAGCATCCGATGGGATCGTAGTGGATGTGCGGAATGACATCAAGGATTATCATCGAGCAGGAATGGGATGGGTAGATATAAAAACTCCTGATATACGTGGAAACTATGTCGTGATAAGGCACGATTCTGGTAGATACACTCTTTACGCTCATCTAAAAGCGGGCAGTATAACGGTAAAAAAGGCGAAGCTGTTGTCACGGGACAGAAAATAGGAGAATGTGGGCATTCGGGACATTCTTCAGAACCCCATCTACATTTTCAACTACAAGATAGGGCAGACTTTTATACTGCTATTAGTCTGCCCATAAAGTTTCGGAATTTTGAGCGTCTGAAGAACGACACCCAAGCATGTGTTGAACTTGGATTTATTGAAAAAGACCAGATGGTGCACAATGTCAATACCTGTTTTTCAGGAATAACAGAAACAGTGGACTTTATAAAACCCAAAATCTCAGACTTGGTATGGAATACGTTTGTCTTATTCTTTATGGTTCTCGGAATTTTCGTAGTTGTGGTGCGAATTATCGAATTCATTTTGAACATATTATAAAGCGCCCAACACGCGCTTGCACCTGACGCCGCTCCGCTGCGCTTCGCGGCGCAGGTGAAGCACAAACCGTTAGCCCGCTCTAAATCCAACGATAGAGGAGGGTTCCTAATGAAATGCCCGAAGTGTCAAACAGAGTTGCTTGAGGCTGCGTTGGGGCCTTTCGCACCATTACTCAAAGTGGTGAAGAAAGGAGACGCCTTCGCCGAAAAGACAGGAATCGGAACTGTGCTAAGAGGATCCGATATCAAGCCGTATTATTGCCCATCCTGTGGGTATCTTGAGTTCTATGTTGTAGAACCATAAAGGCTAAAGTAGATAGCTAATCGTTGTGTGGCCAATGGACACGTGCAGTCGTAGCACCGATAGGTGGCGTCGGCTGGAAGCGCCTGTTGGGTAGTCTTGATAAGCCCCAATGCCCAGAATAGATTGCTGCAGTTTTGTAATTCTCCGAAAGGTTGCTGGGCAGTGGTCCTGTATCTCAGTATATAGAGCGGGCTAACCTGCGCTTCCAGCCGACCGCTTCGCTCGCTGCGCTCGCTTCGCGGCGGCTGAAGCGCAGGTCGTTATACGGCGCGTCACCAGCAGAATGCAAAGCGGCGTGTGCGATCTGTGTCGCGTTCAGGCACGTGCTTCTTGACGTCAACGTGCACGCAGCGTCGTGTGTACGGGTGCGTGTGGCGGGCGGGTATGCGCGGCAGGGTGCGTTGGCTTTGCCCAATCCGCACGCCGCATAACAAGCGCATCCAGTCGAACGCCTTCGGCTCGATCCCGCGTGTCATCTTGTTTGCGGGCTTGGTGGTGTGGGATGCGGTACCTTGCGTGGGGCGGCTGAACCGCAAGCCGTTGGACGGCTGTATCTGGACAGTAGTATTCTGTAGTGGCAGAGTCACGTGGATCAAGCATTCAACAAGTTGCGCAAGCAGGCGAGTATTTTGTCGCGGCTGAACGAAACAAACGCGGTGCATTTGCCGTGACTGTTGCTGGAAATATGCCCAAGATCGACATCATTGCGTCCAACTGCGATAGCAGCCGCACCGTTTACATTCAAGTGAAGACGAAGCGTGGTGGGAAGAACTGGCATTCAAGTATCGTTGATAGTCAGCCAATGTCTCCAAAAGCCGATGAAACTCACTTTTGGGTGTTTGTCAATTTGGGTGATACCAACACACCCCCACGCTACTGGATTGTGCCAGAATGGTGGATAAAAGATAATATCTACAAAACACACCAGGCGTATCTGAACAAACACGGTGGAATACGTCCTGGGAATCCCGATTCAACGCACCACTCGATTGATGAGCGCAGACTTGAACCGTGGAAAGACCGTTGGGATATTCTCGGCATCTTTGGTTAAGCAGGAAGATTGTAGTTCCAGAAAAGCCGCAATTGCAAGGAGCCGCTCAACACGCGCTTCCAGCCAACAGCGCTTCGCTCGCTCGCGACGGCTAATGCGCGAGCCGTTAGCCGTCTTCTTGAATTCAAGAGAGCAAGCAGGCATTGTTCGATAGGCATAACTGAGTAACGAACCGGGAGAATTGACTATGGGCTACATCCAAGACAATCTAATGCCGAACGAAAAGGTCCTTTTTACTGCCAATGTGCATCCTGCTGTGTTTTTACCTTCAGTGTTTTCTTTCGTAGTGAGCGTCGGCTTCGTTGTTTACGCCCTTATGACAGGTGGTAAAGGTGATATGACATCGGGGTTACTTGCGGGGTTCTTGTTGCTAACCGCCATATGGTTTTTCCTATCCTCGATTTTTCTAGGAGTTCAGGCGTTGATCATTCTCCTTACAACCGAATTTGCTGTCACGAACAAGCGTGTGATTGCCAACCTGTAATCATCTCACAGCAAAGAGAGGTTTCAAACCTTCGAAATGAAACGCCGCCTGTGACATCGCCGAGGGTACAGAACACTTTGCGCCTGCCCTGCGGTCATGGCTCACAGAAAGGCAGCATCGTGATGAGCTAATGGTGGAAGCAGGAACGGTCGGGTTGTGCCGAGATAATGTGCCAATGACCCGCGAAGGATTTGAGACAATCCGTGACGACATCTTTCTAGCTGCTAAGTTGGCTGAATACCTTGACTTTCAGGCGACAGGCGAATCTATTCCTTGCTTGAGTCCACCCTGATGAAGCATCACTCCCCGATGCGAAGGCTTGAAGACGCACGTAGATGTTGCTGCGAGCGTTGCCCGGCGCGAAGCTCTATCACTGTCTCGGTCGGGGCTTAACGTGCTGACAGCGCAGAGCTAGTCGCTCATAGACGGTCTATGAGTAGTTGGCTCAACCTCTGTCGGGTCATATCAGCACGCCAACGAGGACAGGTTTGAAACCTGCCCCTACGGTATGACGGATACGACCTGCTAATAAGCACAGGGTTGAAACCTGCCCCTACGGTATGTCGGATACGACCTGCTAATAAGCACAGGGTTGAAACCTACCCCTACGGTATGTCGGATACGACCTGCTAATAAGCACAGGGTTGAAACCTGCCCCTACGGTATGTCGGATACGACCTGCTAATAAGCACAGGGTTGAAACCTGCCCCTACGGTATGACGGATACGACCTGCTAATAAGCACAGGGTTGAAACCTGCCCCTACGGTATGACGGATACGACCTGCTAATAAGCACAGGGTTGAAACCTACCCCTACGGTATGACGGATACGACCAGCTAATAAGCACAGGGTTGAAACCTGCCCCTACGGTATGACGGATACGACCTGCTAATAAGGGCAGGTTTGAAACCTGCCCCTACGGTATGACGGATACGATCAGCATCCCCCGTCCAGATCAATGGCAAGTTTCGTCTCGTTCGTATGTAAAACGAGCACAGACCTTGCAGCTAGACCAGCGGCCATTCGCGGCGGCGTTCACCAGTGAGGGCGGCTAACGCATTAGCGACGGCGGCGGCAATCGGCCCCATCGGTGGTTCGCCGCCACCAAACGGTTGATCACCGCTGCGGAGAATCTGCACGAACACCTCTGGCGCATCAGCAATGGTGAGCAGCGGATAACGATCAAAGTTTCCGGCTTCAATTCTGCCATCGCTAATCGTGACCTGCTCAAGCAATGCAGCACTCAACCCCATCATAATCCCGCCCTCGGTCTGAGCTGCCAGGCCGTCGGGGTTAATCGCCACCCCTGGATCAATGGCTGCCCACACTCGATAGACCCGTGGCCGATTATCAACCAGACCGACTTCGGCAACGTGGGCCGCTATCGTCCCGGCATCAATACTACAGGCAATACCACGAGCGCGACCGGGAGGAGGCGCCTCTCGCCAGCCGGACATGGTCGCTACGGTTTCGAGTGCTGTACGGAAGCGTTGGCCCAGCTCGTTTGCCGGTAGATGACGGAGCCGAAAATCAAGCGGATCAATCCCCGCTGCTGTAGCCAACTCGTCGATGAAACTCTCGACGGCAAAGACGTTTGCCAGGAGTCCTAACCCACGCCACGGGCCGGTTGGTAACGGCAATTCTACCGTCTGCGCGGTAACCAGCAGATTAGGGATTGCATACACGAGACGGGCGCCGCGCCACCCGCCAAAGTCACTCCCGAAAAGCCAGCGCAGCGGGGCCGGAAAGAGATCGAACAGCACATTGCCGCTCACATGGCGCTGTTCAAGAGCAATAATCTGACCACCTTGGTCGAGCGTTGCGCGAAATGTAGCATACGTTGGTGGACGCAGGTACCCGTAGCGAAACTCTTCGGTGCGAGTCCAACCAACGTGTACCGGTCGTCCGACTGCTGCCGACAACAACGCTGCCTCGGTAGCAACCGTTGTAGTGACTTTGCGCCCGAAACCACCGCCCAGGTAGGTTGGTGTTACCTCAACTGCTTCGGGCTTGCGTCCGAGCACTTGCGCCAGTGTACGGGCAACCTGCACCGGTGATTGGGTACTGACCCAGGCCCGCACCCGATCTGGTTGAACGTCAACTAATGCAGCTTGTGGTTCAAGGTTGGCGTGTGCCGCCAGCGGTGTGCGGTACGTCGCCTCAATGACTTGCCCGCCACGCAACATTGCCGGTGCATCACCCTGACGTTGAATCACCGTCCCCGCTCCGGCCTGGGCGGCCAATCGTTGCTCAATATCTTGCAGATCAAACGGTGGTGGTAACTCCCAGTCAAGCTCTACATCATTGAGCGCTGCATAGGCGGTCAGACGCGATTCGGCGACAACCCCGGCAAAATCGTCGCGGATCACAACCTCAATCACACCCGGTCGATTGCGCGCCGTTCCTGGAGCTGCCCGGCGAAGTCTGGCGCCGAGACGGGGTGGACGAGCCACTGCACCGTACAACATTCCATCGACGCGAACATCATAGCCGTACACTGCCGTGCCCCGAATCTTGGCCGGCAGATCGAGCCGGGGGAGCGGCTGACCGATCATCTGCCAGCGTTCGGGTGGGGTGAGCGGCGCCGCTTCAGATGGTAGTTGCCAATCGCGCTCTTGAGCAACGAGTTCGCCGAACGTAATCTGGCGTTCGGGCCGTTCAGCATCGATGACAACCCCGCGCTCGATACGAGTCTGAGACAGGGGAATGCCGAGCTGCTCGGCTCCCGCAGCACGGATCATCTCGCGTAACGTCGCTGCTACTTCCCGTAGCACGGGAAAGAGCGAAATCACCGAGTACGAAGCACTGGTACCGGCGCCATCGGCTATCGGGCCACGAGAACTGCTCTGCACGACCTGCATCTGCTCCCAGGCCACGCCCAACTCTTCGGCTGCGATCTGGGCCAGCGCCGTATGCACTCCCTGCCCCATTTCCACCTTCGGCATAGTCATCAGCACCTGACCGTCTGGCCGGATCGTGAACCAGAGATCGGGTTCGCGAGGCATCGTGGATGGAATCTCGATCACATCACCAAACATATCGGCCAACATCAAACGCGCTGCCGGTAAGCCGAACACGGCACCAAGAGCCAGACCGCCACCGACAACTCCCAGGCCAATGAGAAAGCCTCGCCGCGACATTCGCCAGCGCTGTGGACGTGTCTCTTTTTTCATACCTTTTGCCCCCTCATCAGCTCGGCTGCGCGCATAACCGCCCGTCCGATACGGGCATACGTTCCACATCGACAGTAGTTGTAGCGCATCGCGGCGATCATCTCTTCATAAGTTGGATTGGGATTCGCTGCCAATAGTGCAGCAGCCGTCATCATCTGACCGCTCATACACCAGCCACATTGGGGAACCTGAAGTTCGAGAAAGGCCTGTTGTACTGGATGTAGTTGCTCACCGGTGGCTAATCCTTCGATAGTTGTAATCTGGGCGTCGGCAAGCGTTGTGACCATCGTCTGGCAACTGCGTGTCGCCTTGCCGTTCACATGAACGGTACAGGCGCCGCAGATACCGGCGCCACAACCGAATTTAGTTCCCGTCAACCCTAGTTCATCGCGTAATACGTAGAGCAGTGGACGTGCCGGTTCATCGGCAATGGTGTAACGTTGGCCGTTGATGTTTAATTCCATAATGAGCCTCTCGTACAATTGCTGTGCAATCTCTGTTCATAGTATACTACCAGTGCGAAGATATTTACAGCGAATCGCCTTCTGATACGAAAGACATGCTGCGACTATCACGTATCGTTTGCGCGTGTAAACTAAACTCATGGGGTAGAGGGAGCTATGCCGGGTAAATGATCGGCAATGCTCTCTTCATTCACAAGGATATGCCGATGACAACATCGTTCACAAAACAGACCCCTATTCTCATCGTGGGTGGATTCGGGAGCAATCCATCACTCTACGAGCCGCTCCGTAACTATCTGGCCGACCTTAGTGGTCAACCGGTGTTTATCACCCCTATCAACCGCTGGGATTGGGCGCAGGTTGTCGTGTTCGACAGTTACGCTGGTCTACTCGACAAACTTGATCGAGCGGTTCATCAAGCCATGACGACAACCGGCAGTCAGCAAGTGACACTGGTCGCCCATAGTGCCGGTGGTGTGCTAGCGCGGATTTTTCTCGGTGACCAGCCGTATCGCCAGCGCGTCTATTCCGGCTACCGACGGGTCAATATGTTGATCACCCTGGGCACACCGCAACGAGCGGTGCGGGATGGACGAATTGGCGGGTTAAGCCAGATTCGCTGGGCTGAACAACACTATCCAGGGGCTTACTGGTCGAGCGTTCGATATGTGAGTGTTATCGGGCGTAGTATCTTCGGTGATCCTGATGGTCCCCCACCAGAACGCGGTGCTTACCAGAGTTATCGCCTGATTAGCGGTGAAGGAGCGCAGTGGGGCGATGGGGTCGTTCCACTGGAATATGGCCTCTTGCCAGGATCATTGCAAATCGTTATCCCCGGCCTGCGTCACGATCCCAGACCAGATCGCCTCTGGTACGGTTCAAGTCAGGCAACGGTTGCCATCTGGTGGCAGGCGGCGACGGCATTTGCTGTGACACCACCAACAGGGATCAGCTATAATCAAACAGAAGCGCAGGTTACAGTAGCTTCTGCTGTCGGCCAACGTGCCTGATCTGAACGATGCACAGGTCGTACAGCGAAGAACAACTCTGTTATTGATGCGGGTTGTTCACGCCTTCAGCAATAGTTACGAAGGGGAACACGGTATGTTTCGCCGTTTGTTTGGGCGCGCCCAGGATGCACCGCGCAGCGAGGAAGAGGCTGCGCGTGAAGAAGCACAGGTTGCCGCTTCACTTGAGAAATCACGCAAAGGGATCTTTGGCCGTATCGCCCAGCTCTTTGCCAGTGATGACCCGATCACCGATCAGCTTTGGGATGAACTGGAAGAGGCATTGATCCAGGCTGATGTTGGTCTGGAAACGACCCAATATCTGGTGAACCGAACTATCGACCGGGTGAACCGCTACGGGGTCAAAAAAGCCCGTGAAGCCCGCGACATGCTCAAGGCCGAGATGGTACGCACGTTTGCCGAGTATGCCGGACAGAAACGGCCCGATGCCAAACCGTATGTCATACTCGTGGTTGGAGTCAATGGCGCCGGTAAAACCACGCTGATTGCAAAACTGGCCCATCGGTACAAGAATCGTTTTGGGAAGAAGGTGCTGTTAGCCGCCGGTGACACCTTCCGGGCTGCAGCAACTGAGCAGCTTGAAACCTGGGCCGAGCGTGCTGGGGTGCCATGTGTGAGCCTTGGTCAGGGCGCTGATGCTGCCGCTGTCGTGTATAAGGCCATCGATGCTGCCCTTGAGCAGGAAGTAGACATCCTGATCGTCGATACGGCCGGTCGCCTGCACGCGAAATACAACCTGATGCAAGAGCTAGAAAAAATCCGCAATATCATTGCTCGTAAACTACCCGGCGCACCCCACGAAACCATCCTGGTGATCGATGCCACGACCGGCCAGAATGGTGTTTTGCAGGCCAAAGCCTTTCTCAAGGCGGCCGGTGTCACCGACGTAGCTATCACCAAGATGGATGGAACGGCCAAAGGCGGTATTGCGTTTGCCATTGCCCAAGACATCGAGCGCCCGATTCGATATATCGGTACTGGCGAGAAGCTCGACGATCTGGCCCTCTTCGATGCACAGACATTTGTCGATGCACTCTTCGCCGAATCAAAGTCATGAACCGTCGGTCATCTGCTCACGATGCGAGTACCGCCACAGGTACACGCTATCTTGCAACCTGTTGCTCGTGACACTGCGATAGCTTTGTTGACAGGGGCTACTATGTCTGTAGAAATCGTCAAATGCCCATCGTGCAAACAGAAACTGGCTATCTTTCCTTACGTTCCCATTGGAGGACAGGTCGTCTGCGCAAATCGTAATTGTGGCGCCAGCATTCGCCTGGTTTCGCGCCGACCATTGCGGATCGAGCTGGTTCCTGAAGAGGCGACGTATACCGTTGATTATCGCCCCGAGTCGTATGGCTAGTCGGAAAGGAGTCCTTATCGGTTCCGCGGTGAACCCATGGTCAGGCAGCACGACACACGACACGTTTCGATCAGCAGCGATCCGCTGGGCAGTCATCATCTGGATGATCGGGTGTGCCGTTCTGCTCAGCGGTTGCCTGCTCATCAGCGGCGAACAGACCACCATTGCTCAGGAAGGTGGAACGGCCAGTATTTTTACCACATTTGTGAGTGCTGAAGGCAGCGACGAATATCGGCTGCCAGCGTTACCGGCGAATACCGAGGTGCAGGCGATTGTAATGGTCGCCGTCGAGTCAGGTGATCTCCAGATCGCACTCCTTCAACCCGATGGCTCTGTTTCATTTGTGCTTGCCGCTCGTCCGGGCACGCAGGTTACCCGAAGTGGCCCCCTACGTAGCGACGCACAGGGACAGATTCGCTATCGTATCACAGCGCGCAATGCGCGAAATGGCGAGATACAGATGTTTTTATTGCCGTAAGTATTTCAGGTCAGGCAGATCATGATGGATAAGCCAGCAGATGCCGTTGACAATCCCACAACCATAGCCGCATCACCGGCAGCGGCATCCGTCGTAAAAAATCAACTACAACCGGAAGATGCAGCAATTCATGGTTGGTATCGTTTTGTTCTCGGATATCCGCCACACCTTGTGCGCGAATATGTACAACGTCTCGGCGCCGATCCTGAGCGCGATTGGGTCTGTGATCCGTTCTGTGGAACAGCAACAACACCGGTCGAAGCACGCCTGCACGGATTTACAACGATCAGTACTGATGCTAATCCCATCGCGCTGCTGGCAACGCACGTGAAACTCGCGTGGGATATTGATCTGGAAGCGGTACGTTGCCAGCTCGACGATGTGCTTGAGCTTGCCGAGGCATGCCTTGCGTACGTCGGTCTCGCGAATCGATCAGACAATCTCCAACAACTGACCTTATTCTCTCCACAACGTGTTCGCCGAACGACGCCGACAATATAGCGGTACGTCGAACAGTTCAATCCAGACGAGCTGCTCCCACCTACAGTGGCTGCCCTTATTCCCAAAGGGTTCATCAGTCCCAAACCACTCCTTCGCGTGCTTGCCCTTCGCTTTGCCATTGAAACGATGGGTGGCGATGCGATCATCACCGACTTCATGCGCCTCGCTCTCGCCAACGTCATCGTAACCACTGCTGGCAATGTCGGATTTGGGCCAGAGGTGTACCGTCTTCCACCACGTGATGATGCGGATGTCTTGGGGGCGTTTGCCCGCATGATTCAGCGCATGATCGACGATGTGAACACGATTCGGGGCAGACACCGTGCACCATTTCCGCCAGCGCATGTCTATCATGACGATGCACGTCTGCTCTCATCATTAGCGCAATGCCCCCCAATTGGAATTGTGATCACCTCACCACCGTATCCGAATGAAAAAGACTACACGCGCAGTACCCGTCTTGAAAGCGTATTACTCGGCTTGCTGAACACCAGGCACGATGTCCGTACGCTCAAAGAACATCTCCTGCGCAGCAACTCACGAAATGTGTTTGCCGGTGATGATGATGATAAATACATTGCCGACATTCCGACGATCAGGCAAATAGCAGAAGAGATAGAAACCCAACGAGTAAAACTCGGGAAGACATCTGGATTTGAACGTCTCTATCATCGAGTGACCAGATTATATTTTGGTGGCATGTATCGGCACTTTGCCGCGTTATTTCCGAAATTACGCCCCGGCGCCAGATGTGCATACGTGGTTGGCGATCAAATGTCATTCTTCCGTGTGCATATTCGTACTGCCCATCTGCTCGCTGATGTTGCACACAAGGTCGGATATACGGTAGAAGGCATTGAACTGTGGCGTACTCGACGTTCGACCGTAACCGGGAACGACTTAGCAGAATATGTATTGATCCTTAGACGACCGTAAAAACACTCCCCTTCACTCACCCCTCACCTCCAGCAACCGCATCACTTCAAACCGACTTGGGAGCGAGGGCTGAGCTCCTGATCGGGTAACAGCCAGCGCACCAGCGGCATTCCCCCAGCGCACTGCTTCGAGCGGTGATTTACCTTCGGCGAGAGCGACGCAGAATGCGGCAGCAAACGCATCACCGGCGGCCACAGTGTCTACTACCGGTACCTGAAATGCCGGCACATGCGTCGTTTGATCACCCATCGCCAGCAGCGCGCCCTCTTCCCCTAACGTTACCAGGATATTACGCACACCCTGTTGTTGTACCCGACGAATTGCCGTCAGCAGATCGGTCTCCCCATCGGCCAGTACTTGCAACTCAAGCTGATTGGGCAGCAGGTAGTCGATCTGAGCCAGGAGTTCGGTTGGCAGCGGACGAGCCGGCGCCGGATTGAGCACAACCCTTACTCCCGATTGACGCGCCAGATGGGTTGCTGCTACAACTGCTTCGAGAGGGCATTCCAACGGCATAAGGAGCACATCAGCCCTGCGCAACACCGATTCGGCACGGATAACATCGGCTTCACTGACCTGCATATTCGCGCCGGGTGCAACGACAATGGTGTTTTGGCCATGTGCATCGAGCGTTATCAACGCTACGCCGGTAGCGGTATTGAGATCGCGTTGGACAAAGCTCGTATCAACGCCATCATACTGAACGGCTGCCAGCAGAGTATCGCCAAAAGTATCAATCCCTACGCGACCGATCATACAGACCCGCGCCCCTAGCCGCGCTGCGGCAACGGCTTGATTCGCCCCTTTACCGCCTGGAAAGGTTTGAAAATGACTGCCGATCAGCGTTTCGCCCGGTAACGGATGACGCGGTGCATGGACGACCAGATCCATATTTAAACTTCCAACGACCACGATGGTAGTCATAAGCATCTCCTGTAACATGCTCATCCTTGGGCACGTAGCTCGAGCAAACGACCACTGCTGATCTGCTCAAACCGATTGGTAACGTGATCACCGCCCAGGATGAACTGTTTCACAACGTGATGCGGAATCGCAATCACTTCCAACGGCGTGATAGCAACAACTGTTGCCACCGGTAACGTTCCGCGTAATAATTCCATCTCGCCAAAAAACTCGGCTACCCCCAAACGGGCCACTAGTCGGGCAGGGCCGCGTGGCCCTTGTGCAGTCTCTTCCTGCCGCAAGACTGCCGCCTGACCACTGGCAATGACATACAGATAACCACCTGGTCGACCCTGGCGGACGATGATCTGGCGTGCGGCTACAGTTTTGCGTTCGGCATGACGGGCCAGTTCGCGCAATTGAGCACGTGGCAGGTCGGCCAGAAGGGGAGTACGTTCTAGCAACCGCATGCGGGAAAGTAATTCGGCGCCTTCAGCAGTGTGAGGTGCAGCTTCACGTAGCATCCGTTGCAATTCACCTGGCGGCAGGTAGAGTAACTCGCTCTCGATACTGGCGCGGTATTCGCAGTCGGTGACTTCTGGCCCTTGCAATTCACCAAAATAGTCACCCCGGTGCAATTCCTGTACTGTATCACCGTTGCGAGCAAGGATTTCGCCCGTCTCAATCACCCAAATGCCACGTGGTGGCTCACCGGCGCGCAAGATGACTTCGCCGGCTGCAACCCGTTGGGGCGCAAATGCGGCTGCCAGTGCCTGCAACTCGTGATCCTCGCAGGTTGCAAAGAGTTCGATCTGGCGCAGGAGGCGAATGCGCGCTTCACGGGCATCGCCAAAGGCCTGTGAAATCTCATGCGCCCACGGCAGACGGGCCAGACAATGCCGGTCGAGCGCTTCACGCTCCGGCCATGGCAACGCATCATACGCAGCCAAAAACGCTCGCCGAGCAAAGGTTCGACCAGCCAACGTTTCAAGGATCGTTACTGCATAGCGCAAAATCTCAGCGTACCGCGCCCCTTGCTCATCGAGTGGCAATGCTAAGACGGTAGGGCCAATCCGTACCTGATCGCGGTCAAAGGTCACTTCCCAGTTCGCTGTGGCCGCTAATACATCCATCCGATCATCGAGCGTGCGCGTCCGCTGTGCACCGTAATTACCCCGTAACAGGCGGTACAAACCGACATACATGTGTCTGAAAGCGTCTTGCAGGCGCGTTGTCTCGCCGAGGGCAGCCTGAAGTGGCCAGCTCAATCCAATCAGACTGATACTGCGCAGCGTAACGAGATGAGTCCCCCATGCCGCAGCCCACAAACCGGCCGCAATGACGAGCAGTGCCAGTGTCAGTGGTGTGTTGCGCCAGGCCGGTAACAATTCGAGCAGATAACTGCCGATCTGGAAGAGGATTCCCATCCAGAGCAATAGCCAGCTCCAAAAGAGGCGGGCATCGTACAGACTGATCAGTAGTGGCAGGAGGAGAGCCTGAGCAATAACACCGCTGTAGACAGGCAGCGCAGCAATCAACGCCCAAAGCGCACTATACTCCGGGTGAGCAATCCGAATCAGCTCAGCAGCAATAGTACCGGCTGGAAACGCCAGCGTCAACAAAACCGCACTCGCCATCAGTTGACTGCTGCGCTGCTGCTGCAAATCAACGTCGAGCAGCGCAACAAATCCGGCAAATAAGAGCAGCGCGTAACCGGCAACCTCCATCCCCGACCAGAGACGCACCGCGTCAGGAAGTATCAAGTAGCCAGCCTGGGCGATCAACTCGATCACACTAATCAGAAAAAAATTGGTCAGAGCGCGTCCAATCCACGCACCTTCATAGTCGCGTTGCAGGTACCACTGCACAACGACCGTCGCGATCCAGAGGCTCATCAGCAACATGCCAGTTTCGACACTTAACCCAAATTGAAGTGGTAACCATCCCAGCGTCATCGCCAGCACGCCAAATCCACTTGCTACAAACAGCGGATCTCGCGTGTAGCCCCGCCGCACCAGCCAACTGGTAATGGCCCGCACCGCCCCCCAGCCCGCCAGGACCACACCAATCAACAGGGGAGCGACTACCAACACGAAGAGCACAATTGCGACCAGTCGTCCGATCAATCCGCCTGACCAGAGTTCCGCGACCATGCTGGCGAACTGGCGTTGCCAGAAGAGTATCGCCATCACAACCGCCACACCGGTATACAGCGTGCTCAAGAGACCGTAGCCAGCGAAAATACGTTCTTCCCGGTTCAACGCAGTCCTGGCCCCTATCTTTTGCCATAGCGGCCCACCGATAAATGCCAGCGCCCGATTGCGAAGGTTCGGTAGGCGTAAGGCATCGACCAGGATAAAATAGCCGTCGAGTTCGAGGAGCGGGTTAAAGTTAAACAGCGCGGTCAGATACGACGCCGTTGCGATCCGTCGCATCCAAACACCGCCCACCGTCTCCGGAGCAGACCATGCGATGATTGCAGCCAGCGAACCGATCAGCAGATCGCACAATGGGCCTGCCAGCGAGACGAGTATGCGTGCATGGCGCGGAGCCAGCCAAATGTCACTGGTATCGACAAAGGCGGCAGGCATACCAAAGTAGAGCATGATTCCAGCCCGCGGCACCTGTTTACCAAAATGTTTGACAGCCAATCCATGGGCGAGTTCATGCAGCGTGAGGGTTAAAAACAACGCCACGCCTAACATGAGAACGTCGAACGCGAATTGGTCGCTGCTCATCAGCTCGCTACCGCTCACTCCTGGCAGGAAGTAACAGATCACGCCAACGACTGTTAGCAGACCAAGGATGACCGCAAAGGGGAGAGTAAACAGCCAGCGCCCGATCCAGCGGTATAGAAGATCGAAGAATCGATCTACATTCGTTATGACGAAACTACGACCATGGGTCAGGCTCAACAGACGCTGCCCCAACCCTTCGGCGGTACGCTGTTCGAGATGACGACGGAAATGGCGATAGATACCAAGCGGTTTGTCGGTTAGAAAGCCCTGAGAGCGCAGCGACTCAACCAATCCGGCTACCGGCAACAACTGTTTGAAGCGCACAAAACCCATCGTTGCCAGTTGGGCAACGGTCTTCGTACCATCCATCGCATGCCAGAGTTCACGTTCGGCAGGACTGAGCCGGAGATAATGACCGCTGGGGCTACGTAAGACCGTGATCTGCTGATTACCTTCATGTAGCGTTTCCTCAATTACGCCCTCAATCCGCTGAGGTCGGTATCGCGTCGGATCGGCCCGCTGACGGAGGATACTCCATACACCACCTTCGCCAGCCGGATGGCTTTGCAGGCGGCGTTGAATGCTCTGGTAGAGCGAATTGCGCGGTGCAGATGGCACGGCTACCTGCTCAGCCAGTGTCGTCCAGAGATGGTGATGAGAGGGCAACAACTGCATCATAGATCAGGCTCACGGTTGTATCTCATCGCTATGAACGAAAGGCGCGATGGTATTTTCATCATAGCAGGTCTGTCCAGGTGTCAAAGTGCATTTGACCGCGCTCCTTCGTTCCTGCATGTAAGACGATTTCCGACCTACGCGATTGCCCAGGTACAGGCAACCCATCGGTTGGTGCATTACCCCTTCAGTTTCCCTGCTTTCGGGGGTGATGCTTGAGGGAACATAGCGTTGTCATCTCAGGGGATGATCAACAACCCGGATTTCTTGTTGGGAACGTACCGTGCGCCCCCTCACCCCCAGCCCCTCTCCCGCGCTGCGGGAGGCCCTCACCCCCGGCCCCTCTCCCGCGCTGCGGGAGGCCCTCACCCCTAGCCCCTCTCCCGCGTTGCGGGAGAGGGGTGATCTGGTTCGTGAGATCGCTCCTGCTTCGCTCATCCCCCCTTTCTCTCCCCGTGGAGGAGCGGAAGGGGGGGCTGGGGGGAAGGTGAGGGCCGCCACAAGTTTTTGATTACGCTCTCGCACTCCTCGCGCTGGCTTGACGCTCGTTCTACACGTCGGCTACAATAGTTACCCTGACAACTAGTGTATCTGCAAGGGAGCACATCAATGACGACTCAAACTGATACGGCGCGGTTGCCGAGCGATTACATGCCCGAAGCAGTGCCTGGCCCACGTGCCCAGGCCATTGTTACCCGTGACAATGAAGTAATTGCTCCGCTAGGGCGGGTATACCCTCTGGTCATCGATCACGCCCAAGGTTGTGAAGTATGGGACGTTGACGGGAATCGCTTTCTCGATATGAACGCGGGGATTGCCGTCCTAGCTGCCGGTCATTGCCATCCACGCCTGATTCGCGTCGCCCAAGAGCAACTCCAGAGGTTTACGCACATGGCTGGCACCGATTTCTACAATGAACCAATGGTACGTGCCGCCGAAAAGTTGGTCTCGCTAATGCCCGGAGGCAAGGGCTGGCAGGTTTTCTTTACCAACAGCGGGACGGAAGCAGTTGAAGCGAGTATCAAACTCGCACGCTATGTCACCGGTCGGCAGAATATTATTGCTTTCTACAACGCTTTTCATGGACGTAGCTATGGCAGCCTCTCACTCACTGCCTCTAAACCGCGCCAGCGCATTGGCTTCTTCCCGCTATTACCCGGCGTAAGTCATACGTACTACCCGAATTGTTACCGCTGCCCGATCAACCTCCAATTTCCAGCATGTGACATTGCTTGTATCGACCTGATCGAACACACTCTATTCAAAACCACTACTCCACCCGAAGAAGTAGCGGCAATTATTATTGAGCCAATTCAGGGCGAAGGTGGGTACATTGTACCACCAGCCGGTACCCTCTCCCGCCTGCGCTCTATCTGTGATCGCTACGGTATCTTGCTCATCGTTGATGAGGTGCAGAGTGGGGTTGGACGAACCGGCAAGATGTGGGCTTTTGAACACGAGGACATTGTGCCTGATATTGTGGCCTCGGCCAAGGGGTTAGGTGGCGGTTTGCCGCTGGGGGCAATGATTGCCCGCAGTGAACTGACCCGCCGGTGGCAGCCCGGTTCACACGGAAATACGTATGGTGGCAACGGTTTAACGTGTGCAGTTGCCTACGAGCTGCTCTCAATGGTCGAAGAAGAATTGATGGCGAATGCTGCCATCGTTGGCGCCTACCTGCTTGAACAACTACAGGCCCTTCAACAGCGCTTCCCACAAATTGGCGCCGTCCGCGGACGTGGGCTGATGATCGGGGTCGAATTTGTTGATGAACACGGGCATCCTGCACCGGCGTTGGCCGATGCGGTGATGGTCGAGAGTTTTCGTAAGGGATTGCTGGTTCTTACCTGTGGTACATCCACGATCCGTTTCTGTCCGCCGCTCATTCTCACGCAAGCGCAGGCCGATGAAGCAGTCGCTCGCTTTGGATTGGCAATTGAAGCATGCGTGAATATGAAATAGCTGCCGAACGGGCAGTGCACATTTTGGGCGACGGCGTTATACTAAAGAGTAGGGAATCGTTGTTTGCCATATCTTTCCCGGCGCCAGCTCATATCTGACCAGTTTGAGCTGGCGCCAGGTGAGTGATAATAGTATTGACCGGTCTGTCTCATGACCTCTCCGGGAACAACCAAGCCACCGGTCATCTTTGGCCGTTATCAGGTGCACGAAGCACTCGGTGAGTCACGTCTTGCAGTCGTCTACAAGGCGACCGATCTACGTCTTCAGCGCCCGGTATTGATACATCTCTTACGCAAAACATTGCTTAATAACGAGCAGAAGCGCAAGCAGTTTCTCACCGAAGCTGCCCAAAGCGCCCGCCGCTCGCATCCCGTGTTTCTGGAAGTGTTCGACAGTGGCGAAAGTAACGGGCGTCCCTTCTTGATAACTGAGGCTGTAGATGGTCGTCCATTATACGGGATTGGCGCTCTCAGTGTGGCACAGGCGCTCAGTATTGTACGGCAAGTGGCCGACGCAGTTGCGCTCTGCCAACGTCAACGATCCGCTGAATTGCCGGTTGGTCTGTACCATCCTCCAATCAGCAGTGCGAACCTGCTCCTGGTTGGCGACGGGCAGGTTAAGCTCGTCGAGAGTTGGCTGTTACTTCCACAGCTCGTTCCTGCCGATCTCGCGCACTATCGCGCACCTGAGCTGAGCACCGGTCAGAGGCTACAGCCAGCAAGCGTGGTATATGCCCTTGGCATTCTGCTCTTCGAGCTGATCACCGGTCAACGTCCAATACACGGTGATGACGCTCAAACAACGGCACTGGCCCATCTCACCCAGACCGTACCACCCCTGTTTCGGATACGGCCAACCATATACCTGCCCTCGGTTGATCGGCTCATCGCACGTGCTACAGCTCGTGATCCAAATCAACGCTTTGCCGACGCTGAGACGTTTGTGCTAGCAATGAATGAGCTATGGCATGAATTGACTGTCCCTACCCGAAAGTTAGTGATGAAGCCGGTCGAGATTCCTCGTGCGGCAGAGGCCGTACAGACCGGTAATCGCTCACCAGTTCCCACAGTGAAGCCTTCAGCCGTTGTATTGTCCCAAAATAGCCTTCGTGAGCGCGTAGAGCGTGCGTTAACTTCTTCCTTTGATGTTGATCAATTTCGTCGCCAAAATTGGAAGCGAGGGATTATTGGTTGGTTTATCATGATGTTATTGCTGCTGGCTGTGGCCGCTGGATCGTTCTGGACTGTCACGTGGGCAATTGATCGACTCAACCTTAACGTGCCAAGACCTGAATTACCTTCATGGCAATTGCCTGATCTGAACCTGCCCGGTCGTGCCGGTCCTGAACTCTACGTGGTAAATATCAGCGAGGGCTTGAATCTACGATCAGCACCGAATGCGCAAACTGATAATATCCTCATGGTGGTACCTAATGGTACAGTCGTTCGTAGACTCGAAGGCCCTGTAGTAGCCGACAACATTCCGTGGTTAAAAGTGCAGTTTGAATTGAACGGCCAGGTCTTTGAGGGTTGGATGTCGCTGAATTATCTCCGTCGGCAAGAGTGAGTGGGCAAGCGCAACATTGCAGACATACCTGCCGTAACCTATCTCATCTGACTGCCCCCTCATAGCGATGACAGTAAGGGAGGGTATGTGAAGCAAGAAGCGGAGATGCGCGAATTGCTCGGCGAACGGGTACGTATCCGTCCATGGAGACGAGCCGATACGCTGATGCAAGAGCGCTGGCCGCGCTACAGCGAACCGTTTAGCTCATTGTGGAATATCCCGCGTCACCATCAGGCCAGTCATGATGATCAGTTCTGGACGGGAGCAACCGAAGCGTGGGCGATTGAACTCCGGTCGGGGCAACTTATTGGTCGGCTTTCGCTCCGCGAGATCGACCGTAAGCAGCAATCGGCACGGTTAGGCATTTCGCTGGCTCAACCGTATGTTGGTCAGGGATTGGGCGGCGAAGCGTTACGGCTCTTTCTCGCTTACTACTTTGGATCGCTCGGATTTCAGCGCATGGTGCTTGATGTGGCGGCGTTTAATCAACGGGCGGTTCGCTGCTATCAACGGCTGGGGTTTGTTGAGTTGAGGAGCGAATGGCGCTCCACGGGTAATGATCCTGTGCTACGATTACTAGATGAAGAGCAGTATCAGCACTTGCGCCCATTCTTCCGCCGCAATCGCTTTGATACGCAGGTTGAGTTTTACGAGATGGAATTAACGCGCGAGGCATGGCTGGCTGCTGGTGGCGCATTGATTTAAGAGGAAAGATTCATGTCACTTATCGCCGGAAATCTTGCTATCGTCCAACGCTTGTTAGACGGCGACCAGATACCGTGGGTCGTTATTGGTGGTGCGGCTGCCCATTTGTACGGTGATCGTCGCCCACTCAACGACATTGACATTCTGATAGAGCGTCGCGCATTACCACGAGTTGTCACTCTGTTGCAACAATCTCACAAGGCAGTGCAGTCTGATGGGACACGGGTGATCTGGCGGGGGATCAAGGTGTTTGCCGATCTCACTGTGCGGCTAGATGGGGTAAGCCATCCATTCTGGCTTGACGAGCCGATGCAGCAGCGACGACGACGAATGCCATTGCTAGGCACACAAGTATTTCTTGCCGCACCCGAAGACATCGTTGCGCATAAGTTACTACTGCGACGTGGGCCAGAACAGGGGAAACACGACGTAAACGATGCCGCCGGCATTATTCGTCGCCATCGGCTTGATGTAGACTATCTGATGATGCGATTACAAGCGATGAATGCCCTCAATATTGTACAACCGCGGCTGAGCGAACTGGGGGTCGTCTTACCGTTATGAGGAATCCAGTCAGGAATCATCGATCCGGCGAGTAAAAACGGTTTCTGCTTCAATTCGCCCGGCACCGGGCACAACGCCCAAACAACTGTAAGAGATGACCTTCGATGCTAAAACCGGTTGCCGCAGCAACTCGGTTCAGAAGGCTATCGAGATCACACCCTTCAAAACTGGTAACAGCCCCGCATTGCGTACAAACGAGGTGGTGAAGATGACCAGGCTGACAGGGTACATATCCCTCTTCGCCTACCGGCCCATGAATACGAGCCAGCCAGCCACTGGCGTGAAGTTGCTCAATAGTACGATATACAGTTGCGCGCCCCGGCGCTTCACTGTGTGCACAGAGATCGGCGTAGAGTTGTTCGGCACTAAACGGTGCCTGATACGAAATTATCGTTTCAATCACACGCAAGCGTGGCGCGGTAATCCGTAATCCAGAGCGCTGCCAGGATGCCCGGACACCGTTTAGCCAGGCCTGTGTATCAAGAGGAGTTTGAGGTGATGGCGAACTGTTTGTTGTCATACGATCTTACGAAATACGAAAGAAGATGCGACCCGCCTGCTGGCGTGCCGCATCTCCCAGGCTCATTTAGCGTGTATGTGCCGGAGCCATTGGCAACATCGCAAGATGGCGTGCGCGCTTGATTGCAACTGCCAGTCGACGTTGCATCTTGGCCGAAACACCAGTGCGGCGACGGGGAAGAATTTTGCCCTGCGCTGTCAGGTACTTCTGCAGGCGCTTTATATCTTTGTAGTCCGGCTCAATACCGAGTTTCGTAAACTCACATTCGCGGCGGCGCGAACGTGGCTTCCCTGAACTTTTTGAACGACCCATTGATCTGCTCTCTCCTTACACATCAACCGTTTGCTATTTGTTTAAAGCCGTTTAACAGTATACCATATTCTGGCAGATTACGTTTCACATCCTCTGGCCCATAGTCTGCATCGCCCCGCTCCAGAGCCATCGCGGGTACAACCCGTCGAGCCTTTTCGATTGCCGAATAGCTGACGTAGTTCCTATCAACACCTAAACGTAGTCGCAGCCTGGACACAACTGGCTGCGGCTTGAAGACGCGACGAAGAGCCTATCCGAATAAATTGTCTCACGGTACAGCGGATGAAACCTGATAGATGTACAGGCGCAGCGGCGCTGCGCCCCAACCGATCTTCTTCTACCGCGATGGTATGATGATCACAACGAGAAACCCGGTTTTTCGTCTTACTTCTTGACAGTAAGCAAAGCCATCGCTACAATCGCAGCAGCCAGATTGCCATGTCGAGGATCGTATGAGAGTTCCGTTATCCTGGTTGCGTGAATTTGTCCGCATCGACCTGCCGGTTGAAGAGTTGGCCCGTCGCCTCACGTTCGGCGGGATGGAAGTAGCGCAGATTCATCGGATCGGCGTTGAAGGTTCACCATTGCCCTGGGACCCTGAGCTGATTGTTGTTGCCAATGTGCTCGAAGTGCGTTCACACCCGAACGCCGACCGTCTGGTTTTGGCCGATGTTGATTATGGCGCCGATCAGCCGCATACGGTTGTGACCGGCGCGCCCAACCTCTTCCCGTACCGCGATCAAGGACGGTTACCGCATCCGTTGAAAGCAGTTTTTGCTCGCGAAGGTGCGCAGTTGTACGATGGCCACGCAGAGGGATGGGTCATTACCAGGTTGAAGGGTCGCCCGGTGCGTGGGGTGATGAGTGATGCCATGCTCTGTTCAGAAAAAGAGCTTGGCTTGAGTGATGATCACGAGGGTATTTTGATTCTGCCCGACGATGCACCGGTTGGCATGCCGTTGCGCGATTACTTGGGTGAGGTGGTGCTAGAAATCGACCTCACGCCCAATTTTGCCCGCTGCCTTTCGATTGTTGGTGTGGCACGTGAAGTTGCTGCCCTGACCGGCGCCCCACTGACACTGCCCGACCCCCAAGTTATTGCCACCGGCCCATCGATCATTGGTCGAGCGCATGTGACAGTCCACGAACCCGATCTCTGCCCGCGTTTTATGGTCGGTCTGGCCGAAGGAGTCAAGATCGGCCCCTCGCCCTTCTGGATGCAGCGCCGTCTGATCAACGCGGGCATGCGTCCGATTAACAACATTGTCGACATTTCCAACTATGTGATGCTAGAGTGGGGGCAACCGACACATGCGTTCGATGCTGATCGGGTTGTCAATCGCCATCTGATTGTACGACTGGCCAAACCCGGTGAGCGGTTAACCACCCTCGATGATCGTGATCGCGACTTGACCCCTGGCCCTGAGAGTGGTCTGACCCATCCGCCACTCATGGTCTGTGATGAGACCGGCCCACTGGCAATCGCCGGTGTGATGGGGGGAGCAAGTTCAGAAGTACGCGAGACGACTACAAATGTATTGTTAGAGGCCGCTATTTGGGAACCAGTGCAGATTCGTCGCACGGCGCGGGGATTTAAGTTACCTAGCGAAGCATCGCGACGCTTTGAACGCGGGGTTGATTACGAGTTGCCACCGATCGCGCTCCGGCGTTGTCTGGAACTGATGCGGCTCTACGCCGGTGCAACGATTGCCGCTGATTTCATCGATGTCTACTCACGGCCGTGGCAACCCATCACTATTGATTTACCGCCCGCTGAGGTTCGCCGGTTGCTCGGTCTTCACCTCGACAGTCACACGATTGCCGATATTCTGCGCCGACTCGGTTTTAAATGTACGATTATCGGGAATACAACGGTTGGTGATTTTGCCATGCTGGCAACCGAGCCGATTGTGCGGGTTGAGGTGCCTTCATTCCGGCAAGATGTGACGATGATTGCCGATTTGTGCGAAGAGATCGCCCGCGTGTACGGCTATGATCGCATTCCGACGACCCGCCTGGCCGATGAATTACCGCCACCGGCAACCCCCCGTGCTATCGAGCTAGAAGAACAGGTGCGCGATCTGATGGTTGGGGCCGGACTTACCGAGCTAATCACGTATTCGCTTATTGATATGGCGTTGGTGGCTAAGGTACAGCCATCTGAGGCGGTTCCCGAGCGCTACCTCAAGCTGAGCAATCCCAGTACCCCCGAACACGTCTACATGCGCCGCTCACTGTTGCCCTCGCTCGCCGCAGCACTGGCAATGAATCTTCGTGAACGTGAGCGTTCAACTGTTTTCGAGATTGGACGTGTTTATCTCCCGCTGGCGCAGCCAGGAAAAGATGATCGCTGGCTGCCCGACGAACCCCGACGGCTAGCAATCGCAATGGCCGGCCCACGCCAGGCTGAGAGCTGGTTACATACCGACCGCGATTGGCTCGATTTCTACGATTTAAAGGGCATTGTCGAACTGCTCGGTGAGCGGTTGGGCCTGGCTGATCGCCTGAGTTTTGTGCCACTGACCGACGACGAGCGTTTTCATCCGGGGCGTTCGGCAACTCTGATGCTGGCGGTCGAACGCGATCCACGTGGCCGAGTGCTTGAACAGCAACCGGTCGGGGTGCTTGGCGAAGCGCATCCCCAGGTGCGCGCTCGTATAGAGGTGAACGTCCCACGCATTCTGTTGGCCGAAATCGACCTGGAAACGCTCTTTGTTCACGCCGGTCAGGCAGTGTATCGTCCCATTTCACGGTTCCCGGCCAGTACCCAAGACCTCTCGATTGTGGCCGATGAAACCATTCCTGAGGCCCAGATTCGAGCGGTCATTCAACGGAGTGCTGGTGAATACCTTGAGAGTCTGATCCTGTTCGACCGGTACAGCGGACCGCAAGTAGGCTCCGGAAAACGCAGTCTGACTTATCACCTTACCTTCCGGGCGCCCGACCGCACCCTGCTCGATGAGACACTGGCGAAGATTCGCAAGAAGATTATTTCCAGCCTCGAGCGCGAATTGGGCGCTACCATTCGCGGTTGATCTATGGCAACAGCGCCGGCTAAGTTGATCCTGTGTGGTGAACATGCTGTCGTCTATGGTCGGCCAGCGATTGCCTTGCCGCTGGCCGATGTTCGGGCGACAGCAACCGTAACCGCCAATTATTCCACGAACGAGCCGATTATTAATGCGCCCGATCTCGGTGGACGGTGGTCGATTGCCGAACGACCGGATGACCCATTGAGCGGTCTGGTTAAGACGGTGATCGAACGGTTTGGTATTTCGCCGCAGATTGAGATTACTATTCGCTCAGCGATTCCTATCGCCAGTGGTATGGGGAGTGGGGCGGCGATTGCCACTGCGATTGTGCGCGAGCTATTGGCCTTGAGCGGGCAGACACTTCCGCCAGCAGTGATCGCCGGGCTGGTTTACGAGAGCGAACGCGGCTATCACGGCACACCCAGCGGCATTGACAATACAGTGGTTGCATTTGAACAACCGATCTGGTTTCAGCGTCGTTCTAACCTACCACCGCTGATCGAGCCGGTGGCTATCAACGTACCGCTAACGTTCGTTGTTGGTGATACAGGTATCCGTAGCCCAACTCGCTTACCCGTTGGCGCTGTCCGTGAGCGCTGGCAAGCCGATCCGGTACGCTACGAAGCTCTCTTCGATCAGGTTGCCGCGCTGGTCGTTGCTGCCCGTGAGGCCCTGGCAACAGGAGATGTACCTGCGTTAGGTCACTTACTCAACACGAACCACGAACTATTGCGTGAGATCGGGGTTTCATCGACCGAGCTTGATCAATTGACGGCGGCAGCGTGCGCAGCCGGGGCCTTGGGCGCAAAACTGGCCGGTGGCGGTTGGGGTGGTGTGATGATCGCCCTCACCACGCCCGACCGTGCAACAGATATTGCGACGGCGCTGCGAGCTGCCGGAGCAACCAATACGCTTGTTACGACGATCGCACCTGCCGCAGCGTTTTTTCCTGACCGATAAGAGGAATGGGGATGTACGGGCGCAGCGGCGCTGCGCCCCGACCTGCAACAGGAGATGTCTGATCGGCGCTCCGTGACCATCGTCGTGACCACCGCCAGGGCGAGGCTGCGCCTCGTCCCTACTTGCATCCATCAACGCGGGTCATCCGTAATCCCCGATTACAACAACTCTTCCGCCAGCAACGACGCAATATATGTCAGTGTTGCCCGTCGCCCCTGTGGATGGAGCCGACGCCACAGGTTCAGTAACCGCTGCTCGCTGTAGGCGGTAATGATCGCCTCGGCATTGAGACCGTCGGCAGGCGGTGTTGCAGGCGCTTCGCTAACCGGTGCGGATGCACTCACTTTCGCTTCAACCGGCTGAGCGGGCGCTGGCGAAACCTCTGCGGCGACTGTAGTTGGCGGCGGTGGTGGTAACGTCACACCGCGCTGGCTCAATTCGGTAGCCACAATCAAACGAGCCATTTCCAGTGGATCGGCGCCGAGAACCTCAGCCAGCTTCATCGCATTATCAGGATCGGGCGTGGTGTGACCGTTGAGATAATTTTTCATGGCACTATCGCTAATTTTGGTCTCTGCACACAACCTTGCCCGTGTAAAACGCCCTTGCATTTGCTGTTTTAGCCATTCACTAAACGTCTGTCCCCCACACGGTAACAACTCAGCCCGCTCCCGCACCTCGTCGGGCGACATATGCAACACTTTAGCCATTTGCTCGACGGTTTTGTTGCGAATTCGCGAACGTTTTCCTGCCTCAAACAGGTACGAGCGCAATGTCGCCACACTCAGGTGTAAGTTCGCTGCAAAATCGGCCAATGACATACGGCGCTGCATTGCGGCGTGGAAAAGGAGCACTGCAAGTGGCATCTCTTGATCTGGCGTGCTCACGGAGGTAATCCTTTCGTTATCAACAGGTTTTGTTCCAATTACTACCATGATGAATTGTGAATAGTTAATTTAATTGCTCTTGCTGTTGTAGAATTATAATTGATATTCAGTAGAGTGTCAAGGTTTAGAACGTTACGTCACCATTTCTAGCAAAAACGCAAGTGACGACCGACGAGAAGTATGCTACAATAGCAAGAGATCATAGACTCGCCGAGTAATTTACAGGACCATGCCATGACAAATCCAACCCTTCAGCCCTTTAAAATTGACGATCTCTATGAATTAGGCTGGCTCGAAGACCCACGACTCAGCCCTGACGGACGTTACGTAGCGGTCGTTTGGGTAACGGTTGATCGGGTAGGCAATAGCTATCACCGCCATATTGCCTTGGTACCAACCGATGGCAGCAAACCATTACGTCGCTTCACACGTGGCAAACAGGATCAGCAACCTCGCTGGAGTCCTGATGGGCAGTGGCTGGCATTTGTCTCCAACCGCGATGATGAACGCGGACAGATTTATCTCATCTCAGTCAATGGTGGTGAGGCACGTCAGTTGACTAACCATCCGAACGGGGCCAGCGATCCGGCCTGGAGTCCGGATGGTCGGTACATTGCCTTTCTTGCGCCGGTGAATGCCGACGAGCAGGCCCGTGAAGACGCCGGCGATACGCCACCACCACCCGCTGACGCCTGGGAAGCACGGCGAGCGCGGGAACAGCGCCAGCACGACGAAGAGTTGCGCACCGATCCGCGAGTCATTACCAAATTGCCGTACCGCAGCGGAACAAGTTATTTTGATGATCGCCGACGCCATATCTACGTCGTTGAAGTCAATGATGACGACACACCGGCAACTCCGCGTCGGTTGACATCCGGTGATCTGCATTACAGCGCACCGGTCTGGATGCCCGATGGTCTTGCGCTGCTCAGTACGGCCACTCGTGATCCGGAAGCCGATTCGCTTTTCGCCTATTACGATGTTGTACGGATTCCGCTCGATGGTTCACGCCCACAACCATTAACCAGTGCTGGTTTCTCGTATTTTGATCCTAAACCTTCACCTAATGGTCGCCAAATCGCATTCTTGCGCCTCAACGAGGCCCGCCTGCTTGGTGAAGGCCATCGCGTAGCGATTATTCCAGCAACAGGTGGTGAACCACACGACCTGACTGCGCATACCGATCTGAACGTTGAGCAGTTTCACTGGCAACCTGATGGACAGGGCGTGTTGTTTAGCGCCGGTTGGCGCGGTCATACGCACGTATATCAGATTGGCTTACCAGGAACACCAACGTACCGCAATGGGATGACCCTGGTTGGCGGGATGCGAATCGTCAGTGAATTTGATGTTGGGCGCGACGGCAGCATTGCTTTTATCGCTGGTAGTGCCGACAATCCGTGCGATCTCTTTTGGCGCAGCGCCGATGGTCAAGAGCATCGTTTAACCCGCATCAATGAGCATCTGTTAAGCCAGCGCATCATTATCCCGATTGAAGAGATGTTGTATCTCGCCCCCGATGGAAGTGAAGTGCAAGGATGGACCCTGCATCCACCCGATTTCGATCCCGCTCGCCGTTACCCGCTGGCCGTCTACATTCACGGTGGCCCCCATATTATGTGGGGACCGGGCTTTCGTTCGATGTGGCACGAATGGCAGGTTGCGGCAGCACGCGGCTATGTGGTCTTCTTTTGCAATCCACGCGGTAGCGAAGGGTATGGCGAGCTATGGCGGGATGCGATTCGCGGAAACTGGGGCGAAGCCGATGCGCCCGATATTCTGGCCGGAATAGATGCGCTGGTCGCTCGCGGCTACATCGACCCCAATCGGATCGGGGTGACCGGTGGTTCGTATGGCGGCTACATGACGGTATGGCTTATCGGGCATGACGACCGCTTTGCCTGTGCTGTTGCTGCACGCGGGGTCTACAATCTGCTGACGCAGCACAGCACCAGTGACGCCCACGAGCTGATTGAGATCGAGTTTGGCGGTTTTCCCTGGGAATTGTACGAGGAGCTGTGGGATCATTCGCCATTGGCCCACGCCCACAAGATCAAAACGCCGCTCTTGCTGTTGCACAGTGAGCTAGACTACCGCGTGCCGATCAGCGAGGCCGAACAACTCTTCGCGATTCTCCGCCGACAAAAGAAGGTGGTTGAACTGGTGCGCTACCCGCGTGAAGGACACGAACTGACGCGCAGCGGCGAACCACGACACCGGGCCGATCATATGCGACGAACCCTAGAGTGGTTTGATCGGTATTTGCGTCGCGAGCAGGGTGATGCCTGATCCACACAAGGGCCTGGCAGCGTTGCGAGCTGGACGGGGCGCAGCATCGCGGTGCCCTGTCCGTTCGGCGGTGGTGCCGCCGGCTCACCCCCTTCCCCTGCAAGCGGGGGGATTGGGGGTACTGGCGGCGTTGATATACGGCTTGCACCAACAGGGTTGGGATCAGAACCCCGCCACCCGCAGTAGCGCCTGCCAGAGGTCCTGGTCGAGTGTGCCGTTGGATGTTTCCGCCGAGACCCACACATACCGGCGGCTGTTGGGGGCTTGCAGCGCGGCGGCCAGCGCCGCGACGATCTGCCGGCGCAGGCCGGGCGCGGATGAGGCCGCCGGTGACGTACCCAGCGCCTCGAGCAGGCGGACGGCCGCTCGCGCCCGTAGCGCGCTGGGATCGGTCAGGGCAGCAACGAGTTCCTGCGGCAGGGCCTGGCCCAACGAGGGATGCAGCCGGTTGAAGCGCCCCACCGCCGCCAGGGCGTCGTCTCGCACCTCTTGCGTGTCGCCGACCAGCCGCAGCAGCGCCGCCAGCACTTCTGGCGTGATCACCCGCAGGTAGGAGAGCGCGGTGATGGCGAAGCGCCGGGCGTTGAAGCTGTCCAGGTTCCGGGTGGCGCGCAGCAGCAGCGGCTCCAGATCGGCAGCGCTGCGGTTGAAGCGGGCGGGCATCGCCTCGGCGCTGCACGCCAGACCGGCCAGGGCGATACGATGACGCTGCCAGTCGCCGTCGTCCAGCGCTGCACGCAGATCATCCAGCAGCAGTGACCACACCTCCTCATGCTGCGCCAGCAGCTCACGGATGGCCAGCGCGATGCGGCCGTGGTAGAAGTCATCCCACACATCATCGTCGGTTCCAGCGGCCAGCAGCGCCCGCAACTGCCGCTCCGGGTCGAGTTGCCGTTGCGCCAGGGCTTCCAGCAGGGCCGCTGGGTCAAATTGATCGCGCTCGTTGTACAGTGAAGGTTTTGGTTGTCGATTCACCAGCCGCCTGACCAGAGCGGCGTCAGCCTCCGGCAAAGCAGCGGCAGCAGCGAGCGAGCGGTCGACCCGCTCCTGATCTCCTGCTGCCAGGTGGTGCGCCAGGCGCGCCAGCGCGGGTAGCGCCGCCGGTTGATCCTGAGCCGCCGCCAGCAGCGCATCAACCACCGCCGGCGGCGGTTGGCGAAAACAGCTCAGCGCGAAGAACGCAGACTGCGCTGTCGCCGTCTCCGGCGTGCGCGCCAGCTTCAACAACACATCAGCCAGGTCCTGGCTATGCTCAGCAGGTATCTGATTCTTACGCAGCAGCCAGGAGAGCGACTTGAGCAGCGCTGCCCGGCTGCGCGGACCGGCCGTGGTCAGCAGCCCCAGGAATGTCGGCCAGCAAGCGGGATCGAGGCGGTGGATGTAGCCCAGCAGGTTCCACAGGGGCGGCGAGGGCGCGGCGTCCAGTTGAGCAGCCCACTCCTGCAACCAATCGGCGCGATCGTGGATGACGTGGTTGAGTGCCCACCCGCAGTAGGTGGCGATCAACATCGGTCCATCGGCGGGCAGGTCGGCAGCAGGAGGCACAGCGTGGTTGGCGGCGTCCGCCAGCGCGATAAGCAGGTCAGCACCGCAGGCGCCGGCGCGGCGCTCCTGGAGTAGGGCGACGCGGGCGCGATGGCGGAGCAGGTCATTGGTGGCTGCCAGCAGCGGCAGCAGGTCCGGCAGAGCGGCCGCCGTCAGTTCCTCCAGTTCAGCCAACAGCAGCGCGGCATAACCACGGGGCAGGGGATCGCCTGTCCCCAGCCAGTTGCGGGCCAGGTTGCGCAGTTCATCGTGTAGATTCGGGTCGTCGTCCCTGGCTGGGGGTTGCAGGTGGGCCAGGCGCTCGGGCGGCAGATCGACAGCGGTCCGCAGATCCTCCCGCCGCCAGGGCATGCGCTGGCCGGGTTGCGGGGCAGGCATCTCTGCCAGCGCCAGCGCCTCATCAGCTACAATCAGCGCCCGCCAGGCTGGCCCTTCAACCATCTGGCGTAGCGCCGTGAGGGCTGCGAATGCCTGATCCAGCGCTTCCAGCACGTCTTCAGCTCCTGTTGTGGCGCCCCACTGCGCACGTGCATCTGCCACCACTCTGGCAGTCTCATCAAAGTGGGCGAGGGCGCGGGCGCGGGCGAGGGCGCGGGCGAGGTCGTGGGCGAGGTCGAGGTCGAGGTCGAGGTCGCGGGCGAGGTCGAGGTCGCGGGCGAGGTCGTGGGCGCGGTCGAGGGCGCGGGCGAGGGCGCTGGGCGCGGTCGAGGGCGCGGGCGCGGTCGAGGGCGCGGGCGCGGTCGCGGGCGAGGGCGAGGGCGCGGGCGAGGGCGAGGGCGCGGGCGAGGGCGCGGGCGCGGGCGCGGTCGAGGGCGCAGGCGCGGGCGCGGGCGCGGGCGCGGGCGCCCCATGTTACACTGGCGAGGGTCGCGTGAATCTGCGGTGTGATCTTACCGCTGTCGGCAGCCATCAACCATTGGCGCCAGCGCGCCTCATCACTGACGGCCAGCGCCCAGGCTGCATCGCGGGCCAGGGCCGCGTCGGTCGCGTTCTGCGCCAGTTCCAGCAGTCCGGCGCAGATCTGCTCGTCTGACCACCCCTCCTGCCAGACCTGTTTCAGCCAGGGGGTGAGCCGCGAGTCGAAGCAGACCGCGTCCGGTGTCAACGACTCGTGCGGCTCCCAATCGGGTCGCAGGTAGAGGGCCTGCAGGATAGCACGCCACACCGGGCGCTGCGCCAGCGCCGCAGCCTGCGCCGGGTCATCTAGCAGCGTGCGCAGCGGCAGGTTCTGGCCCCTCAGCGCCTCTGGGTGGTGCTCGACCTGACGCCAGAGCGCTTCGCGTATGGCGGCGACAGGTTCGGCGTGGTCGCGGGCGGCGGCCAGCAGGGGCGGGATCAAGTCAGGATGGCGCCAGTCGCACTCCAGGATCAGTTCGGCAGCCGCCAGCCGGCGGGCCGGATCGGCGCCGGTCAGTGCAGCGGCGAAAGCGGCGCGGGCAGCGGTCAGCGTACTCAGGGGCCGCAACGCCCGTTCGATGGCGTTGCGCAAAGGCGGCGGTGGGCGCGTCGTCTCGTCGTCGGGAGGCCAATCGCGGTCGGCGTAGGCGGCCAGAAGTTGGGTCACGGCATTGACGATCAGTTCATCCGGCGGCAGGCGTTGCAATTCCGGCAGGCATGCGGCCAGGAAGAGGGCGTTGCGTGGCAGCAGGCCGGGCGCCGGTTCCAGTACCTCCAGGATGGCTTTGGTCAGGTTGCGCAGGTCGGCGGGCCGACGGCGCGCCAGGTCGGCCACCGCCAGGCGCAGCGGCTCGTGCCAGGCCGGTTCATCCAGGCGGTGATACACCTCCTCGATAACGCGGTGGGGGTCCCAGGCCAGAAAGAGAGCGGCAAAATACTCCTGGAAGGTACGGTGGATGAAGCCGTAAGCGCCGTCGCCGCGCGCCAGCAGGAAGCCGCCCAGCTCGGCGGCGCTGCGGAAGAGCGCCCCCGCCTGCTCGCGGTGTGCCGGGCGGTAGGCGCCGTCGAACTCGCGCAGCGCATCCTCCAGCCATGATTGCACCACAGCTTCCTCGGCCAGGCTGGTGGGATAGTCCGGGTTGGCATGCAGACGCACGGCCACGTAACCCATCGCATAGCGGAAGCGCTCCTCGCTCAGGCCCAGGCTGACCCAGGCATCCTGGCGCTGGCGAATGAAGGCTTCAACCACCTGATCGTACAGTTCAGTGCGGCGCTCGGGCAGGCTGCCGTTCAGGTCGTAAAACAGGCTGGCCAGGATCGTCAGCAGGAGGGGGTTGGCGGCGATCTCACGTAGTGCGGGCCGCTGTGGATCAAGCACGGCTGCGCGCAGCGCCTTCGCATCGGCCGCAGGGTCGCCCCGCACGGTGCGACCGGTCTGAGCGTGAACAGCCGCCGTCCAGGTTCGGCAGAAGCGGGTAATGGCCGGTTCGCTCATCTCCTCAACGGTGTAATGGGGTAACGGCGCGGGTAAGGGGGCCAGGTAGTAGCCGATGGGTCGGCTGGTGATCACCACCTGGTTGCCGCCACGCTGTCGGGGTTGTTCCTGGTGTCGTTCTGGTGCGGCGCGATAGTGCGGGTCGGCTGCGCACAGATTGGTATCGGGCGTGCGCACCCAGTTGCGCACAAAGTCAACAATGGCGTCCACCACCTCCCGGCGGCGATAACTCTCGGCGATCTCGTCCAGGCCGTCCAGCAGGATGAGCGCCCGCCCGCTGCGGATGGCGTCCTGGACGATGGCGCGGCCCACGGCGGGATTGGGGTGGAGCAGGCGCCCCTGCCAGCGGTGGTCGCCCAGATAGTCGAAGAGGCTCAGGCCGGTGTCGCGGTTCTCGTTCCAACGTGCAGCAGCGTAGTCGGCCAGGCGCACGGGTACCGGCAGTCGCGGCGGTCCTAACACGACCGGCGTCGTCTCGTCTTCCTCCAGATCGGCGCGCACCTGGTCGGCGGGGGCGGTCACCTGGGTGGCATCGTTCAGCATCGCCTGGGCGAAGCGCAGGGCCAGCCAGCGGATCAGGGTGGTCTTGCCAGCACCGGGGTCGCCGAGCAGCACTGTCCAGCGTTCCTGACCGATCAGTTCGCCCAGGTCAATACGTCGTGCGGCCAGGGCCAGGTAATCGCCCTGTTCGGCGCGGGCGCGGTTGCGCAGGGCCAAGGTCAAACCCATAGGGTCAAGGCCCACACAGATGCGACGATAGAGCCGCCAGCGCTCGCGGTCATCCAGCATCAGGCTGGTCAGCTCCTGCTCGTGCGCGGCCAGGTCGGCCAGGAACTGCTCCCAATTGGCGCGGCGCTCGGCGGCGTTGGAGGCATCGGCCTTGAGCGCCACATATACGCGCTCTAGCGGCAGGCGATCCACCGGCCCACCGGCGCCGCGCAGGTCGAGGGTCTGGCAGGACGCGATAACGTTCTCCAGGTAGCGGCGCACGTCTTCAGCAGTGTAGGGCGGCGGTCGCCGGTCGCGAGATAGATCGCGCATCAGGCGCAGCACCTCGTCTAACGTGGCGCGCACGTCGGCGGGGAGGGCCTGCTCCACCCGGGCGCCATCGCCGATGGCGACACCGGTGGCTTCGGCAATGACGATGTTGTAGACGGTGTTTCCCTGGCCTTCGATGCGCTGCAACTGCTGCACGATGGCAGCGAGCGTGTGGCCCTGTTGCTGCAATAGGGTCTGGATGGTCAGCATCCGGCCCAGGTTGACCCGGTTGAAGAGGGGGCTGTTCGGACGGGAGGCCTCGTTCACCAGCGCCTCGCTCAGGCCGCGGTGGAAGGCGGTCAGCGCCCGGTCGAAATCCACCGGCAGGGTCGCACGGTCGAAGTCTAGGGCGTCGAAGGCGGCACGCAGGGCGGGCAGGTCGGGCAGGTCCGCGCCGGCTAGGGCCACATCTAGCAGCGTCTGAGCCACACCGGGGGCGGCAACAAACTGGCGTAGGATGGTCTCGACCAACGCCTGATGGTCGCGGTTCAGTCCTGCGAAGACAGTATCCAGCATCGCCCGGAAGCCGGACTGGTAGCACTGGCGCAGGCTGCGTTTTTCGGTGTCGCCGAAAGCCAGGGTGCGCAGCCGGTCGGCGCCGGCCCGCAGCAGGTCGTGGGCCAGGTTAACAGCGAGGTTGGTGAGGAAGTCGTCGAGCATGATACACCTGGTGATGAGTTGCTAGATTCTTTTCTTTGGATAGGTTAACGCCGATCCCATTCGCTCAGTGCATGATACGCCTGACGGCTCCCTGCCAGCAAGAGGCGCTCGAATAGATCTATGGATCGCATTTTGATGTGATTGTTAGGAGATGCACGGGCAGGCCTGGTGCAGCCTTTCCTGGACTACCTTCTTTTTGTTCCAGTGCGGATGCGGGCCGGAGGCCCGCGCACCCAAATGTGCTCCGAATGCGGGCCGGAGGCCCGCGTACCCAAATGTGCTCCGAATGCGGGCCGGAAGCTCGCGTACCCAAATGTGCTCCGAATGCGGGCCGGAAGCTCGCGTACTCAAATGCGCACTGAAGGCCTGTGCTCTGAGGCTCCGACCTGTGGGTTGCGGCATTCCAGGAAGAGCCTTTACTCCGTCTCGCCGCCGCTTTGCTCGACCCGCGCATTGTCGCCAATTGCCAGCCCCGAGGCTTTATCAATCCTGACGTTGTACTTGCCGCTCTGTACGGTGTTGTGATCGCCGGTAATAATGGTACTGCCGGTGATATTCTGCGCCGCCACGGATCGTTCGCCGGAAGCAATGATTGTCACCCCTGCCGCCTGCGCCGCAGCCCATTGTTGCCCGATCTCGCGTGCCAGCTCCTCATTCTCGGTGAACAGTTTCTTCAGTTGCAAGCGCAGGGCAGCCTGCGCATCCTCGTCGTGTGGCGCTGCCGCAGCGTCGGTCACGGCTTCCTGCGCGGTCGGTTTCGCCTCGATCTGCGGGCGTAGCCGACTCCACAGCCCCTTTGCGCGCTCCCAGGCCGCACTACCCAGTTTCGTGCCGGCTTCTTCCGCTGCCTTCTCCCCCGCTTTGAGCAAATACGGCAGGAAGGGGGTTAGAAACAGCGCCACCTCTTTCGCTAATGCTGCAATGTCCACGATGAACCTCCTGCTCAATTGAACGAACTTATCATACTGCGTTGCACAATAGCATAACCAGGAAACAAGGGTATGATAGCACAAACGAGCGTGCTTTACGCTCTGTTCATTCACGCCGTCTGATGACGAAACGATGCCTAAGCGAAGCGCTATCAACATGCAGTGCACTCTCCCACTACCGATGACTCACCATCCATCCCATCACCTGGAAACGCAGCAGAAGCGACTGGCGCATCATCATGTCCCTTGGAAGGAAGGGCAAAACCTGTAGCGCGTATAGCCTTCCTCCGCTGGAAAGAGGGGCAGGGGAAGTAGAATCCGCTTCTACAGGTTTGAAGAGAAAAAATCGGAAAGTGGCAGAGTTCATCCTCTCCCTTCCTCACACCTGACACCTGTTGAACAAAGGTGAGGGGGGTGTGCTCACAATACCTACGGCTGAAGCGCAACAATAAAACTGGCTTCACCAAACGGCTGCTCGATAAGCTTAATGCGAAGCGTACTGGCATTGGCGGCCAATTGACGACGCACAACAGCAACACCACGCTGCCGGGTACCGGGGAGTACGTTGATGACCGCCGGACGCGAATCGTCATTTGCCAGAGGATAGTCGTTCCCCAGACCGTCGCTGATCTTAATGTTGTTGTGGCGCAGTGGGAAACTCACCGAACGATTGGTGTTATTCTGAACACTCCACGTAATCTCGATCCGGTCACCGCAGGCGTCAATCTGCTCGAGTGCAACAATAATATCGGGTGCAGCGCCGGTCGTTGCTTCGCCAATCGCAATATTTTGCCAGCTTTGGGTGCTGCTATCCCAGCGTTTACCGATCAATTGATACCCGTTCCAACGACAGAAGCTGGTCGTCGCGTTGAAGTTCAAGATCGTTCCATCGCCAGAAGTCCCCATTGTGATAGAAGTCAGTGGGCTATCAGCGCGTGGAGCAGGGCTTGGTGGACGCACAAAGAGGATGAACAGCAATACGAGCGACAGGCCAGCAAAGATGGTAACCAGCCGACCGGCTGTGGTGTGGAGAGCGTTCCGCGCCTGCACGTACCACGGTAAAGGAACGGATTTGGTTGGCGCAGGCGGAGCATTTTCCCGCACCACCTCATTCAATTCCGTCCAGGGTGTGCAGTGTAAGAGTTTTGGGATAGCCAGCATCTCCTCTTCGCTCAACTCAATTTCAGAGGAGCGCTCGGTAATCATATACGCGGGCAACTCATCAAGCCCACGTACTTCAACTTTCCAGTCGAGATCGAGTTGCGAACCCTCTTCGATGCGGGGAGCAATGACGATCAGACGCTTGCAAGTGCGAAAATCAACATCATTTGCCTTTTGTTCCGAGAGAAACTCGCGGCGATGCTCGTTGAGAAAATTGGTGAGCGCGTGAAAATACGAAATGACCTGATTGTACGGATTTTTACGACCAGGGTTGAGTCGCTTCTGCTCACCGTTACGGCCCTCAACGAACCATGGCCCGTTGACACTCCCGATCACGCGCCCATCACAATGTTTTAGCTCGATAATGACAATCGCATTGTGCTTGATAATAACCAGATCGATGTTACGACCATTCACGCTGAAATTGGCCAGGATCAGGAACAGACCCTCCAGCTTTTCGAGGGCCTGAGCCACCCCTAGAATAGCCCGCCGTTCTTGCGGATGTTCTGGTTTCTCGCCGATCCAGACCTGAACGGCCATACCTCACTCACTCAAGGCTAACGTTTTACGCAGTTCAACAATCTGGTCACGCAGCGCAGCCGCTTTCTCGAAAGCCAGTTCTTTCGCTGCCTGTTTCATCTGCTTTTCCAAGTCTTTAATTAACTTTAACACCTCATCACGCGGTAGATCGACCGGCACCGCCGTGGCAGGAGTAGCGACATACTCACCACGTTCTTCAGCCAGCTTGCGAATACGGTCGGTTAGATCACGCACGCCTTTAGCGATACCCTGTGGCGTAATCCCGTGACGCAGATTATGGGCCATCTGAATATCGCGTCGGCGTTGCGTCTCGCGGATCGCCGCCTCCATCGAACGGGTGATTGTGTCGGCGTACATAATGACTTTGCCTTCAACGTGGCGAGCCGCCCGACCGATAATCTGAATCAGTGAGGTTTCCGAGCGGAGATAACCCTCTTTGTCGGCATCGAGAATTGCAACGAGACTCACTTCGGGCAGGTCCAGCCCTTCGCGCAACAGGTTGATGCCAACCACGACATCGTAGACGCCCAACCGCAAATCACGCAGAATCTCTACCCGTTCAATGGTATCGATATCGGCATGGAGGTACATCGTGCGCACCCCCATCTCTTTAAGATAGTCGGCCAAGTCTTCGGCCATTCGTTTCGTGAGGGTCGTGACTAGTACGCGCTGTTTCCGCTCAACTCGCCGTCGAATCTCGCCCAGTAGATCGTCGATCTGGCCGCGGGTTGGGCGGACTTCAACTTCAGGGTCGAGCAGGCCGGTTGGACGAATAATCTGCTCGACGATTTGTTCGCTCTTCTCACGTTCGTAGGCGCCAGGAGTGGCCGAGACGTAGATAACCTGATAGACATGCTGCTCGAATTCTTCAAACCGCAGTGGTCGGTTGTCAAGAGCTGAAGGTAGACGGAAGCCGTAATCAACCAGTGTCTGCTTGCGCTGCCGGTCACCATTGTACATACCGCGCAACTGCGGGATAGTAATGTGACTCTCATCGATAAAGATCAGAAAATCATCGGGAAAATAGTCGAGCAGCGTCCACGGTGTCTGACCGGGAACACGGCCATCGAGATGACGTGAATAGTTCTCAATCCCGCTACAATACCCGATCTCGCTTAGCATTTCGAGGTCGTAGAGCGTGCGTTGTTTGAGCCGCTGCGCTTCCAGCAGTTTACCGGCCGCTTCGAGTTCGCGGAGCCGTTCATTCAGTTCATCTTGAATACTGGCAATCGCTCGTTGCAGCTTTTCTTTCGTAGTGACGAAGTGCTTCGCCGGATAAATATCAACTGCTGTATGCCGCAGCAAAACCTCGCCGGTCAGCGGATCGAGTTCAACAATGCGTTCAATCTCATCACCCCAAAACTCTACACGAATAGCAGTCTCGGCGTTGGCAGGAATAATATCGAGGGTATCACCGCGCACTCGGAAGGTTCCCCGCTGAAAATCCATATCCTTGCGCTCAAACTGCAAATCGATCAACTGGCGCAAAAGCTTATCGCGGTTACGTACCTCACCGACACGCAGCGTAACCTTTTCTTGCCCATAATCATGCGGTGAACCGAGACCAAAAATCGCCGAAACCGAAGCAACGATCAGCACATCACGTCGGGAAAGCAGGGCCTGAGTAGCGGCGTGGCGGAGCCGGTCGATCTCCTCGTTGATGCTGGCCTCTTTCTCGATATAGAGGTCCTTCGAGGGGACGTAGGCTTCGGGCGTATATTCATCGTAGTACGAGATGAACATCTCAACAGCGGCATCAGGTAAAAACTCGCGGAACTCGGCCCAAAGCTGCGACACCAACGTTTTGTTATGCGCCAGAACCAACGTTGGCCTTTGGATTTGCGAGAAGATATGGGCCATAACGAACGTTTTGCCGGTGCCGGTAGCGCCAAGCAGTGTTTGATGGCGGTAACCTGCGCGCAATCCCGCAACCAGTTGCTCAATGGCACGCGGCTGATCGCCGGTTGGCTGGTAAGGCGCTTCGATCCGGAATGACATACGGTGCTCACGTGTTTCTGTGGTATAGAGATCACAATAGCGCGGGTTGCTGCCGATCGCTCCAGGGCGAAGAGGGCAACAACGCCGCGCCGATGGTTGGGTTACCTGTATTATATCAGAAGTAAAGATGGTTTGTGGATGTGAGAATCAATGATTTTTAAAGCTTTCACCCAGGGTACGTTGGTACGTGAACGCGGGCCGGAGGCCCGCGCTCCTGGGTGCGTTGCACAACGCGGGCCGGAGGCCCGCGCACCCAGGGTGCGTTGCACAACGCGGGCCGGAGGCCCGCGCTCCTGGGGTACTCCGCGCCGATGATCTGGCGCGGAGAGGGTATCAGGCGCGATCTAGCGGAGTTCAAAGGTCACTTGCACCGACGCACTGTAGGTTTGCTGACCTGGTTGGATAGGCGGGGCTGCGTTCCCTACAGCCGCACGGGCTTCAGCCATCATTGAGATCGGGATAGGGCTGGCGCCCAGATTTTCGGTAATAAACAAGACGCGACCCAACGATGTGCCACTGGCACGGGCCATCTGTTCAGCCCGTGCACGGGCATTCGCAATGGCCGCTTCCCTGGCCTGAGACAGCACACGCTCTGGATCGCTGACTCCGAAGCTGATGCCGTAAATCCGGTTGGCGCCAACCTGTACCACGCTATCGATGAGATTTCCGGCCTGCGCCAGATTGCGGATGGTCACCTGAACCGTGTTATTGACGGTATATCCGGTGATCTCACGCCCTTTTTCATCGTATACCGGATAGATGTTAATACCGGTGGTCTGAATGTCGCGGGCCTCAATGCCTAGCTGTCGAATCTGATCAATAATCGCCTGAGCCTGGCTGCTGTTCTGCGCTAACGCCTGCTGAGTTGTCGGTGCAGTCGTCTCAACCCCTATCAAAACCGAGGCCATATCAGGTTCGACCTTCACTTCACCGGTGCCAATCACTACGATCTGCGGCATATTGGCGACACTGGTTTGCGCGGTGACAGTTTGCCCCGGACGAAACAGACTCACTGCGGCCAGCGCCAGCACAGCGACAAGCGCTGTTAGTGCGAGTACGATTGAAAGTAGACGGTTTTCCATTGTGGTAACTCCTTTAGGCAAAGGTCATTTGAACGTCGCATACCAGAGACGTGTTTGCCGCAGGGTTAGTTCCATCTGTCATTTGCAGCTGAAGGTTTTGGAAGGCACGCTCGCATCAGATCGGTACGTGTCGGGAAGCCTCATCTCCCAAGATCCGAAACCACGCTGGCACTGGGTTCAGCGCCAGTGCCGCAGAACAGGCCGGGCGCCCCCTCACCTTCCCCCCGAACCCTTCCGCTCCCACACGAGGCGAGAAAAGGGGGGATGATCGGAGCAGGAGCGATCCCACGAACCAGATCACCCCTCGCCCGCAGCGCGGGAGCGGGGGCCAGGGGGTGAGGGCCATCCCCCCTCGCCCGCAGCGCGGGAGCGGGGATCAGGGGGTGAGGGCCATCCCCCTCGCCCGCAGCGCGGGAGCGGGGGCCAGGGGGTGAGGGCCATCCCCCCTCGCCCGCAGCGCGGGAGCGGGGGCCAGGGGGTGAGGGCCATCCCCCCTCGCCCGCAGCACGGGAGCGGGGGCCAGGGGGTGAGGGCCATCCCCCCTCGCCCGCAGCGCGGGAGCGAGGGCCAGGGGGTGAGGGCAACAACAGAGCAACGGCATAACTGCTCGCCTACAGAGACCAGGAGGAAATACGCTGCTGCCACTTCCGCCAGAAAACGGCTGCCTCGAATGGACCAACAATCAGAAAGGCCAGCCAGATACCCCACAAGGCTGGTACCCACCACAGCACAATGACCAGGGCCAACCCTACACAAATCCAAATTGCTGAGCCGCTAATCACAAGTGGCGAAAGGGTATCACCAAGACCGCGCAACGCTCCACCAAGCGCAAATGTCACAGCCCAGGCCGGTTGAGTCAGGGCAACGACACGCACGGCTGCTGCACCTTCGGCGACCAATTGCGGGTCGTTGTTGAATATGCGCACCAGGCCTTCAGCAAATACGATGAATAGAACACCGAGTCCTCCCATCCAAATGACCGCCCAACGGAGAGCAATCTGCGCGACAGCACGGGCCTCGGCCAGACGCTGTGCACCAACGGCCTGTCCTACCAATGCTGTTGCTGCCAATCCAAAGCCGATACCGGGTAAAAATGAAAGAGAGAGCACATTGATCGCTACCCGATGCGCTGCCAGCGGTATCGTACCCAGTGTTGCTACTACTGGTGTCAGCGAGGCAATAGCGCCGATGATCAACACCTCTTCCACGGCGGCTGGCATCCCGATCCGCAAAATATCACGCAAGACGCTGAGCTGCGGCCACCATAACCCGCCTCCGCCGGCCCGCACACCATTGCGGCCACGCCAGAGGATACCGGCCAATAGTATTGCCCCTATCAGGCGCGCAACCACCGACCCCCATGCACTGCCAACTGCTCCCAAGGCCGGTAAGCCAGCCCAGCCGAAGATGAGTGCAGCACTGGCAATCACATTGATCACATTGGCAACAGCAGTAATGATCATTGGCGTGCGCGAATCACCAATGCCACGCAACACACCACCGATCAACAGCATCATCGTCAGGGTTGTAATGGTGCTCATTGTGACAGCCAGGTAATCAATGCCGACCTGACTGACATCGGGTGCTAAGCCAAACAGTCCAATAAGTGTAGGCGTGAGCAGTAAACCGATGACCGTGATTGGCAGCCCAATTAAAACGCTCCAGAACAGACCCTGGCGCGCCAGGGCGCCAGCTTCAACCAATCGCCCGGCACCATACGCCTGCGCTACCAGCACAGCCACGCCAACCGACAAGGCACTGAGTGCTGCGGTGGTAACATAAATCACCTGCAACGCTGCGCCAACCCCGGCCAGGGCCACGGCACCTAAAGAGGCGACCAGGATCGTGTCAACCACACCGAGCATCGTTTGAAGCAGGTTTTCGCCGATAACAGGCCAGGCCAGCCGCAAAACTCGCTTTTCGAGTTGGGATCGCGATGGTGTTTGCTGAGTTGTTGTCGCTTGATGTTCGATAGAAACAGCTTCTGGTTGCATATCTCTCAGTATACCCGACATCAGCACATGGGTGGATCGCATGGAAGAAGGGTTTCTCGTACAATGAATAAAGATAGCGTGTTGTAAAGGAGGATAGAATGGAGCATGTTGACACTCTCCTCACCGGCGGCACTGTTGTTACGATGGATGCAGAGTGGCACATTTTTGCCAACGGCGCCGTCGCGATCCGTGATGGTGTGATTGTAGCTGTGGGACCGGCAAGCGATCTGAACGAGCGTTACACGGCGACCGAGACGATTGATTGTCGTAATTGTGCGATTATTCCTGGCCTGATCAATGGCCACGCGCATGTTCCGATGAGTCTTTTGCGCGGTCTGGTTGCCGATCAACAACTCGATGTCTGGCTCTTCGGTTATATGTTTCCGGTAGAGAGTCAGTTCGTCGATGCTGAGTTTAGCTTCACCGGTACGCTGCTGAGCTGTGCCGAGATGATCCGTGGCGGAACGACGACGTTCGTCGATATGTACTACTTCGAGGAAGAAGTAGCACGAGCAGCCGATCAGGCCGGAATGCGGGCAATCTGCGGCCAAACAGTGATGCGACTACCAACCCCCGACGCCGATTCGTTCGATGCTGGAATCGAGCGTGCCCGACGCTTCATGACCGAGTGGCGCGGCCATCCGCGCATTATCGCTACGGTTGCCCCGCATGCCCCCTATACCTGCACCGACGACATCTACCGACAGGCGGCTGCTCTTTGTGCCGAGTTTGGCGTTCCGCTGATTACCCATCTGTCTGAAACAGCACGGGAAGTCGAAGAGAGTATTCGCGACCGCGAAGTAACGCCTATCCGTTACGCCAAACGAGTCGGTGCGTTTGATGTTCCGTGTATCGCCGCCCACTGCGTCCACGCAACCGAAGACGATCTGCGACTCTTGCGCGAAGCTCGTGCCGGTGCCGTGCCTTGCCCGACCAGTAATCTCAAACTGGCCAGCGGTGTCGCTCCTTTCCGCCGTATGATCGAGACGGGTGTGCGGGTTGGTCTCGGTACCGATGGACCGGCAAGCAATGACGATCAGGATATGTTTACCGAGATTCAGTTGGCGGCGCTACTCCCCAAGGGTCTCAGTGGCGATCCAACGGCAGTACCGGCCCGTGAGGCGTTTGCTCTCGCCACCTGCTGGGGAGCACGGGCCATTCATCTCGATCACCTGATCGGGTCGTTGGAAGTGGGTAAACGTGCCGATATTGTCGTAGTTGAACTGGATCGCCTACACAGTGCACCACGCTACACCTACGCCCCAGATGCCATCTATTCCCATCTCGTGTACAGCAGTCGGGCCGCCGATGTCCGTGATGTGTTGGTCGATGGCAAATTACTCCTCCGCAATCGCCATCTGCTGACGATTGATGAGAATGAGATTATTGATCGCGCCCAGGCTATCGCGACCCGCATCAACGAGTTTCTCGCCACGCGCGAACGGAACCTGCTTGCCAAGATTCTGGCTCTGGGTGGTGTCCAACAGGCCGAAATCTTTGAGATTCAGGTCAAAGCCCGTCTTGATCCAGGTGATGTTGAACGGGTTCTAGCCCTTCTCAACCATCCGGCTATCACGGTAACCAAGACCAGCGAGCGCACGCAGTACGATACCTACTTTATTTTTGCCAATGGCGAGCGCATTCGGATTCGTGAAGATCATCGTACCGATCCAGGAGCACGACCGCAGCCCAAATATACGCTCACGCTGATGGCCGAAGCACGCCGCTTCGATCATCCCAAAGCAATGATGCTCTCACGCGCACGGTATACTGCACCGGCAGACCACACCGTGCGCTTCTACCGCGAGTATTTTCAACCCGACCGAATTGAAGAGTTGGAAAAGCGACGACGACGCTGGCGTATCCTCTACCGTGATCATGATTTCGCGATCAACCTTGACACCCTGGTTGGTCAGGCTGATAGCGGGCAATTTCTCGAAATCAAGAGTCGGACCTGGAGCCGCCGCGATGCCGAGCAGCGGGCACAGTTGATCAGCGAATTGCTCGAATTGGCCGGTATCACCGATGACGCACTGATATTGCAAGAGTATGTGGAGCTTGTGTCATGAAACATCCCGGCATCTTCTTGATCGGCCTGACTGGAGGTATTGCCTGCGGTAAGAGTACGGTGCTGGCAATGCTGGCCGCACTGGGTGCACGCACAATTGACGCTGATCGGGTAACGCATCGCCTGCAACAGCCGGGAACAGCGGTCTACCAGGCGATTGTCGAGGCTTTTGGACCACACATCTTGAGCGCACCTGGCGGTGCTATTGATCGTCGCAAGCTCGGTAATATCGTCTTCAACGATCCGGCAGCGCTCAAGCGGCTGGAGGCAATCATCCATCCGGCGGTACGGGCCGAGATCAGGCGGTTTCTGGCTGAAGTAGCGAACGCTGGTGGCTACGCGACTCGTCTGCGCCCGGTTGAGCGACCGGTGGTGGTGATCGATGCGATTAAACTCATCGAATCGGGATGGGCCGACGAGTGCGATCAGGTGTGGGTCGTTACCTGCTCACCCGAACAGCAGATCGAGCGTTTGATGACGACTCGTGGCATGTCGCTGGCTGAGGCCCAGGCACGTATTGCAGCTCAACCCCCGCAAGAGAGTCGGCTCAGTCGGGCCGATGTCATCATCGACAATAGCGGTTCGCAGGCCAACACTCGTGCTCAGGTCGAAGCGGCATGGCAGCAGGCCCTGCTTGCCAGTCACGGGCGATAGGTAATGCGTCGGCGCTCCTCGATCACCACACCATCGGCCAGAGTCACGCGCAATCGAATGGTGTAATCGCCTGCCGACCAGGAGCCAGCATTCCACATACCGAGTAATCCCTGTTCAACCGGCTGGCTGCTCTGCCCCAGTACCTGCCAGTCGGTTGGATCGGTGCCGCTGCCCACATCGAGAATAAATGGGCCGCGGGCCGTGCCTTTGATAAAGATCAACGTGTTCGTGATCACACTTTGCTCGGCGAGATCGAGCAACGCTATTGCACGCTCCGGTTCACGCGGCGGCGGGCAATAGCTAGTCGGCGCAACTTTCCCATTGCGACGTGCCCATTCGGCAACTTCGGTTGGATATACTGGGAAAGTAACCAGGCGCACCTCCTCTGGCGGTGTGTACGTGGTCGCCAGACACGAGCCATCACCACCCACCCGCACCGTTTGAAAGCTGAGCGCACTTACCGGACCGCTCCCAACCACAAAGCGTTCGGTAATCACCTGCGGGCACTCAGGGTTAGGTGGGCCACCGGTTTCAACACACACAGGCTGCTCGACAATTCCTGTCGGTGGCACAAATGGCCTGGCTACCCGATTAGCGTGATACCGTAACATCAATTCACGCCAGATCAGACCAGCCCCGTTGGCGCCGGCCACTTCAGCCATTGGCTGATTATCATTATTCCCAACCCAAACCCCAATGATTACGGCATCGGTATAGCCAATCGCCCATGAATCGCGGTAATCGTTACTGGTTCCAGTCTTGACCGCTGCCGGAATACCCGGCAATTCCATCACATTATTGCGGCCAAACACCGGCCAGCGTGCAGCATTGTCGCTGAGAATATCACTGATCAGAAAGGCAATTTGCTCACTCTGTGGGCCGAGCAACGGCTTGCCACGAGTCGGCTGCCACGTTTCAAGAACCTCGCCGCGACTGTTTGTCACTCGCAAGATAGCAACCGGACGCACCTGACGGCCACCGGCCCGCAAACCGGCATAGGCGCCGGTCAATTCGAGCAACCGCACCTCGTTACTACCGAGTGCCATCGCCAATCCGTAGCGAGCGGGATCGGTAAACGACGTTACGCCGAACTGGGTCATCAGATCGACAAATGCCTCAACCCCAACAAATTCCAGCGCCTTTACCGCCGGAATATTGAGCGAATTGGCTAGCGCCAGCCGTAACCGTACCGGACCTCGAAAACGACCATCATAATTGCGCGGCTCATACACAACACCGTTGATTTGCCAGCGCGAAGGAATATCCCACAATATGGTTGCCGGTGTCCAACCACGCTGCAACGCGGCAGCGTAGATAAACGGTTTCAGGGTCGAACCGGGTTGACGCAAAGCAAGAGTGACATTCACCTGTCCGTCAGGCGCGTTGTAATCAACGCTCCCCACCATCGCCAGAATCTGCCCGTCAGGCGACAGCATCACCACTCCCGCGTTGCTTGCCTTCCGTTCGCGTAAAGTAGCCACCTTCTCGGCAGCCACCTGTTCGGCCTGCATCTGCCACGCCGGGTCAAGCGTGGTAATTACCCGCAACCCGCCACGATTGACCATCTCCTCGCCGAAACGCTGGACAAGCAAATCGTAAACGTAGAAGACAAAATGTGGCGCACTGATCGTTACCGTTGGTGTCACCAGCCGGATCGGTTCGGCGAAGATCGCATCAGCTTCGGCAGCGCTGATGAAACCAGCTTTGACCATCTGGTTCAACACGATACGCTGGCGGGCACGGGCCAGCGGCAGATTTTCAAACGGATTATAGACCGAAGGAGATTGCGGCAAACCGGCGAGAAGCGTTGCTTCACCACGACTCAAGTCCCAGACATGTTTCCCAAAATAACGACGTGCTGCTGCCTCGACCCCATACGCCTGCGCACCGTAGTACACCTCGTTGAGGTAGAGCGATAAAATCTGATCTTTACTGTACTCTTGCCCAACGCGAATAGCCAGAATCGCCTCACGAATTTTACGCTCAATTGTTTGTTGTCGGGCTTCTTCAGGAGTCAGCAAAATTGTCCGCACCAACTGCATGGTAATCGTGCTCGCCCCTGAAACCGTCTCACCGGCAGTCAGATTTTGCCAGAAAGCGCGAATGACACTCGGTAAATCAACCCCAGGATTAGTATAGAAATTCGCATCTTCAACGGCTACCGTTGCATCGCGCAATATCTGCGGAATCCGGTCAAGCGCCACCGGAACGCGCACCCCCGGCCCGATAACTTCGTAGAGCAGCGTAATCCCATCACGGGCATAAATGCGCGTGTTCTCGAAGCTGCGGTGCTGATCGATCAGTTCTGGCGGGGGGAGATCACGACCGTAATAGAAGTATAGTCCGATCAGACCAATCAAGCCGCACAATACAAGAACAAGCACGGCAAACAGTAGCCGATTCAACCAGCGCCAAACAAACGCCAGGCCGCGAATAAGCCATGGAGTTGGTGGCGGAGACCGCCGACGAAAGCGGGGTAACGGTGGACGAGGCCGACGTGCCATGGTTGATGCACCTGTGATATGCAGCCAAATCTATCGTGCAGAGCGACCTTCGCGTAAGATCGTTCTGTATATACTATAGCGTGGTTGCAGGAACATGATCGGTTATTTCACCATCAGCGGTTATATAAGCGATTGTAGTCGAGATAGAAACCAACGCCCGCCCCCGCAGCCCCTTTCCTCGCCGACCACGAGAGGGAAGGATGAACTGCTCCCTCTTTCTGCGCCAAGCAGTGCCCTGCAACAGAATGATCCCATCCATACCCTATGCTACAATCATCCATCAATATTGCCTTGACATCTCGAGGAGGTTGCCATGACGCAAGCCCCGGCCCGGATCGGCTTGACCGATACCCGTTACTTTACGCCATTATCACGCCTGGGGGCGGTACAGCCCATCGAACGCGGGATACTTGCTGCCCTTGATCACGAGTGGTTACGGGTAGAATGGATCCGTGAGGATATTGTTCGTTTCAAGATCAGTCGCGGTGGACGTTTTGATGAACATCCCACTTACGCTGTCTGTATTGACCTGACAACCGTACCAGTGCCGTCGTTCACCCTTACCGAGACGGACACTTCGCTGATCTTACGCAGTACCCGTCTGGAGATAATCATCGGCCGTGATCCGTTTACGCTTACCGTCCGTCGTTCTGACAACAGTCTCGTCTTAAACACAGCAACCGGTCATGATGGGCGGCCATGGGCGTATGCAACGCTGAACGATGCGTTCGCGTTTCATCGGGTATGTGCCCGCGATGACGCATTTCTCGGTCTGGGTGAGAAGACCGGTCGCCTTAATCGTAAGGGGCGCGATTTTATTCTGTGGAATAACGATGTGTTAAGCCCACAGGGCGAAGCCGAGTTTGCGGCAGGCCGTGATCCTGCTGATCCGCGCGCAAAGAATACCAGTACAGAGTTCGATCCTTATTACATCTCTATCCCATTCTTTTATCATCTCGATCAGGCCGGAAATGCGGCTGGTTTCTTTCTTGATAATGCGTATCGGCAGCATGTCGATTTTTCACCCGCCGAAACATACGGTGTTTGCGCATTGGGCGGCCAGTATACCGAGTACGTGTTCGCCGGGCCGCGTATTGCCGATATTCTAGAGGGGTTTACCTGGCTGACCGGTCGTCTGGCGCCACCACCCATCTGGGCCCTCGGCTATCATCAGTGCCGCTGGCACCGTTACCGCCAGGAGGATGTCGTAGCGCTCGCTGTTCGTCATCGCGAACGACGTATTCCTTGTGATACGCTGTGGCTCGATATTGAGCACATGGATGGCTATCGCGTTTTTACCTGGAATCACGAGTTGTTCCCCGATCCGGCAGCGCTGGTGCAACAGTTACAACAGTACGGCTTCCGTCTCATCACGATTGTTGATCCCGGTGTCAAGCTTGACCCCGACTTTGCGTTGTTTCGTGAGGGGCAGGCACACAACTTTTTCTGCCGCACGGCAAGCGGTGAGTTGTACATTGGTCAGGTCTGGCCGGGTCGAACGGTATTTCCCGATTTTGTCAAGCCGGAAGTACGGGCCTGGTGGGGGCAACAGAATGCCAACCTTGCCCGTTTGGGTGTGGCCGGTATCTGGAACGATATGAACGAACCCGCCACCGGTGATATTCCGCCCTATGCAATGCGGTTTAACGGTGGGCAAGAACCACACGAGCGTTATCACAATCAATATGCGCTCTTGATGGCGATGGCGACGGTTGAAGGCTTACAGGCTGCGTTCCCTGATCAACGAACGTTCGTGCTCTCACGGGCAGGCTTTGCTGGCATTCAACGCTATACGGCGAATTGGATGGGCGATAATTGCCCGCGTTGGGATCATCTCTGGATGAGTATGCCAATGGCGATGGGAATGGGCTTGTCTGGACAGGCATTTATCGGAGCCGACATCGGTGGCTTTGCCGGTGATACCCAGCCCGAACTCTTTGCCCGTTGGATGCAGTGTGCGGCCTTGACGCCGTTTTGTCGCAATCATAGCGCCTATGGTCATGTTGACCAGTACGTCTGGTCGTTTGGGCCGGCCATCGAGCAGATTGCCCGGGCTGCCCTTGAGTTGCGCTATCGGTTGATACCTTATCTGGTGACGGCGTTTATGCACACGCTGGAAACGGGCGAACCGGTACAGCAGCCACTGGTATTTGCTTATCAGACCGACCGCTTGACCCGCGATATTGATGACCAGTTTCTGCTCGGTCGTGATCTCCTCGTTGCGCCAGTTTATGCCCCCGGCGCCGTTGCCCGGCAACTTTACTTACCGGCCGGAGCGTGGTATGACTGGTACAGCGATGAGCAGTTTACCGGTGAGCAGTTTATCAGCGTAGCAGCTCCTCTCAATCGAATCCCGCTCTTCGTGCGAGCCGGAGCAGTCATTCCACTCTGGCCAGAAGTGCCGCCGTCAACGATGAACTATTATCCGCGCACGCTAGAGTTACATCTGTTTGTGCCAACGCACGATGGTGTTTACACCTCAGACCTGCACGAAGATGATGGTTTGACGTTTGGATTTGCACAGGGAGCTTGTTACCGCACGACGTTCCGGATCGAGCGACGTGGCCAGCAGGTGACTGTAACGGCAACGGTGCGCGGTGATGGATTCAGGGAGTTTGCCCGTGAGACGTTGACGCTAGTGATCCACGGCGCCACCCCAGCAGCGCTTGTCGTTAATGGGATGACCCAGCCATTGGTCGCCAACCAGCTCACGTTTGCTAACCGAGGGCAGGGGTTTACGGTCTCGTTTACGGTGTGACACCCTGGGGATAATATCAGCAACGCCAGATAATGGTTGGACTCATTTCGGCGATCCCTGTCACAACCAGATGACAACGGTCAAGCGCATGTCGGTAATCGTCGTCGTTTCTCGTGGTCAACGCCGTCGTCTGTTTTCTTTTTTGTCGAAATGACCACGTCGTGTGACACCCATCCCTCTAGGAAATCGCAGGGGCGGGTTGCGAACCCGCCCCGCACGATATTTAGCACTCTATCCAACGACGCAGCTCATTATGCCTCGTCGTGCTTCTCAACGATCTGCACCTTGTTACTGGTCGGCGGCGTTGTCGGTCGGCGATACCAGCTCAACAGTTGACCGAGTAGCGCCCACATCCGTTGTTCGACCTCGGCCTCGCGACCACGCAGCAATAGACTGACGCCACCCAGAATAAGAATACCCGGCCAGAGCAATTTGAACAGCGACAGCAGCGCCAGCCCAACTCCCCACAACAGAGCCTGTACTGCCTCATCGATGCGGCCAAGGTTGCGCTGACGGCGATAGATCACGATGCCACCACCGGCCAGCAGAGCAACCGGTACCAGCCACCACAGCCTGAAAATAGCGACCACACCAATCGTGATCAAGATCAGTCCGATCAAGCGTGTTTGATTGTTCATTGTTTATCTCCTCCGTAATGTGTGACCTCTTCGCTTCTATCGCTATGACGTAGCTTCAACTGCAAAAGTTGCAGCAGTCTGTGGTACCATAGTTGAAAGGTAATCGGATTTGCAAGCACATACAAGAAACATCTTCACACGCTGACGTTAGCTTTCAGGGGATCACAATGACTACACCACGCAGCGCCGAGCGGGTTCGTCAGTTTGGCACCACCATCTTCGCCGAAATGAGTGCTCTTGCCGTACAATGTGGCGCCGTCAACCTGGGCCAGGGTTTTCCCGATTTTGCCGGGCCAGAATGGGTTAAGCAAGCCGCAATTGACGCTATTTGCGCCGATGCCAATCAGTACGCGCCTTACATCGGTGTGCCACGCCTACGTGAAGCGATTGCCGCAACCTGGCAGGCGCAAGGGTGGCGTACTGTCGATCCGCAGACCGAGGTCACGATAACCAGTGGCGCGACCGAAGCTCTCTTTGGCGCCGTGCAGGCGTTGATCAATCCCGGTGATGAGGTGATTCTATTCGAGCCGTTTTACGATGCGTACCTGCCCGATGTAACAATGGCCGGTGGTATCCCCCGCTTTGTGCGCCTGCATCCTCCTACTGACGGTCAGCAAAACTGGTGGTTTGATCCGGCTGAATTGCAGGCTGCGTTCTCGTCACGTACCCGTCTACTCATGCTCAACACGCCCCACAATCCGACCGGTAAAGTGTTTCGACGTCACGAGCTAGAACAGATCGCCGATCTCTGCCAGACTTACGACGTGATCGTGATTGCCGATGAAGTGTACGATCAACTCGTCTTCGCCGGTGCCGAGCACATTCCGATTGCAACACTGCCTGGTATGTGGGAGCGAACGCTCACCATCAACAGTTTGGGCAAGACATTTAGTCTAACCGGGTGGAAGATCGGTTACGCCGTTGGTGCGGCCCCCCTCATCGCCGCGCTACGGGCTGCACATCAGTGGATTACCTTTGCCACTGCAACCCCTTTACAATATGCGGCAGCAGTGGCGCTGGAAGGAGCGTTGCAGAACGGCTACTATGACCGGTTTCGCGCTGAGTATACGGCACGGTATCGCCTGCTCGAAGAGATTCTGATCAGCGCCGGTCTGCCCGTGTTGCCGACCGAAGGCAGCTATTTCCTGATGGCCGATATTACACCGACCGGCTTTCGCGACGATGTGACGTTCTGCCGCTACCTGACTACCGAAGTTGGCGTTGCGGCGATCCCACCTTCTGCCTTTTATGCCCGCCAAACCGATCTCCCGCTGCTTGCCCGCTTCTGTTTTGCCAAACGTGAAGAGACGCTGCGTGCTGCACAACAACGCTTGTTGGCCTGGCGACAGCGAAGCTGAAATCAGAAAGCGAGTGTCAACGATGGAACACCGACTGCAAGAACTACGTGCCCGTTTGCAAGAGATTGATGATTTAAACAGTGCTGCTGCTATCCTCAGTTGGGATCAGAGCACCTACATGCCGCCGGGTGGCGCAGCCGCCCGCGCCCGTCAACTCGCTACGCTTTCGCGGCTGGCTCACCAAAAGAGCACTGATCCCGACCTGGGTAAGCTGTTGGTTGAACTGATGCCCTATGCCGAAACACTACCGTATGATCATCCCGATGCGGCACTGATCAGAGTGGCCCATCGCAACTACGAGCGGATGACGCGCATACCGACCGATTTGGTGAGTGAAATTGCTGCCCACACGGCGGCGAGTTATCACGCCTGGACCAAAGCACGGCCGGAGAATGATTTTGCAACGATGCTGCCCTACCTCGAACGCACCCTCGAGCTGAGCCGACGGGTAGCTGATTGCTTCCCTGGCTACGATCATCCGGCCGATCCATTGATCGATTTCAGCGATTACGGGATGCGCGCAGCAGTGATCCGTGAGCTGTTTGCCCGCTTGCGTGCTGAACTGACTCCGCTCATTCGGGCCATTGTGGCCCAACCGCCGATTGACGATTCGTGTCTGCGTCAGTATTACCCACGCAACGACCAACTGGCCTTCGGCGAGCACATTATCCGACGCTTTGGCTATGATTTTGAACGAGGTCGGCAAGACCTGACGCATCACCCCTTTATGACCAAGTTTTCGGTCGGCGATGTACGGATTACGACCCGCATCAACGAACATGATCTAGGTGACGGTCTGTTTAGCACGCTGCACGAATCAGGCCATGCCATGTACGAACAGGGAATCGATCCCGCCTTCGAGGCGACACCACTCTGTTCAGGGGTTTCGGCCGGCGTCCACGAGAGCCAATCGCGGCTCTGGGAAAATCTGATCGGACGTTCACTGCCATTCTGGGAGTATTTCTATCCTGAACTACAACAGACATTCCCACAACAGTTGGGTCAGGTGCCACTCGACACCTTCTATCGTGCGATTAATCGGGTGCAACCGTCACTCATCCGTACTGACGCCGATGAGGTCACTTACAACCTGCACGTGATGATTCGGTTTGATCTGGAACTGGCGTTACTTGAGGGTAGTCTGAAGATACGTGACCTGCCAGAGGCGTGGAATGCGCGCTACGCCGAAGATTTGGGGGTAACGGTACCGGATTACCGCGACGGCGTGCTACAAGATGTTCACTGGTTCGGTGGGTTAATTGGCGGCGCATTCCAGGGTTATACGTTGGGCAACATCCTCAGTGCGCAATTCCTGGCTGCTGCCCGGGCAGCACATCCGACGATTGATGAGGAGATCAGGCAGGGCGAATTCGCTACACTGCACGGCTGGCTGCGCGAGAACATTTATCGTTATGGCAGCATCTTCACGCCGAACGAACTGATCGAGCGCGCATCAGGTAGCCCGCTGCGGATCGAGCCGTATATGACGTACCTGCGTGAGAAGTACTCGGCGATCTATGACTTGTAGTCAGACAATCAGGTCAGTCGGGGGCGACCATCCAGGCCGCCCCTGTGCTGCTGTATCCTATCACCTCAATCCTCGATCTGCGTTCGTCCCGTAGCGTTCAACAGGGATCCCGACTCGGCGGCGAGCTTTCATCGTCAGGTTCAGCTTCATGAAGTGAAGAAAGCTGAACAGCATCCATAATTAATGCCAGTGCTTGCTCGCGTGAGCGAGTGAGCATCTCGAGTTCAGTTAAGAGGAGAGAGAGGCGACGATAATCACGGCGAATGGCCTGTTCATCGGCAGAGGAGAGACCAGGACGTACCGTTGTGAGCCATTCGTCAAACGACGAGCGCTGAATAAGGAGTTCAGGCGAACCAAACTGACTGAGTCGAAGCCACAGTGTTGCCGCACTATTAGTTAGTAAACGAAGGCTATCAATAGTCATATTGTCGGTGATACCATAACCTATCCAACCCTTTTCCGTGGGTATAAGGCACCCTCTGCATGGTAATTGGTCATTCATTCTCTATGGATCGGTCGTGAGATTGAGTTTCACCTCTGGTATAATTTAAACGAAAGAATACTGGTAGGACATTATGCGTGAACCAATCTCAATTCAGGCAACTGACACCACAACCACTGTTCCCAAGCCGACCGAACCGCCCCGCTTCCGTCCGCGTGAGCGTTTCTTGCGCGTTTCATCATTTTTTCTCGGCGTCGTCATCCATATTTACATCTGGGATATTTTTCTCGCCCGCTTCGCCATCTTTCGCTGGTATGTCCAGCGCACCATGATCCGACGTTGGGTAAACATCGCCCGTCGGTTTCGCATGATGGCTGTTGAATTGGGCGGGATGCAAATTAAGCTCGGTCAGTTCCTTTCCTCGCGTGCCGACATCATTCCTGAAGTGGTACGCCGTGAATTAACCGGTCTCCAGGATGAAGTTCCTCCAGCACCTGCTGGGCATGTGCTGGAGGTCATTCTTGAAGAACTCGGCGCCCCACCCAGCGAAATCTTTCGCAGCTTCGAGACCGAATGCGTTGCGGCAGCGTCGCTCGGCCAGGTGCACTACGCTGTGTTGCACGATGGCCGTGAAGTCGCGGTTAAAGTGCAACGCCCCTGGATCGACAAAATTATCGAAGTTGATCTCAGTGCGGTGACGTGGGTGGTGCGGCTGATCAAGAATTATCCGCCCATCCGCCGACGCGCTGATTTAGAGGCCCTCTTAGCTGAGTTCGCCCGTGTCCTGGTGCAGGAACTGGATTATGTGCAGGAAGCCCGTTCGGCGGCTACTTTTCGGCAGAACTTCGCGAACCATCCGGGGATCTACATTCCTGAACCGATCTTCGAGTTAACCACTCGCCGCGTGCTGGTCATGGAACGGATCAGTGGTGTGAAGATCACCGATCTGCACACCCTCGATCAGTTGGGGGTCAGTCGCCTCGAACTGGCTGCCCGCCTCAACAACTGCTATCTCAAGCAATTCTTCATTGATGGCTTCTTCCACGCCGATCCGCATCCAGGGAATCTCTTTGTGCGCGTCGAGACGGGTCTGACGCCGGGGAAACCGACACCGCCGCCAGTATCGGCCAGTAATAATGGATATCACCCTATCGAGGCTGGATTGCCAATTGATACTGCACCGCCAGATGTACCATCCGGTACACCCTTCACCTTGATCTTCGTTGATTTTGGCATGGTCGGTCGGTTACCACCACAAACGATGGAGGTAATGCGGCAGGGCGTCCTGGGGTTGGCAACGAATGATGCCGATAGGATTCTGAATGCACTCGAACAGCTCAACATGATTTTGCCCGGCGCCGACCGTCGTGCGATCAAGAGTGCCATCGAGACGATGCTGCGTTATTCGTTCAATCGTACCGTGCGCGAGCTGACGAATCTCGATGTTGAGGCCATTATGGCCGAAACCAAAGACTTGATCTACGACCTGCCATTCCAGATTCCGCAAGACTTGCTCTATCTAGGGCGAGCGTTGAGTATGGTCGCCGGTCTGGCAACCGAAATCTACCCTGACATCAATCTGTTTGAAGAGTTACGTCCCTTCGCACGTGCGATGTTGGCGCAAGAGCAGCGCAATGGCAACTGGCTAGAGAAGTTCCAACAAGAGATCACCGAACTGGGTCAGATTCTCTTGGCTTTACCTCGTCAGATGGATGCCTACTACCGGGCGGCAAATCGGGGTGAACTGCAAACTCGTTCCGATTTGAGTCGCTTGGAACGGAGCATGAAACGAGTCGAGCGGGCTACTGACCGTCTGATGGGTGGAATGCTGGCAACTGGTCTGTTCCTCGGCGGGGTGCAGCTTCGCACTCGCGGGCTGGAACGCGAAGCGAAGCGAGCCTGGTGGGCAGCCGCGGCGGCTATTCTGTGGGCGCTCTGGCCACGGAATGATCGCTGGTAGGCCGCCCGGCCTGCTCAAACACCCTGTCTCACGTAACAGTGTACAGCAAGTCATTGCGCACCCGTGTCCACCAACCTCGTAGGGGTGAACTGTCCCCACACATGGCGATCACAGCACCAGACCATCCGCACCGTCGGGTTCTACCCGGCGGCACCGCACCCTACCTGTCGGGGTTCAATCGTAGCGTAAGGCGTTCTTTTGCCCACAACCGGTTTCATCTGTTAACCCAGGATGAAGAGCCTCTCCTCTGCCAGGCTCTGACGCTCCCCGCTCCTTCTCACTCCGTCTCTTCAGGTCTGGTAAGATGGTATACAGGAGATCAGTACAAGACACCTTTGCCTCCTGCTACCGTTGCGACAACGGTAACACGATGAAGAGATACGGTAACCTTGTATGAACACGCAAGCCCATTTTCCACCCAATTTTCTCTGGGGCGCAGCGACCGCTGCCTATCAGATCGAAGGCGCATGGAACGAAGACGGTAAAGGTGAAAGTATCTGGGATCGCTTCGTGCGACGACCCGGTGCGATTGCCAATGGCGATACCGGCGATGTTGCCTGTGACCATTACCATCGCTACAAAGAGGATATCGATCACATGGCGGCATTAGGACTAAAGGCCTATCGCTTTAGCATCTCGTGGCCGCGCATCTTTCCTACCGGCGCCGGACAACCCAATCAACGCGGCCTCGACTTCTACCGGCGGCTGATTGATGGTCTCCATCAGCGTAACATTCTACCGGTTGCAACCCTCTATCACTGGGACCTGCCACAAGCGCTCGAAGATCGCGGTGGCTGGATGCAGCGCGACACCGCGTTGCGCTTCGCCGAATACGCCGACTACCTGTTTCGCACGATTGGCGGCGACGTTGCATTATGGGCCACCCACAACGAGCCGTTCATTCAGGCATTTTACGGCTACGGTAACGGCGAAAATGCCCCGGGAAAACGTGTCCCCTGGAAGGTACTGGCCGTCGTTCATCATCTGCTGTTATCGCACGGATTGGCTGTAAGCGCCTTTCGTGCTGTCCGTCCTCGACCGGCACGGAGCGATATGCCGTCACCTCAGATCGGCATCGTGTTGATGATATGGCCACAATATCCGGCCAGTGATCGACCTGCCGACCACAAAGCGGCCCAACGGATCGATGGCATCATGAACCGTCTCTTCCTCGAGCCACTGTTTTGTCGCCGCTACCCGGACGACATCATCAAACACTTCGCTCGTCGGTTTGTTTTTGCCCCGATTCGGCCCGGTGATCTTGAGATTATCGGCCAACCAATTGATTTTCTCGGTATCAATACCTACACCCGTCTTTTCAACACGGTGAATTGGCGTGAGCCGTTCGTAATGGCGAAACAGGTACCGGGGCCGTTACCGAAAACAGCAATGGGTTGGGAGATTTACCCTGATTGTATCATCGAGGCATTGCAAAAAGCCCGTCAATATACTTCCTTACCGCTGTACATCACCGAGAACGGTGCTGCATTCGACGACCCGGCGCCGTCGGCAACGGATCAGGTCGTCGAAGACCCGCAACGAGTAGCGTATTTACAGGCGCACATCGAAGCATGTCGGCGTGCGCTGGCCCTTGGCATTGATCTGCGCGGCTACTTCGTCTGGAGTCTGCTCGACAATTTTGAGTGGGCGAAGGGTTATAGTAAACGCTTCGGCATCATCTACACCGACTACGCGACGCAACGGCGAGTGTGGAAGCGCAGTGCATACGTCTACCGCGATATTATTGCGCATAACGGATTGTAGCCAGCGATGATCGCTCGCGCCGGTATGAACACAGCACAGCGCTACCTGTTGACGGTGGCGATGCTCACCGTTGGTTTGACGGTAGGCTGGCTATTTGCCACCATCGCCTACGCCGATCTCGGCTATGCCGGTTACCGTCTGCATGTGCCGTTATTCGGCGATCTGGCGTTGATCGGTCTGCTCAATAGCGTAGCGGTGCTGGCCGGCGGGTTGAGCGGCCCACCGGCATGGCAGGCAGTACGCTCCCTGGGCGCACGAGCGGCGCTGATCCTCGGTTGTCTCTTGCACAGTCTGGCACTGCTGACCTTAAGCCTGGCACCTGCCGCCGACAGGTTATCGCCGCTTACCGCATGGCTCCTGTTGGCCGGTGTGGCACTGAGCGGGCCGGCCAGTGTGCTATTTAATCTGGCCGGCCCGCCGCTAATGATGCAACTGAGTGGCGCCGCTGGGCCGGATCGCCTCTTTGCCCGCAGTGCGGCACTGACATTGATCACTAACGGCGCCGCGAGTCTGCTCGGTGGTCAACTGACAACAGGATGGCGCTGGCTCTTCAGCGGCAGCACACCGATCCCCCCTTATCAGCTCAATGCGCTCCTAAGTGCGCTCGTCGTGATCCTGGCTGCTCTCCCGCTGGTGGGGTTGCGCGTGCAGCCTTTGCCGACGGCTACTGTCGTTGCCGGGAACAGATCGTTCAACGCCTTCTGGCGCGCAATCCGTCAGGGCCTGGTCTTTGTACCAGGCCCACTGCTGATTTCGCTGGGCGCTGCGCTCTTCATCCCCTATCTCAGTCTCTTCTTCCGCCAACGCTTTGCCGCATCTGATACCATCATCGGCCTGCTCCTGGCCTTGATCAGCCTGACTACCGGCCTGGCTACATTGCTTGGTCCACGGCTGGCCGCCCGATTCGGTAGACTCCCGGCAGTAGTCCTCACGCAGGCGCTGGCGATCCCGTGTCTAGTCGCACTCGCCTTTGCACCGACCTTACCCCTGGCCGCTCTAATAGCTATCGTGCGCGGAATGTTGATGAATATGGCGACACCGTTGTTTGAAGCAGAAGCCCTGGCCCAGGCCCCCCCTGCCCATCACGCGACGGTAACCGGTATGATCCGGGCTGCCGCATCGGTAGGCTACATCGCCGGCCCAACCCTCAGCGCCGAATTACAGGCGACCGCTGGCTTCACGACTATTTTTCTAATTGCCGCACTGTGCTACACCGCAGCAGTATTGGTAAATGCGGCAATCGTCGTGGGGCGCAGGAGTTCCCATCACTCAGGAATCAACCATCAGTCGGCAGAACATCACCGATGATCAATGACGTTGCTCATCAATCGCTGGCAAAGCGGCGCAGGTTGCAGCTTGCTTGCCTGCCAGTTTTGCGTATACTCTGAGGCAAGTGACGGCACTGCTATGAACAACAGCGACACGGCGACTATGCGACGATGGAAGCGCACCGCAGCATTGCCGTTCCAAGAGATATGGCGTCGGCAGAAGCAGAGCCTCATCCACCATCGCAGAAGTTCAAACCAATGATCAGGTAATCTGAGATGACCTGATCATCAAGCTGTGCATAACAACATGACTCAATAACGCAGGTTTGGAAGTGATCAACCATGACACTACCCTTGAATCAAATCATCGAAGGCGACTGCATCGAAACGCTTTCCACGTTCCCAGAGAAGTCTATTGACTTGATCTTTGCCGATCCACCTTATAATTTACAGTTACAAAACGAATTGCATCGCCCAAATATGACAAAAGTGGACGCAGTAGACGACCAGTGGGACAAGTTCGAGTCTCTACAAGCGTATGATGAATTTACCAGACGATGGCTCACTGCTTGCAAACGAGTTCTGAAACCAACCGGCACCATCTGGGTTATTGGTACCTACCACAATATCTTTCGCGTAGGAGCAATTATGCAAGATTTAGGGTTTTGGATTCTCAATGATGTCATTTGGATAAAAACAAATCCAATGCCCAATTTTCGCGGCGTGCGTTTTACCAATGCCCATGAAACCCTGATCTGGGCAAGTACTGGAAAGGGTGCAACATACACCTTCAATCACCAGGCGATGAAGGGCCTGAATGATGACAAACAAATGCGTTCCGACTGGTGGCTTCTATCGCTGGCAACAGGATCAGAACGAGTAAAAGATGATCATGGCGAGAAAGCCCACTCGACACAGAAACCTGAAGTACTACTGTACCGTGTCATCCTATCTTCCAGTAATCCTGGCGATGTCGTCCTCGATCCATTTTTTGGCAGTGGAACAACGGGAGTCGTAGCAAAACGACTGCATCGAAACTGGATCGGTGTAGAAAGAGAAAAGAAATACATCGAAATTGCCAGAAAACGCATAGACGCCGTTCAACCTGAGGTATTCAACCCCGTTGTGTTTGACGTGCGAAGTAAAGCGAAGACTGCACCGAGAGTTGAGTTCTCCACGCTCGTTGAACACGGGTATGTACAGCCTGGTCAGAAATTATTTTTCAGGAAAGACACGAACAAAGTTGCCTTTATCAAACCTGATGCAAGACTTCGCACAGGCGATGGCTTCGAGGGTAGTATTCATCAAGCAGGCAGTTATTATACGAATAATGCGCCCTGTAACGGCTGGGAGCATTGGTTTGTCCAGGTGAACGGTCATTTCATTAGCCTTGGCGATCTCCGCGAACAATTTCGCATGGACATGGGTTTATACGACGAGTGATCAGATGCATGCCCCCGCCCCGCATTCAGCGGATCTGTAAAGTTGCGTATGACCTGCCCGCCAAAACGCGGCTGTCAGGCGCTACAGCGTACAGTAGTGCTGCATCGCTCGCTCTGAAATCGGCTCTAACCGCAAGTTCCGCCAGAACCGGTTTCTAACGGTAGTTCAGTATTGCATCGATATGGCTCTCGCATTAGCCGAGATTCGCCGCGTCTGCACAGAAAGCGCCCCCATACTCTTGATCCTCGGACGAGAGTCAAAAGTCCACAAGACGGCCTTTTACAACAGCCAGATCGTCGAGCGCCTTGCCAGCGAGGTTATTGGTTTCCGGCTCCATCTGAAACAGGAGCGCGTATTCACCAACAGGTTCGGGCAGAGGATTTACGAAGATATCCTTCATTTGTCGCCACAGCCAGGTTATTCCCGATCTAAGCAGACGATCGTCGAAGGCGCGAGACATCTCGGCAGGGAGGTTCTTTTGGAGGCAGTTGAGCGCACGCCAAGCGATCGAAGGCACTACCTGCGCGGCGCAATTGCTGATGCAGATCGGGTCGAAGCATCACCGATCCTGGCCGTAGATCTGTGTTATCGATTGCGATTATTGGGATTGGGAGCCTGATCGTATTGACATTATTTGCGTCAAACACGACGGCATTCGGAGGTATTGACATACTTATTTTCTGACATACGTTGAACCCCGCGCCAGGCAGCTTCGTTCTGCAGGCCACATACCTGCCGCTCACAAGAACGTTTCCTGTGCTTTCACCTGCAATGGTTCATCACACGGGAAGAGACTCGTGCTATCCGCGCAAGGTGTACGGCTTGCTTCTCCACCGATGTTGTGTGTACGGTCAGTAGGGCTTTTCGGAGTTCTCGGCTTCGGATTGCATTCGATGACCAGACGATTCAGAGATGGGCTACGCTGCTGAGCTACGCTAGCGCGGGCGGATTTGGAACCCGCATCTACTGACGCCTAGCACCCCTCACCTTCCCCCCGACCCCCTTCCTCTCCCAATAGAGGCGAGGAAGGGGGTTGAGGCTTCACCCTCTAGCTGCTTGAAGTAGCACCCGCGCCCGGCGCTGAAATACGTCAGTACGAGCGGGTTTGAAACCCGCCCCTCCAATGGTTTCCCTGGGTGCGCGGGCCTCCGGCCCGCAGTGTGCGGGGCGTGGTGATAGACCATCGGTTAGCGCATCAGCACACCAGCGCGAGCGGGGTGGGAACCCGCATCTACTGACGCCTAGCACCCCTCACCTTCCCCCCGACCCCCTTCCTCTCCCACTAGGGGCGAGGAAGGGGGTGGTTATCGAGCTGCGTTGCGGCCTTCTCATCGCTGTCAAGCCCTTGCCTCTCCCACCAGGGGCGAGGAAGGAGGTTGAGGCTTCATCCTCTAGCTGCTTGAAGTAGCACCCGCGCCCGGCGCTGAAATACGTCAGTACGAGCGGGTTTGAAACCCGCCCCTCCAATAGTTTCACTGGGTGCGCGGGCCTCCGGCCCGCAGTGTGCGGGGCGTGGTGATAGACCATCGGTTAGCGCATCAGCACACCAGCGCGAGCGGGTTGGAAACCCGCCCCTACTGACGCATGCCCCCTTTCATGTTATCAGGCGGTCAGTAAGCGAGGCGAGTGATGACGTAAGTTGGAAACCCGCCTCTACTGACGCATACCTTTCCCCCGCACCGCCCGTCTCTCCCCGTGTTGCGCCCCATCTCTCCGTGTTGCGTGCTCTCTTCTCCTCATTGCTCCCTCCTCTCCCCTCTTTTCTCCCAACTTGCCCGTACAGCCCGAATAACGGTATACTGACAGCGGAACAGTCGCTTGTGGAATTGGAATCAGCTCTATGCAACCTCATCTGTTTACACCACTAACCATCGGTGATGTCACCTTGCGGAATCGCATCGGTATGTCGCCGATGTGCCAGTACAGCGCCAACGATGGCTTCCCAGGTGATTGGCACGTGATGCACCTGGGTGCGCGCGCTGCCGGTGGCGTCGGTCTGGTCATTCTAGAAGCCACCGCGGTGTCGCCTGAAGGCCGGATTTCGCCCTTCGACCTCGGTATCTGGAGTGATGATCATATTCCGGCGCTTGCTCGCCTGGTACGTCTGATCGAGAGCCTTGGGGCAGTGGCCGGGATTCAGTTGGCACACGCCGGCCGAAAGGCAAGTATGGGCCGACCGTGGGAAGGGAGTAAGCTGGTGCCCCCCGAAGCTGGTGGCTGGTCGGTGGTGGGGCCAACCGCCGAGCCGTTTGCTCCTGGCTATCCAACGCCGAACCCGCTTGATGCGCGAGGAATCGCGAAAGTGGTTGATGATTTCGCCGCCGCTACCCGCCGGGCATTGGCTGCCGGTTTTCGTTGGGTCGAGATTCACGCCGCTCATGGTTATCTGCTCCACAACTTCCTCTCACCTATCGGAAATACGCGCAGTGATGCCTATGGCGGTGATCTGCATGGCCGTGCACGCCTACTACGCGAAGTAACTGCCGCAGTACGGGCAGCGTGGCCAGCTCACTTGCCGCTCGCCGTGCGGCTGTCTTGCACCGATTGGACACCAGCCGGTTTGACGATTGCCGATACGGTGGAAGTAGCCCGTATGCTGCGGGCCGAGGGGGTTGATCTGATCGACTGTAGTTCAGGAGGAATTGCTCCCGGTATTACTATCCCGGTCGGCGAGGGCTATCAGGTACCGTTTGCCGCACAGGTGCGCCGTGAAGCCCACATTGCGACCGCAGCGGTTGGGATGATTACCCGGCCCGAACACGCCGATGCGATTGTGCGTAACGGTGATGCCGATCTGGTCTTGTTGGGGCGCGAGCTGTTGCGCGATCCAAACTGGCCGCTCCGTGCCGCCCGCGCTCTCGGTTATGAACTGGCGCCGCCACCACAGTATCTGCGGGCTTGGTAAGTTTCGAGGAGAGGTCTATGCCCACACCTGGTTCGATTGTACGCTGTCGGGAACGCGATTGGGTGCTCTTGCCGAGTACTGACGACGATCGCCTGTTGCTGCGCCCGTTGACCGGACGAAGTGATGAGGTGGTGGCGATCTCGCGGCAGTTGAGTGAGGTCCTGAGGTACGACCTGCCGACCGAGGCGGTGAGTGATGCGCATTTCCCACTGCCCACCTTAGACGACATCCAGGACGCGCAGGCGACGATGTTGCTCTGGCAAGCGGCCCGCATGGCGCTGCGCGATGGCGCCACGCCGTTGCGTTCGCCGGGGCGGATCTCGATCCGGCCTCGATTGTATCAGTTTGTGCCACTGCTGATGGCGCTACGCCTGCAACCGGTACGACTGCTGATCGCCGATGATGTTGGCGTGGGGAAGACGATTGAAGCCCTGCTGATTGCCCGTGAACTGTGGGATCGGGGTGAGATTCGCCGGCTGGCCGTGCTCTGTCCGCCGTACCTCTGCGAGCAGTGGCAACACGAATTGCAGCAGAAGTTTCAGCTCGATGCAGTTGTGCTACGCCCCGGAACAATTACGCAGCTCGAACGGCAAACACCTCGCGGGCGCGACATCTACCAGCATTTCCCGGTGCAGGTGATTAGCATCGATTGGCTCAAGCTGGATCGGAATCGTTACCGTTTCCTGCAATTTTGTCCTGACCTGGTGATTGTTGATGAAGCCCATAGTGCGGTACCGGCCGCCGAAACGGGACGGCAGTTGCGCTATGAGTTGGTGCGCGAGATTGCTGCTGAACGTAACCGTCATCTGATTCTGCTGACGGCAACGCCGCATAGTGGCGCACCGGCGACGTTCCGTTCACTGATTGGATTGCTCGATCCGGAATTTGCCGATTGGGATGTGAGCAATCTGAACGAAAAACAGCGGCTCCGTCTGGCCCGGCATTTTGTTCAGCGTACCCGCGCCGACATCGAACACGGCTGGGCCGATGGCCTGCCCTGTTTTCCTCAACGGGTGTTACGCGATGAGTCGTATCTGCTTACCCCCACCTATCACGAATTCTTCAACGATGTGTATAACTTCTGCACTGAGCTGGTCAGCAGTGGTACGACATTGCGCGAGTCCCAGCGGCGGGTGCGTTACTGGGCAGCGCTTTCGCTGTTACGCTGTGTGATGTCTAGTCCGGCGGCGGCAGTCGCTGCCTTACGTAATCGGGCGGCCCGACTACACGCTGATGACGATGCCGCAGTCGATGATGCCTTCTGGCAGGGATTGGTGTTTGAATCCGATGAGACCGAGACCGATGACGAGCCACCAACTGCGGTGCTTGAACAGGCTGAAACGCTGTTTAATGAACGTGAACAACGCCGTCTGTCACTGTTTGCCGCACGTGCCGAGCAGATCGCTCGCCAGGGGCAAGATGCCAAATTGACCGGCGTGATCGCACTTACCCGTCGTCTGCTCAACGATGGCTATGCGCCGATTATCTGGTGTCGCTATGTGGCGACCGCAGAGTATGTGGCTCAGGCGCTGCGCAAACAGCTCCCCGCTGTGCATATAACGCTGGTGACCGGGCGGATGGGTGAAGAGGAGCGTCGGCGAGTGATTGCCGATGTGCCGAACGATCAGAAGCGCGTCCTGGTTGCCACCGATTGCATCTCCGAGGGGATCAACCTTCACGAACGCTACAATGCCGCCATTCACTATGATCTGCCCTGGAATCCGAATCGTCTCGAACAACGCGAAGGCCGCATTGATCGCTATGGTCAGATCGCGCCCAAAGTGGTGACCATCCGCTACTACGGGCTTAACAACGAAGTTGATGGTGTGGTCATTGATGTCTTGTTGCGCAAAGCCCGCGAAATTCGCCGCGCACTCGGCACCCATGTGCCGGTGCCTTCCGAAAGTGTGGTTGAAGCCCTCACGCAGGCGCTTTTCTTGCGCCGGGGAACCCACGCTCAGCAATTGACGCTAGAGCTAGAGGCGCCGGCCACGCAAGAGCTGCATCGGCGTTGGGAAGAAGCGATGACGCGAGAACGTATAACCCGGACGCGCTTTGCCCAACATGCGCTCAAGCTGGCCGACGTACAACCCATTCTGGAAACAACCGACCGCGTGCTCGGCGATCCGGCAGAGGTGTGTTCGTTTGTCCTCACGGCTGCTAAACGTCTCGGTATCGCGATCCGTCAACATCCGCGCCAGGCCGATGTGCTGCTCGTCGAAGCCGCATCCACCACCCCAGACGTTATCCGAAGCGTAATCGCAGACCGACCACAGCCCTGGCCGATCAGTTTTGTTTCCCCGACGCCAGCCGGTGCTGAGTACGTGGGGCGCAATCACCGGTTGGTCAGCACGTTGAGCAGCTATCTGTTTGAAGTCGCTCTCGTTCGCACCGGTCGCATCAGCAGTGCACCGGCGCCGGTTGCCCGCCTCGGTGTCATTCGCACCAACACTGTGGCCCGGCTGACGGTCTTGATCTTGTTGCGGGCACGCTATCTGGTCAATCTGCCGGCGCGTCAGCATCCACTCCTCGCCGAAGAGGCACTGATCAGTGGATTTGTGTTTGAGGCTGGCAACGAACGCCGCTGGCTCACTGAGGCTGAAGCTCGTCACCTGCTGACGACAGCCCAACCCGACGCGAATCTATCGGCTGACGAAAAACGCGAGCTGGCCGAGATGGTACTAGCCGAATTCGGTGAGGCGCATCAAGACCATCCACTGTGGGCAACGTTACACCACCAGACTCAACAACGGGCCGATGATCTCAGACGTTCGTACCGCGATCTGCGCCAGGCCATTCAGGAATATGTCCAGGGATTACAGGTCAAACCAATTTTTCCACCCGATCTACTGGGGATTCTGATCTTGCAGCCGATGCCACGACGGCCAGGATGATTTCTCAACGTCTATGACACCATCGATCCGCATTGAAGGTGGACTATTTTCCTCCGACTTACTCGAACAACTCGACCGGAACGACTTACCCGGTCAGCGGGCCGCTGATTTCGGTCTCTCTGGATCACTGTCCGATGAGGTTGCTGCTGTGTTTAGCGAAGCCCGTGCGCTCTGGGATATGTTTCAGCAACGGCTCCAACGACTTGGCGATCAGTCGTCACCAGCGCAGATTACTCGCGTGACCCGCAATCAGTGGCATATACCGTTTTTCAGTCTGCTCGGCTATGACCTTCAGCCGAACCCTGAACCCTTTCAGATCGGACAGCTTGTCTTCCCGATTTCGCACCGCGCCGGGTCACTTCCTGATGCTCCCCCGGTACACCTTGTCGCGGTCACTCAACCACTGGGGAGCGTTGATCCGACCACCCGCCCACGCTGGTCACCGCATGTACTCGTGCAACAGTACCTCAACCAGAGCGATGCCCTGTGGGGCATTGTCGCCAATGGTTCACTGGTACGCCTGCTGCGCACCTCTTCGCTCATCAGCCGTCAGTCGTACCTCGAAATCGACCTGGCGTCCATCTTCACCGATAATCGCTTCGACGATTTCTTTCGCGCCTATCGCCTGCTGCATCGCTCGCGGCTCCCGCAGGGCCATGCCGACGCCGAACGCTGCCTGCTCGAACAGTATTACCGCACCGCACTCGAACAGGGTGGGCGCGTCCGCGAACGCTTGCGCGAAGGGGTTGAGCAGGCGATTAGCACCCTCGCCGATGGCTTCCTCGCCACCGGCTATCAACCGCCAGACGCCTTTCAGTTCTACCGCGATCTGCTGCGCCTGGTCTACCGTATCCTCTTTTTGCTCGTCGCCGAACAGCGAGGACTGTTCGGCGAAACCGACCTCTACCGCGATCATTACAGCATCTCGCGGCTGGTACGGCTGAGCAGCGAACGAAACGCCTACACCGACGATGTTGACCTCTGGCACAGTGTTCGTGCGCTCTGGTACGTGCTGCGCGACGAGAAACTAGCAGAGAAGCTAGGGGTAGCGCCACTCAACGGCGACCTCTTTACCGAACTGCCGCTCGATCATTGTCGGTTGCGCAATCGCGACCTGTTGAGCGCAATCTGGCGGCTGGCCTGGTACCGACCAACCGAACGCGAACAGCCCCGCCGGGTCAACTACGCCGCACTGGATACCGAAGAGCTAGGGTCAGTCTACGAGAGCCTACTCGACTATCACCCGGTCATTACGGGTGGAACATTTACGTTATCGCTTGGCTCGGAACGTAAGACCACCGGCTCGTACTACACACCGCCGCAACTGGTGCAAGAACTGGTCACGAGTACCCTCAAGCCAGTCTTAGCGGAACGGCTCCAAGCTGCGCGTACCCAGGAAGCCAAAATCGCTGCCCTCCTGAACCTCAAGGTGCTCGACCCGGCGTGCGGCTCCGGGCATTTTCTGCTGGCCGCTGCCCGTTACCTTGGCCGCGAACTGGCCCGTCTGCGGTTCCAGGAAGATGAACCATCCCCCGATGCGGTACGCCAAAGCGTGCGCGAGGTGATCGCCCACTGCATCTACGGCGTTGACAAGAACCCGCTGGCAGTGGAGCTAGCCCGCGTTGCCCTGTGGATCGAGTCGCACGATAGCGAAAAACCGCTCACCTTCCTCGACCACCGCATCAAATGCGGAGACTCGCTGGTCGGCGTCCTCAACCTCGATGTGCTCAAAACTGGCATCCCAGATGACACCTTCGCTCCATTGAGCACAGACGATAAAGAGATCGCCAATAGTCTAAAAAAGCGGAATCGCAGCGAGTGCCGCAGTCTCGCGAGTGGGCAAATGCGGCTCCCATTCGCGCCTGCGCAAGTGGTAGCGGCCCTGGGCAGCAAGCACCACGATATCGAAGCGATTGCCGACGACTCCCCTGCGGCTGTGCGCGAGAAAAAGAACCGCTACGAACGCTTGTTGGCTGACCCCAAGCGGCTCCGCCTTATCGAAGCATGCGACCTCTGGACTGCCGCGTTCTTTCAGCGCTTTACGCCCGAACTGCTCAAATCTCATGCCGCGATCACTACAGATGTTGTGACCGATCACCTCGCTGAGCTGGCGCATCCCCAAGCCCTTGCCGCTGCTCAAGCCCTCGCCGTCGAGAACCGGTTTTTCCACTGGCCGCTGGAGTTCCCGGAGGTGTTTCACCCCTCCCCCCCATCGCAGCGGAGGGGAATCGACTCCCCCCTCTCCCCATCGTAGGGGAGGGGAATCGACTCCCCCCTCTCCCAAAGCCTTGGGAGAGGGGGGCTGGGGGGTGAGGGCGGCTTCGATGTCATCCTCGGCAATCCACCCTGGGAACGCATCAAGTTGCAGGAAGAAGAGTTCTTTGCCAGCCGCGATACCGCCATTGCTCGGGCTCCGAATGCCGCCGCCCGTAAACGGCTGATCGCCGACCTACCCAAGACCAACCCCGCCCTCTGGCACGACTACCAGCGTGCCCTGCACGGCGCCGAAAGCACCAGCCGCTTTTTACGGGGCAGTGGTCAATATCCCCTCACCGGCCGCGGCGACATCAACACCTACTCCGTGTTCGCCGAGCGCGTCCGTGCCCTGCTCAACCCTCGCGGACGGGCCGGCATCATCGTCCCGACCGGCATCGCCACCGACGCAACCAACCAGTTCTTCTTCGCCGACCTGGTGGAAAAGGGGCAACTGGCCAGTCTGTTTGATTTTGAAAACCGCGACAAACTCTTCCCGGCGGTGGATAGTCGCATGAAATTCTGCCTGCTCACCCTCACCGGCAGAAACGTATCAGCGAGTGCCCCTGCTTTCGCCTTCTTCGCGACCCGCACCGAACACCTGCACGACTCACGCCGAGTGTTCAGCCTGACTGCCGAGGACATCGCCCGCATCAACCCCAACACCCGCACCCTGCCGGTCTTCCGTACCCGCCAGGACGCCGACCTGACGAAGGCTATCTACCAGCGCGTGCCGGTGCTGGTCAATGAAAACTCTCCCCCCTCTCCCAAAGCCTTGGGAGAGGGGGGCCGGGGGGGTGAGGGCAACCCCTGGGGCGTGCGCTTCCTGCGAATGCTGGACATGTCCAACGACTCGCACCTCTTCCGCACCCGCGCAGAGCTGGAAAAGCAAGGTTACCGGCTGGTGGGGAATGTGTTTGTGCCCTCACCCCCTAACCCCCTCTCCCGCGCTGCGGGAGAGGGGGGAGAACCCTCACCCCCTAGCCCCCTCTCCCACGCTGCGGGAGAGGGGGGAGAACCCTCACCCCCTAACCACCTCTCCCACGCTGTGGGCGAGGGGGATGGCCCTCCCCCTAGCCCCCTCTCCCACGCTGCGGGGAGGGGGAGAACCCTCACCCCCTAGCCCCCTCTCCCACGCTGCGGGAGAGGGGGAGAACCCTCACCCCCTAACCACCTCTCCCACGCTGTGGGCGAGGGGGAGAACCCTCACCCCCTAACCCCCTCTCCCACGCTGTGGGAGAGGGGGAGAACCCCTCACCCCCTAACCCCCTCTCCCACGCTGTGGGGGGGGAGAACCCTCACCCCCTAGCCCCCTCTCCCACGCTGCGGGAGAGGGGGAGAACCCTCACCCCCTAGCCCCCTCTCCCACGCTGCGGGAGAGGGGGAAGGATCGCAGCCCCCGACCTCTCTTCTCGCGCTGCGGGAGAGGGGGAGTACAAGTTACCCAGGGCCAGCCGGGAACTGATTGCCAGGGCGCGGCAGTTGCGTCGCGAGGCGACGACCGCCGAAAGCCTGCTCTGGGAATTGTTGCGTGACTGTCGGCTGCTAGGCCGAAAATTCCGACGTCAACATCCGATTGGACAATTCATCGCCGACTTCTTCTGTGACGATGCCCGCCTGATCATTGAGATAGATGGCGCCGTGCACCGCGAACCCACTCAGCAGGAACGCGACCGTTTGCGGGAGGAAATCCTGCGCGAACATGGCTTTGCCATGCTGCGCTTTACCAATGAGCAGATATTCAACCACACAGAACAAGTCCTCCAAGAGATTGCTGCCTATGTCACTGCCCATTCCTACGAGCATCCATCCCCTCACCCCCCGTCCCCCTCTCCCCAAGCTTGGGGAGAGGGGGAGAAAGGGGGTGAGGGCCTCTACCTCCCCCTCTACGAAGCCAAGATGATCTGGCACTACGACCACCGCTACGGCACCTATGAGGGCGTGCGCGACCGCTCCAGCACCCAACTGCCCACCCCCAATGAGCGCCAGCACGCCGACCCGCACTTTGTTGTCCAGCCCTGGTACTGGGTGCCCGCTGAAGAAGTAACGAAGCGCCTGGGCGACTGGCAGCGTGGGTGGTTGGTGGGATTCCGCGATGTTACTAACGCCACTAACGAGCGCACTGCCATCTTCAGCCTGCTGCCCAGAGTTGGGGTAGGACATACGATGCCCATAGTCCTTACGGGTGAGATTTCGGCTATTCATCTCTCGTGTTTTCTAGCCAATCTAAATGTCCTGATTTTTGATTGGGCATTGCGCCAGAAAATTGGTGGGACGCATCTTACTTTCTTCATCCTCCGCCAACTCCCTATTTTTCCCCCCACTGCCTACACCCCCGCCGATCTCGCCTTCATTGTGCCGTGCGCACTGGAACTGACCTATACTGCCTGGGATCTCAAGCCCTTCGCCGACGATGTGTGGAACGAAGCTGATGACGGGCTGCGGGCAGCCATCCATGCTGCGTGGGATGCAAACCGTATTGCTGTCGGCAGGCATGAATGGCGCCTGCCATCCTGGATCAGCGCTTACCCGGAGATCGAAACCAACCCGCAGAAGGGCATCCCCTTCCCCCCCTTCCCCTGGGACGAAACCCGCCGCGCCGTGCTCCGCGCTGAACTGGATGCGTACTACGCCCGGCTCTACGGCCTCACCCGCAAACAACTGCGCTACATCCTCGACCCCGCCGACCTGACCGAGCGCGAACTGGCCGACATCCTCGATCCGTGGGAAGAGGTACACGACCCGCTTGACCCAGCGGGGTATGCTGCCCGTGTTGCCGCTAGCACCTTCCCCGGCGAAACCTTTCGCGTGCTGAAAGAGAAGGAGATACGTCAATACGGCGAATACCGCACCCGGCGGCTGGTACTGGAGGCGTGGGAGCGGTTATCATAAGTGCGGTGAAAGGTATCATACCCACACGGTGGGGGCGCGGCGCTGCCGCGCCCATTCACGAATGCTGATAGAACCGCATATCGTTAAATGCCGTTCCTATAAGATGCCCACCTTCATCAACCTGAGCCGATTTCCCGCTGACCTTCCAATCACGACCGAAGTTTCCTAGCCCGCCAATCATCTGCGGCGACCCGGATTGATCGAATGTGGCATAAACCATAAACCGGGCATGCGCATCGATCCGCTCAAATGTGTGCGGTGACCACGGGGCATAGACATCGACCGGATAGGTCGCATTCACATAGCGCTGGATAATCCATGGTTCTCTCTGTGCGATTCGTGATTGCACAAACGCCAGTGTCTTCTGCGCCGCACTCCGCGAACCATTGACACGAAAAACACCACGCCCCTGGCTGTAATACAAACCGCTCCCTGCACCGCATTTCAATACCAGCATGCGCCGTGCCGCTGTTGATAGATAAGCGATCTGATCGATAGTACGAATGCGCTGGAGTTGACAGGCAATCTCTGCGGGCAAACCAATCGCGAGTGGTGAGAGATCGACGACATCGGAACGCAACAGCGCAACGCTCAGGATCGTCGCCATCAAGCTCCCAAACAGACTGGCATCGTGAATAGGTAAAATCGGCAGACGTGGCCGACTATGTAACAGGTTAATAACATCCCTGTCGAAATCGGTAAGCTGACACGGGGTAAGTAACGCCAACCCAAGCTGCTCTACTAAGCCATTAACTCGCAAGTAGACATACCAATCTCCATGGGCATAACGGCAGAAGATAACGACAACTCACCATCATGGTCTATTCTTCAGGTGGGAAGATGAGTTCGGTTGTGATCGCGCTCACGGGGTTTCCGTATCATCACGAGTAGCCCAATCCCTGCAATAAGGCTGATCGTTCCGGTAAGAATGACCAGGCCTCCGATGCGTAACGCCTGTTCGGTTGTCAGTTCGGAACGCGGTAGATACCAGAGCCAGTGGTCGATCAGATGCTGGTTTGCCGGTTCATAGTACCATGCCCAACGAGGATTGGGACGTGCCGGTAGTGGCGCCACAGCAGTATCTACAATTGCAAGATGAGTATCATCATCGGTCTGACCATACAAGGCAACGATGATTGGCCCTAATGGCTCATCACGATCACTGAAACCTATGGCAAGTGGATTCCACGGCTGTACAACAACCTCCAAACGACTCCAACCAGATGGTAGGCGCAGGTGATAAAGACGTCGCTGCCCGCTTGGTAATCTGCCTTGATCATAACCGTTCAAGCGGAGACGCAATTGACTATCAGGTGCTCCGACCGGACGTTGATCATCAAGGATCAGCGTGATGCGCGCGGCGCTGTTCACAAGACAAGCGAATTCCCCCTTTGGTCCGGTGCGTCGCGGGAATATTGCGCCATCTGTAGACTCACTGGCATAGATACCATCACCCAGTTGGCAGAAAGGTGGCGGAACACGATAACGCGCCCACCGGTCGAACAACAGCCGCCAGTGCCCAACCGGTGGCGAGTCAGCGATAGTGTAGGTACTGTTATGGAAAGGGGTCAAAACAATATATGTATCAAAATTAAGAAGAACACCACCAAGATTACCGATGAATCCTGTAGTACTGAGGACGAGCACCAGAATCAACAGGCCTATCTTCAACTGTTGCGCCGAGGTTGGCATGAAAAGACTGGACGCCAAAATGATAACCGGCGCCACGACTGGCAATAAGAAGCGTGGTCCCCAAACGCCACCACCTGGCCAATGTGCCCAGCAGGCATAGAGGAACAGGTGCGAGAGGAACAATCCTACAACTATCAGAACCAATGCTCGCTTGCCGCGCCGCCAGAAGACAATCCCACCAGGAAGTGCCAGCAAGAGAGCTGGTGCATACAAGAACACACTTTTTCCCGGACTAAGCAGCAAGCCGAAAAGCCCTTCACCAAGCGGGGTGGTGAACGAAAATGCTTCACTTTCGTATCCAGAGGCTATTGGTGTTGCAAAGCGGGCCAGGTTGTACCATCCGAACAGGGCCAGACCGGGAAGCAATCCAACCATCCAGCTTAATACTCCAATGAATACGCTACGCGGAATGTGCCATCGTCGTACCGCAACCCCGTACATTTGCAACAGTAAACGGTATTGCAGCCAAACGTTCGATAATTCCCAGAGAATGTACAGAGCGATGATCGGCAGTGCAACCGCAGCAGCAATGCGCGTCACAAGTAGCAACCCAGACAGCAATCCTGACACAAACAGTCGCCAATAATTGGTTCTGGAGGATTGAAATGCACTCCAGGCATTGTAGGTCGCGCTAAGGAGCAAGAGAGCGGCGAGCGGCTCGGAAAAGAATGTCCGGGCATAAACCCAGGCGAAGGTGGTCAGGCCGTAAAGAAGTGCCAGGATGAGTGACCATCCGATAGTTGCACCAAGTTGTTGTGCCCAGCGCGCTATAATGGCGCATGTTGCCGCAGTGAGCAATCCATTCAGCATCGTTACTGTAAACCGAGACGCATAGTCGGCAGACGAGCCGGTGTGTGCGATGATCGTGCCCAACAGATGCAGTGGTATGGCAAGTAGCGAAGGAAGGATGCCGTAAGGTGAATAGACGTTGCCATCACGACCAGGACGCAACGCCACGACCGGTGCACCATCTTCAACGACAACTGCCACATCGCCGCGTTCGAGCAGGCTACGAGTGACGGCAAGCATCGTTTCTTCATCAGCCGAGTATGTATGTCCGCTCATCGTAAGCAGGTAGAAACCACTAAGCATAAAAAAGACAGCAAGCGCTAGTCGCATCGCTATAAGCCTTTTTCCTTATCAGTGTTCTTGTGCGTCAGATGGTATTTATTTCTCTAGTGCAGCATAGCCGACCATGTCGCCAGGAGATCATGCTACATTCGACTCCTGTCTTAGGCATCAAGCCTGGCAGCGCGACACCACCTCCTGACACGTCCCGACATAGCTCTATGTCGCGATAATACATCATTGCCCGCTCGAACCTGCCGATTCTTCCCCGTGCTCGGTCAGTTTTTGCCTGTAATAGGAGTAGTGTTACCTTTTTTTATCATACACCCCACACTGTTAGGACTCGCACGGTGTTTCTAGACGAACAAAATGCTTGACGCTCACGAACCGCGCCCATTATAATGAAGCGAAATGAAACAGCGTACCGATGCCCTGAAACTGATGGCTGGAACAACGTTTGCCGATCTGGTGGCTGAAGTCCTTGACAACCTCCCACCCGTCTTCGCCCGTTACCTGGAGACGGTTGAGATCGTTGTAGCACCACGGCCAAGCCGTGAGCAACGGCGTGCCCTCGGTCTACGTCCCTGGCAAACCATCTACGGTCTCTACGAGGGTGTGCCGATCACCGAACAGCAATCGGGTGACATTGTGCCACCGGCTATCATCACCATTTTCCAGGAACCACTGGAGCGCGATTTTCGTACCAGATCAGCACTGCGCGAACAGATACGACGCACAGTGCTCCACGAGATTGCCCACCATTTTGGAATCAGCGACGAACGGCTCCGCGAACTGGATGCCTACTGATGGGGTAGACATCTGTCGCTTTGCTAGTATGAGGTTGCGCGTGCGCATTGGCACCATCATCACCGGAATAATCTATCTGAGTGCACTGGCAATTGCCGGATTCCTCCTCTGGCAAACATTGCAGATGTCGAGCACGCTCATCACCTTCTCGACCGGCGCCATCACCCCCACCACAGCCCCAGAACCGACAGCCACATCTGCACCGGTGCTGATCTTACCTACCCCCCTCCCACCGACACCGCTACCCACTGCGGCGCCGCCTGAGCCAGAAACGATTGGCTACCATCCAAAGAGTGGTCGTTATATTGCGGTCTGGCTCCCGCCGAACTTCGTCGGCGACGCACGAGATTCGTTCTTTGCTAACGTTGATATTATCGACGACATCAGTCCCTTCTGGTACACCACCGATGCCAGTGGTCGACTGTACGGTCAGCGCGACGATGAGCTGGTAGAGATCGCCCATAAAAACAATGTGCGGATCATCCCATCCATCCACAACGTCAATAATCCTGGCGCCGTCGTGCCTGTGTTGAGCAATCCGCAACTGCGCGCACGGCATATTCAGAATATCGTCGATGAGGTATTGGCCCGCAACTACGATGGGATCGACATCGATTACGAGTCACTGGCGCCGTCGCTCCGTGATGCCTTCACCGCGTTTATTGTTGATCTAGCCGCTGCCTTACACGCTCACAACAAACTGCTTACCGTGGCCGTGCACGCCAAAGATCGCGACGACGGTGGCCTGGGTGCCTTTCAAGACTGGGCAGCGATTGGGCCGCACGTCGATCAGTTACGGATCATGACCTACGACTACCACTGGCGTGGCTCCGGGCCTGGTCCGGTCGCACCGGCCTACTGGATCGAAGCAGTGGCAAACTACGCCCGCGAGGTGGTCGATCCGGCGAAAGTCTTACTGGGAGTACATTTCTACGGCTACGATTGGCCGCCAACTGGGAATGCAACAGCCCGACCGTGGCGCATCATTGAAGAAATCATCAACGAATATCAGCCAACGGTCAGTTTTATCGAGCGCAACGCTCGCGGTCGGGTCGGCGAGAGCACCTTTACCTATCGAACCAGCGCCGGCACCCGGACAGTCTGGTTTATGACCGATACCGGCTTGGCCGATAAAATTGCAACTGTACAGCGGCTCGATCTGGCCGGGATCGCTATCTGGCAGTTGGGGTACGAACGGCCCGAATACTGGCAGACGGTGCGGGCCAATCTGGTACAAGATTCGACGTTGATTCAGCGGGCCTTAAATGCGTTGTTGCCCGATCACTGACGCGCAAGACCACCTTATCCATCGTTCAAGAATGGAACGAACACCTGAGCAAAAATACGTTTTGGCGCATCGCAATTGAGTGCACTGCAAAAACTTACCACGGAGCACACAGAGTACACAGAGCGTGTAAGGTTTATGAATAAAAGGATGAATCTACTGCAAAAACCTATCATGGAGCACATAGGGCGCGCAGAGCGTGCAAGATTTATGAGTAAAAGAGTAATTTTTCAACCTTTTAAGGCATATAAGAAAAATTTTTTACGATCTATTTTGACAGAAGATAAATCTATCTTTAGTCTCTGTGATCTCTGTGGTCTCTGTGGTGAGACGATTGCCTTTTTGCAGTGAAGTCAAGGATAATTTTTGGCCATTGGGCGCATTGTAAGAAAAATGTTCACAATCCCATGTTCAATGAAAGATAAAATTATCTTTAGTCTCTGCGATCTCCGTGATCTCTGTGGTGGAAAGATCACCGTTTTGCAGTGGAGTCAATAATGCAATATACGCCACCTGCATCCAGGTCAAGGCGACTTCTCAACTCGCCTTATGCACGTTATGCACAGAGAAAGTTGAGCGGGTCAGGCATCCTGTAGCCCAAGCACCGAAAACGTGATACCACTCTCACGAAGCCGGTGGTGTATGATACCGTGCAATGTCAGACCGCGACAGAAGAAGAATGACATCACCATCCATTCAGTGGTAAACTAGAGTTGCTATCTATCGCAGCACGTTGAACGAGACAACAATGACAACCACCACAAGTGAGACTGGAGTACAGGCACATCCAGCCGAAGCCCGGGAATTAGTCGAGCGTGGTATTGCCGCCGCGCGTGGTGGTCAGCGGCGCGTTGCAGCCGGCCTGCTGGCCCGTGCGCTCAGGCTTGATCCACGTGACGAACGGGCCTGGTTGTGGCTCAGCGATGTCGTTGATGATCCTGCGCAACGCATGTTTTGCTTACAAGCCGTTTTACAGATCAATCCAGCCAATCCGTATGCCCGGCGCGGCCTGGCCTACCTCCAGCGTCAGGGCACAGACACGTCACGCCCAGTATCCGATCTCAGCCCACCAACCGTCTCACCCGAATCAACCACCAACCCACCACCGCCACCATCGTCCACGGTAGTCACCCAATCGAGTCATGATTGGTGGTTTCATTGGCGCTGGCAACGCCGTGAAACCTCACGGGTTCGGCTTGTACTCTGGCTGATACCCATCGTGTTACTGACCGTCGCACTCCTCCTGCATCAAAGCGTCAGTCGTGCCCGCGAAGAGGCTCTCGCGGCCCTCGCTGCCGCACAGACGCAGACGTTCAGTGTCGAAACAACATCTGCGACTGCCCTTCCCACCCCTACACCACTACCCGTCCTCGAGGCCGAACCACTGGCAGTCGTTGAAAGTCTGACCGTTTCTTACCTCAGCGCAGTAGATGACATCCGTGCCGCTTTGCGTACCGCGACCGACACCTACCGCCAGGAGACCAGTCAGCCCGGCGGTGCATCGGTGAACCACGTAGCAGCAACCCAACGCTTGCGGGCAACTGTCGCCGGGGCACTGGCAACGCTGGGCGAGTTACGACCGCCGGGGGTACTGGTACCGGCGCACGAAGATTACCGGCGTGGCCTTGAACTAGAGCTGGCTGGTCTTGATGCAATTCTTGAGTTCTACAGCACATACGACGTATCCCACGCCAACCGTGCTGCACTGCGCTTTCAAGAGGCACGGGCATTTGTCGAACGCGCCCAGCTCAGTTTTCAGACGCAGCGCCAGTTGCTCGGCGAACAGAGCTTGCTAAGTGCCTACACGATTCGGTGATCGTCAGGGATTTTCAACGGGTTCCGCTTCGGATTGCCTTCACCGCACTGCGGGCCAGAGGCCCGCGCACCCGAGTGATGTCCTACGCACCAGGCGGGCCAGAGGCCCGCGCACCCGGGTGATGTCCTGCGCACCAGGCGGGCCAGAGGCCCGCGCACCCGGGTGATGTCCTGCGCACCAGGCGGGCCAGAGGCCCGCGCACCCGAGTGATGTCCTACGCACCAGGCGGGCCAGAGGCCCGCGCACCTGAGTGATGTCCTACGCACCAGGCGGGCCAGAGGCCCGCGTACCCAGGTGATGTCCTATACGGATGTACGGACACAGTGCTGCTGCGCCCCTTACTCCTATTCAGAAACATTATCGCCAAAATAAGAAAACCGTTATCCCATTACCACTGGCACCATGGTATAATGCGGGTGGGCCACGTCCGCCCCCGATTCTTTCCCCTGATGTTATGAGGTGACGCTATGCCGATGTACGAGTATAGCTGCTTGGACTGCACCCACCAGTTCGAACAGCTACGACCGATGAACGCTGCCGATCAAAACATCGTTTGCCCCTTCTGCCAAAGCACCCACGTGCAACGTCGTTTGTCCTTATTTGCAACGCATAGCCGTGGCGAAGCAGCAACCACCAACACCACCAGCAGCTCCGCTAGTGGATGTAGTTGCAGCGCTTGCAGTTGTGGCCCAAGGAGCTAACGTATGCGCGTTATGATCCTGACCGCCGGCCTCGGTACTCGCCTCCGTCCGCATACGTTCGTGCGACCTAAGCCACTCGTGAGCGTCGCCGGCAAAGCAGTGTTAGCCCACATCATTGATTATCTGGCTCCCCTCCAAATTGACGAACTGATCTGCGTGGTCGGTTATTTAGGGAACCAGATTGAGGAATTTATGCGGGCAAATTACACCTACCCGATGCGATTCCTCGAACAGAAGGTGATGCGGGGGCAGGCCGATGCGATTGCGCTGGCCCATGATCTAACCGGGCCGCTTCTGGTCGTGTTTGGTGATGGGTTGCTCGAATTTGATATTGAACAACTCAATCAACACCCCAACTATGGCATCGTCTATTGCAAAGAGGTTGACGATCCGCGTCGTTTTGGAGTGGTAGTCGTTGAAAAAGGGCGCATCGTGCGTCTGGTCGAAAAGCCGAGCGAGCCGATCTCTAATCTGGCAGTGGCCGGTATCTACTACGTACCAGAGGCCTCCCGCCTTATGTCGGCTATCGACTACATTATGCAAAACAACATCCAAACCAAAGGCGAGTTCTATCTGGCCGATGCCCTGCAAGTGATGATTGACCGCGGTGAAGAATTGCGCGCCGAAACGGTCAGGGTGTGGTACGACTGTGGCACCATCGAGGCTCTGCTCGATACCAATCGCTACCTTCTCGATCACGGTCACCACTATGCTACCGAGTATCCAAACGCTGTCATCATTCCTCCGGTTAACATTGCCGCCACCGCCGTGATCGACCAGGCCGTTATCGGCCCCTACGTCTCGATTGCCGATGGTGCAGTTGTGCGCCAGGCTATTGTGCGCGATTCGATTATCAATGCCGGTGCTCAAATTCAGTCGGTGATTCTCAACCGTAGCCTGATCGGCGATCGCGCTACGGTTAATGGCGTCAGTCAAGAGTTGAATGTCAGCGATTTGTCTGATATTCGTTTCAGGTGAACCACTATGATAGCTTACAACTTCCATGCCGTAAGCAATGGCGCTCGCGGCGAGGCCGAGGATGGCCGCTGGGAGTTGGCCTCGTCTGGTAGCAGGCAGAAGCCAGGTATGGTCGCCGCTGACCATGCCCTCTCGCGTAGTGCCGAACAAGAAACTATTCGGCGTCTCACATCTGCCGCCGATTCCGCAACGGCCCGCCTCTTGACAGCAGTATACGTTGCGCTCAAAACCTATCCCTGTCTCGTCCTGAGCGGTCGCGCCGGCGCGGGCAAAGCGGCGCTGGTGCAGCATCTGGCCCATGCAATTGTCGGCGACGCGCCCGGTCAATTGATAAGGATTGGTTCGGCAAACTGGGCAACACGCAGTGGTCAACATGATTATTTCCGTGATCTGCATACTCGGTTCGGTGACAGCCAGTTGAGTGAGGTGCTCAGCGAGGCGCAGTCGCCACAAGGTACCGGAAAGCTGTACATTGTCTATTTCGACGGCCTGGCCCCCGATGAACTCTTTCATTATGTACACAAGCGGCTCAACCTCTTACCCTTTGCCGTTGAAAGGCTATCTGCTCTGCCGGTACCGCCAAACGTTTGGTTTGTTGCGACCGTTCACCATCCCCAGCAGTTATCAGCGCGTGATGCCCAGATACTGACCCATGCGCAGCAGATCAATATCAATGCGTATCGCCGATCACTGCCCCAATTGCCACCACCACCGGTTGGCTTGCAACGCGCCGCTCTGCAAGATACCGTCCGTGACGCGGTTGCTGCCCGTGATCGGCTGCGGATGGTATTTGGGCAACCGCAATTACCCCCGCTCAATCCTTCACCCCATATCACGAATTTTTTGCGCTGGTACAGTCTTCTGCCGGAAAACACACTTGATAACGATATGTGGCTATACCTGGCTAACAGCTTCGACCGTTATGGTCACGGCTTGTTTGCACCCGATGCCCAGCAAAATCTCCAAATCGCCTACGATCTGCGAATCGTGCAACGAGTGCTGGCTCGTCTTGATCCGGCCAGGACGGTGTTACGACCAGAACTGACCCGCGCAGTTGGATGTTGACTCGTAGGGGCGAAGCGGTGCTTCGCCCCAGCCTTGCTCCACCATCTCATCACCGTACCAGTGCGGCTAGCGTCGCGTCATAACGTGGGGCCAGATTCTGCCAGCGGTAAGGCAGCGCCAGCGCCGACCAATTGTACTGCATTAATCGCGGCAAATCCGCGATCAACCGCTCTAACGCCGCTGGTAGATCATCATCTGTAGGGTAAAGACAATCAGCGTGCCATTCCGGCGGTATCAAATCGGGATAGTTGAGTCGGGCCGGTAACAGCGGCACACATCCACAGGCAATCGCTTCGAGAATCGCAATCCCAAAGTACTCCTGGATGGCTGCCGACACCACAATATCGGCCTGCTGCAACAGATTCAGATACGCTGCCCGACTCTCGGCAAAACCCCAATGAATGGTCCAATCGGCCCAACGCTGGCGAGCGGCCACTAGATCAGGGGCCGTCGGATCAATATGCTCGCCGGTTACAATCAGGCGAAACGTCACCCCACGCGCAGCCAGATATTCCAACGCTGCCATCACAACATGTGGTTGCTTATCATATTCCCAACGCGCATTCCACAGAATGACCGGCGGTGCAGATGGGTCACGCGGACGACGCGATGGCAAGGGTGGCAGATCAAGACCAGGTGGAAGCACCAGTGACTTGGCAGCAATCTGATCTACCGTCTGTAGCTCGTGGTAATCGTGATAGCGTCGGAGCATGGCCGGCAGGGCGGTTAGCCAATCGCGCCGATGAAAATCAGAATTGAAAATAACCGCATCGGCTACTAATGCGCTGGTAAAATTGATCCAGGCAAAGGTATAATCGCGCTTGCGGCCCGGCGGTAGTGGATACGTCAGTTGATTTTCGTGAAAATAGATCGCGGCTGGAACCGATCCCAACGTGCGATCGGTCAACGCCCGAAAGACGGCCAGGTCGAGCATATCGGTCGTAACGATCACATCAGGGATTTCAGCTAACGCTGCCACCTGCCGGGCCAGCGTGATCGCCCCACCTCGCATCCGCCACCGCCATCCCCCAGCCTGATTCATTGTAATGAGTCTGACCTGATGAGCACTATGTGCGGCATAACCGCTCGCCACTGCCGCGTGTGATCCTCCATGAAACGGATCAAGCCACCATATTTTCATCGTTTTAGTACTACTATGCTCGCCGACAGGATGTGATGGTCAATGGCAACGGCCTAGTGAGGCGCATTGTGATCAACCCCCGCCCTACCACGTCAGTCATCAATCCGCATCATATACGCATTGACGCCTTCAACTCCTAATTGCGCCTCGAGGTTCAACAGATAGCGCAGTGGCTTCTGATAGGGATGATTTTCGTCAAGCATCCGTGCCGCCGCTTTATGACTCCCAAGCTGCAAGAGATGGTGATAGGCGACCCACTCCGCATGCCCTTCACGGAGAAAATCATTCCGCAACAGCGGACAATGCTCGGCCTGCCATGCGTGTGCATACTCATGGGCTGCCGTGATACGGAAAACGAGCATCGGCAACCCGTAGAGCACATAAATGACCCGCACATGATTCTGCCGTCGGTACAACCCAAGTGTATCTTGACCCGGAGCAACCAGGCCACGTAACCGGGCCATCGTTGGCGCATCAACCAGACGAAAGGCCACCCCTACCCAAAGCTGTAACCCCATCCCTGTAGCCAACAGACTCGCTGTCTGTTGAAACAGGTCTTGTGCTCGCCTCGGATCGTAGATTGCCACGGCATGGCAGGCATCACACTGCTGCCGCCCATCATGCAGCTCCCAGAAGTGATTCCCGAGCGGCGCACCACACGTACTACAGCGGGGCCGGGTAGCAATACATTGTGGGCAAAACCGCTCTGGACGATCAACCAAGACATAGTAGCTACCGACCAACGGTTTCCCACAACTGGCACAGCGCGAACCATGAGTGGTCATACCTCACCTGCACGAAAAAAGCCCCCTATCATCAGGCAGTATGCGGCGGCGGCCCATCGAGTTGCTCGGCCAGCCAATGCTGCATGAGGCTCAAACCGTTTGGATGCAGACTGTGCCCAACCGGATCCTCGTGATACCGATGACGAGGCGCGTAGCGCGTCAGTATATCACGAGTACTCCGGGCGTGCTCGACCGGAATCACCTCATCGTAGGTTCCGTGCAGTTGCAGAATAGGAAGCCGTTCGATACCGGCAGCCGGTGGCTGCGTGGTGAAGGCAGGATCAAGATACCCATTGGCCGCAATAACACCGGCCAGGCGTTCCGGAATCCGCCAGGCCAAAGCCAGGCTCAAGATCGCCCCCTGGCTGAAGCCAAACAAATAAGTACGCTGGGGATCGGTTCCGATCCGACCCGGCAATTCACTGATGAACCTAATCAATAATTCAACCGCCTTTGATCGCCCAACTGGATCGGGAATTAACCGGCCCGGAGCGCCACTCAGCTCGTACCATGCAAATCCTCCCCAGGGGAGGGCAATTGGCGCCCGCGCACTCACAATATGGACCCGGTCATCGATCATATCAGCCAGTTCAAAAAGATCACGTTCATTGCTACCGAAACCGTGCAACATGACTAAGAGTGGGGCCGGCCCACGCTCAATGAATGGTCGGCGTTCAATCGTGCGAATCGTTGTCATGGGATCACCAGTTCCTGCCCGACTTGCAGGTTGTCACCCTGTGCCGGAGTAAGATTATTAGCCTGTAGAATTGCTTCAATTGTAACCCCAAACCGTTCGGCAATGACACGCAATGTATCCCCGGCCTGCACAGTATAGCGTCGTGGTCCAGCGGCTGTTGGGGTAGCAGGAGGTTCCGGAGTCGCACTTGGTTCGGCAGTGGGTGTTGGTTCAACGGTGGGAGTTGGTTCGGCAGTGAGTGTTGGTTCAGGCGTTCTCGTCGCCGTTACCGTCAGCGTTGGTCGGGGTGTCATTGTTGGTACGACCGGCACTGTTGGCATAACCGGTAACAGCTCTTGATCGAGCGCATCGGGGACTGGCGGTACCCAGGCCGGTAACAACGTCAAATCACTGATCCGCAGGGGTGGCAATGGATTCCGACTGATTGTAAAGATAGCCGCTGCCACTCCGATCAGGATGACAGTCATCCCGATTGCGATACCGATAGCGCCAATGAAACGCTGACTCATACGCAATATCAGCGCACCGATCGGCGGCGCCAAAAAAATAAAGATCAGTAGAAACCAGAGTGTCGTTTCTGTCAACATATCATTTCATTCGCCGGCATCACGCTGAACCAGGAATCACCGCATTACGGTACCAATGCCCAGCGTGGTTCGTAATCCAACCCAACGACCAGCACAATATCTGCGCCCAAGGGTTGGGGCGGTGCATCAGCCGGTGGTGTCGCAAAAACCTGACTCGGTGGCAGACCCAGATGCGCAGCCAGCCGGGCCAGTGTTGCCGGTTTCCCGGTATAATCGATCAGCATAGTCTTCTCTCGCCGTTCGGTGTTACTGGCGGGCAGCGTCTGAAAATTTGCCTGGGCCAACGCACGACTGATTCGCCCCGCCAGACCGTTCACCGGCGTACCGTTCAAGACTTGCACTTTCGCCAGTTCGCTATCGATCTGGGGCCCGGCCCGGAATCGTTCGACCAACATTGCCAGATCGCGCCGGTTCCAGTAAATGTCTGATCCAATCTCGGCAACCACGGCCACATCACGCGGATTAATACCGAACGTTGCGATCCGGCTGCTATCAATCGCTTGGGCCAGCATCAACAGGTCCCGCAAGACAGCCGGGTCGTCAATTGGCAGCGTCGTCTTGATACTGCGCCGCACCTCTTCAAGCAACGTTGCGAGCACTCCTGCCTGATCGATCAGGCCCCGACGCTGGATCGTCGCAACCACTGCCCGCAACAACATCTGTTGCCGCTGGGCACGGTCGAAATCACTCGAACCGTGACGGGATCGTGCGTATTTCAACGCCGTCTTCCCATCGAGAATCTGTAGACCGGCAGGAATGAAGATTCGCTCATACCCATAATCATCGGTAGGAAAACTACTGTCGAGGAGTGGGGCAGGAACGTCGATCAAAACGCCGCCTATCGCATCGATTAACCGTTCAAAGCCACTAAAATCGATTTGAGCAACATAATCAACCGGCATATTCAGCAACATCGCAACGGTTTCGGCAACCAGCGCCCCACCGGCAGCAGCCGGATCAGTACCAGGCCCATACAGACTGGCTGCATGCTGATAACCATAGTTATAAGCAGCATTGATCTTCTGCTCGCCAAGACCGGGGATCACGGCCACCGTATCACGTGGGATCGAGAGTAAACTCACCCACTGTTCGGTCGGATGGATATACGCCAGAATCAATGTATCACTGCGCACACCTTCGCCGCCATCAGCACGCTGATCAACACCGAGCAGCAATACCGTAAATGGTTGCCGAAACATTGTACTGGTCGGCGTTGCCGTCCTGGTCAGCGGGCGCAGCTCATTCTGGCGTATACTGGTCAGAGTGTTCCATACCCAACCTACACCGCTGAATGCGAGCAGCAGCACACAAACGACTCCACCAATGAGAACCAGCCATCGCCAACGCTGCCGACGCCGGGCACGGAGCAGAGCAACTCGTTCCCGTGCACTGCCCTGCGGTAACGTAGGTGATCGTTGCCGTCGGTTGCCACGTTGTCGATCCATTGCCATCCGGTGCCCTAATCATCTATCACTTCCGGCTCATCAGGTGGTTCGTACAGGCTGGTTGCCACAATCGGCGCACTCATCGTCAAGCGACGCAATCCAGGAATACCGTTCGTCGGCAAAATGGCCAGCACCACAATACTTATATCATCAGATGGTTGTCCATCATCAAGCTCAAGTGCGTACTGGAGAATGCTATCAACTAGCGTCTGCGGATCACGACCCTCGTGGGCCGGCCACGCCGCTAGATAATTGGGCAATCCCAAATCCTCACCTCGTCGCTCTCCTGCTCGCAACAAGCCATCGGTAAACAAGACGATATAGGTATAGGGAGCAACCGGTATTTCACTGATATGAGGACGAATTAATGGCTGCAAGCCAATCGGACTGGAGGGCGCGTTAAAACTGCGCATTTCCTGTGGTGTAATAACGAAAAACGGTGCCGGATTATTACGGGTAACCAGAATTTTCGGCCCGGCAAAATCAACCGATAGAATATTCAGCGTTGCCGCCACCTGTCCCATTCGATAAGTATACAGATAGTCATGCACAGCCCGCGCCACTGCCCCATCGCGTGCCCCATCTTTCAGCAACGTAATCGCTCGCGTTGCTACCAGATGCGACAACGTTTTGGCACTGCGGCCACTGCCCTGCCCATCAACCAGAACAAACGAAAATCCACCACCCGGACGCTCAATCGTCTCGAGCGTATCACCGCTCTCCAGCTCACCATAACGAGGAACTTTGGCAACTGCTACGCGCATTTCCAGATCGGCCATCACATGCATCCCCTCGTCTTGCTCGTTAATCTGTAACAGCATACCACAACTTACACCATGCTATAATCACACTGTTACCGGAATAGGGCCATTCTTTAGACGATTGAGGAGGACGACGATGTCCGAAGGACGTGTATTCCACAACTTGATCGGCGGCGAATTCGTTCCCGCTCAGAGCGGAAAAACCTTTGAGCGGCGTAATCCCGCCGATACTCGCGATCTGGTAGGTGTATTTGCCGACAGCGACGAGCGCGATGTCTATGCCGCCGTTGAAGCGGCCAAAGCCGCCTTCCCCCACTGGAGCAAAGTACCGGCGCCAAAGCGTGGCGAGATTTTGCTGCGCGCTGCTGAACTGCTACAGTCCCGTAAAGAGCAGTACAGTCGCGATCTGACTCGCGAGATGGGCAAACCGCTCTTCGAGGCCGGTGGTGATATTGTCGAAGCGATCGGCATGGCCCAGTACGCCGGTAGTGAAGGGCGGCGAATGTTTGGGGTGACAACCCCTTCCGAATTGCCCAACAAGTTTCAGATGAGTATTCGGCAGCCAATCGGTGTAGTTGGCCTGATCACGCCGTGGAACTTTCCAATGGCTATTGCATCCTGGAAGATGCTGCCCGCCATCGTCTGTGGCAACACGGTTGTGATTAAACCGGGTGAAGATGCCTCGGCCAGTACGTATAATCTGGTGCAGTGCCTGATGGAAGCCGGGTTACCTCCCGGTGTGGTCAACATCGTCACTGGCTATGGGCCAAAGGCCGGTCAACCGCTGGTCGAACATCCCGATGTACCGGTCATTTCCTTCACCGGCAGCACCGAAACCGGTCGGCTGGTATACGAACTGGGTGCGCGCCGGATCAAACGGGTCAGCCTGGAAATGGGCGGCAAGAACCCATTAATTGTGATGCCCGACGCCGATCTCGACCTGGCGCTCGATGGCGTCTTGTGGGCAGCCTTTGGCACCACTGGCCAACGCTGTACTGCCACCAGCCGCCTAATTGTCCACCGCGCCGTTGCCCGCGAATTGGTCGATCGGATTGTGGCGCGTGCTCAGTCACTGCGCGTAGGCAATGGTCTCGACCCCGCTACCGAAATGGGGCCACTGGTCAATGAAAAGCAGTTGCAGCGAGTGCTAAACTACATCGAAATCGGCAAACAAGAGGGTGCCACGCTGCTGTGCGGTGGTTACCGACTTACCGGCGGCGACTACGATTATGGCTACTTTATTGCGCCTACCGTCTTTACCAATGTTACGCCTCACATGCGGATCGCTCGTGAAGAGATTTTCGGGCCTGTTCTCAGTGTGATCGAAGTCGATAGCCTTGATGAAGCGATCACCATTGCCAACGACGTTGCCTACGGCCTCAGCTCTGCAATCTACACGCGCGACATCAACGCTGCTTTCCGGGCTATGCACGCGCTTCAGGCCGGTATCGTGTACATCAACGCCCCCACTATCGGCGCCGAAATCCATCTGCCCTTCGGTGGCGTTAAAGCAACCGGTAACGGTCATCGCGAAGCCGGCCCAACCATGCTCGATGTCTTTTCCGAATGGAAGAGCGTTTATATTGATTACAGTGGGACGTTACAGCGGGCACAGATTGACAACGCTGATTAACTCAGGCTCGGGCTTACGATTCACCGGTCAGGGCGGGTTGTAAACCCGCCCGTATTGCGAGAGGAGTCAACACCTTCCCACAACAGCACACCGCAGAAGAGAAGCGAATGAAGATCGGAGAAGAGTGAGCGTTACACCGCCTCATCTCACCGCTCACTGCTCTCCACTCACTCCTCACCAGGGGACGGTAAGATGTGGGATTACCCCCTCGCCAGCGGGGATAACAGGTAGCAGATTGTCGGATAGAGACGGTCAACCGTCACCTGGAACCGATGAGCAGTGAGCAGCACTCCACACGCCCTCATGTCGGTGTCAACGGAAGGAACATTCACTGCGCAGCGCACACATCAGCACGAACATGAGCGAGCAAGCAACAGTTGATAATCATTCAGTGGTATACTGAACAGAAGCACCGGCTTTACCGGAGAATATCAGTGCGACTTTTTCCGGCAATGCTGGTGATCCTGTTGGTGGGTGTTCGATAGAGTATCGTTCGTCATCAATCACATCAAAACTGGTTATCATTCATTCCTAATGTACGTAATATCAGGATCGATTTCTACGACCTGATATATCAATCGTGTATCAATGGGGTATTACCGGCTTACCGGTACGTACCGATCTGGTTGACAAACCGATTACAAGACGGGCTGATCGCTGGGAAACAGCACTTACGGACAAGATTGTGCTCTGGCCCGATTCCTCGCGATACGATAAGCATCCTGCTGAAATCGCAAGGATTTTCAATCAAATCTTATGCAACAGGCAATTACCCATGAGCGTGCTCCTAGACCGGCCTGCCGGCAACGATGATTGAAGAAGGAGAAGCTAAACACACTATTGACCAACACCCTGTTCACACCAACGAGGTCGTCTGTGCAAGTCTTACAACATTGGCAACAATCGATTAAAACCAGTTTACGGGCTAAATTATTGCTCTTTCTAAGTCTGAGCATGCTATCAATATTGTTGATAGCGGCTTACGGTGTTTTCCGATATATTGAAACGGTTGAACAAAAGGGATGGGCTGGTCGCCAACGCGAAGCAGCTCAGTATGCAGTGCGCACAATCGATGACTTTCTGCTGCGGGTTGAAGATACGCTCAACCTGGTGGGAGCACTATCGGTTCAACAGATTCGGCAATCACCTGAATTACTCCCTGAAATTCTTAACCGCATACCCGCCTGGATCGAGATTGTCCGTGTCGATGCAACCGGTCGTGTCATCGCGTCGACCAGCCGTGATCAACCGCTTCTAACAAATCCGGCAAGCATTCTGCTCGCAAACTGGTTCCAACAGGCGCGCAAGGGAAACAATTACCTTAGCCCGCTGTTCATTACCACTAATAGTGAACCGTACATTATTCTGTCGATGCCTGCGAGTGATGGCGGAGTCGTCGCCGGTCGGTTACGGATGAATTTGTTGTGGGAAACTGTAGCGACAATCCGGTTTGGCCGTACCGGGCATGCCTATATTGTCGATGATCTTGGTACTATTATTGCCCATCCCGATCCACAAATTGTGCTGGCCAACACCACCATTGGCGAACGTCCAGAATTTCGCACCTTTCCTCCCGATGGGAACCAGCGTTTCTACATGAATCGCTTTCAGCAAGAGACTCTCGGCGTTGCACTGAATATTCCCGGTACACCCTGGCGATTACTGGCCGAAATACCTGAAGATGAAGCCACTGAACTGTCGACACGGGCCGGAATTGTTGTCACCATCAGTCTGTTCCTTTTTGGTGCGCTCATCCTGCTGAGCATAAATTATCTGCTCGATCGCTTCATCTTCCGCGTTCTAAATGAACTCCGACAAGGTGCCGAACGAGTCGGGACAGGTGACCTCACCCAACCGCTGGTCGTACCACCTGAGCATGAACTGGCTCAGGTCGCCAGTGCATTCAACACGATGATGCAACAGTTGCATGCCCGTAATCTTGAAATTACCCGCCAGACAGAAAGCCTGAAAACCGAGATTCAGCAACGTCGCCGGATCGAGCAAGAGCTGATAAGGGCACGCGATGCTGCTGAAGCAGCTTCACGAGCGAAAAGTACCTTTCTTGCCACAATGAGCCACGAGTTGCGTACTCCCTTGACCGCAATTATCGGCTACAGCCAGCTCCTAGAACAGTTAATCGGTCAGGGTATCTATGATACGGTTGCACACGATGTCGGACGTATTCGTGCTGCCGGTACGCATCTCCTTGCCCTTATTAACGATATTCTTGATATTTCCCGAATCGAAGCTGGTCGAATGACGGTCAGCATCGAATATGCCGATGTAGCAGATTTGGTGCGCTCTGCCGTAAATACGGTTCTGCCCCAAATCGAGAAGAATCGGAATCGCCTCCAGATCAATTGTCCACCAGATATTGGTATTCTAAACAGTGATGCGACCAAGGTGCGTCAGGCATTGATAAATCTGTTAAGTAATGCCGCAAAATTTACTGAAAATGGTGAGATAACCCTAACCGTTAGTCACTATTATGAGAATGCGCAGAAGTGGTTCCGCTTTACCGTTTCTGATACCGGTATTGGCATCCCTGCTGATAAACTAGATAAGCTGTTCAAAGCGTTTTCGCAGGTTGATGATACACCCACCCGAAAATACAGTGGCACCGGCCTGGGTCTGGCCTTGAGTCAGCGTTTATGTGCGCTTATCGGTGGCAGAATTACGGTCGAAAGCACTGTTGGATTCGGATCAACATTTACAATCGAAGTCCCTGCCGAACTTAATGCAATCTCTTCGACATCAGACCTGGACGCGCCCAGTCTTTCTGCAATCCCAGCACCAATCACGACTGACAGGACCGCCTCGACAGTAACGGCCAAAAATGCTGTTTTACTGATTATCGACGATGATCCAACAATGAGCGATATGTTGCGTCGACTCATACCGGCTACTGAAGCGACTATCGTTACTGCTGAGACCGGTACTGAAGGTCTGCAACTGGCTGCCGCTCTCATCCCTGAGGTGATCGTCCTCGATCTAAAATTACCCGATTTGCACGGCCTCGAAGTGTTGGCGCGGCTGCGTGAAAACCCAGAGCTATCTCATATCCCAATCGTTGTGCTAACGATTGATGACCAGGCTCAGCACGGTCTGACCCTCTCAGTCGACGAATATTTGGTCAAGCCTGTCGAGCCGAACAGATTGATCAGCATTGTTAGACGTTTCTACCAACCCAAAGCCGAAGTTTCAACACCACATATTTTGCTGGTTGAAGATGATACGGCACTCGCCGAATTGTTCGCCCAAACCCTGCGAACCGTCGGCTGGTCGGTAGAGGTCGCCTCCGATGGCGAAACCGGTCTTACTGCTGCGCTAAGCCGACCACCGGCCCTGATATTGCTTGATTATATGTTGCCCGGTATGGATGGACTACAATTGCTTGAACAGTTACGAAGCCATCCTCACGGGAAGAATATTCCGGTGATCTTGATGACGGCCCATGAGCTAACCGCTGATGAACGACAACAACTGGCAGTCAGTGTGAGCATGATTCAACGCAAAGCAGAATTAAACCTGGAGCAAATGATCGATCATTTGCGACGGCTACTGTCCCAAAACAAGTCTCTACTCATAGAACAGTAACAAGGCAGGGTAAACAATGGCAAAAATTCTTATCGTAGAAGATGATGCTAATAATCGCGATCTGATCGCACGATTAGTAGAATTGATGGGGCACGAACCAATTCTGGCAGCCGATGGCGCTCAGGGTGTCGCCCTCGCCCGTAGCGCGCAGCCTGATCTGATTGTAATGGATATGGGATTACCCGTGCTCAACGGATGGCAGGCCACCCACCGTATCAAATCGCAACCGGCCACCAGGCATATTCCGATCCTGGCATTGACTGCTTACGCCCTCACCGAAGATCGGACACGCTCACTGGATGCTGGTTGTGATGACTTTGAGACTAAACCGATTGACTTTAACCGATTCCGAGAAAAAGTTGAAGCACTCCTTCGTCAGCGCGGAAAAGAACCCACAGCTCCGTAGCTGCGTAGAAGCTCGTGATGACACTATTGAAGCGTCAAGACATCGAATGGAACCCGAAGCTGAGAACACAGAAAAGCACTAACCGGTGCAGATCATACTTGCACAGCGTTACACAATGTGGTAATATCGCAACCGCAAGGGCAGGTCGCATAGTTGGTCTAGTGCGCGGCACTGGAAATGCCGTACAGCGGAAACGCTGTCGTGGGTTCGAATCCCACCCTGCCCGCCAGTTGGTCTCTTCCACCACTTGCTATCCCAACAATCGCTGAGGAACTGACAAGAGGCGTGCATAAAGATACGTTTCCTGGCATTGTGACGCGCAATTTGCTATTTTGCATCACCCTATACCCCACTGGTTAGCGCGTTCCTACCCAACTCACCCGGCTTACCGCCGCACACTCTCTTCATTACATCAATACATGCGGGTTGAAAACCTCCCACATCAGGATCAGCATCCCGATATATCCGTTACCAGACCAATAGTGTAACTGCCAGATACAAGAGAATCCCGCCAATATGCAAACTTACAATACCCCAAAAATATCTGGCATACGAAGACTTACTAATTTTATGTCGAAAAATCTGCTGCGCAAGCAGCGCACCAGGCCATCCCCCTAACAGCTCCCATGCATGCAGAGTCTGTTCGCGGATACGCCAAACTCCAAATTGTGCTCGCCGCTTATCTTCCTGGTATAACATCAGCGTCACTGCACTACACGCCAGATACCACCCAATAACCCATGATGGCATTACCATTGCGAATACTGTAAGCCCCAGCAAGATTACAAATGCGCCAACGACCAACAAGGCCAACACCGTATCAAACCGAGAAACCGATCCAGCGATCTGTGGCGCTGCCGACTGTGTTCGTACATTGACTGCCCGTAATCGCCCCTGAGCATCGAGCTGAACAGTAAATTTGACCATTTCACCTGGCTGAGGCTGCCAGTTGCAGTCGAAGGTATCGCGAATATGAAAAAAGATGTCGCCCGGATGACTTGGTGAAGCGATAAAACCGTATCCCTCTTTTTGTTTCCAACTGGCAACTCTGCCGAAGTAACTTCGATCGTTCATAGGAACTTGCCAACGTAATCAACAACGAATATGACTTGTTTAGTATACTATATCACACATATTACCAGTTTCCTGAAGACCAACACCATTTACAAAACATCAAACCCTCCTTTCCTCAGCGACGCTGTCACGCAGGGCTTCACATAGCATGTATGGAAGCCCCACAGAGACAATAGGTTTCCCGACAATAAGACTGTTGCTGTTTCATTCTTCTAAACCCTGCAAGCGCCGCAGCTCGACTTCAAGCTGGCGCAGACGGGCTTCAAGCTCGGCTCGCGCCGCTGCTTCCCGTTGCGCCTGTTCTTCCGCTGCTCGCGCTCGTGCTTCCGCCTCCGCCCGCGCTGCCGCTTCCCGTCGGGCCTGTTCCTCCGCCTCGGCCCGTGCGGCTGCTTCCTGTCGCGCTCGCGCTTCGGCGGCTGCCCGCGCTGCCGCTTCTTCCGCCGCCTGCTGTACCACCGTCGCGTAGTCGCCAAACGCCGTGCCGTCGTCGGTGTAACACACTACGTGGTCGCCTTCCACTCCTACCCACAGCTCAGCCAGTTCCAGATACACCCACCCCCGCTCGTCCGGCGGTTGCAGCCGGTAGGTATCGCCCACCAGCCGATAATCGAGTAACCGGAGCTGCCGCTCCCCCCGCCGTCCAACGTTGTCCACAATCACATACTGCGCTACCCCCGCCCGTGCGTAGTGCGCCACCTTCCACACCACATCGTTCTCCCGCGTCTCCGGCGACGTGATCTCAATCATCAACGCCGGTCGTACCCCCTCTTCCGCCACGTCAAACGTGCTCCAGTCGCGCCGCTCGCGCAGCCCTGGAATGACCATCACGTCCGGCCCGTGCGGACGTAGGTCGGGCACGTCCCACGCCACCCGCACATCACTCAGCACGATGGCCCGCCCGTGCGCTTCGAGCCGAGCGCGCAGCACCGCCGTGAGGTACATCCGGTCGGTTTCGTGACGGTCACTGTGCACGATGAAGTCTCCCTCTTCGGGGTGCAACACGTCTTCGAGGGTGAGCGGCACCGGTTCGAGGTGGTCGGGGTCGTCGGGGGTGGGCCGACGGACGTAGCGCCAGCCGTAGCGGAAGGGGTCTTCTTCGGGGAGCGGTGCAGGTGCGGTGGCAGTAGGATGGGTCATCGCAGTTCCTCCTTGCTGTGGTAGGTGGGTCTGCCGGTATTGTAGCACAGCGCTGGGCAGGATGCAGGGGCAACGGCGGCAGCGCAACGGGCAGCGGGTGGTGGTGTTTTCCATTCATTGTGTCTTCCTGGTGCTCAAAATGGTGCTCAATAAAGAAAGCGTTTGAGCGGCCAAAAAGTTACACGAAAAAACACGGTAATGCTGAACCTACCCGAAACGGTCGGTTACAGGACGAGTCTCACCCGCTCACCTCACAACGCGACGGCGCACGAGAACAAGAGAGTTCTGAGCGCCTATCCGAATAATCCCCTATGACATCACGACGGATGAACCTCGGCGATGGAGGCAACGCGATTGATGAGCTGCACGAGGCAGGGCGAGATGTCGCCTCGCCCCTACAGGTATCCACGACGATGGTCACGGCGCACCTATTCAACCTCTCCTGTTGTAGCAGCCGCTCGGTCGGGGCGCAGCAACGCTGCGCCGGTACATCCATCGACGGCTTTCATCCGTTCCACCGTGAGACGGTGATTCGGATCGGCACGTAGAGCCTGATCAAAAACCCAGATGTCTCGTTGGGTACGTCCTGTACCCGCGCAACCATTGCGTGCGGGCAGCCCTCACCCCGGCCCCTCTTCCGCGCTGCGGGAGAGGGGGGAGCTGGTGCGTGAACGCGGTAGCGTTGCCAGACGCAGGAACCCTTCTGCTCCGCTCATCTCCCTTCCTCGTCCGTAGCGTGGGAGAAATACACAAATGAGCCTGCAGGATGTCTCGATTCGTCAGGTAGCATCTCCCCCTTCCTCGCCCACAGCGTGGGAGCGGAAGGGGGCTGGGGGGAAGGTGAGGGCAGCCCTCACTCCCGGCCCCTCTCCCGCGCTGGGGGAGAGGGGGGAGCTGGTGCGTGAACGCGGTAGCGTTGACAGACGCAGGAACCCTTCTGCTCCGCTCATCTCCCTTCCTCGTCCGTAGCGTGGGAGAAATTCACAAATGAGCTTGCGGGATGTCTCGATTCGTCAGGTAGCATCTCCCCCTTCCTCGCCCACAGCGTGGGAGCGGAAGGGGGCTGGGGGGGAAGGTGAGGGCAGCCCTCACTCCCGGCCCCTCTCCCGCGCTGGGGGAGAGGGGGGAGCTGGTGCGTGAACGCAGTAGCGTTGCCAGACGCAGGAACCCCTCTGCTCCGCTCATCCCCCCTTCCGCTCCCGCAGTGTGGGAGAAATACACAAATGAGCTTGCGCTATGTCTCAACTCGTCAGGTAGCATCTCCCCCTTCCTCGCCCACAGCGTGGGAGAGGAAGGGGGCTGGGGGGGAAGGTGAGGGGGCCAAGGGGAAGGTGAGGGTCCATCCTTCACACTGATCGGTATCGCTTATTGTATAATCAGTCAGCGTCGCCGGGGCGCGCTCGTTGACCCACCGCAGAGGAGTTGGAACAAACATGCCAAAGCGCACCGATTTACATACGATCCTCATTATTGGCTCCGGCCCGATTGTGATCGGGCAAGCCTGTGAATTCGACTATTCCGGCACTCAGGCCTGCAAAGCGTTACGTGAAGAAGGCTACCGGGTCGTCCTTGTCAATTCTAATCCGGCCACCATCATGACCGATCCTAGCCTGGCCGACGCAACCTATATTGAGCCGCTGACCGTTCCCAGTCTGGAACGCATTATTGCTCGTGAAAAACCTGATGCCATTCTGCCTACCGTTGGTGGGCAAACCGCCTTGAATCTCGCAGTTGCCCTGCACGAAGCGGGTATTCTAGATCGATATGGCGTTGAACTCATCGGCGCCTCGGTAGAAGCTGTACGCATCGCCGAAGATCGCCAACGCTTCAAAGATAAGATGATCGAGATCGGTCTCCAGGTACCACGTTCGGGTACGGCCACCACTCTTGAAGAGGCACTGGCTGTTGTCAATCAGACTGGCTTCCCAGCTATCATTCGCCCTTCGTTTACGCTCGGTGGTGAAGGTGGCGGAATCGCTTACAACATGGAAGAATTTCGCGCTATTGTCGAACGTGGGCTTGATGCTTCACCGGTCTCGCAAGTGTTGATCGAAGAAAGTGTCTTAGGCTGGAAAGAGTTCGAGCTAGAGGTGATGCGCGACCGTAACGACAATGGAGTCATTATCTGCTCGATAGAAAATATCGACCCAATGGGTGTGCACACCGGCGATAGCATCACGGTGGCACCGGCAATGACCCTAACCGACCGCGAATATCAGCGGATGCGCGATATGGGGTTGGCTGTCCTGCGCGCCGTTGGCGTAGAAACCGGTGGCTCAAATGTACAATTCGCGGTTTCACCGACTGATGGTCGTATCTACGTCATCGAAATGAACCCCCGTGTGTCGCGCTCATCAGCACTGGCATCGAAAGCAACGGGCTTCCCGATTGCCAAAATCGCAGCCAAACTGGCTGTTGGCTACACTCTCGATGAATTACCCAACGACATCACCCGCGAGACACCGGCCTCGTTTGAGCCAACCCTCGACTACGTGGTGGTAAAGATTCCACGCTTTACCTTCGAGAAATTTCCCCAGGCCGATCAGACGCTCACGACTTCAATGAAGTCGGTTGGTGAGGTGATGGCTATCGGGCGAACATTCGCTGAGGCTTTCCAGAAGGCATGGCGCTCACTCGAACAAGGACGTGCTGGTTGGGGTGCCGATGGTCGTGATGTGATTGAACCAGAACGGTTGCGCGAGCGTTTGATTACACCACATCCTGATCGGATGTTCTATGTTCGCTACGCTCTCCAGAGCGGTATGTCGGTTGAGCAGATCAGTACCCTCACCAGAATCGATCCCTGGTTTATTTGCCAACTTGAGCAGATTGTCAATCTCGAAGGACGGCTACGGGCATTTGATCTCGCTACAATCCCTCCCGATCTGCTGCGTCAGGCCAAACGGATGGGCTTTAGCGATGCCCAATTAGCCCACTTATTGCGCGTGCCGGCAGGCCCACAGCGCTGGTCGGCGGAACTGGCTGTTCGTCAACGACGACTCGAACTTGGTATTCGACCAACGTATCACCGGGTTGACACCTGCGCCGCTGAATTCCCCGCCTATACACCCTATCTCTACTCTTCTTACGAGAGTGAAGATGAGGCCGAACCAACCAATCGCAAAAAGGTTATTATTCTCGGCTCTGGCCCTAATCGTATCGGGCAGGGAATCGAGTTTGACTATTGCTGTAGCCATGCCGTCTTCGGGCTGCGTGCGCTTGGCTACGAAACGATCATGATCAACTGTAACCCGGAAACGGTCTCAACCGACTACGATACGGCAGATCGGCTCTACTTCGAGCCACTTACCCTGGAAGACGTGCTTAACGTGGTCGATGTTGAAAAACCTGACGGCGTGATCATTCAATTCGGCGGTCAAACACCGCTTAAGCTCGCTCAGGCACTTGAAGCCGTCGGTGTCCCCATCTGGGGTACACCACCAGACGCGATTGATCTGGCCGAGGATCGCGATCGATTTGGCGCTCTACTCAAGGAGTTGAACATCCCCGCACCTGAGCATGGCAGTGCCACGTCGTGGGAAGAAGCCCTGACTGTAGCCCGCCGAATCGGGTATCCCGTCGTAGTACGACCAAGCTACGTCTTGGGTGGACGAGCCATGGCTATCGTGTACGACGATGCGGCACTCGAACGCTACATGCGCGAGGCAGTCGCCGCTTCGCCAGAACATCCTGTACTTATTGATCGCTTTCTCGAAGATGCCTTCGAGATGGATGTCGATGCGATTTGTGATGGCGAAACAGTGGTCATCGCCGGGATCATGGAACAAATCGAACTGGCTGGCGTACACTCCGGCGACAGTGCCTGCGTTATCCCAACCTATATGGTCGCCGAAGAGCATGTGGTAACGATGCGGCGCTACACCGAACAACTGGCCCGCGCCCTGGGTGTTGTTGGGTTGATGAACATTCAGTATGCGATGAAGGACGGGGTTGTCTATGTGCTGGAGGTGAATCCCCGTGCGTCGCGCACAGTACCCTTTGTCGCCAAAGCTACCGGTATTCCATGGGCACAACTGGCCGTACAGTGTGCTGCTGGCGCCAAACTGTTCTGCGACGGTCAAATTGTTTATGTCAATCATCCAACACTAACCAATTCTCCCCGCTACCGTCTCGCCGTGCCTGGTATCCAGCGCTTCCACGTCAAAGAGGTTGTGTTACCCTGGTCACGTTTCAGCGGTGTTGACACCCTGCTCGGCCCAGAGATGAAATCAACCGGTGAGGGCATGGGGAGCGGCGCAACGTTTGGCGAGGCCTTTGCCAAGGCCCAGATGGCTTGTGGCAGCCATCTGCCCACCAGCGGCAATGCGTTCTTGAGCGTGAATGATCGCGATAAAGCAACGCTGCTCCCGATTGCCCGTGATCTGGCGGCTCTCGGCTTCAAACTCCTGGCGACCAGTGGTACCGCTGCTTATCTCCAGCAACATGGCCTCGAAGTCAAATCCATCTATAAAGTGAATGAGGGGCGCCCCAACGCTGTTGACTACATCAAGAATGGTGAGATTGCGTTGATCGTTAATACACCCCTTGGTAAGACCAGCTTCTTCGACGAAGCGGCTATCCGGCGGGCAGCGATTACATACGGCGTGCCAACGCTTACTACTTTATCAGGAGCAGCGGCAGCAGTACAGGCGATTCAGGCATTGCGTACCGGTCAGTGGACACTATTGTCGCTGCAAGAACGTTCAGCAGAGGTATAGAGCGTTTCCCGACCATCACACCGGTCAGCACTGGTGGTCACCGCACCCGCCGGCGGGTACGGATATTCGCGAAGGGGCGAAGCGACGCTTCGCCCCCTGTCAGTACCGGATCGGAAGAATATTCCTCAAATATGCGTATGGCACGCCTGCACGATCAATATTGAAATGACTTTTTTCGCCCATGATTCCTCACTTCTCTCCTTGCGCTGAACCTCGTAGATCGCTATACTACCTCTAGCGGGCATACAGACACCTGTCACCAACCGCCACCTGGCAGAGAAACAGTATCCGGCAGAAAGGATTAGGCTATGAGCTTCCGTTTGCATGAAGTCAATCCAACGACCAGCTCAACCGGTAACACGCCTAACCGAATGCCTGAAATACCACCACAACCAAACAGTATTGCCGAAACCGGGTTATCAATGGGGTTTTTGACCGATCACATCTTGAAGGTGATCTACTTTTCAGGAGCAATTACCGGTCAAAAACTTGAAGAAACGGTGAAACTACCATTTCTCGGTGTTATTGATAAGGTGCTTGAGTTTCTCAAACTTGAGGAATACGTTGATATTATCGGCGCCGAGGGTGGTTTTAGTGAGCGATCGTTTCAGTATGTGATTACCGCCAAAGGTCGAAACAAAGTTCACGAGGTGATTGATCGTAACCAATACGCCGGACCGGCGCCGGTGCCACTCCAGCAGTATGTCGAAGTAACGCTCCGCCAGAGTATCGGCGAACTGGTTATCGATCAGGCCACCATTCGCAAAGCCTTTAGCCATCTGGTGGTCAGTGAGAAGATGCTCGATAAAATCGGCCCGGCAGCCAATTCAGCCCGTTCGCTCTTCTTGTATGGCCCACCAGGAAACGGCAAGACCACCATTGCCGAGGGTATTGCCAATCTGCTTGGTGGGTTGGTCATTATTCCCTACGCTGTCGAGGTCGATGGTCAGATTATCAAAGTCTTCGACCCCCTAAACCATCAGGTTGTGCAGATCAATGAAGTCGGTCACCCCGACCTGCCGCCGACGCCGTTTGGTTCAGCCGCCACCATTGCACCGACGACCTATCCTGATGCGCGGTGGGTGGTGTGTAAGCGACCACGAGTGATGGTTGGTGGTGAACTTGAGCTGGAACAACTTGAACTGATCTTCGATCCGGTTTCAAAGGTCTATGAAGCGCCATTTCAGATGAAAGCAAATGGCGGTCTCTTTCTGATCGATGACTTTGGTCGGCAGAAGTGTCGGCCACAAGACCTACTTAATCGCTGGATCGTGCCACTAGAAAAGAAAGTAGATTTTCTGGCTTTGCAAACCGGTAAGAAGATTCAGGTGCCGTTTGACGTGTTGATCGTTTTCTCAACCAACCTCAACCCGAAAGACCTCGTCGATGACGCCTTTCTCCGCCGCATCCGTCATAAGATCGAGGTTCCTAATCCAACACCAACCGAATTCCGGGCAATTTTTCAGCTCGTTTGTAAGAGCAAGCGCATTCCCTACAGCGATGATGGTCTGCGTTACCTCATCCAGGAGCATTACATGAAGGTTGGGCGCGAATTACGGGCGTGTCACCCACGTGATTTGTGCGACCAGATACTAGATGAAGCCAAATACCGTGGCATTCCACCGGCTATGTCGCGAGAGTTGATCGACCGGGCCTGTGAAGCCTATTTCGTCAAGTTGGGCTGATCGCCTGGCCAGATCGTGTCGTATCAGATTAACCCGTTGCCAGAACGAAGGGCACGAAGGAGGTTCTTTCCCTATGTCGCTGTTCAAACGTCTCGGTAATCAACCGCAACCAGAGCCTGCTCCGGCTGCTGCCACGCCATCGCCACCCACAGCGGCTGCCGTCGCACCAGCTCCCCCGCCGCCCCCGCCGGTGCCAACTACCCCTACACCAGCGCCCACCCGTCCAACTGTGCAAGATGCTACGCCGGCCAACGATCAGAAGCGGATGCTTGAACTCTCGCTCTGGATTGTTGACCGGATTCAGGCCTCTTTGGGTAATCAGACCGAGCTAAAACGGTCGCCAGAAACCGAACGCCTCTTGCAAGAGCGGTTCGCCCGCATCTATCAACAGGCAAATGTCCACCTATCTGATCAGGATGTGAAAAAGCTCTTTGCAATGGTTTGCGATGAGCTGTTTGGCTTTGGCCCACTGCAACCGTTGCTCGATGATGATACGATTTCAGAGGTGATGGTTAACGGCCCCAATAAAGTATACATCGAACAAAAGGGGAAACTAAAGCTCACCGACGTGCGTTTTGCTTCTGATGAACACGTGTTGAAGATCATTGATCGAATTATCCGCCCGCTCGGTCGCCGCATTGACCGTAAGTGGCCAATGGTCGATGCCCGTCTCCCCGATGGCTCTCGTGTCAATGCAATCATTCCGCCGTGCGCGATCGATGGCTCGACGATCACGATTCGTAAGTTCTCGAAGAACAAGTTGAAAGTCGATGATCTGATTCGCTTCGGCTCGATGACGCCTGAGATGGCTGAATTTCTCCGTGCGTGTGTCGTCTCACGGCTGAATATTGTGGTCGCCGGTGGTACCGGTTCTGGTAAGACGACACTCCTCAATGTGCTCTCGAATTTTATTCCCGAAGACGAACGTATTATCACGATAGAAGATAGTGCCGAGTTGCAATTGGCCCAAGATCACGTAGTGCGCCTCGAAGCAAAGCCACCAGAGATTGATGGCACCGGACGGGTGACGATCCGCGATCTGGTGATCAACTCACTCCGTATGCGGCCCGAACGAATCGTGATCGGTGAGTGTCGTGGTGGTGAAACACTCGATATGTTGCAGGCAATGAATACCGGCCATGACGGTTCGCTAACCACCTTGCACGCGAATACTCCGCGTGATGCCATTGCCCGTATGGAGACGATGGCGCTGATGGCCGGTATGGAGATGCCGCTCAAGGTGATCCGTGAACAGATTGCCTCGGCTATCGATCTGATCGTGCAACAGACCCGCCTTGAAGATGGTTCGCGCAAAGTCGCCTACATTACCGAGGTTCAGGGAATGGAGGGCGATACTGTCGTCTTGCAAGATATCTTTAAGCTCGAAATCCTTGGGAAGACGGGTGAAGGAAAGATTATCGCTGAACTACGCCCGACGGGAGTGCGGCCTAAGTTCACGCCGCGCCTGGAAGCGCATGGATTCAAGTTACCACCGAGCATTTTCGGCGCCCAAATCCCTGGTCAGCGTGTTCGGCGCTAGCGTTCTCTCATTGTTCGACCATCCTCTGCGGGCAGCCGCTACGGCTGCCCTCCCCTTGTGTTCTGGCAATACCAAACCATAGCAACCGGTACAACGCCACGTGCTTGAACTAGAATGAGTGTTACCCATGAACGGATCGCAACTCCCTATCATCGTTGTAGGCGGTGGTCTGGGCGGCCTGGCTGCGGCCATCAGACTGGCCGGTCAGGGTCGCCGAGTCATTCTTTGTGAGAAGAATGAGCGCCTCGGCGGAAAGTTGAATATCCATCAGGCTGCCGGTTATACTTTCGATACCGGACCCTCATTGCTGACAATGCCGTGGGTTATTCGTGACCTCTTCACGGCGGCTAACCGGCGGATGGAAGATTACCTGTGTCTGGAACAGGTCGAGCCGACCTGTCGTTACTTCTGGTCTGATGGTACCCGCTTTGATGCATGGCAGCGATTACCACAGCTTATTCAAGAAATTGAACGTCTCAGCGCGGGAGATGTCCCGAACTTTTTTCGCTTTATGGCGCATACGGCACGCATCTACGACGCCGTCGCCGATCCATTTCTGTTAAAGCCATTCGATGGTCTCCGTGAACTGATTACGCCCTCGTTACTCCGCCATGCGCTTCGCATTGATGCACTGCGGAGCGTTGACACTGCGGTTCGTTCATTCTTTCGCAGTCCGTACCTGCGCCAAATCTTTAATCGTTACGCGACTTACAACGGGTCATCCCCGTATCGCTCCCCGGCTACGTTCAACCTGATCGCCTATATCGAGCTTGCTGAAGGTGGCTGGTATGTACGTGGTGGAATGTACCAACTGGCAATTGCCCTGAGCCGGCTGGCAACCGAAATGGGAGTAGAGATACGTCTCCAGACCCCGGTGACCAGGATCATGGTCGAACGTGGGAGAGCATGTGGTGTGCAACTGGCTGATAGCACAACCCTCCCAGCCGCAGCAGTCGTAGTAAATGCCGACCCACGCTACGCCTACGAACAACTCCTGCCTGACAGTAGACCGGAAGCAGAACGACTCGCTCGCCTTGAACCATCGTACAGCGGTGTCGTGCTCTTCCTCGGTGTCGAGGGAGACTTTCCGCAACTGGTGCATCACAATATCTTTTTCAGTAATGACTATCCTACCGAATTCCATGCGATTGTCCACGAACGTCAACCGGCGCTTGACCCGACTATCTACGTCGCAGTCACGTGCCGTTCTGACCCCATGCATGCGCCGCCTGGTCATCTAAACCTGTTTGTACTGGTGAATGCACCAGCCGATGATGGTCGGGTTGATTGGGATGCAGTAATGCCTGCCTATCGCGATCACATCATTGCGAAACTGGAAACAATGGGATTAAGCGGCCTACGCCAGGCTATTCGTTATATGCACCACTGGACACCTCACGATCTGGCTAAACGATACAACGCTGCGCTGGGCGCTATTTACGGTCCCAGCTCAAATTCACCCTTTGCCGCCTTTGCCCGTCCGCCATTGCGAGCACGCCGGATACGCTACCTCTACTTTGTGGGCGGTGGTACTCATCCGGGTGGTGGTATTCCGCTCGTCTTGTTGTCAGGACGAGCGGTTGCAGCACGTGTTGCGACAGATATACCGGTTTAACATCAAAAACTCTTTACACTTGCACGATGGAACGGGTAAAACGCTTAACGCTCTCTTAACTTTACGATGGTGCATAGCAGCAAGAATTGTGGTTTATCATCGTCAAATTGCGATAAACTACTTGATTTATGACCAACGTAGTGCTATGATATGGGCGAAGCCTCGAGAGAACATCAGAAAGCAAAGGAGGAACGAAACCACTTACGTGTAACCGAAAAGCAAGCGCTTCATCTCAAGTGTAAAAAGTTATCTGTGGGTAAAGTTTGAAGAGATGAAGCGTAAGTTCGGGGAAACCCCCTCATCAAGAGATTGAGAAAAATAAGTGATGAGGGTGGGGGAGACGAACAGACAAGCGCCAGGTTGCTGCCGAGTAACTGGATGCTGTGCGAGCTGTACGGTTACCTCCCAAACAAACTCACCGCGTTGGGTAAGAAGGAGCTGCTGTCCCACGCTGGAGGTGAGGAAATCCGATAGCAAAAGCTGGCCCGGCGCATTAATCTGCTGAAGGCAGAGCAGCTAAAGGAACTGTGCGGGTACGGTGGTGGACCTCCTCCTTCACACACTGATGAACTCTCGAGGTGGTTGGTCAAGTCAGGTCGTAGGTGGGTTGTAGGGTTACATTTAGTCGCGATGCGGTAGCTCAAGCTACCGCATCTGCGTTTTTACGAACTTTAGCCGCTATGCCATCGTCCAGCCGCCATCAACCATTAAGGTTTGCCCGGTGATATACGAAGCAACTGGTGAAGCAAGAAAGAGGACAGCCGCAGCAACTTCTTCGGGCTTACCCAGTCGACGTAAGGCGATAATTCCCGCGCTCCACTGTTGAATAGCTTGCGGTATCACGGTGATAAGGTCGGTCTCGATCATGCCCGGTGCAACCGCATTTACAGTGATCTGCCACGGTGCTGCTTCGCGCGCCAGAGACCGTGTCAAACCAATGATTCCCCCAGCGGCTGCGGCGAAATCGGCCTGTCCTGGAAATCCGGACACACCGTAGAGAGCCGCCAGATTTACAATACGACCATACCGCTGCTGCATCATTGGGCGTAGCGCTGCGCGACAGGTATGGTACATTCCGGTAAGATTAGTCTGGATCGTTTGCCGCCAGCGCTCGCTACTCATCTCACGCAGCGGGCCATAATCGGCAACACCGGCACAGTTGATCAAAATATCAAGCTGCCCCCAGCGTTCCAGTGCTGCTGTTACCAGCACCGTACCACTGTCAGGTTCCCGTACATCGACGGCTAATGCCACTGCATCACTACCAATCGCCTGCGCTGCCGTTACCACATCGTAAGCTGCGCTATCGCTCGAATGGTATCCAACCAGCACACGAGCGCCGTAGCGCGCCAATCCACGGACAATTGCCTGCCCGATCCCCCCCGAACCGCCGGTAACAATTGCTACTTGTCCTTGAAAGTCGATCATGCAAGCATCCATGGTCAAGGCATGACCCAACCACCGTCAATCGTCAAGACGTGGCCGGTGATGTACGAAGCCCGAGGTGAAACAAGAAACCGAATCGCAGCGGCAACCTCTTCTGGACGACCAAATCGACCGATAGCGATAGCCTGTAATGCCCACGCTCGCAGCGCCTCGGGCACGGTCTCAACCATGTCCGTCTCGACGTAGCCAGGCGCAACAACGTTAACCGTGATCCCATCACGCGCCACTTCGCGGGCCAGAGAACGGCTCAAACCAATGATCCCTGCTTTAGCAGCAGCATAGTTGGTCTGGCCAACATTTCCTGCCAGCGCTGCCAGTGAACTTACTGATACAATGCGTCCGTAGCCAGCACGTTGCATCGTCGGGATCACTGCACGACAACACAAAAACACTGAGGTCAGGTCAGTGTCTATCACGTGCTGCCACTGTTCTGGCCGAAGCCGAGCCAGCGGCGCATCAGCGGTGATGCCAGCATTATTAACTAAAATATCAATCCTTCCCCACCGATCAAGCACCGCCTGCACCATGCCGGTTACTGCTTGCTCATCGGATACATCTGCCTGATACGCAAAGGCATCACCGCCTGCCGCAACAATCTCGGCCGCCAATGCCTCGGCGGCACCGGCACTCCGCTGATAGTTGATAAGCACTCGTGCACCGGCCTGAGCCAGCTCGATCGTTGTGGCCCTCCCAATCCCACGTGCCCCCCCGGTAATGATAGCGACTTGACCGCGCAATTCCATACGACGCTCTATACCAGTTGCATTGCCGTGAGCGACTGTATATCTGCAAATGTTCCGACATTGATTAAGCGTGCGCCAGGAACGATACGCCGGATCAGGCCGGTTAACACCTTCCCCGGACCAATTTCAACGAAGGTCTCGACACCGAGCGCAACCATCCGTTGCACCGATGCGATCCAGCGTACCGGCGCTACAACCTGAGCAACGATTTCTCGCCGAACATCATCGGCGTGGTAGAGCGGCTCGGCTGTCACATTAGCAACCAGAGGGATGGTGAGATCATGGACGGTTGCATTGGTAAGCGCCTGAGCCATCCCTTCAGCAGCCGCGATCATCAATGGCGAGTGGAAGGCTGCACTAACCCTGAGAGGAATAACCCGTTTTGCTCCCCGACTTTTCGCCAGCATACTGGCGTGCTCTACGGCCACCACACTCCCACTGATCACCAGTTGGTCAGGTGCATTGTAGTTGGCAATCACTACGGTACTGTGGTCATGTTCGGTTTGGAGAGCAGCACTGACCTCTTGGCAGATCTGTTCGAGCACATCGGCGTCCAAACCGATAACCGCAGCCATACTTCCTTCATGAGCTGCTGCCATCAATTCACCACGTCGGCGTACCAAACGCAGGGCAGTAGTAAAATCGAGTGCACCACCGGCCACCAACGCTGAAAATTCACCCAGACTGTGGCCGGCAACGACAATCGGTTGTTCAAGTCGGTCTCCCAGCAATTCCTGCATCGCCGCCAGCAAAGCCATACTGGTTGTTAGGAGTGCCGGTTGGGCGTTTTCGGTGGCAGTGAGGTCAGCTTCCGGTCCACTAAAACACAACTCACTCAGTGGATAGTCAAGTGTCTCATCGGCCGTGGCGAAGATCCGACGTGCTGCGGGCGATACCGTGATCAAATCACGCCCCATACCTACAACTTGCGATCCCTGTCCCGGAAATACCCATGCAATGCTCATGATCTGATGCCTCTTCTTTCTTTGCTGACACGACCATTGCCTTCCCCTCCCCATCGTGTCGGCCCGCGTTCAGAATAGTTCTAGATCAGCGGCTTATCAGCGGTATGTCGTAGCCTTATCTAAAGCCCTGACGCCTTACCTCCTTCAACATACTGAGCGTGCTGGTTTCCCCCAACGTACCAGACCCGCCCCCCACGTAAGACCACCACCGAATGCCATCAACAATACATAATCACCCGCTTTTATCCGTTCCTGACAGGCAGCTTCGTAGAGGGCAATTGGGATTGAGGCTGCCGACGTATTGCCGTATCGGTCAAGATTGATCATCACACGCTCTGGTGGAATTTCGAGCCGACGAGCGACCGCGTCAATAATTCGCACATTGGCCTGATGCGGAATCACCAAAGCAATATTGTCAACCGTCACCCCGGCCGCCTGCAATACCTGTAACGCCGAGTCGCTCATCTCGCGCACTGCGTGTTTAAAAATTTCCCGTCCATTCATGTACACGTACTGTCGACCTTCAGCCAGCAACTCGGCAGTAAGCGGCATGCGCGTACCACCCGCATCAACGGCCATCAGGTCTTCCAGCTTCCCATCGGCACTCAGATGCGACGTCAAGAGACCGAGTGGTTCATCAGTGGCTTCCAACACAACAGCGCCAGCACCGTCACCAAACAGAACGCAGGTATTACGGTCATTCCAGTTGATATAGTGCGTAAAAATGTCGGCACCGACTAGTAATAAGCGACGGCTCACACCGCTCTTGATTAAACTGGTTGCGACCGTAAGCCCATAGACAAAGCCACTACATGCCGCTGCTAGATCAAACGCTGCTGCACGCGGAATTCGCAAGTTAGCCTGTACTGTACAGGCAGTAGCAGGAAATGGCCGATCAGGAGTACAGGTTGCAACGATGACCGTATCGATCGTAGAGGGTTCAATACCGGCCATCACCAGTGCTTCACGGCCAGCAGCAGTTGCCAGCGTGGAAGTACTCTCACCAGGCCCGGCCACTCGCCGTTCACGGATACCGGTACGAGTACGGATCCACTCATCGGATGTATCTATCCGTTGTGCCAGTTCATCGTTGGTAATCAGACGTTGCGGAACAGCCATCCCCCAGCCGACCACTGCTGCATAACGTTCCCTGCTCACCCTTATACCCTTTCTATCATAATCAAAGGCTGCCAGCCCGATAACCACGGCAGGCAGCCTTCTCGATACGCATTTCCCGACAGGAAATTCGGTACCAGGAATAGAGCTATTCAGCAGTAATGTCGAGTACCTGCCGGCCCTTATAATACCCACAAGAGAGGCATACTCGATGCGCCCGCATCAGTTCGCCGCAGCGTGGGCAAGACACCAACACCGGTGGGGTGAGAGCCAAATGTCGCCGCCGATTACCGCGTCGATGACGCGATACTTTTCGTTTTGGTACTGCTCCCATGATTGTTACTCCTTAATTTTGGTTACGTTGTCGTTCAGCCCATTCACGTAAAGCGGCGAAGCGATCATCAACCAGCGTATCGTCATCTTCAATCCCCTCCGATGCAACCGTATAGTTGACCGGTTGATCACGATATGCCGGCGCAATTGGATTCATCGGCAGATTGATCAGCGCGTAGCTACGGATCGCTTCCCCAATATCAATATGATGCAACTCGTCGAGCATAAATGGATCATCCTCAACGGGTTGCGGTAATCGGTGACCATTGACAACATCAACGACCGCATAAAACTGATCGCTGAAATCGAGGTCAAGCTCATAATCAAATAATTCGAGCGAACGGACACAGGTCAATGTCACGACACCATGCACCGTTACCTGGGCATAGACCCCTGCCGCAGTACGGGTCAGACGCACACGACCAGAAATATTCCGTAGCGTCAACTCCTCATCGAGTGGCAAAGCCGCTTCGCTAAAAGAAATATCGCGTCGTGCGCCTATCTCTTCGCGTAACAATTGCGCGAGATTGAATCGTAATGCAGTCATAGCAATCACCTGTGGCGCGCCGTGGTTCCGCCACAAGCGCCAAATTATAGGCGAGAGAGCGGAAGATTGTCAAGCACTTGTTCGGCGTTCTTCCAGCGCGTGTAAGCCATTACGCACACTACTCAACAGTTTACTCAGCCGTTCATCGAGTTCTTCAAGCACCTGCCGGGCATACGCATCGGCACCAGCGCGGATTTCGGCAGCTTCATGTTCGGCCTGTTGCAACAGGCGCTCTCGCTCGGCTTCGACGGCGGCCAGCAACCCGCGTTCGCTCAATACCTCCTGCACACGGGCCTGAGCAGTAGCCAGCAACTGTTCTTGTTCAGCAATGATTCGTCTGGCTCGTCGGATCTCTTCAGGAATAACCGTGCGCATCTGATCGATGATTTCGAGGATACGACCTTCATCGACTAAGGTTCGTCCACCGCTGAGGGGCAGCCGGAAGCCGGCAGCAATCACCTCTTCCAGTTCATCAATCAAATCATCCAGTTCGATGATGATCACCCCCTCTGTGCGAACTTGTCGCGTAAGGCCGCTACAACGACCGGCGGTGCAAATTCCACCGGGTCGCGTCCAAGGCTGGCCATTTCGCGTACCGCCGTTGAACTGATATGAGCAAATTGCCGACCGGCCATCAGCACCACCACCTCGATGCCTGGATCGATGGCCTGATTCACCTGCGCCATTTGAAATTCAGCCTCGAAGTCACTTGCAGCGCGGAGGCCACGTACAATCGCGCACGCACCTACCTGCCGGGCAAAATCAACTGTTAGTGTTTCATAGCTCATTGCCTCTACCCGTTCGAGATCGGCCGTTGCAACGCGCAACAGATGGAGTCGTTCAGCAGTCGAAAAGAGCAGTTTTTTCTGTGGACGATCAAACACTGCCATAATAACACGGTCAAAAATCCGCGTTGCACGACGGGCAATGTCAAGATGAGCGTATGTAACTGGATCGAAACTGCCGGGGTAGATTGCGATGCGCATAGCTTACTGATCGGATTCTGGCGTCGTTATTGCTGTCAGTTCATAAATCGAGAAGCACGAGTCTCCTAGACGCCGAAACTTGATTCGGTGCAGCCCTGGATAATCATCGGCCAGTTCTACTCGTGGTGAATGACCGACAATCAAGAGACTACCTTCCTTTCCCACACCGCTTTTTGCCACAAGCTGCATCGTCATCTCGATCGTCGGGTCAGCATAAGGTGGATCCATGATGATTATATCATAGCGTCCGATACCGCGTTGACGGTGCAAGAATCGATCCACCGGCATGTGATAGATATGTGCCTGCTGTTCGAAGTGGGTATGGCGCAAATTTTCAGCAATGATGGAACAGACATGCGCATTTCGCTCAACAAAATCAGCACTATCAGCACCACGCGACAGACACTCAATACCGAGTGATCCGGTACCGGCGTAGAGATCAAGGACTGCACCGCGGATTGGACCGTACCCCTCGAGCACCGAAAAGAGGGCTTCTTTCACCCGATCAAGCATCGGACGAGTACCGAGGCCTTTCGGTGCTTTCAAACGGTGTCCCTTAGCTTTTCCGGTAATAACTCGCATGACTCTGTTGCCATCGTTATAACGCACAGCAGACGGTCTGTGATACGACCGTCTGCCCCACTGCACCATTGCCGTACCCCAATCGGATTAGCGCTTTGTGTACTGTGGTGCCTTGCGTGCTCGCTTGAGACCAACTTTCTTGCGCTCTTTGGCACGTGGATCGCGGGTGAGCAGCCCGGCTTGCTTGAGCGTCGGACGCAAGGTGCTGTCGTAGTCTAACAGTGCCCGGGCAATACCGTGACGAACAGCACCGACCTGGCTGGAAATTCCCCCACCCTTGACCTTTACCAACACATTAAACGTGTTGAGATGGTTTGTCAATACCAGCGGTAAACGGAGGTTATACTGGTATAGATCACGACGACCGAAGTAATCCTCCGGCTTCTTCCCATTGACGATAAATTCCCCATTTCCGGGGAAGAGGCGAACCCGCGCCACCGCAGTCTTGCGACGGCCAGTGCCTTGATAATAGCGCTTAGCTTCCATTCCTTCTCCTCACCACCTTGGCACCACTGGGGTGCTCTTGACTGTCTGCACACGGACCGCAATATCTCCCGCTTGCTACACACTGTTTTAGCGCGGAATATAAGGCTTTGGCTGCTGCGCCGCGTGCGGGTGGTTTGGCCCAGCGTAAATGCGCAGCTTGCTCAACAATCGGCGACCCATGCGGTTTTTGGGCAACATCCGCTTCACCGCCAGGCGTAAAATCCGATCAGGATGCTTTGCCAGCATCATCTTGTAAGGTGTCGCTTTGAGACCTCCCGGATAACCGGTGTGGCGATAGTAGATTTTCTGATCGGGTTTCCGTCCGGTCAAGACAATTTTCTCGGCATTCACCACGATCACAAAATCTCCACCATCAACTGATGGTGTGAACGTTGGTTTGTGTTTCCCGCGCAGCAGAGTACTAATCTGCGTTGCCAATCGACCGAGCACCTTACCACTCGCATCGATGACATACCAGTCGCGCTGCACTTCTGATGGTTTTTGATGATAGGTCTTCACAGCACCTATTCCTCGTGTACGTAGGACGAAGATTGGGCAATCTTCGTCGAGCCATTTTGCCGTTTCGATGTCTCTACCCAGCGGATGAGGCCGGGTGGATAGCGTACAGCCGTTAAGGTCAAGCCATGAGCCGGTGCAGTTGGACCGGCCAGCCGCCGGTCACGACTCATGAGCACTTCACCGAACTGATCGACCGTCATTCGGTTACGACCAACCTGTAAGAGTGTACCGACGATCATCCGTACCATATGCTGGAGAAAAGCGTTAGCTGCAACTTCGATAGCCAGTAAACGCCGCTCGAACCATTCATACTCACCGATTCGGGTCCAATATATTGTACGAACGGTCGAACGTTGGGCCGGTGCTGCCGTTGTAAAGGCAGCGAAGTCGTGCGTTCCCTCCAGCAACTTGAGCGCTGCGGTCATTGCCGGTACATCAAGGGTTCCTGCTACATGCAGGGCTTGATGGCGAAGTTGTGGCAATGGCGCTGGCGCACAATCGATAAGATAGCGATATTCACGCTGGATCGCACTAAAGCGAGCGTGAAAATCTTCAGTTGCGTCACCGACATTCTGTACCGTCAGATCAACCGGCAGATGAGCATTCAAGCCACGCCAGATCGTTTGTAGATCATGACGGGTGGTCGTCTGCACATGAGCAACCTGACCACTAGCATGAACCCCGGCGTCGGTTCGGCCGGCCAGCACAATCCGACGCCGTTCCTGGGTCAGGGCTTCCCACGCCGATTCCAGAGCACCCTGAACAGTACGAATATCGGTCTGCCACTGCGACCCGGCAAAGTCGGTGCCATCGTAGGCCAACAGCAGCGCAATCGTGCGCATCAGATCAACTCGATTAAGGCCATCTCGGCCCCATCACCCCGTCGCGGCCCCAGCTTGGTAATGCGCGTGTAGCCACCGTTACGTCCGCCGTAGGTCGTTGGGGCAAAGGCAAACAACTTCCGCATTGCATCTTTACTGGCCAACTTCGAGAGCGCCATCCGTCGCGCATGGGGTGTATCCTCGCGCGCAATGGAAATCAGCGCTTCTACTTCAGGCTGAACGGCACGTGCCTTAGCCAGCGTCGTCTTAATCTTCTTGTGTTCAATTAGGGCAATCATCAGATTGCGGTAGAGCGCCTTACGGTGCTCATACGACCGCCCCAGTAATTTTCCGGCATGTCGATGTCGCATGGTCGTATCCTTATGAACGCGCTGCCCCGTTTTTTGGCACTATGCGCGGAATATAACCTCGTTCAATCAATTTATCACGAATCTCTTCCATCGACTTTTGGCCGAGATTCCGTACCGACAACAACGCCTTCTCGTCCATTTGCAACACTTGACCGATCTTGGTAATCTCCGCCCGCTTCAAGCAGTTGTACGTTCGGGTTGAGAGATCAAGAGTCTCAATTGACAGATCGTAGATATGTGCTGGAATCTCCAGCCCATTGGTTTCTGGTTGTGTTGCCGGTTCAGCAGCTAGGCGATTAAAATTCGCGATAGTAGTATTGTAGTGTACCAGGACTCGGGCCGCGTAATCGAGAGCATCTTGTGGTCGCACGGTTCCGTTCGTCCAGACCTCAAGGATCAGGCGATCATAGTCGGTGGCTTGCCCAATACGGGTATTTTCCACCACATAATTGACACGCGGCACCGGCGTAAAGATAGCATCAATCGGAAACTCACCGAGCGGCAAGATGCCTCGCTGATCGGCCGATAGGTAGCCGCGACCTTGTTCAATCGTTGCGATCACCTCGATGTGTGCCTGATCATGCTCAAGGGTGCAAATATAGTGATCGGGATCAACGACCGACAGACCTTCTGGCAACACCAGATCGGCAGCCGTCACTACAGCCGGTCCCTGTTTTCGGATCATTGCCTGTACTGTTCCCTCGTGGCGACCACGCAAATGGATGCCTTTCAGGTTTAAGATAATCTCGACGACATCCTCGGTCACACCGGGGATAGTGTCGGTCTCCTGATAAACACCAGCGATGCGCACGTGGGTGATCGCCGATCCGGGAATGGCCGTAAGCAGCACGCGCCGAAGCGCATTACCGAGCGTGTGTCCATAGCCCGGATCGAGCGGCTCGATTTTAAAGCGTCCAAAGGTATCGGTTGCTTCAACAACCTCAATCTTTGGTTGTGCAATATCGAGCACTGCTACCTCCCATTTCTTTTCTCCGTCTTACAGACGAGAGTAATCATTACCGGCTATAGAACTCAACGATCAACTGCTCGTTAATTCCGGCCTCAGCATCTTCACGGCGTGGTAAAGCAACGACGGTACCCGAAAGATCGGCAGGATTGAGCCGCAGCCATTCGGGCGCACGATGTTTGTTCAAAACACCGCTATCGACGAGATTCTTAAAGTAAGTACGGCTCCGACTTTGTGGACGAACGGCAATAACCTGCCCAACCTTCACCGTATACGACGGGATGTTTGTTTTGCGACCATCAACAACAATATGCCCATGGCTGACCAACTGGCGAGCCTGAGCGCGGGTTGTGGCAAATCCAAGACGATACACCACATTATCAAGTCGGCGCTCAAGCAAGCTCAACAAGTACTCGCCAGTTACGCCACTACGACGTGACGCCTGCTCAAACAGTCGACGAAACTGGCGTTCGAGCACGCCGTAGATGAATTTTGCCTTCTGCTTTTCACGCAACTGCATACCGTAGTCGGACAATTGCCGACGACGAGCGGCGGCACCGTGCTGTCCAGGCGGATCTGGCCGCTTATTCAGAATACGTTGACCTTTTTCGGTGATTCCGATACCGAGGCGTCGGCTAACTTTGCCGACTGGTCCTATATATCGCGCCATAGTCTTATTAATCCTTTATTCAGAATATATTCATCCGAGCAGCCAGTGACTGCGCTTCTATCTCAAACTGTGAGATGGGCGCTGGTGCTGCAATTGAGCAGACACACTACCACAACGGGCGTCCGGGAATAATCCCTCCGGTTCCAATTGTGGTCGTCTCACAGCGTACATTCAGTTGTATCATTCAACCACACCAACGATGAAACCGCACACGCTCCTACACACGCCGACGTTTTGGCGGTCGGCAACCATTATGTGGAATCGGTGTTACGTCGGTAATGGCAGTAATCTGCAAACCAGCAGCCTGCAAAGCGCGAATAGCAGCCTCACGACCGGCGCCAGGTCCTTTAACAAAGACCTCAACCGAGCGCATACCGTTTTCCATTGCCTTCCGAGCAGCATTTTCTGCTGCCACTTGAGCAGCGTAGGGTGTGCTCTTCCGTGATCCCTTAAATCCACTCTGACCAGCACTTGACCAGCAGACGACAGCGCCCTGGGGATCGGTAATAGTTACAATCGTATTGTTGAACGTGCTCTGGATATGGGCCTGACCCCGTGGCACGTTCTTACGCTCACGGCGTTTGCCGCGTTGGCGTGTCGTAGTGGTCGTTTTTCCCTTAGCGGGCATGCCTCACTCCTTATTACAACTACTTCTTTACGGCCTTCTTCTTGATACCGATCGCCTGACCGCGACGGCCACGCCGGGTACGCGCATTGGTACGGGTACGTTGCCCACGCACCGGCATACCACGGCGATGACGGAGCCCACGATAACAGCCGATATCCATCAAGCGCTTAATGTTCAACTGCACCTCACGGCGCAAATCACCTTCAACCCGATACTCGCGGTCAATAATCTCGCGAATACGGCCTATCTCTTCTTCGGTCAGGTCACGCACCCGGCGTTCGGGGTTCACATTCGCTTTACGCAGAATGTCCATGCCGTTTGAGCGACCAATACCATAGATGTAAGTGATCGCAATTTCGATCTTCTTGTTGCGGGGAATATCAACCCCGGCGATACGTGCCATGCCAGTCCTCTTCGCTCCTGATGTACTCGGCCAGCTCCGACAAGGCTGGCGAGAACAGATCGCTTGTCCCTGATAACAGATACTCGTTACCTGTTGTTAGCCTTGCCGCTGTTTATGCTTTGGTGTGCGCGAGCAGATCACCCGAATCACGCCCTTGCGCTTAATCACCTTGCAATATTCGCAGCGCGGCTTTACCGACGCTCGCACTTTCATTTCAGCCTCCTTGCGGCGGCGGACGCCGCCGTGCTGCGTCGCGCCCCCTACTTATATCGATACGTAATCCGCCCCCGGGTCAGGTCATACGGCGACAATTCAACCAGAACCCGGTCACCTTTTAAGATGCGAATGTAATTCATACGCATCTTGCCCGAGATGTGAGCCAGTACTTCGTGCCCGTTATCGAGCTGCACCCGGAACATTGCATTTGGTAATGGTTCCGTGATGGTACCTTCCATCTCGATGACATCTTTCTTTTTTGACATACCCCTCCTAACCTACGGCTGCGCCGGAGCCAGGTATGGACTCAGCGCTTTCAACATTGCCTCTGTCACGAGCGCGATCTCACGTTGGCCATCGATCTCATGGAGAATGCCCTGCCGCTGATAGTATTCGATCAACGGCATCGTTTGGGCAAAATAGACATCCAATCGGTGCTGCGCCGTTTCAATCGAGTCGTCGCTTCGCTGATAGAGTCTGCCGCCGCAGGCGTCACAGACACCCGGTCGGTGTGACGGGAAATAGTAAATGTTGAAAATCGCGCCACAGGTGCGGCACGTCTGCCGACCGGCAATTCGGCGCAGCAGCACATCTTGTGGTACGGCCAGGAAGAGGACGGCATCGATCCGTGAGTTATGAACGGCGAGCGCCTCTTCCAGGGCTCGCGCCTGTTCCCGGGTTCGGGGAAACCCATCGAAGATGACCCCCGCTGCACAATCGGGTTGGCGAATGCGTTCGAGGATCATGCGAATCACGACTTCATCGGGTACCAACTCCCCCCGATCCATATAGGACTTAGCCAGCATCCCCAGTTCCGTTCCTTCGCGCAGCGCGGCACGAAAGAGATCACCACTCGCAACATGGGTCAACCCTGTGCGGTCGGCGAGGGTCTTGGCCTGCGTTCCTTTGCCGGCGCCCGGCGGTCCTAGTAAGATTACATTGGTCATGACTCGGCGCTCGCTCAACTTCAAAACCGTACATGATCGTATGCACGGTAGACCATCTGCCTGTCTCACAAAGACGCTGCCCAACCGGTACGCCGGCGAGCAACAATTCCCATTGTACTACACTTTTTTCGTTTGTGTGCAGCGATCAGCGGCTCAGAAATCCCTCGTAGTCTCGCATGATCAACTGCGCTTCAAGTTGACGCATGGTATCGACAGCCACACCGACCACAATCAAAAGCGCAGTACTCCCCAGACCGATTTGTACACCGGTAATCGACTGCGTGATAAACGGTAGGACAGCGATCAACCCCAGGAAGAGTGCACCTGCCAGAGTGATGCGATTCAGTACTTTCATCAGGTACTCTTCCGTTTTCTTCCCGGGCCGAATACCAGGAATAAAACCACCATTCCGTTGCAGATTTTCTGCCAGGTCCTGTTGCGTAAAGATCACAACAGTGTAGAAGTAGGTAAAGCCAACCGTCAACAGGAAGAGCAGAGTCATATAGACAATACCACCACCCTGACCCGTCGGATTAAAGGTGTTGTAAAAGAAACCAGCAATGGCATTGCCAATTCCTTCAGCACCGGGACGATAGAACCACGATGCCACAATGCCAGGAAAAATGATGATACTTTGTGCAAAGATCAGCGGGATCATCCCGGCAGAGTTCACCTTGAGCGGGATAAAGCTACTCTGACCACCATACACCTTATTGCCGCGAACCCGGCGTGCGTACTGGACACGAATACGACGCTGTCCTTCTTGTACCAGTACAATACCGACGATTGTCAGAAGGGCAATTGCAATAAAGCCGATCAGTCCAAGAATCGTACTGAAATCGCCAGCCTGACTGATCTGGAAGCCTTGAATGATTAATCCTGGCAGACGTGAGACAATCCCACCGAAGATAATGATAGAGATACCGTTACCAATCCCGCGCTCGTTGATTTGTTCGCCGAGCCAGATCAACAGCATTGTACCGGCGACCATCGTGGTCAGCACGGTGAACGTAGGCAGGAAATTTGCGCCCAGGTCAAATGGCGTGCGGAATAACGATAATGCTGGATCGTTGTTCGGATTGATCGACCGTTCGAGTGTCAGCGTCTGGCCATACGCCTGCAAATAAGCAAGTGGGATCGTCAGCCACAACTGATAGCGATTTAGACGCAGGCGTCCCTGCTCACCCTCTTTTTGCAATTCCTTAAGTGCCGGGATCAACGGTTGCAGCAACTGCATAATAATTTGGGCCGTGATATACGGATAGACCCCCATTGCCGCAACCGAAAAATTTTCCAACGCCCCACCGGCAAAGATATTCAGCAACTGTGCCAGTTGATTCGTAGCCAGTGCCTGTCGCAACTGATTGAGCGTCGCCGGATTAACATTTGGTACCGGGATGTGCGCGATCAGGCGAAACAGAAACAACATCCCCAAGGTGAAGAGGATGCGGCGCCGTAGATCTGGCAACTGAATAGCACGAAGTACAGCCTGTAGCATGATAGTACTTCCTGTCAGCGGCGAGAACACGAGGGTTCTCGCCGCTCTGACCAATTACGCTTGAACCTGGCGAGCGTTGCGCATACTGGGATTGGGGCCGCGCGAGCGTGAGTGGCGTTCGACAATCCAAGGGAGATCAATTGCCTTCCCACCGGCAGACTCAATCTTTTGTCGCGCACTTGCCGAGAACTTATGAGCTTTAATTGTCAACGGTTGGTTCAGCTCACCGTCGCCGAGGATCTTGACCGGCATCCGCTTGCGGCGCACCAGACGGCGGGCCAGCAAGGTCTCTGGAGTTACCTCAACCTCGGTTGGCCAATCGGCCAGACTACCAACATTTACCACTTCATATTCGACGCGGAATTTATTAACAAATCCGCGCTTAAAGGGCATACGCTTGACCAGACGGTTCTGACCACCTTCAAAGGTACGATACGGACCAGGTCCACTGCGGGCTTTCTGCCCCATCATACCTTTACCGCCAGTCTTGACTTTCCCTGAACCATGGCCGCGACCGATCCGCTTGCGCTCTCGATGCGCACCTTTAGGGGGACGTAAATCGTGAAGTTTCATGCCTGCACCTCGTCCTCAACCTCCTCCACCTTTACGAGGTGCTGAATCTTAAACAGCATCCCCCGCACCGATGGAGTATCAGGTTTGAGTACACTCTGATTCAACCGGCGCAAGCCGAGCGCGGCCAGCGTTGCTTTCTGGTCACGCGCATAGCCGATTGCGCTCTTCACATAGGTCACGCGCAGCTTTGCCATTATGCTGCCTCCGTTTCCCGTCGTCTCCGGCGCTCCATCAGCTCTTGCGGCGTCATATCACGCCGACGAGCCATTTCCTGGAGCGAGGTCATCTCGCTTAACGCCTTAAAGGTTGCCTTCACCACATTCACCGGGTTATTGCTACCGTAGACTTTAGAGAGCAAGTCTTTAATCCCGGCTGCTTCCACCACCGGACGCACACCGCGACCTGCAATAACGCCGGTACCGGGTGCTGCCGGCCGTAGCATCACCTTAGTTGCAGCAAACTTTGTAGTGACCTCATGGGGAATCGTCGCATGAACAAGGGGCACGCGAATCAGATTCCGTTTTGCGGCCTCAGCTCCCTTGCGAATAGCGTCCGGCACTTCTGCCGCCTTCCCCATGCCAATACCAACGTGGCCTTTGCCATCACCAACGACAACGACCGTGCTGAAGCTAAAACGCCGGCCGCCCTTCACGACCTTTGACACGCGGTTGATCTGGACGACTCGCTCCTCGAGCTCCAGCGTGTCGGGGTTGATACGTTCTCGTTTCACAGTTCCTCCGCTACGCTGCCCTTAGGCAACTAGAAGTTCAGACCAGCTTCGCGGGCCGCCTCGGCCAGCGCCTTCACTCGTCCGTGATACTTATAGCCACCGCGATCGAAGACCACCTTCGTAATCCCAGCCTGTAACGCTCGTTCGGCAATCAGCTTACCAACCAGTGCCGCCTCTTGAGTTTTGGTCAACTCTGGACTGCCGGTCCACCCTTTTTCGTTCGTTGAAGCGGCAACGAGCGTGTGACCAACAGTATCATCAATTACTTGCGCATAAATATGGACGTGGCTCCGAAAGACGTTCAGGCGTGGTCGTTCAGGCGTACCAAAAACCCGCTTTCGGATGCGACGATGCCGGCGAAGCCGGAGTTCACGTGGTGTTCGCTGTCCCATACGATCCTCAAATACTGTCGCGATAGAGATTGTATCCCCTACCGCTCGCTAGGGGTGCAGGCTACGGCATAGCAGCCGCAGCCCAACCAACTATTTCGCCTTACCAGCCTTACCAGCCTTGCGGCGGATCTTCTCTTCAACGTACTTAATGCCCTTACCCTTATACGGCTCAGGCGGACGCAGACTACGAATTCGGGCTGCCTCTTCGCCGACCTGTTGTTTATCGATACCAACGATCGTCAGCGACAACGGATCGTTTGCCGACTTACGTTCACCGACAATGTAGCTAATGTTCGGTGGCGGCTCGATACGTACCGGGTGTGAAAAACCCAGATTGAGCACGAGCGTTTTTCCTTCGAGCTGAGCACGATACCCAACGCCGTTGATTTCGAGCGCTCGTTGCCAGCCCTGGGTAACCCCAACCACCATATTGTAGATCAGGGTACGGGTCAAACCGTGCAAAGCGCGATGCAACTTCCCATCAGAAGGACGCTGAACGGTAATGACATCGCCTTCCTGACGAATAATCATATCAGGATGCAATCTCTGGCTTAGCGTCCCCTTGGGGCCTTTTACCGTCACGAGATTCTGCTCGCCGATGGTAATCTGAACCCCCTTTGGCACGGTAATTGGTCGTTTTCCGATTCGCGACATGATACTCCTCCGTGCGCGTTACCAAACGTAGCAGAGTACCTCGCCGCCGACACGCTCGCGCCAAGCCTCGTGATCGGCAAGCACACCCTTCGGCGTCGAAAGAATGCTCAGCCCGAGACCACCGCGCACTCGTGGAATGTCAGCGCGCTTGGTATAAATTCGCAGCCCCGGCTTACTGACCCGTCGCAAGCCGGTGATAGCCGGCCGACGATCAGGCATATACTTCAGCGTAATCGAGATGGTCTTGTACGGCTTGCCATCATCGATTACAGTGTAATCCCGAATAAATCCTTCACGTTTCAGAATATCGGCAATCGCGATCTTCATCTTCGATGCCGGAATTGTTACAGTTGTATGGCGGGCCATACACGCATTACGAATGCGTGTCAGCATATCGCCGATAGGATCATTGACACTCACGGTATGCCTCCTCAACGATCGCGGGCGTCAGCATCACTCGCTTGCCGCACAGCACTCACCAACTTGCCTTTACGACGCCCGGAATGAGGCCCTTTAATGCATGTTCGCGGAAGCAAATGCGGCACATCCCGAACTTACGAATATACGCTCGTGAGCGACCGCAGATTTTACAGCGGTTGTACGCACGAACTTTGAATTTCGGCGGCCGCTGGGCCCTTACAATCCACGACTTCTTAGCCAAAGGATTACCTCCTCAAAATGCGTTGAACCAGTCAGCGTCCTGCGCTCTTAGTTCAAACTAATCACGAAATGGCATGCCGAGACGTTTCAGCAAGGAATAAGCCTGCTCATCATTCGGCGCACTGGTGACAATTGCCACCTCTAAACCACGAATCTTGTCGATCTTATCGTAATCAATGTCTGGGAAGACAATCTGCTCACGCAATCCCAGACTGTAATTGCCGCGCCCATCGAACGAGCTGCGGCTCACACCACGAAAATCACGGATGCGCGGCAGCGCCAGCGAGCAGAGCCGATCTAAAAAGTCGTACATGCGGTCACCGCGCAGGGTTACCATCACCCCAATAGGCATCCCGGCACGCAGCTTAAACGATGCTACAGACTTCTTGGCCCGTGTCACGACCGGCTTCTGCCCGGTGATGGTAGCAACGTCATTTACCGCAGCCTCGATAGCCTTCGCATTCTGAACCGCCTCGCCGACACCAACATTTACCACAATTTTGACGAGACGTGGCACCTGCATGATGGACTTGAACTTAAACTCCTCCATCAAGGCAGGGACAACCTCTTTTTGATACTTTTCACGTAATCGAACGGTCATAGCGTTTTCTCCAGGGGCTTGGCAGCAGACATCTCTTGTGCCGGCCCTGTGAACAGACTACTTATCGATAATGGCGTCACATGCCTTACAATAGCGCACCTTGCGCGGACGGCCTTTATGATCGGTTTCTTCCAGGAAGCGCTTACCGGTACGTGACGCCCGACCGCAGCTCGGACAGATCAGCATCACATTCGATGCATGAAGTGGCGCTTCCATCTCGATAATACCGCCAGGGCGACCAGGGCCACGCGGCTTCTGGTGCCGCTTGACGATATTAATCCCTTCGACAACAACACGGTTCTCTGCCGGCAAGGCGCGTTTAATCTTGCCACGACGCCCCTTATCTTTGCCGGCAATAACCAACACCTCGTCACCAGTTTTCACATGCATCACAGCACCTCCGGGGCGAGCGACACGATCCGCATAAACTGCTTCTCGCGCAACTCACGGGCCACCGGGCCAAAGATGCGCGTGCCGCGTGGGTTGTTCTCTTTCCCAATCAGCACCGCCGCATTGTCATCAAAGCGGATGTGCGATCCGTCAGGTCGGCCGTATTCCTTTGCCGTGCGGATGATTACCGCCTTGACAACATCACCCTTCTTCACCTGACCACCGGGTGTAGCAACCTTTACCGAGGCAACAATGATGTCGCCAACTCGACCGTAGCGCACCCGTGAACCTCCGAGGACCCGGATGCACATGATCTCTTTCGCCCCGGTATTATCGGCAACCTTCAGCCGTGTCTGAGGCTGGATCATGGCTACTCCTCCTCGCCACGTTTCACAATTTCCACGACCCGCCAGCGCTTTGTGCGGCTGAGCGGACGGGTCTCTTCGATCCGCACCGTATCACCCACTTTGCACTCATTATGTTCATCGTGGGCGTGAAATTTCTTCGTTCGTCGAATAATCTTACGGTAAAGGGGATGCGGCTTGAGATAATCTACCGCGACCACCACCGTCTTATCCATTTTATCGCTAACGACGCGACCCACCTTTGTCGTTTTGCGCTTTTGCTCTGCAGTCATCATGCTCTGCTCCATCTCTGATTAGCCGAGCTCAGCCTGCGCCAACTCACGTTCACGCAGGATGGTTAAGATGCGCGCTATCTCTTTTTTGACCTGCCGTGGTCGGGCCGTATTGGTCAACTTTCCAGTTGCTTTCTGGAAGCGCAGATTAAACAACTCAACCTTATATTCAGCCAATTTCTCGCGCAACTGTGCATCATCGAGGGCGCGCAGTTCACTCGCTTTCACTGCTCACCTCCCCAGTTGCTGCCATCGTACCCTGCTCTTCCCGATCGATAATTTTGCACTTGATCGGTAACTTCTGCGCGGCACGACGCAGGGCTTCCTGAGCTACATCTTCGCGAACGCCGGCCAGTTCAAACATGACACGGCCGGGTTTCACAACGGCAACCCAGTGATCGACAGAACCCTTACCACCACCCATACGGGTTTCGGCCGGTTTGCGGGTGATCGGTTTATCTGGAAAAATACGAATCCAGACCTTTCCACCACGCTTGACGTAGTTGGTAATTGCACGACGGGCAGCTTCAATCTGACGGCTGGAGATCCAGCTCGGTTCGAGTGCCATCAGGCCATATTCACCGAACACGACATTGTTGCCGCGATACGAGAGGCCATGGCTGCGCCCTTTCTGCATTTTGCGGTACTTCGTGCGCTTAGGCAGAAGCATTGCTATTCCTCCTCGGCTGACGTTCACGCCGTTCGGGCGCGGGCGTAGGTGTAGGCGCGGCTGCTGCCTGCTCGACCGGTGCCTTGGCAGCCTGGTTGGGGAAGACGTCTCCCTTGTAAATCCAGACCTTCACGCCAATCCGACCGTAGGTGGTATGGGCGTGTACCTGGGCATAATCGATATCGGCCCGCAGCGTATGGCGCGGCACACGACCCTCGGCCTCTTCGTGAACGCGCGCCATCTCGGCTCCACCGAGGCGACCTGAACAACGCACTTTCACTCCCAAGGCCCCGAGTCGCATTGCGCGCTGCACAGCCTGCTTCATTGCACGCTTGTAGCTCACGCGCCTGGTAATCTGTTCACCAATGCTCTCAGCAACCAACTGAGCATCAAGTTCCGGTTGATGGATCTCCTTGATATTGAGCTTGATCTTCTTCCCGGTCTTGCGCTCCAATGCACTCTTCAACGTGTCAACATTCGTGCCGCGTTTCCCGATCACAATACCGGGCTTAGCTGTGTACACCGAGATCTCGATCTTGTTTGCTGAACGCTCGATCTCGATCCGCGACACGCCAGCGCTTTGCAATTCCTTACTAATTAGCTTCCGCAGCTCGATGTCTTCGTGGAGCTGGCGAGTATATTCCTCGCCTTCAGCGAACCACTTCGACTGCCAGTCCTTGATGTAACCGAGCCGAAAGCCAATCGGATGTACTTTGCGCCCCAAGCGAGCCTCCCTCTACTAGTACTCCGACCTATCAGCAACTACCACGGTGATATGGGTAGTTGGTTTGCGGATGCGATTCGCCATCCCGCGTGCACGCGGCATAAACCGCTTCAAGACCGGGCCTTGATCGGCATAGATTGCCTTGATATACAGCGATTCGCGATCCATTTGAAAGTTGTGCTCTGCGTTTGCAGCGGCCGACTTGATCGTGCGGGCGACTTCTCGGGCTGCCTTCTGCGGCATATACCGAAGCGTTGCCAGCGCACGGTCTACATCCATACCGCGCACCACATCCATCACGAGGCGAACCTTCAATGGCGAGATTCGCACATAGCGGGTAACTGCTTTTGCTTCCATTGTTTTTTCTCGTATCGCTACCCGACGCATCACCACAAGCGTGCCATTGTACCACGTTTTTGGGAAGATGCAATCAGGTCTAACAGCGGGAGCTACTTGACTTTCCCGCGCTTATCGGCTTTTTTGCCACCGTGGCCGCGAAAGAAGCGGGTAGGTGCGAACTCTCCCAGCTTGTGACCGACCATGTTTTCGGTGATGTAAACAGGCACATGGCGGCGGCCATCGTGGACTGCAATGGTGTGACCAATCATCTGCGGGAAGATGGTCGAGTCGCGCGACCAGGTTCGGATAACCCGCTTCTCATTGGCCTTGTTCATAGCCTCAATTTTCTCGAGCAACTTAATATCGACGTATGGCCCCTTCTTTGACGAGCGGGACATAGTTCCTCCTCACAGGCACGTCGGGCGACAACAGTGGCCGCCCGACACAGGGCAATGTTACTTACGCCGGCGAACAATGAAGCGATCAAAGCGCGGATTATGACGAGTCTTAACGCCACGTGCCGGCTTACCCCACTTCGTCTTTGGCGTACTCATACCGCGTGGTGCACGGCCCTCGCCACCACCATGGGGATGGTCACGCGGGTTCATCGCAGCGCCACGCACGCGCGGACGGCGGCCGAGCCAGCGTGAGCGGCCAGCTTTGCCGAGTCGGATATTCTGGTGATCAACGTTCCCAACCTGGCCAATGGTAGCCATACAGCGCAGATGGATAAGGCGCATTTCACCAGAGGGCATACGAACCGTAGCGTAGTTACCCTCTTTGGCCATCAATTGAGCGGCGGTACCAGCCGAACGTACCAGCACGCCACCGCGCCCAATCTCAAGTTCGATGTTGTGAATCTGAGTACCGAGCGGAATCGCACTGAGCGGCAGTGCATTACCTACGCGGATTTCGGCATCTGGACCGCTCATAACGGTATCGCCGACTTTCAGGCCAAGCGGAGCGATAATGTAGCGCTTCTCACCATCGGCGTAAGCCAGCAATGCGATCCGCGCAGTACGGTTTGGATCGTACTCAATCGCCTGAACCTTCGCCGGGATACCAAACTTATTGCGCTTAAAGTCAATAATTCGGTAAAAGCGCTTGTGACCGCCACCACGATGACGCACCGTGATTCGGCCCTGATTATTCCGGCCAGCTTTCTTGCGTAGCGGCTCAATCAAGCGCGGCTCAGGCCGCTTTTTTGTAATTTCCTCGAAGGTCGAAACCGACATATTGCGGCGACCGGCCGAGGTTGGTTTGTAGATACGAACTCCCATCGTCTTGCTCCCTCCATCGGCAACGACTCTTCAGTGCGAATCGTCGCCGGTCACTACTTTCATTGCAGTAGTGACCTATGATCCGAAGATCTCGATCCGATCGCCTTCAGCAAGGGTCACAATGGCCTTCTTCCAATCGCGGGTATAACCGACCGAACGGCCACGGCGGCGCAGCTTCCCGCGCACATTCATCGTATGCACCTTTGTCACCCGCACGTTGAAGATTGTCTCGACCGCATGCTTAATCTGCGGCTTTGTTGCCTCACGATGAACCTCAAACGTATATTTATTGAGTTCCATGAGGCTGGTGTTCTTCTCGGTAATCAGCGGGCGGATCAAAATATCATACGGCGTCAGCATGGTTACTCCTCCTGCGCCGGCGCTGCTGTGCGAGAACGCTCGCCAAGGTAGCTTTCCACCACCTCAACGGCTGCCTTCGGCATCACAATATGATCATAAACCAGAAGATCGCGCACATTGAGGTAATGGGCCAGCAACGTTTTTACTTGGGGTAAATTGTTAGCCGAGCGGCGCAGATTCTCATTCGCCGGACTCTTGCTATCGATCACGACTAGTGTCTTCTTATCAGCGAGGCCGTGGGCCTTCAGAAAAGCGACAAAATCCTTCGTCCGCGGCTGGGGGAACGTCAGCTCATCGACAAAGCGAATCTGATCGGCGGCGAATTTTGCCGACAAAGCTGAGCGGACACCGAGCCGACGCATCTTCCGTGGCATTGAGACACGATACGAACGCGGATGCGGGCCATGAGCCACGCCACCACCTTTGTGGTGTGGGGCGCGGATCGAACCCTGACGGGCACGTCCAGTCCCCTTTTGCCGATAGAGCTTGCGGGTCGAACCCTTTACCTCACCGCGCCCGCGTGTATTATGCGTGCCGAGGCGGGCGTTGGCCTGCTGCATCACAACATATTGATGCATGACCGGTACGTTCGGCTCAATGCCAAAGATGTAATCACTCACTTCAATGGCGCCCACCTGTTCGCCGGCCTGATTATAGAGCGTTGCCTGCATCGTTTTACTCCTCTAGCCCTTCACCGCTTTGCGGATCTGAAGCAGGCCATTGCGGGCGCCAGGAACGGAGCCCTTTACCAGTAGCAAATTCTGTTCGGGAAGCACCTCAACCACCTCCAGATTCTGGATGGTAACCCGCGTGCCACCCATTCGACCAGCCATGCGCTGACCCTTCCACACACGACCCGGCGTCGTACCTGCACCAATCGAACCAGGAGCACGATGACGATCACTCTGACCGTGGGTCTTCGGACCACCCCGGAACCCATGTCGCTTCACAACACCGGCAAAGCCGCGCCCCTTTGAGGTACCAGAGATGTCAACTTTTTGACCTGGTCGGAACAGCTCAACTGTCACGACTTCACCTGGCTTATGGGCCAGAGGGTCATCGGCGCTGAACTCGCGCAGAATGCGTAACATCTTGCCACCTGAAGCCTTCAGATGCCCTTGCTGAGGCTTAGTCAGCTTGCGTGACTCGACCTCTTCGTAACCGAGCTGTACCGCACTGTAGCCATCACGCTCAGGGGTGCGGATTTGCGTGACGATGCAAGGACCAGCGGCAATGACTGTCACTGGAATGGCCATGCCTTCCTTGGTGAAGTATTGCATCATCCCGATTTTACGACCTAACAATCCGTGAATCATGGATACACCTCCGCAGCATGCGTCTTCGCGCAGCGGCTGCCTTTTTAGCGCACATCACTCCTTTTGACCAAGGGTGAAGTTGTCGATAGAGTGGTGTCGCGCATCATTTTCTTCTACAACTTAATTTCAATATCGACACCAGCCGGCAGATTGAGCTTCATCAGCGCGTTGATTGTCTGCTGGCTTGGATCGAGTACATCGATGAGCCGCTTATGGGTCCGAATCTCAAACTGCTCTTGCGAGTCCTTATCAATAAAACCCGAGCGTATTACGCTGTAACGCTCGATTTTTGTCGGGAGCGGAACGGGACCAGCAACAAGGGCACCTGTCCGTTCAGCAGCCTCGACAATCTGACGCGCAGATTGATCGAGGATCTTATGATCATACGCCTTTAGGCGAATTCGAACCTTTTGCTTAGCCATCTTTATTCTCCAATCAACAGGGACGTGGCATACACCCACGCCCCCGCCATCGGTTTCCTATCTACTAATCAAGAATCTTGGTTACGACACCGGCACCGACGGTGCGACCACCCTCGCGGATGGCGAAGCGCAATCCCTCTTCAATCGCCACCGGCACGATCAGATCGATGGTCATCACCACGTTGTCGCCTGGCATCACCATCTCCATCCCCGCCGGTAAGCTAATCGCCCCCGTCACGTCGGTCGTCCGAATGTAGAACTGCGGCCGGTAGCCCGAGAAGAACGGCGTGTGCCGTCCACCCTCTTCCTTCTTCAACACGTACACCTGCGCCTCAAACTTCTTGTGCGGCTTGATGCTCCCAGGCGCGCACAACACCTGCCCGCGCTCAACCTCGTTGCGCTCAATCCCCCGCAACAGACAGCCGACGTTGTCGCCAGCAATCCCTTCGTCGAGCGTCTTCTGGAACATCTCCACCCCGGTCACTACCGTCCGGCGCGGCGCTTCCTCGGTCATGCCCACAATCTCGACCGTATCGCCGACCTTCACCTTCCCGCGCTCGATCCGCCCGGTCACCACCGTTCCGCGTCCCTTGATCCCGAACACGTCTTCAATCGGCATCAAGAACGGCTGGTCAATCGCCCGCTGCGGCGTGGGGATGTACTCATCCACCGCCTTCATCAGCTCTAGGATACAAGCGTACTCCGGCGCGTTGATGTCCTGGCTTGGGCTTTCTAGCGCATTGCGGGCACTCCCGCGCACAATCGGGATCTCATCGCCCGGGAACCCGTACTTGCTGAGCAGCTCGCGCAACTCCAGCTCGACCAGCTCCAGCAGCTCGGGGTCGTCCATCATATCGACCTTGTTGAGGAACACCACGATGGCCGGTACCTGCACCTGGCGGGCGAGCAGGATGTGCTCGCGGGTTTGGGGCATCGGGCCATCGGGCGCGCTCACTACCAGGATGGCGCCGTCCATCTGCGCTGCGCCGGTAATCATATTCTTGATATAGTCGGCGTGACCAGGACAGTCCACGTGCGCGTAGTGGCGTTTCTCGGTCTGATACTCGACGTGGCGAATGGCGATGGTAATGCCACGGGCACGCTCTTCGGGTGCGTTGTCAATCTGGTCGTAGGCCATAAACTGGGCCGCGCCCTTGAGTGACAGCACCTTGGTGATTGCAGCGGTCAACGTCGTCTTACCGTGGTCTACGTGACCGATGGTGCCGACATTGACGTGCGGTTTCGTCCGCTCGAATTTTTGTTTGGCCATTGTGTTGTACCTCCGCGTTTATGCGCGATCTTCACTATACTATTCTCTATCAGCCAGAAATGGCTATTTCCCGATCAGACCAGGCAGCGTAGATAGCTGTTGGCAGTAGACGCCGGGTTGTGCGTTCCGGAATTGCCAGCTCACCCGCACTCAGATAGCCATCAAACGAAGCCATCGTTTCTGCGAGGAGATTACCGATGGTCAACGCCGAAATTGTGGTTGCGTAGGCACATACTAACACTCCCAGCGGTTGCCTATTCAACAGGCGCGCACATTGAGCCAGCAATTGTGGTAGTTGTTCGTGCAAGCGCCAGATTTCACCGTTAGGACCTCGCCCAAATACCGGTGGGTCGAGTAAAATCAGATCATAACGATTACCACGTCGCAGCTCACGCGCTACAAACTTCCCGACATCATCGATCAGCCATCGGATCGGACGATCTGCCAGATCAGCTAAAACCTGGTTTTCCTGTGCCCAACGCACAGCAGGCTTAGAAGCATCGACGTGCGTCACATGGGCACCGTAGCGAGCCAGATGTAAACTACTCAACCCGGTGTAGCCAAATAAGACCAAGGCGCGTGGTTGCGAGCGACGTTGCACCTGACTGGCCAGCCAATTCCAATGTGCGCTATGCTCCGGGAAAACACCGGTATGACGAAACGGTGTCAGACGTACCCAGCAACGCACCCCATGGGCATTCATTGACCAACGTTCAGGCAAAGGTTGACGTTGATACCACTCACCCGGCCCCTCTTCACCACGAATGCGACGAAAGGTAGCATCAGCTCGTTGCCACTCAGACTCCGGCAGATGCGGCGTCCAGATCGCCTGCGTTTCCGGTCGAGCCAACAGGTAGGGACCAAATCGTTCCAACTTCGCCCCGTGACCCGAGTCGATTAACTCATAATCAGCCCAAGGCGGTGGCGTCAACAGGCGTAGCTCCATCGTCGCAGTGAAGGAACGAGCGCTCGCCGCGTTCGTCCCACTCTCTCCTTGCTAATTCGTACTACGCTTCTCGATAATTTCCTTCGCCAGCGCTTCGGGCAACGGCTCGTAATGATCAAATTCCATCGACGACGTAGCACGACCCTGCGTTGCCGAGCGAAGGTCGGTCATGTAACCGAACATATTTGCCAGCGGTACATAGGCGCGTACCACCTGCGCATTCCCACGAGCTTCCATACCCTCGATGCGACCGCGGCGTGAGTTGAAATCACCAATCACCGTACCAAGGAACTCTTCTGGAGTAACCGTCTCGACCTTCATAATCGGTTCGAGCAGTTGTGGCTTACCACGGCGAACGGCATCTTTGAGACACATCGAGGCCGCAATCTTAAAGGCCATTTCCGACGAGTCAACTTCGTGGTATGAACCGTCGTACAACGTTGCCTTAATATCAACCACCGGGTAACCGGCGATAACACCGGTCTGCATCGCCTCGCGCAAGCCCTGTTCAACGGCAGGAATGTACTCTTTCGGGATCACGCCACCGACGATAGCATTGACAAACTCAAACCCACTACCAGGCGGCAAGGGTTCAAACCTGATTTTCACATGACCGTACTGACCCTTACCACCGGTCTGGCGTACGAAGCGAGTCTCTTGATCAACTGGGATGGTAATGGTTTCGCGGTACGAAACCTGGGGCTTGCCCTGATTGGCCTCAACCTTATACTCACGGCGCATACGGTCAAGGATCACCTCAAGGTGCAGCTCACCCATCCCTTTGATAATAGTCTGGCCGGTCTCAGGATCGGTATACACGCGGAAGGTAGGATCCTCTTCGGCAAGGCGGCTAAGCGCAATCGACATCTTGTCCTGGTCAGCCTTGGTCTTTGGCTCAACTGCCAACTCGATCACCGGCTCTGGGAAGCGAATGCTTTCAAGCACGATAGGATGATCGGGATCGCAAATCGTATCGCCGGTATACGAGTTCTTAGGGCCCACCATAGCGGCAATTTCGCCCGTGTATACCTCTTCAATATCTTCACGATGATTGGCGTGCATGCGCAGGAGACGGCCAAGGCGTTCACGCTGGTTTCGCGTTGAATTCAGCACGTAAGAACCCTTCGTAATCTTACCGGCGTAAACGCGGAAGTAAGCCAGCTTACCGACATAGGGATCGGCGACAATCTTGAAGACCAGAGCCGTAAACGGCGCATCATCGCTCACTGGGCGGGTGATAACCTCTACGCCTTCATCACCCATTACCTGACCGGGCAACGTACCGGTAATTGCCGGCCGGTCGAGAGGCGACGGCAAGAATTCCACAATCGCATCGAGCAGCTTTTGGACACCCTTGTTACGCAAAGCAGCGCCACAAAGTACTGGTACCAACTTCCGTTCGATCGTTGCCTTGCGCAACCCCCGCTTCAGCTCTTCGACGGTCAATTCTTGCCCTTCGAGATAGAGCAGAGTCAACTCATCGTCGGTCTCAGCGATCATCTCAACCAATTCATTGCGAGCTTTCTCGGCAGCGGGGAGCAACTCTGGCGGAATCTCCTCTTCGCGAATATCCTTACCCAGCTCATCGTAATAAATTGTTGCCTTCATCTTGAAGAGGTCGATCGTTCCGCGGAACGTATCTTCGACCCCGATGGGCAACTGAATAATCGCCGGTTTGGCGCCGAGGCGATCTTTAATCATCTGCACGCAGCGCTCGAAGCTCGCGCCGACGCGATCCATCTTGTTTACAAAACAGATACGCGGCACGTTGTACTTATCAGCCTGTCGCCAAACGGTCTCAGACTGAGGTTCAACACCAGCCACGCCGTCGAACACGACGACGCCGCCATCGAGCACGCGCAATGAGCGTTCCACCTCTACGGTAAAGTCGACGTGACCGGGAGTATCAATGATATTAATCCGATACTCTACGCCGTCCAGGCGCCAGGAAGCAGTCGTGGCAGCAGCAGTAATCGTAATACCGCGCTCTTGCTCCTGCGGCATCCAGTCCATTGTCGCGGTTCCTTCATGAACCTCGCCGATCTTATACGTGCGGCCTGTGTAAAACAGAATCCGCTCGGTCGTCGTGGTTTTACCCGCGTCAATATGGGCGATAATGCCGATATTGCGTACCTTGTCGAGTTCGATCTGACGTGGCATACCCGTCACACACTCCTAACGTGAGGCAACCACTGGTCGCCATTTACTCTTATGCCGATAGCCGGTTCTACAGACGGCCATAGTGAGCGAAAGCACGATTAGCTTCCGCCATCCGATGAACATCTTCTTTACGCTTGATAGTAGCACCAGTATTATTATAAGCGTCGATCAATTCAGCCGCGAGGCGCTCGACCATTGGCTTACCGGTACGAGCACGGGCCGACATGATAAGCCAGCGCATTGCCAGCGAATGACGACGATCACTCTTAACTTCTACTGGTACCTGATACGTCGCACCACCAACCCGTTTCGGCTTAACCTCGATTGAAGGACTGGCGTTGCGAATTGCTTGCTCAAAAATCTCCATCTGCGGCTTCTTGAGTCGTGCCGCAGCCAGATCAAGTGCCTGATACACGATTCGCTCGGCAAGACTCTTCTTGCCGCGCTCCATCACCTTATTAATAAATTTTTGTACGAGAACGCTATTGTAGCGCGCATCAGGTGGAATTGGTCGCCGCTCAACATTGCCACGACGGGGCATAACGCACCTCTTCTACTTCTTACCGCCCTTACCGGCAGCAGCACCTTTACCGACCGGCTGATTCTTCTTGGTACCATACTTGCTGCGACCCTGCTTGCGCCCACTGACGCCCTGGGTGTCAAGGGTACCACGGACGATATGGTAACGCACGCCGGGCAAGTCTTTCACACGACCACCGCGAATCAGAACCACTGAGTGTTCTTGCAAATTATGACCTTCACCAGGGATGTATGCCGTCACCTCAAGGCCGTTGGAGAGCCGCACGCGGGCGATCTTGCGCAGCGCCGAGTTTGGCTTCTTCGGCGTCATTGTCGTCACCTTTGTGCAGACGCCGCGCTTTTGTGGTGATCCGCGGCCGCGAGTCAGCTTCCCCTTCAGCGAGTTGTAGGTGAAGCGCAGGGCCGGGGCTTTCGTCTTCTTCACCACCGGCTTGCGCGGCTTCCGAACAAGTTGGTTAATGGTCGGCATGTAATGCTCTCCTTCAAACCGGCCTATGCTAATTAACCGCTTATAGACAAAATAATAACTGGCCCAAAGATCTGGTCGCAGTATGCCACTGCGCCTTAGAAGTGGGCCGCATGGCGCACAAAGCTGTTGCTGCGTATTTCTTCGCAGCAGTTACGCAGTATAACATTGGCTTCGGGCTTTGTCAAACCCGATGGCCACGACGGAACGAGAACTCGTTACTGTTACGACAATCCAATATCAAAACCAGCTTCGAGATCACGTCGTGAATAACGGCGGAAAGCCAAAACTGTCGTGGTGTGCCGCACACCATCGATGCGAGCAATCCCACCTGGTACGGCATCGTCAAGTGATTCGTAGGCATTCACGCGCAGAACGGCAATGATGTCGTAGTCGCCCGTAACCGAATATACTTCGGCAACGTTAGGTAGCTCGGCAATTTCCTGGGCTATGTCGCTGATCCGTCGTGGTTCGCAGGTAATAAATACGAAGGCAGTGACCATAAGCACACTCCTATGCTTCCCAAAGGGCTGATACGGCAATGATACCAGATTCTGTCTCTAAGCAGAAAAAGGCATTGATCGCGACCCAAGCGTCTTGCTCTTCCAACGGTTGCCCGCTGCTATTCTCCCCTGGTCACATTCCCGCCTGCCCGTCATCAGAATGGCTCCAGTGGACGCACTCGCCAGAGCATCGGGGTAAGCCAGTACCATATGGTGTTGGCGAGTACGAGCAGACCTACCCCGATGATGGCAAGCCGTTCGATCTTTCCCCGATGCCAGAGTGCATCGCAAGCCGCTGCACTTCCCACGGCAATGACCCAACCGAGTGCCATCAGGTAGCGTGGACTATTGGAGATTTGGGTGATGAAGGGGAGGGTGGCGAAGACGAGAGCTACACCGAAACTGAGAACCATGAGTATCAACGTTATGTGCCAGCCTTGCTGACGTTGCAGTAACCAGAGACCACCCAGTGCAAGTGGAATTGGGAAGAAACCGTAGTGTGCAATCAGGCCGGCTTGCCAGAGTGTTTGCCAAAGCCTTTCCCGACTGATCGGTGCTCGTCCGGCAACGGCAGTTAGGCCACCAGTTCGAGCTGTTTCAAGTTGTGAGAAAAACATTGGCACATACGAACTGTAGAAAAAGAGGATCGCAAACGTGGCCCCAACAACGATTGCAACGGTGAAGGGGAGACAAACCCGGCGTGCCCAAGCCACTCCTGTGCGATGGGCAATCCAAACAATCGCGAGCAACAATCCTAAGAGGGTACCACTACTTATCAGGAAGCCGAAGTGGCCAAGGAACACCATCGCGCTGATGGTGGCCAGCCCGAAAACCCATTCCCAGTAGTATTGATCGACTTGCCAGTCTTCCCATGCCCTGATGATCGCCCAAACTAAGAGTAGGTAGAGGCTTTGCGTAATGATGTGTGTATCGAACGACCACCATGTGGTCAGGTAGGTAGCAGCGGTAAACACATAGATTGCCGCAGCCAGTACTGCCGGTCGCGGTGGCAGAACGCGGCGAGCAATGACGTAGATGAGCAACGGGCTAAGACTATCGGCCAACGCAGCACCGATCTGCAAGAGTAGAGACTTTTCGATGCCCAATACGCGCAGTGGTGCGAGGAGTAAGTATGGCCCCGGCGGATAGGGAAAATCAATTCCGCGATTCTCTGAAACAATCGTGATCAGTCCACCGAGTGCTTCGTGAAAGCGGTTGGTGTGAAAGCCAATATCACCCGGCATGCTGGTCGGGTAGAAGCGCCCACCGATGCGGGTAGCAAAGGCAATGGCAACGATAGCGCTCAGTGGAGACCTGACATGATGATCGATTGGCAACCGCTGTAGACCAAACTGCACTGCCAGAGTAAGAACATAGGTAAGTGCCAATGCCGCCACTACGGCTTCGGCGCCAAATGCCCACCGTACTGGATCGAGGATGATAGCCAGACTTATTGCTATCAGCCCGATCAACAAGCCCCAGCCAGCCCATTTATGGATAGTACGGAAAAGGATGAGCCAACCGAGGATGACTGCTCCGATCCATCCCATAAGCGGAGATACTGCTGGCCAAACCCAGCCGCCAGGGATAGTAGCAATAACGATCCGTTCAAGTGGAAGACCGAGCTGACGAGGGTCTTGAGCTGGTTGAAAGACACTACTGACAAGCCGGATACGCAAGTGCCCATCCGCCGTCGCCGGTAAGACGAACCATTGTCGGCTACCGCTGTACCAGACCGGAGATTCGGTTAGCAGGCGATCATCAACCCACACCTGGTAGCTATCTGACACCTGCGGGCGAATAGGTTCACCGATCGGGAGCCAGCGTAATTCGATCAGAGCTGGCCGGACACCCAGAGCAGGTAAGAAGATTTTAGAGTCGCCGCCAGTCCAGCGAAACCGTCCATATACACTTTCTTCAGGGGTGTTGAAATCGTTCAGGAAGGGGAGATCGGTATGACCGATACCCTCTTCATAACCAACATCAATGACGTATTGATAGGAAAACTGGGCAGAGAGGGTGGCAATAGCAACAAGAAACCCTACCGCTATCCAGAGGATCGGTACACGGAGTGCACGCCATTCGAGTTGCAGCCAGTTGTGGATCGAAGTAAACAGCGTTTGCATGCTGGTATCAGATTTCTGCACAACAAGAACGTCATAGCAGCATTCCGTATCTACAGTAGCGCATGTAGCCGATTGTAGTGCAAGTAATCATTTTATACGCGGGTAAACACACAGATCGGGCATCATAGCCACCTTGTCTGCGTCGACTCATCCTATGTTGGCAGTATCAAGATGCTTCTGCTTTCAAAACGGGAGAAAAAGGAAGAGTTGCACCAGATAACTGGCGGGAAAGATTGGTCTCACTCTCATAAAGTGAGGAACGTGCGAACACGGATAAGGGGCGGGTATGATACCCGCCCCTCCTGTGAAACAAACTAGAATGTTGGGTGATCTGCATCTTCCTGGTCAGCCTCGTCTTGATCATTGTCACCGGACAGCAACTCTTCAAGCCGTGCCCGCAACAAAGCATCGGTTTCGCTTTCCGGTGTTGTCTTACCGTTTGGTGTTGGCAGAGTAGCCGCACGCTGGCTTTCTGCCTGAGCCGCTTCTGCGCGTTGCGCCTCTTCGAGCATACGGGCCATTTCGCTGATCAGATCCTCGTGGGGGCGTTCAAGCCGCTTCTCGATACCGGTACCGGCTGGGATCAGTTTACCGATAACGACATTCTCTTTCAGCCCACGCAGGTAATCAACCTTCCCTTGAATGGCAGCATCGGTCAAAACCCGTGTCGTCTCTTGGAATGAGGCAGCGGCCAGGAAACTATCGGTATTGAGTGACGCCTTCGTAATACCGAGCAACACGGTAGAAGCGGTTGCCGGATCACCACCTTGACTGACAATATCGTTGTTAAGACGGCGGAATTCACCGCTGTCAATCAGCTCACCCGGTAAGAGACCGGTGTCACCCGGATCCTCAATCCGCACCCGACGCAGCATCTGACGCACAATGACTTCGATGTGCTTGTCATTGATGTTCACACCCTGCGAGCGGTAAACCTTCTGGGCTTCATTGACCAGATAGCGCTGCACAGCTTCACGGCCTTGCAGCTCGAGCAATTCTTGAGGGTTTGCGCTGCCATCGGTCAATTGCTGACCGGCCATCACCCGCTCACCGTTTTCAATTCTGATACGAGCGTTGTGAGGCACAACCAGCTCGCGCTCCTGGCGATCTTCCTGGCTAACGATAATCCGGTCACCCTGAATGAACGCTTTCCCGGTCAGGCGTGTCACAATCTGAGCACCACCTGGCCCTTCAGCGATCACCTGTCCTTCGTAGACATCGCTCTCGTTGCTGATCGTTGGGCTAAAGCCACGACCCAACGGATATTCATCCGTGTAGACATCGGTTGAGACGATCCGAATGGTGCGAACTCCTTCTTCATCGCGGATAATCTGAGCCACGCCATCAATTTCGGCCAGCAGGGCTTTCCCTTTCGGCACCCGCGCCTCAAAAATTTCCTGGACACGGGGCAAACCCTGGGTAATGTCATCGGCTGAAGCGACACCCCCGGTGTGGAAGGTTCGCAGCGTAAGCTGGGTACCTGGTTCACCAATCGACTGCGCCGCGATGATGCCAACGGCCTCACCGATTTCAACCAGTTTCCCGGTAGCCAGGTTACGACCATAGCAGAGCCGACACAGCCCATGTTCCGCCTGGCAACTCAACGGTGAGCGCACAAAGACCGACTCTTGACCACTGGCGATAATAGTAGCGGCCAATTCCTCATCAATTTCGGTATTGCGGTCGGCAATAAGCTCACCTGTCTCTTTGTGATAGATTGGCGCAGCCAGGATACGACCCAACATACGTACCTGGAGCTTCTCCATCAGCTCGCCATCATCAGCGCTATGGAGCCACAGGCCTTCTTCGGTACCGCAATCCTCGATGGTGATGATCACATCCTGCGCTACATCAACCAAGCGGCGGGTCAGATAACCGGCATCGGCAGTACGAAGCGCTGTGTCGGCCAGACCCTTCCGGCCACCGTGGGTTGAAACGAAGTAGTCGAGCACCGAGAGACCTTCACGGAAGTTCGCTTTAATCGGCAGCTCGATAATCCGACCGGTAGGATCAGACATCAAACCACGCATACCGGCCATTTGTGAAATCTGGTTGATGTTACCACGTGCACCAGAGGTAGACATCATTGCCACCGGCCCAAAGGGGTTCAGATTTTCTTTGACTGCGTTAATAGTCTGCTTGGTGGCTTCCTGCCAGATTCGCACGATTTCCTGGTAGCGTTCTTCTTCGGTAATCAGACCACGGCGGAACTGCTTTTCGACATCGGCTACCAGTTGCTCGGCTTCACGGACAATATCGTACTTCTTGGCCGGCACTTCGATGTCATCGATAGCGATAGTCATACCACCCAACGTCGCATAGCGGAAGCCAAGGGCCTTGATCCGGTCAGCCTGTTGGGCCGTCATTTCAGAACCATAGATACGAGCCAGTTCCTGAACGTGCTTATTACCGTGCGAGGCACGGACTTCATTGAGCTGGGATTCGTTCAGGTTACGCAAGTTCGTGTAGTACTGATAGCAATCGGCAATGATCTCTTTAAGACCTTTCTTATCGATCAAGCGATTGCGGAAACGGAGCGGCGGTTGCAGCTCGTTGTTGAGCAAGATACGCCCAATTGTCGTTTCAATCAAGATACGCGGAGTGCCATCAGCGGCTGGTGGCAGTTCGCGTACCGGACGGTCGCTTTTGCCAGAGATCGTACCATTCATTCGTACCCAGATCGGGGCCTGGATATCGATTAGGTGCTTCTCGTAGGCCAGCATTGCCTCATCGATAGAAGTAAAGCGCTTGCCCGACCCTTTTGCACCGTCGCGAACCATCGTCAGATAATAACAACCCAACACGATGTCTTGCGAGGGAGTAATAATCGGTTCGCCGTGGGCAGGACTGAGCAAATTATATTTGCTCAGCATACGGGTTCGCGCTTCCTCCTGCGCCTTCCGCGAGAGTGGTACGTGCACCGCCATCTGGTCACCGTCGAAGTCGGCGTTAAACGCGGCACAAACGAGTGGATGAAGTTGAATTGCCGAGCCTTCGATCAATTTCGCCTCAAACGCCTGAATCGAGAGACGGTGCAACGAAGGCGCCCGGTTGAGCAAGACGAGATAGTCTTTAATCACCTCTTCGAGCGCATCCCAGACTTCAGGGCGAACACGCTCAACGGCGCGTTTGGCATTCTTGATGTTGTGGGCAACACCGCGTTCGACGAGGCGACGCATCACAAAGGGCTTAAACAGCTCAAGGGCCATCTTCTTGGGCAAACCACACTGATGCAGTTGCAGATTTGGCCCGACCACAATGACCGAGCGACCAGAGTAATCGACGCGCTTGCCGAGCAGATTCTGGCGGAAGCGGCCCTGCTTCCCCTTGAGCATATCACTCAGGCTCTTGAGGCGGTGCTTGCCTTTGCCGCTCACTGCTCGACCGCGACGGCCATTATCGATCAGCGCATCAACTGCTTCTTGCAGCATGCGCTTCTCGTTGCGCACAATGATTTCCGGTGCATTGAGTTCAATCAGCCGCTTTAGCCGGTTATTGCGGTTAATGACACGGCGATAAAGATCGTTCAGATCGCTTGTCGCGAAACGGCCACCGTCGAGCTGCACCATTGGGCGCAGATCGGGAGGGATCACCGGCAGCACGGTAAGGATCATCCATTCAGGGCGATTGCCACTTTTACGGAACGCTTCGACGACGCGCAAGCGCTTGGTCGCCTTCTTGCGTCGCTGACCCTGTGAGGATTGAATTTCGGCCTGTAACTCTTCGGCCAGCTTATCGAGGTTGACGGTCTTCTCGATCAACTCTCGAATCGCACCTGCGCCCATATCAGCGCGGAAGACGCCAGGAGCGATCTCGCGCAACTGACGGTATTCGGTTTCATTGATAATACGGCCAACCTTGAGGTTATTGAGCTGTTCGAGCTTTTCTTTCTCCTCGCGCATCAGATTATCGAGTTCGCGCTGGAGACGCTCTTGCAGTCGCTCTTGCTCTTGAGTAGCCTCATACGCCTTGCGCTCGCGTTCGGCGTCGGTGAGCATCTCAGCATCGGCCAGATCACGACGGCGGCGCTCTTCGAGGACATCAAGCTCTTGCTCGACCAATTCATCGAGCTGATCAAGCGTGCGCTCGTTGATGAGTTCACCCTCTTCAACAATCGTCACGCCACGGAAGATAATATCTTCGTCGGCCAGCGTGCCACTCAGCTCCTCCAAACGCTCACGCAGTTGTTCAGCTTCGCTGGCAACCTCATCACGAAGACGGTGATATTCCTCTTCGATCTGGCGCTGTGCGCTGCGTTGCGCCGTTTCCATACCGCCGAGGTCTTGCGTCAGTTGAGTGCTCAACTCGATCCGTTTTTCTTCAGCCTGTTTCTGAATCTTCTGGCGGCGAGCAGCGTACTCCTCTTGGATCATCTCACGAGCGACCTGTAGCATATCTTCTTTTACCTCGACAATAATGTACGAGGCAAAGTAGAGCACACGCTCCAGATTTCGCGGTGAGATGTCGAGCAAGAGACCGAGCCGGGATGGCGTACCCTTTACGAACCAAATGTGGCTGACGGGTGAAGCCAGCGTGATATGCCCCATCCGTTCACGGCGCACCTTGGAACGAGTGACTTCGACACCACATTTATCGCAGACGACACCTTTGTAGCGTACACGTTTGTATTTACCGCAGAAGCATTCCCAGTCCTTGGTTGGACCAAAGATACGTTCGCAGAACAGACCATCACGCTCGGGTTTAAGCGTGCGATAGTTAATCGTCTCAGGCTTCGTAACTTCCCCGTGCGACCACGATAAAATATCTTGGGGTGAGGCGAGACTAATCCGTATAGCGTTGAAGTCGTTAATTTCCAACATGTGGGCTTACTCCTGTAGCGGGAGAATATCACCAATCTCCAGCATGTACTATCAGCCACAACAGTGCTCGTATGAGCGAAGGTCCGTTTCATCTATCTGGCAGGCAGTGCTACCCATCAGACAGACGCCTCAGATTAGGGAAGAAAGCGACTCTGATACTGTCGTTACCAACAACTTTCCCCTCAACCTGCATAGCGACGAGAAGAACCGCCGTGTATGACGAGGCGAGTAGTGCGTATCTGAACATTCTCCTCAGATCAGGGCAACGTCACAAACGGACCACAACCCTCATCACAGTCCATACCTCTTCCGCTACCAACATACGCGGAAGAGGTATAACATTCAGAAACACGCTCAGAACTCACCACGTTCCATACCGCTCAGGTTAATACCCTCCAGGGCACCGATGTCGCTGTCGAAATCATCACTCAGCTCAACCGGCTTCTCATCGGCACTCAACACTTCGACACTGAGACCAAGGCTCTGCAATTCCTTAATCAGCACCTTGAAGCTCTCGGGCACACCGGCTTCCTGGATCGGTTCACCCTTCACGATAGCCTCGTAAGTCTTGACGCGACCAACCACATCGTCTGATTTCACGGTCAGCATCTCTTGCAACGTGTAGGCAGCACCGTAGGCTTCAAGTGCCCAGACTTCCATCTCACCGAAGCGCTGACCACCAAACTGCGCCTTACCGCCGAGGGGCTGTTGGGTCACCAGACTGTAAGGGCCGGTTGAGCGTGCGTGAATCTTATCTTCGACGAGGTGAGCAAGCTTGAGCATATACGCATAGCCCACCGTCACCGGATTATCGAATTTCTCGCCGGTACGGCCATCGTAGAGCGTAATCTTGCCATCGGCCGGCAGACCCGCCTGTACCAACAGCTCTTTGATCTGATCCTCACGAGCGCCATCGAACACAGGCGTAGCCACGCGGAAGCCGAGACGGGCCGCAGCCCAGCCCAGGTGTGTTTCCAGAATCTGCCCAATGTTCATACGCGACGGCACACCGATGGGGTTCAGAATAATATCTACTGGGCGGCCATCGGGTAGGAACGGCATATCTTCAATTGGCAGGACCCGTGACACCACACCCTTATTTCCGTGGCGACCGGCCATTTTGTCGCCAGCGCTGATCTTTCGCTTCTGACACAGCAAGACTCGCACCGTCTGGTTCACACCAACCGGCAATTCAGCACCTTCACTGCGCGAGAAGACTTTGACATCGATCACCTTCCCGCGCACGCCGTTTGGTACGCGCAGCGAGCTATCTTTGACTTCACGAGCCTTCTCACCAAAGATTGCCCGCAGCAAGCGCTCTTCAGCGGTGAGATCGGTTTCGCCTTTCGGTGTAATCTTGCCAACCAAAATATCATTTGGCTGCACTTCAGCGCCGATATAGATGATACCGCGCTCATCAAGATTCCGCAGGCTCTCTTGACCGACGTTGGGAATATCGCGGGTAATCTCTTCAGGGCCGAGTTTGGTATCGCGAGCTTCCACCTCGTACTTCTCGATGTGGATTGAGGTAAAGATATCTTCGCGTACCAACCGTTCACTGACAAGGATGGCGTCCTCGAAGTTACCGCCTTCCCACGGCATATAGGCCACCAAAACATTCTGACCAAGGGCCAGTTCACCTTGATCGGTACTTGAGCTATCGGCAATCACCTCACCAGCCTTGACCCGCTGACCACGAACCACTGCCGGACGCTGATTGATGCAGGTATCCTGGTTACTGCGCATAAACTTGCGCAGACGGTATTCAGTACGATTCCCGTCATCTTCCTCAATCACGATTCGGTCGCTGGTGGCACTGACCACCACGCCATCACGACGGGCGACAACCACCTGACCACTATCGCGAGCAGCGCGGTATTCCATACCGGTACCGACGATGGGCGCATCGGGGCGCAGTAATGGCACCGCTTGCCGTTGCATGTTCGATCCCATCAGCGCACGGTTCGCATCATCGTGCTCGAGGAAGGGGATCAACGACGTAGAGACACTCACCACCTGCTTGGGTGACACGTCCATGTAATCAACCCGTTCCACCCGTTCGGTGACGAAATCTTCGCCGAAGCGACACGAGACAGTCGTTTCAAGGAAGCGGTTATGCTGATCGAGTGGAGCGTTTGCCTGCACAATAACGAAGCGATCTTCCTCATCAGCACTGAGGTAATCGACCTCTTGCGAGACGACCGGACGAATCTTGATATGCCTGATCGGCAATTCGACAATCCGTTCGGCCAGCGCACGATTAATCTCGGTACCAGCTTCAGCGATCAGCTCATCGGTATTGGGATCAACGATGTCTTCACGCAGGATCTGACCACGCAGGAGACCAATAGTGATCTGGCGGGCAATCTGATCATCTACCCTTGTCCCTTTGGCGGCAATCAGATCGCCGGTACGCAAATCACGCACGTCGCGCAGCAGGATGCCCTTTTCCTTCCAGACATGGGCGTTATCAATGCTGTTATACACCTTGCGATAAGGTGTTTCGAGAAAGCCCATCTCATTGACACGGGCAAAGGTTGACATCGTACCGATCAGACCGATGTTCGGCCCTTCTGGAGTCTCGACTGGGCAGATACGCCCGTAGTGCGAGTGGTGTACGTCACGCACTTCAAAACCGGCCCGGTCACGCGAAAGACCACCAGGACCAAGGGCAGAAAGCCGGCGCTTATTGGTCAGCTCAGCCAGTGGATTGGTCTGATCCATAAACTGGCTCAACTGCGAACCACCAAAAAACTCGCGCATGGCGGCGACAACCGGTCGAATATTGATTAAGCCATTGGGAGTAGCACTAGCCGGGTCTTGGAGCGACATCCGCTCTTTCACCACCCGCTCGAGACGGAGCAAACCAACCCGGAACTGCTGTTGAATCAGCTCGCCGACGGTGCGTACCCGTCGGTTACCGAGATGGTCAATATCATCGGGACGCCCGTGACCATTATTGAGCAAAATAAGCTGCTCAACAATGCGGAAGATGTCACGCGGCAGCAACACCCGCACACTGAGGTCGGGAGCTTTTGCGTTGTCGCGACGGGCATCACGTTCCCAGAGATTCTTATTCAGCTTGTAGCGTCCAACCTTCGCCAGATCATAGCGGCGTGGATTGAACAGCAGCGACTCAATCAGCGAACGAGCATTCTCTAGCGTTGGCGGATCACCAGGACGGAGCCGCTTATACAGTTCCAGCAATGCCTCTTTGGCATTCCGCGAAGGGTCTTTATCGAGGGTCGCATGGATATACTGATGTTCGAGCACCGTATCGACATGGCGGAACAACTCGATAATCTGGTCATTATGACCATACTTGTCGAGTTCGTTATCCGGCACCCAGCGCCCCTGACCATTCTCTTCGGCCTGCCAGGCCATAATCGCACGCAGCAGAATCGTCACCGGAATCTTGCGCTTGCGATCAACCTTCACGCTGATAACATCGCGCTTATTCGTCTCGAATTCAAGCCAGGCGCCACGATTAGGGATCAGTTTCGCCGTATGGAGTGCCCGCCCACTGGTAGGGTCTTTCTCATCTTTGAAATAGACACCAGGAGAGCGGATCAACTGTGAGACCACCACCCGTTCGGCACCATTGTACACAAAGGTACCGTTATCAGTCATCATCGGGAAATCGCCGAGAAAGATTTCGGACTCCTTGATTTCACCGGTGGTCAGGATACGCAATTCAACCTTCACGCGCAGCGGAGCGGCGTAGGTCAAATCGCGCTCACGGCACTCGAATTCATCGTAGCGCGGCTCACCAAACGTATAGTCACGGAAGTGGAGTTCAAGGTTTTTTCCGGTAAAATCGGTAATGGGCGAAATCTCATCAAAGAGTTCGCGCAGCCCCTCCCGCTTGAACCATTCAAAACTCTTGAGCTGAGTTTCAATCAGTAATGGCAGATCGATGGCATCTTTAATGCGGGCGAACGAGCGACGCTCAATCCGGCGCGACCGACGCCCATCGGCGCCCGGGTCGATCGGGGCGATCAACGGCTGAAGAACCACGCTCTCAATCAACGGGGGCATACGCACCTCTCTCTGTATAACGCTTACGGTTCAGCACACGGTGTTGCGTTCGACGTTGCAAAAAACATAAATAGCCAACCTGCGGCACTACCCATCAGCGGGCCGCAGGTGGACTGCTCCGGCACATCGTTTGTTTTAAAATTGTATTGCCCCACACGGGGACGTCCTACCATTCACACTGCTTACGTCGTGCGCATAATATAGATCGCGAATAATGATGATACCACAACTATGGAAGAAGAGCAAGGGGTTTTTGCCAGTTTCATGAAAAGAGATACATGAGAGTGGGTAGTGAGCCGGCCTTCGTCCCCCGTCCTTACCACTGGTGAGAAAGAGGCTGGGGTAAGGTGAGAGAGCTTCTCCGCGTGCATCTCGGTGCGCAACGGGGAAACGGGTTCTGGTCATAGCCTTTCATCTCATCGCAACAGGAAGCTGCGCACCTCCACAGATACGGAAGACGGATTGGGAATCTCGATGAGGGTACGACGTTCTATCGAGTACAAACCGGTAATAGAAATATTCTTGTGTGTCATCCTCGATGAAGTGTAGAGGACTGTACTCTCGACTGATCAGGAGTACATCGCAAACGCTCTGCTACACGTCGATCCGGCTTCAGCGAGTCTGAGCAAATGTAACCTTTTTCCCATATTCAACGTATTGATAGCGTGCTACAATTCGACTGTGCTTGCATATCACCAGGGGAAACTGCTCTATGACAGCTCGGATCGTTGCCGTCAGTGGCCCACTCAGCGGTCGAATCTTTCCACTAGGCAATACACCGATCACCTTTGGCCGCTCACCAGACAATACTATCGTCATTACCAGTCAGCGTGCTTCGCGTCGGCATGCCGAGATCAGACGTGAAGGTGGGGTCTATCTCTTAATCGATTTGGGAAGTTCTAACGGTACCGTTTTGAACGGCCAACTCATTCAGCGTCAGATATTACGACCTGGTGATACTTTCGTTATTGGCGACGAAATATTCCGGTTTGAAGAGCCTGCCGGTGCCACGCTCGATCCAACGTTACCGGTTGGTTCAACACCAGCCGCCCCCGGCTGGTCGGCGCAACCATCGCCTGCACCGGCAGACGGCGGATTTCGCCTACCGCCTGTTCCGCCAGCTCCAGCACAGCCCAAACCACGACGTTTCCCGATCTGGCTGTTGATCGGTGGACTGTTTACCTGCATCATCCTGGCCGGAGCTGTCACCGGCAGCGTGATGCTGCTGAATCGGAGCGGTATCATTGCCGGTGGGAGCAACAATAGCAATAACAGCGGTGAAGGAAGTGGCATCTCTCCCTCGCCAACCACACCTCCACCAGCCATTCCTACCCGCGAGTTACCTGCAAATGCTGCCGATTGGACAATCCTGGTTTACCTGGACGGTGACAATAATCTGGAGGCAGATGCGCTCGACGACTTTCTCGAAATGGCCCGCGTCGGTTCAACCGAACGGGTACACATTGTTGTGCAACTGGATCGAATCCGATCGCCGGAAACCTGGGATGACGAGCGTTACGATAATTGGGAGGGAACGCTGCGCTTCCGGGTTGAGGCAGGTATGGAACCAACGCCGGATCATGCAGTTGCCGATCTAGGTGAGACCAACATGGGTGATCCGGCAACGTTAACCGAGTTCCTAAGCTGGGGCATCGAGACCTATCCAGCACGTCGCTACGCCATTATTCTCTGGGATCACGGTGCTTCGTGGTTAGGAATTGCCAGTGATGATACTGACAACGATGTGCTCAATTTGCCCGAAATCAGCTCAGCCTTCCAGAATGCTCTGAGTCGTACTCAGATCGGAGGGTTTGAACTGATCGGATTTGATGCCTGTCTGATGGCACAGATCGATGTCTTACAAACCATTGCCCCATACGGACAAGTTGCAGTGGCATCGGCCGAACTAGAACCGAACAGTGGTTGGGCATGGGATGCGTGGCTCGAACAACTGGTTGCCAATCCTGATCAGGATGGCTTCGCGATTGCACCAGTTATTGTCCAAACATATATGGATTCGTTTAGGGGTAGCAGAGCAGACGAAGTCACATTGTCGGCATTCGACTTGACACAAGTCAACAATATCGTGAATGGCATTAACACACTGGCGCAAACACTACAGCGTGAAGTGCAGCAGAGCTACAATGCGATTGGGCAGGCCCGTTCGTTCACCAACGTGTACGCACCGGCCTACTCAGAAGATTTCAATGCCATCGATCTGCCCCATTTTCTGACCCTCCTCCCCCAACAACGCGCTAGTAGCACGATAGTAGATCGAGCCAACCAATTACTACAAACCATTGAACAGGCGCGTATTGCGCACGGAGCAGGCAAGTATCATCGGGAAAGTGGTGGCCTCTCGATTTACTTCCCGCAACTGGCCGAACTCTATGCCGAGATGTACGAACGGGCTTCACCATTACCACGAGCGACAGCGTGGGAAGAATTTCTGCGCGCTTACCATCAAGCCGGTAGTGTCGCCGTGCAGCGCCCAACCATCAGCAATCTGGTCATCAACCGTGAGGTAGTGAGTGTCAATACACCGGCTCATTTGACCGGCACCGTTGCTGGCAGCGATATTGCTTACGTCTTTCAATTCATCGGCATTCCTAATGATCGGCGCGATACCGTTGATCTGATCCAGGTCGATTTCATCTACCCACCAGGAACTATTCCCGGCAATCAGGTACCAAACTGGGATGCTGGTGAGTATAATTTACGACTGAGCTGGGATGCAACAAGCTGGTACCTGAACAATGGGAAGGACTCGATTGAGGTGTTGCTTGGACCGATCAAGTATGGCTCTGAATTCTACGGTGTTGAAGGTATCTACACCTCAACAGCGACTGGAGAGAAGATCAATGCCGGTTTGATCTTTTCGATCCAGGGCAGTGAAGCACAGCTTGTACGAATCTGGGGCTTCCCCCGCAGCGCCGGTAAACAGGAACCGCAACCGTTTGAGCTAACACCACGCCCTGGCGATACCTTCACTGCCTACTACCGTTCGTACACTGACACCGGTAGTAAGCTAGAGGTTAATCGTTTCGAGGGCCAGACTATCACCTTTGGTGAAAAACCGCTCACAGCAGTACGTGCGCCTACACTCAACGGCAATTACGTGATGGGATTCCTGGTACGCGACATTTCCGGCAATTATCACTACGACTACGTTGATGTTTCAGTTAATAATGCCAACATAGCCACAAATCCCAGTACTGTGCTTGTACCACCCGGTGCCGCTCAGGCTGGTTTTCAGCGCTATGAAAGCAACCTGGGCTTTGCCATGGATTATCCACAATCCTGGCGTGCAACAGATACCGGCAACGATCGGATTATTTTCGCTCACCGTGCGATCGATGACGGTGTATACGTTGTGGTTGATGTCTACAAGTTCGTAGACGACGATCCAGCAACTGCTACCAGCATCCTGATGCGGGAATTGAAGCGCCTGGTCGAGCAAAATGGTGAACTGCGTGTCAATGAAACCGATTTCCGCATCTCTGGAATCGACGGACTTAAGATTGAGTATGTCTATCCAGATCAGCAGGGTACCAACAGCTATGTGGTTGCCATCGTGGCTACCAGCCCTACAACCGGATGGACATACCTGATCATGTTCGAAGCGCCAGAAAATAGTTTTGACAATCAACTTGATCTCTTTAACGCCATGCTCGCAAGCCTCGTTATCGGGTAGTAGAAAAACTACGCAGCGAGGAAGGAACGAACCGTGGGGGGGCAACAGCAACGGGAAATTGGCGCACAACTCGGAGCGGTAAAGACGATACCAGAAGTTGGTGCACTGAGGGCCTGTCTCCGAATGGGGGTTGCCGGAGGTTATACACCAGCAACGCTCATCCAACTGACCCAAACGTTAAGCTATGCAACATTGGCCGAAGGAGGATCGGTGTTGGTCGCTGGCGCCAAGGGTGGCCATTGGGCTGATCTGGTGCTGCAAGACATTGCATTGCCGATTCAGCGCAGCAACCTGGTTACCAACGGTACGGGAGTCGCACTGATTGGAATCGGCCCGCGCTACGGCTATGCCCTAGTTGCAATTCCGATGGAACCACTCGAACGCGATGCCGATTTGCAATTGTACGATGCTCAATGGAGTTGCGCACCCGAAGACCTGCTGGCAATTGGCGAGATACTTGATGGTGCTATTCCGATGATGCAACGTGCTGCGCTATTACGGTTGCAGCCACCACCAACCAGCCTGCTCTTGCACATTGCTAATCAGGCACTCGATTTCGCTGCTCGTCAGCACGTCACGCTCACGCTGGCAAATCGTTCGCTCACCGAGCGTCTCCGCAACCACGAAGATCAAACGAACATGATCGTCCACGACATGCGGGCGCCACTGCATACGTTGCTCATCAGTCTGAAGGCACTGCAACGGCAGGGGTTTGATCCAAATGCTCATCAGGAATTGCTGGGAGTTGCGCAGGAGAGCGCAACCTACCTGCTCAGCCTGGTCAACACCGTGCTCGATTCAGCACGGCTTGAAACCAGTAGCTGGTCATTACAGTTGCAACCTACGAATCTAGTCAACCTGATCAAAACCGTTTGCGATCCTCTTCGGCAACTGTCCCATATCGATCACCCACAGATACGGGTTGAAATACCCGCTGAGCTGCCTATTGTGCCCGTAGACGCTCATTTGATTGAACGGGTACTGACCAACCTGATTTCAAATGCGATGAAGTTTACCCCTGCAGGCGGTGAGGTACGAATAACCGCACAAGTAACAAACAACGGACACAGTGTTGAAATCCGGGTCAGCGATACTGGTCAAGGTATTCCTGCCGAAGCCCAGGCTCACATCTTTGAACGCTTTTACCAGGCCCGTGACCATGATCGTCGGCAAGGCACCGGTTTGGGTCTCTACTTTTGCCGGCTGGCTGTGGAGGCCCATGGTGGCAGTATCTCACTGGAGAGCGAAGTTGGACGAGGCAGTACCTTCATTGTCCAACTGCCTGTGCGTGTGTAGTAGAAGCATTACATTAATCCTGTATCCTGTACCACGTTCAGGTACCGATAGTATCGTAGACTGTTTGACAACCGTCGGCTTCCACCTGGAGAGATAAGGCATTGCCTCATTCGATGTGTGATTTCGTTAATAGGGGCACGGCGGCGCCGTGCCCCTACTGTAAATTACCAATTATCAATGCAGTGAAAGATCAGGCGAAGGTATTCCCTTCGCCTGCCTAATCCAGTTACAGGCGACATCGTTTTTGGGATGAACTTATTACGTACCACACGGCTCCCATTTCAGATGACCGACATATTTGTGAGACACGTTACCCCGGTCATCAAGAGCAAACAGATAGAGCCAACCGTTATCGAGGAGTTGCCGAACCTGCTCGTGCTTTGCGATGATTGCAGTCATTGCATCGATTGGCGCTTCAATCAACACGTGTAAACGGAGTGGTTCGTGCACATACTTCGCGCCATCGTGAACCGATTGCCACGGCAATCCCACCCGCAAATCACCTGAGTTGCCTTCTAAGACGCCGAGCGTTCCGACAACGTTGTGCAGCGTTTTGTTACCACTCCCGAAGACTCGATTATCAACTGTTGAACCATAATATTGGAGGTTGATCCAACTGGCAACAATCATAGGAGCTGTCATGATAAGCTCCAGGACGCTGAAATCGGTATCCTGCTGCCAGTTGTACGAATGGAGAAAGGCGCGTCCATCCAGCTTAATGCCCGCTGTATGATCGCGTGGTGCAACAATAAACGCGGCACATCCAGCCAATCCCCACTCTGGGCGCACCTGCGACCAATCTTTACTCCGATGGCGAACTAAATCATCAAGCTTGTTGTTGCGGTCGAGCTTGAGCAGTACCGATCGTTCAGCGCGGGCCAATCGTCCGGCTGCGGCCAGGTCGGCTTCCAGTCGTTTGAGGTCAGCAGCATGACTATTCGGGATGGTATGTTTATCGAAAATGACAACATCATCGGTCGTAGTATCGTGTAGACCAGCAACAAATATCGTGTCATCGGGAATGATAATCCCTTGCTCGCGCAATTTGACACGCACAGCCGGATCGTTCAAGATGCGCACTGCAACTCGCACATTAGCCTCACCAGTGTGCCCACCACACGCGCCACAATCGAGAGCGGTAGCATGCGGATTATTCACCGTCGTTGAACCGTGACCGGTCAGTAACACAATACGGGCGAAATTATCAGTCAATGACATTGCCTTGAGTGCACCCGCTGCTGCCGCCACCCGCTGCTCAATTGACATGCCGGTACTGCGACCGTCTATTATCCATGGATCAAGAGTGGGAGCCACGTGTGCACGAGTTCGCGCATCCAGGCCAAACTGTGCTGGATGAGGGACCGGTCGCGTGATCCCAAGTGTGTCTAGCAACAGTTTCCGCACATAGGCAAGACCAACCGGTCCAACGAAGCCGAAGCAGGAGACTGGACCAAACTTGAACATTCGCCAGGCCTTAGCAACCCGCTGATTCATTGCACGCTTCGCTACAATCGCTGCCACTTCCTGCTCTGGTTTGCCCTCAACAGTCTCGGCAATTACGAACTGTGGTGTTAGCAACACCGGACACTGCGCACCACCATGAACCTCTGCCAGAGGAACATACTCGATTGGAAAACCGAAAAATCCGGCAAAACCAATCGTTTCGATCTCACTGCTTACCGTTTCAAGTGCCCGTCGGAAGACCTCAGAACGTACATCGATACAGAATGCTGCTTGAACGCGCTTGCGTTGCCTTTGTTGGACAACAGTGGCAGTCTGTTTTGAACCGAGTTGAGTGAAGAGCTGACGCTGATACGATTTCTCGAAGGCCCGTTGAAGCAGAATGTCACCTGCCAGTGCACGCTGAACGTGTTCCGCCAGACGTACATCACTCAATTCCTGCTTTCGCTTATGCCATGCCTCTGCAAGGCCTTTCCCTGCCAGGCTTTTCCAAAGAGCAACTTCCCAAACAATTCGGATCGCCAGCAGATCGGTGAGCGTACTGTCTTCACCACCGTAGAGTTCGGCATTCCAGCGTAGATAACGGGCATAGCTGGCCCAGCCATGAATTGTCAGCAGGAGACGATGCAGATAGGCCTCCAATCCGTCATTGGGAATCTGTAATATGTTCACCGCTGCCACAATCGTCTCCAGGGCAGTCTCTGGGAATTCTTGCACCGTCTGCCGAAAACGGCGTAACCCTCTCACTTGAGGACTACGGTCGTGCATTGCCTCGGCCCGCCACGCTGCGTAAGCCGGTAATTGTGCCCACGGTGAGCGCCAGTAAGACTGACCAAGGTCGAAGTATGCGCCAGCCCAGGTAGAAATGGCATCAGTAACGACATCTGCCCAATTGATACCGGTTAGCGTAGAAGCGACATCAGCGACGGTCGGTAGTACTGGATATGTCGCTTCGGTGGTGTCACTGAATGCAAATGCCTTGAGTTCAGCGACACCTTTCGGCGCATGTCGTAATGAACTATGTTCCGCAATTGCCGTCGCCAGATCGGCATCGGTTATCCGCCCATCACTGATGAGCCGTGCATAGAAAGCACGTGGTGCGGTCATCCGTGCTCCCGCTCGACCAAGCAGAAGCTGCGCTGCGGTAGCGAACGGCACATCCGCCAGACCGAGGAACGGATTCACTGCTACAAAGTTCCGTAATGGCCATAAGGGTGCGATACGCTGTTCGGCCTGTTTTACCGCACAGATAATTCTGTCGCGGGAAACTGTAGGTATGGGTGTCACGACAACGGCCTGAGCACTGAACTGCGTTTCAAGTACACTCATTGGTATTGCCTCCGTGGGTTTACGAATTAGCGAGCTAGACGTACCATATCGATCAGACGATCAAACAGCGTGTTAGCGTAAAAGCCGTTCTTCAGATGTACGTAGAACGCACGCCAGGCAGGGCGATTCACCAGGGCCGGTAAATAGGAGCTGAGTATGATCACGATGGCGAATACAACCACTGCTGTCCATACTGAAATAAGCACAGGCGCATTCAGCGTTGGGTAAACGGCGACCGCTCTACCAAGCAGGGCTTCTGCCAGTACCTCAAGGATGAAGAACGCAACCGTCACCAACGCGGCCATCATTGTCGTGCGGCTGATAACGTACAACGGCGCCTTACCGGTGTTACCCTTTACCATCAGATAGGCAACGGCGAGCATAAAGATCGTGATCATCGCCGTTTCAGCCGGTCGCTTCGTAACGTCGATGCCCAGAGCTGTGGCAACGGCAAGAAAGATTGCTACCGTTAACGCACCATTGACGAGCAGCGCCAGCGGGTGGGGAACCTTATCGAGACGCTGTGCGCCCGTATTCCGAACGTATTCGATGATGCTCCCTGACGAGAGAAAGGCGTGAGCTTTGTAGCAAGAATGGGCAATGAGATGCATGATGGCCACAGTATGGGCGCCAAATCCGCACAGCATGATCATGAAGGCCATGTGGGCAGCGCTTGAGTAAGCCAACGAAACTTTCACACTGCTCTGAGTGATCATTGCCGATGAGGCAAAAATAGCAGTGAAGCCACCGATCGCAATTAACATCATGAGCGCCGGTGTTGAAAGAAACACCACCTCCCCAAAACGCACGACCAGGAAGATACCAGCGTTCAGCAGACCGGCGTGGAGCAGGGCTGATACCGGAGTAGGTGTCTCCATCACCTCCAACAACCAGCCATGGAAGGGGAACATCGCCGATTTCAGTGAAGCGGCAAAGACAATAAAGATCGCTGCTGTGGCCGCGCCATTCGGAATATTCCCACTTGCCAGAGCAGCGCTGGCTGCGTCGCGGATCGCACCAATATCGGTGGTGCCAAAATCGCGAAACAACAGCACAGCAGCAATGATCAAACAGAGATCACCAACACGGGCCACGATAAATTTTTTCCGTGCTGCACGGATTGCACGTGGACGTTCAGGATAAAACACGAGCAATTCATGGAGCGCGAGGCTGGTACCGATCCAGGCCAACACCAATTGCCAAAGGTTGCCGGCCAATATCATTAAGAGAACGGCGCCGATTGTCAGGTAAAGACGGAGAAAAAACACTTTCTGTCGTGGATCGCCATCAAGATAGTTGCGGCTAAACTGGATTAGTAAGGTACCCAGCAAGATCACCAGCCACGATAGTAAGACACTCAGCGCATCAAAACGTATCTGAAGACCGATCTCACCGCTACCAATGATCGGACTCACCATCGGCCCCGACGTAAAAACAACCATCCCAATGCCGAGGAACAGCAGAAACGAGCCGATACCGATGAGACGGCCAAGCTGAAAGGTCAAATCAACCGAATGCAGTACATTGCTTGCTGCCAGGAGAGCCACCGCTATCAGCAATAGCGAGGGAAGATACCCCAACAGCGCTCCAGTCTGAACCAGCTCACTACCCATACCCTTGTTTCCTCCTTCACAATGATTTCGATGTTTCAATAGTATCATGGGAGTACCTGTCAGAAAAATATATGTATCTTCAAAAAACATTCTTTTTAACAGAACAAATAAATCCAGCCCAATTGTTCGGCTTCCTGCATAGCGAAGGAAGAGCAACGCCGGACAAACAGCAGTCTACAGCGCCTGGAATGACCGGGGCTGTTCGACGTTTTCATCCCAACCGGCAGCGGTGAGGTAGAGAGAAAAGAGGAAATGCGGAGGGAGGAAAGAGGGAGATTAGGAGAAACCCCGCACTGCACTCCTCCGTTCTCTGCTCGAGAGCGAGAGGAGGGGCTGGCGGGAAGATAAGGGAGTCATTCTCTTCCCTGAGCAGAGGATGGGAGCTGGGAGAAAGGTATGGGAAAAGAGGAATTCCACGCTCGTTTCTTTTACAGATTGCACAAAACTATCTCATCTGGCATACTGAGAGCTATGGTCAACGGTAGGAAATACCGTAAGAACGGGAATGAACGCGAACAGGCATCTGTCTAGGAAACTCTGTAAGCGCCTATCCGAAAACTCGTCGTCACGTCACAACGGTGAAACCGGTTGATGAGTAAAACACGATGGTCGATCAGCCTGGTACCGATGGCGTCGCACAGTGAGGCAGAACAACGCTTTGCCACCACGAGGTAAACCCTGACCAAAGGACACAGCTCCACTGCGCCCCGACCGATATACGCCGACAGATGGAGAATGGTATCGTTGGGCACCACGAGCGCAACCCTAGGCTCGCATGACCTGTACCTATGAAGCCACATTACCGTAGAAGTGGTTCTCACACCACGCCCTTCCGCCAACAGGAGTTTCGGATCGACGCTACGTCTTCGTTCCGATGGAAAGAATTATGTTGAATTATCACCATCTTCGCTACTTCTGGATTGTCGCCCACGAAGGCAACCTGACACGTGCTGCACAGAAGTATAACATTGCCCAATCAGCCCTCTCAATGCAGATAAATGCCCTTGAAGAATTTCTCGGCCAACCCCTATTTGAACGGGTCGGTCGGCGACTCGTTTTAACTGAAGCCGGTCACATCGCGTTAGACTTTGCCGATGCGATCTTTGCTAAGGGTGAAGAGCTACTCGCTACATTTGGCCGACTTGCGGAGTCGCACCAAAAGACCTTGCGCGTTGGCGCCTTAGCGACTCTGTCGCGCAACTTTCAAGTAGGCTTTCTTCGTCCGTTGTTCGCCAATCCCGAGATCAAGGTCATCGTTCGTTCGGGAACCCTTGAAGAACTGCTCGGCAGTCTCAAGCTTTACGATCTAGATGTTGTTCTGGCAACCGGGATTCCTTTTAGTGATCAGACCACACCGTGGATTGTCCACGTCATCGACACACAACCGGTTGGTTTGATCGGACAACCGCATCCAAACCGTTACCGTCAAACCCTGGCAGAATTGTTACAAAGCGAGCCAATAATAGTTCCTTCGCCAGAATCGACGATACGAACTGGTTTTGATGCGTTCGTCCATCGCCTGAATATCCAACCAAAGATCGTCGCCGAGATTGATGACATGGCAATGTTACGTCTCGTAGTACGCGAACATCACGCTCTGGCGGTTATTCCACCAATCGTAGTGAAAGATGAGCTAGAGACCGGCATGGTGGTCGAATATGCCGAACTACCAGACCTTGTAGAAACCTTTTGCGCAATCACCCTGGCACGTCGGTTTCCCAATCCTCTGCTAAGCCTGGTGTTACCGAAGACCGCTGCTTCAGAACCGGGAAGCAGTGACCTTTCCTTACCAACATAAAGGAACATCTATGAAATACTGGCTCTTTTTACTCATCGCCATTCTCACCGAAGTCGTTGCTACTTCGGCGCTCAAAGCCAGCGCCGGTTTTACTCGCCTTTTACCCTCATTGATTGTCGTAATTGGCTATGCTATCTCGTTCTACGCAATGTCACTGGCTCTCGAAGCCATTCCGGTAGGTATCGCCTACGCAGTCTGGTCAGGGATCGGTATCGTCCTGATCACGGTTGCAGCCTGGATCCTCTACGGCCAACATCTCGATCTATGGGCAATGATTGGCATTGGTTTTATTATTGTCGGGGTCATCATTTTGAATCTTTTGTCAAAAGTTGAAGTCCGTTAATCATCAAAAATTCATTGATCACAACAATATAGAATGCTACAATATTGGCACCGAATAATCGTTTTCAGGCTGCCACATGATGGTAAAAGATACAGTCTTACAACTGGCGATCAGGCTGCTGGCTAAGGGCCGCATGTTTCCTACCAATCTTACGCCACAAACACATGTTCAAACCCTGATCGAGCAGCTTCATCCGCTGGCGCCATCAACCCCGTTCATTCGCCTCGGGCCATCAGGTGATGGCGGGTATCTCGTCCCCGACGATCTGGAAGGCATAACAACTTGTTTCTCTCCCGGCGTTGGTCAGATTGCCGATTTTGAGCAAGACTGTGCACGGCGGGGGATGACCGTCTTTATGGCCGATGCCTCTGTTGAGGGACCGCCCTGCCCACATCCGGCCTTTCGATTTAGCAAGCGCTTTCTCGGTGCGTTCACAGACGGTCAGTATATCACGCTGGCCGATTGGGTACATCAATCGCTACCGCCACAGGAGAACGGTGATCTCTTACTGCAAATGGACATTGAGGGTGCAGAGTACGAGGTAATTCTGGCAACACCGGTCGAGTTACTACACCGTTTTCGGATTATTGTGGCTGAATTTCATCATCTCGATCAATTATGGAACAAATGGTTCTTTCTCTTCGCCAGTCGCGCCATCGAGAAATTATTACAAACCCATGCCTGTGTTCACATTCACCCGAATAATCGACGTGGTGCAGTCACTATTGGTAATATTACTATTCCGCGTACAATGGAATTTACCTTTTTACGACGTGATCGGTTGAAAGAACATCAATTTCGGAGCGACTTTCCGCATCCACTCGATGCCGATAATACCACACGTCAGGCATTGTCACTACCAAAGTGTTGGTATCGCAGTACAACATCATCGAAAAACAGTATAAATCAGGACACGATCTAAAGTGCGTCAAATCTTCGATAATACCTGCTGGGAAGCGCACCGATCTTGCGACCACAGTACCAAAAGCCGCCCGTGCACAAAATCAGAGGCTTCAATGTTTTCACCCAAGAGAGACATGCCCGAAACTTATTGTAAACATTGCTCGCAATAGGATTCATCGGGCATGCCACAGAGCTGCCAGCAGTCTACAATGCGCACACAAGCGTTGATCTTGAAATAACGAGGAGGTCAATTCGTGTTGAGCCGAGGTCTTCGCATTGTAAGTTTTCTGACCGGTCTCTGTCTTATCCTCTTTGTTCATAACGATCCACCATTCACCCACCCACTCCTTGCCCAAACCGACCAGATGCAACGGGTAATTGAGCTAACGAATGAGATACGGATGGCAAATGGCCTGTCACCACTGAAACGCAACGACAACTTACAGCAGGCAGCGATCTACATCGTAGAGGACAACGCCAACCGCAATACCCTCTCACACATCGACAGTCTTGGGCGCAGTATCAGGCAGCGCTTTCCGGATTTTGGCTACTTCTATTCCGTAGCCGCTGAGAACCTGGCAGCCGGTTATAACTCGCCAGAGGAGGTGATCAATGGGTGGATGAGTAGCTCCGGTCATCGGGAGAATATCCTACGCACCGGCTTGTGCGAAATCGGTGCCGGTTACACCTACCGTAGCGGCACAACCTACGGCCATTTCTGGTCGCAGACCTTTGGCTGCCGCTGGAATACCTATCCGGTGGTGATCAACGGCGAGGCAGCAGTCACAACATCGTCGACGGTAAACCTGTACATTTACGGTGCAGGATGGGCGGAGCAGATGCGGCTGAGTAATGATGGGAGTACCTGGACGGAATGGCGACCATACGCCACCGAATACACCTGGACACTGGCAGCAGGAGATGGAGTGCGCACCGTTTTCGTGGAGATTCGGCGTGGAACGACCGTCTACCAGGCAAGTGATACCATTGTGGTACAAAATAACACACCACCGCCATCACCCAGCAACCTGCGCCAGACCGGGAGCACTGCCACCAGCATTACCCTCGCCTGGCAGGACAACGCCAGTACCGAGAGCGGCTTTTACCTTTACCGCTGGAACGGTAGTACCTGGAAGCGAATTGCCACCCTGGGAGCGAATGTCACTACCTATACCGATACCGGCCTGAGTTGCGGTCAGAGCTACCGCTATCGGGTAAGCACGTACAACACTGCCGGAGAGTCGGGAGTCACAGAGTTGATCGACGCAAGGACCAATCCCTGCTCAAGTAGTCTAAACCGGGTGTATATCCCGCTCGTAATACGATGACGCCCCAGCGGCAACCGCACACCAATTCAGAAACCGGCGCACTTGGGAATATCCAGGCGCGCACTGCACCAGGACCGAGAGAGTTCTTGCCACACGCCAGGCAACCGATTCGCAAGAACGAGACGACCGCACGCTGTGATTATCTGAGTGCACAACAAGGCGCCTGGTCTGCGGAAGGGTAGATAATCATCCAGGCGTAGCCGTATCGGGTGTTCTTGTAAGTGATAATCCGGTCAGATGAATGAAACGGATTTGCCAAAGACGTTTTTCTTAGCGCCTACCCGAATACCTCGTTACCACATTACGACAATTGCAACCTGTCGGACAATGGATGCAACACGAGACACGGCCATCCTGTCGCCGACACAATCCTAGCGGATGAGGCGAAGGAACCCGTTGGTGCCTCACCCCTGCTCGGATTGCTACCGATCTGACAAAAGGGCACCAGACAATGCCCTGCATTTCCCACGACAGGATGGCTCGGAGTGGTTCTGCCGAGCTGTCACCTAACGCCTTGAGGAAGCTCGATCAAAACGCTCGCTTCGCCGTAGCGCCAGTTTCGCCAGTGTTTCCGCATGACTGGCTTTTGTAATTGGGTAGAAGGCTGTCAGAACCATCCCGCTGATCAGGATCAAGGTTGGCATTGGGCCAATCAGTAAGCGAATTGCTAGCAAGGCGCTTTCGGGTTGCTGACCGGGTTGCAGATTTTCGTTAAAGCCGGAAAATTGTAAAATCTGACCGACCAGAAATAACCCTAGCGCCAACCCCATCTTTTGCAAGAACACCATAAATCCGTAGAACATGCCCTCCCGACGTTGACCGGTCTCAAGTTCATCAAGCTCAATAATATCGGGCATCATACTCCACGGGATGAGATAGGCAGTGGCAACACCCGCACCGGCAATCAGGCCAAGAATGATCGCCAGATCGATCTGTTCGGGCTGTAGAAAGAATAGAAATGCCTGCACACCGATCCAGATCAGGCTGCCGATCATGTAGACTGCCTTTTTACCAATCCGCCGACTTACTGCACTCCAGACAAACAGAAACACGAGGGCTGAACCCTGAACTGCGAATAACATCACTGGGATCAGATCGTTGACGGTGTTAAATGTCAGACCAAAACTGACATGCGGGAACTGTGGAATACTTCCTAACCAAAACACTATGAAGAAGGTGAGGACGCTAGAAGTAACCTGTACTGCCAGCCAGGAGAACATGTAGATTCCAACCACAAAGAGAAAGGGACGATTTTTAAAAACATACCGAATCTGATCCGGTAGACTCAACTCTTCGCTGCCGGGTTCTGGTTCGTAACGCTCACGAGTGCCGAAAAAACACCAGAGGAAGGGAAGCGCAATAAGCACCCCGATAACGGCGCCTGAGACCAGATAACCAGTTTGTTGATCGGCAAATTGCCCTACAATAATCTGGTGCAAAATGCCACCAAGCAGACTCCCGCCAATACTAAAGGCGAAGCGATATGAATTGAGTGCAGTACGTTCGTCGTAGTCGCGGGTCAATTCGGGGGTAAGTGCTGTATACGGCACATTTACCACTGTAAACGCTGTATCAAAGAGAAGAGCGATCACCAGATAGTAAATAAATTTACCGGTCACATCGAATGGAGGAACAATCCACTGTAAAAAGAAGAGCAAGCCAAATGGGGCGGCACCAAACAACAGCCATGGTCGCCGTCGTCCCCAGCGGGTCTGGGTTTTATCAGTCAGCCAGCCGATAATCGGGTCGTTCACCGCATCCCAAATTTTGACGATAAGCAGTATTGTGCCCGCCAGGCCAGGAGGTAGACCGGCAATGGTGGTGAGGAAATAGAGCTGGAAGAACGAAGCAATAATGGTGGCGATGGCCGGACCTAAATCACCAGCACCGAACGCCAGCCGGGTCGCGAGGGGCAAACGCTCTGAGGGAGCCGACAACGGGGCGGCCATAGGGATGTTCTCCTCTGATTTTCAAAAAGACAACCGACGCCTGCTATTGTAGCACTATTAGCGCTGTTTCGCGAGATGGTACAATATCGGGAAGGGGATTGCTTTGCAATACAAAGGGTAATTATGACAATTCTGGAATTGGTTCAGATCAACCTGCTTTCACCAATGGTATTGGCATTTGCACTTGGAATTACTGCGACACTGCTACATAGTGATCTCAAACTTCCTGACGAGTTGTACACCACGCTTTCGATCTATCTCTTGCTGGCAATTGGGCTGAAAGGCGGTATTGCGCTGGCTGAGACAAGCCTGGCCGTGTTTTGGGCACCGGCTGTAGCCACGTTGCTCCTTGGAATCATCATTCCAGTGATTGCTTACGGAGTAGCACGTAAAATCGGTAAGCTGAATGTTGCCGATGCAGCAGCTCTGGCTGCACATTATGGCTCGGTGTCAGCAGTGACCTTCGCCGCTGCGCAGACATTCCTTGACACGGTGGGAGTACGTTATGAAGGTTTTATGCCGGCGTTAGTCGCAATCCTGGAAGTGCCGGCAATTGTGGTAGCACTGTTGATTGCGCAGGTAGCTGGCGCCCCCCAAGGTGGTGACTGGCGCAAAGCGCTACGTGAGTTGCTCACGAGCAAGAGTATTTTGCTTCTCGTTGGCGGTATGATTATCGGTTGGTTGGCCGGCCCGCGTGGCGGCAAGGAAGTCGCACCAGTGTTTGTCGATCTGTTCAAAGGTGCGCTGACCTTCTTCCTTCTGGAGCTAGGAATGGTTGCTGCCCGTCGCTTTCGCGATCTGCCCAGCGCTGGTCTGTTTTTGCTCGGTTTTGGTATCATCATGCCGATTTTCAACGGGCTGCTTGGAATCTGGTTTGGAAGCATGACCGGTCTATCACTGGGTGGCAGTACCATTTTGGGCGTATTGGCTGCTAGTGCATCGTACATTGCTGCACCGGCGGCAGTTCGGATTGCACTACCGCAGGCGAATCCTGGCTTTTACCTGACAGCGGCACTCGGTATTACCTTTCCTTTTAATCTGGCAATCGGCTTACCGCTCTACTACACGATAGCGTCTTTGATTGTCGGTGCACATTGAGCAGAGAAAGGGTCAGCGCAATGGAATTGACAACCGTCAAACTGGTAACTATTATCGCCGAGGCGGTACTTGAAGATCGGATATTGCACGATCTCCGTCAGCTCGGTGCACGGGGTTATACAATTGGTACGGTGCAGGGAGAAGGAACCCGTGGAGTGCACGCCAGTGAATGGGAGGGGAAGAGTCTGCGGATTGAGACGCTGGTACCACCTGAAGTAGCTGAAAAGATTTTACAGCATCTGGCAGCGGTCTACTTTCCTCACTTTGCCGTTATTGCATACACAATGGACGTGCAGGTGGTACGGGGGGCGAAGTTTGGGGTGTAGGTAGAGAGGACAGGCGACCTTTACCTACCCTGGCGCCATTCCTGCCCAGTGGTATCAGCACACCACATCAGCAGAGTATGACCCTACCCCGCACACAGCGGAATTGAGTGAGGGAAACCGATCACCCACCTCTTATGTCTCGCTGTGTATTGCGATCCAACGCAATTTTCCATAGCGCCAATCCCAGTACCTGCGGATCGTGGCGAATGGTATCGGCTTTATTCCATAACTCGCGATAACCGGGATCGGATTCGGCCAGATGACGAACCAGCGGTTCAATCCCTAACGCCCGTATCGTATGCCGATCATTTTCGGTAAAGACCAGCGGATGAAGACCGGCCGCACTATAACGGGCTACAACAGCCGGATGTAATTCGGTAGTGTCATTAACTAAAACAACATCCAGCACACCAAGACCGAGTACATCGACTAATCGCGAAACGTGATCAGCAACGCTCATCCCGTCAGTCTGTCCCGGTTGTGTCGTTGTATTGCAGACAAAGACAACTGTTGCTGATGTTTCACGAAGCGCCGTAACGATTCCCTCAAAGCAGAGTGTAGCCAACAATGAGGTGTAGAAGCTCCCAGGCCCAATGACGACGACATCGGCGTCGGTAATCGCGGTGATTGCCAGCGGGTAAGCTACTGCTGGCGGGTCGAGGAAGAGACGCCGAATCGCCGGTTTGCCCAACGCACGCACTGCCGCTTCTTCAACGACGATTCGACCATCAACCAGCTCGGCACACAAATGAGTGTTGGCGGTTGAAACCGGCAGAATCTGTTCAGGACACCCCAACATCTGGCGGGCCAGTTCGACTGCTGCAGCAATATCACCTGTCATTTGGGTCAAGCCGCCTATCATCAGATTGCCGACTGCCATTCCATCAAGCAGTGGAACCGCTGAACTGCGCAAACGATGTTGCATCAAACGCGGGAGAACAGCATCAGGATTGGCAGCGAGGGTTGCCAGCAGATTGCGCAGATCACCGGGAGCGGGAATATTGGCAATCATTCGCGCCGTACCGGTGCTACGCCCCGAGTCAGTAACTGCGATGATAGCAGTACGTTCGGCGAAGAACGGACGAGCACCGAGCAAGACTTGCGCACTACCCCCACCACCACCAAGCGCGACGATTCGGAGTGCTCGAGTATTATCAGACATAACAAACTCCTTGAACACTCTCTGTGTCCTCTGTGGTACAATGACCTCTTGAGCTTTCATCACTGAAAAAACCAAAACACTCGCCGTGTCCTCTGTGCCATCTGTGGTGATATATGCAACCATCTACACAGTATCATCGCTTTGACCGCACAACTTCGCTCGTCACCGCCAATCTGGTCGGTATCGGGTTGGGAGCAGTTCCAGCAATTGCCTTATATATCGGCCACATTCTCTATAACGGCAATTTAATTCTGATTGATGACTCCGGTCACTGGTGGTCGCTTATCTTGTTTTTAATCCTGATTGTTGTCGGTATCATCGTTCATGAACTGTTGCATGCACTTGGCTGGATACTGGCCGGGCGAGTACCTTTCAGCGCGATCAAATTTGGAGTTGATCGAGAAACGCTCAGTCCATATGCACATCTACGACAACCACTTCCCATCAACCCCTACCGATTCGGCGTTGTCTTGCCGGCGATAGGATTAGGTCTGCTGCCAGCAGCTATTGGTATTATCGGCAACCTGTCACTCTTCACAGTATACGGCGCATTCTTCACACTCACTGCTGGTGGAGATTTTCTCGTCTTGTGGCTGCTGCGCAACGATCCACCACAGGCATTAGTCACCGATCACCCAGAACGTGTCGGCTGCGAGGTGCTCATTCCGGTTGACAACAGCTCAACGTAGAGTTCAACCGTTTGCCGGGCCACTATCGGCCAGTCGAAGGTCGAGCGCACAATTTGTTCACCCGCCGCCCCCCATTCTGACCAGCGGTCACGCGATTCCAGGGCGAGGCGGAGTTTCGCTGTGAGATCATCAACATCGCCGGGACGAACCAGTAAGCCGTTACGATCGGGAAAAACCTTATCGGGAATACCCCCGATCGCGCTTGCAACGACCGGTCGGCGATGGATCATTGCCTCAAGGGTTACCAGAGAACTACCCTCGTACAGCGTTGGATGGACGAACAGATCAACTTCTTCGTACAGACTATGCAACTCTTCATCGTTCAACCGTCCCACGAACAGCGTATGATCGGCAATACCGGCTGCTTTAACTTGCTGTTCTAGTGCAGCACGCGCTGAGCCACTGCCAACAATCAGCCACAGCCAGTTAGGTGGCAATTCATCACGTAAGCGCGCCAGCGCGGCAACTAATACATCAAAGCCCTTGTTTGGTTCCAGGCGACCGACACTGAGTAAGATCGGAGTGCTACTGGCTAGACCAAAGCGGAACCGTAGCGCAGCACGGAGATCGCTGCGTACCTGTGATACACACTCTTCCGTATCAATGGCTGATGGAATCACGACAATGCGGGCAGGATCAACCTTGAGGTAGCGCGGTAGATCATCTTTGGTGCAGGCATCGGTCGCAATGACTCGGTCAGCCTGGCGATGCCCATAAGCGTAGAGAATACGAAACGGTGCATATGCCAGCCATTTACGCCAGTCTGGCGTGCGAAACTCCTCCATACCGTGTGGATTTGCCACAAACGGAACATACCGCAGTTGTGGTGTGCGGTTTCGCGCTACTGCATAACCGAACGCGCACAGACCCTGGCTGTGAACAACATCGAAATCCCCTTGCAGCACGCGCCGGGCAGCTCGTTGACCAATATGCCAACTGTAAATTGGGAAGTTGATTTGTCGTCCAATAACACCGTTGGGTGCTAATAACGGTGACGTGTAATCGTAGCGGATGGTCTCGATGGCATGTAGACGCAGATCACCCGGATCACTGCTGACCGACGGTGATTGAACGTAGAGGGTAACTTCAACGCCTAGGCGGGTGAGATGTTTGGTGAGATGGTAGACGTGGCGTTCGATGCCACCATACCCATGCAGCGGAAAGACGGCACGAGCCAACATAGCCACCCGAATCGGTCGGTTAGCTTTTGGATGGGTGGCGATCATGGCTACAAAATCCTCTCGTACTCCCACGAACAATAACGTCGGAATGATAATAACACGACTCGTAGCTCTGGCAAGACAACGGTATCGGTCACAGCGACCTCATTTGGAGCTGGGAAGGCACGCAACAGGCACGGAAGTCCACACGTTTACGGGTGGAAGGTGGCATACCGTTCATAACTGCTTGCAATGTTGCACTCAATATCATCCCCGGACTACCTTCAGCAAGCTGACTGTCTCGGATGCCGACTCGTTTGTCTCGAGCGATAAGCCCACATCCTTAAATGCGTAACACCCTCATCGAGTGGAACGCACCACGCTCGCCACATCACATTTGCCGGAAGAGAGAACCGCGCTGCGCCCATGCCCAGGCGTTGTTGGGATCGATCTCAATCGCTTTGGTCAGGTCAATGTAGGCCTCTTCGTAGATTTTGAGCGCCTGATAGGTCGCACCACGCCGACTAAGCACCCACGAGTCGTTGGGGCTGAGTTCAAGGGCACGGTTAAAATCCTCCAATGCTTCATTGTAGTGGCGAAGCAACCGATGCGTTTCACCACGCTCGGCAATAATCCAGGTAGCGTCTGGTTTCAATGCTAAGGCACGGTTAAAATCAGTGAGTGCTTCTTCGTAGCGTCCCAAGACGCGATAAACCTGACCACGACTACCTATGGCCCAAGCATAATCAGGCTGAAGTTCAACAGCTCGGTTAAAATCAGCGAGTGCTTCCTGGTAGCGACGCTGCAAACGAAACAATTCCCCACGCTCGGCAAGGGCACTGGCGTGGCTCGGCTCTAGCTCGATCACCCGACTGAAATCGGCTATTGCTTCATCAAGACGATTGACATTGCGGAACAACAAACCACGTTGATAGTAGACCCACGCATACTCGGGATCCAACTCCAGCGCCTGATTGAAATCGGCCAGCGCAGACTCCATCTCGCCAATAACCCGGAACGCCGCGCCACGACTTCCCAACGCCCAAGCGTAATTGGGATCGAGATCGATTGATCGAGTCAGATCGGCAATTGCTTCCTCGAAATCTTCGGCCAGTCGTCGTGTTTCACCACGTTCAGCGTAGAGCCACGCCAGATTGTTTTGTATGGCAATGGCTGCATCAAAATCAGCAATTGCTGCTGTAAAATTGCGCAGTTCCCGGTACGTTATGCCACGATGACCCAATGCCCAAAGATAGGTTGGATCTATGATCAGTGCCTGCGTAAAGGCTTCAATAGCTTCATGATGACGCTGAAGTGCGCGAAGCGTTTCACCGCGCTCTGCATGTACCCACGCCAGATCAGGATTGAGTGCCAGTGCAGCATCAAAATCGGCCAGCGCCTCTGAATAGCGGCGTAATGCACGCCAGACTTGCCCACGGCTTCCTAATGCCCAGGGATATTCTGGTCGCAAGGCGATTGCCTGCGAAAAAGCGTGAATCGCCGCTTCATATCGGCGAAGCATACGTAACGTCTCACCACGCTCGGCGTGGTAGACCGGATCATCGGCTTCCAGCTCGCAGGCACGTGTCAGATCGGTCAGTGACTCTTCCAGCCGACCCAGTTCGCGCAATACCTGTCCGCGTTGAAAATAAGCCCATGCGTAAGTATCATCGATGGCAATCGCACGGTTAAAGTCGGCCAGTGCTGCTTCCCGTCGGTCATTAGAGAGATGTTCAAGACTCATCGTGGTCCTCTTTTCACTACGAATGATGATGAAACATACGACTAGTACCGGGGTGATGTTTCATCTGATCACCCTCGACGAACTGAACCGAGTAGTCCACCGAGACCTAACGAAACAATTTCGTACTTGCCAAGCTGTTCATTCGCCATCAAACGAGGTAAGATGAGATCGACGATATTTTGATCGCGGGAACGGACACACCCAGGGGCACCGATCAGCGGAATACGATCGGCACTACCGGGCACGTAAGCCAGTAAGAGCAGATTCCCTGGTTCAACCGGAGCACCATAATGAGCAATCTCGCCGCCGATCCGTCTGACCGCTCGCGGAATCACATCATCACGATCAACAACCGAAGTTTCACCAGCCGTTATGATCAAATCAGCACCGGCTGCCACCAGTGATGTAAGTCCGGCAGCTACTTCGGATTCGTCTGGTGGTACATGATGCCACGCAACCATTGTTGCCCCCAGATCGGTAATTCGCCCAACAATCGCCGGTAGCACACCACGTTCGACTCGCGCCCGTGCTGATGGACTACTGACCAACGCAACGCCAATTCGGCAGCGCACGAACGGTGCCACACGCAATACCCCTTGCTCGCCAGCAACAGCGCCAGCCCGTGCAATGTCTGAGGCAGGTACTGCAAATGGAATAATCTTAATTGTGGCAAGCATCTGACCGGCCGAGACCAGTGTGTACGGAGGTAATGTTGCAACGGTTAAACCGTCGATCAAATTGATTGCCAGCAACGCTTCAGCGTCGATCATCAACGGGCCGTTGTACGCAGCACGGAGGTTTACCCGTCCGGCGTATGGTTCACCGATGACCACACCGGCTCCAGCCACGGCCTGGGCCAGACGCAATGCTGCCTCATCTTCGTGCACATCATCAGCCTCCAGTACGGCAACCCGCACAGTGGTACAACCCAGCTCAGCAAGGCGCGGTACATCGTCAGCCTGTAATTGGCGACCCTTATTGAAAGCTTTCCGTCCCTGTGCATCGGCTATATTGTGACAGAGGATGTGTCCAATGGCCGCCGTTACCGGTAAGGTCTCGATTTGCATACCTGTCTGCCTGTTCCTGAGTGATGTGCTCATACTAACCGACGCTGAGAATGCGCCCAGGTGTGTGCAGCCTGTTCCGCATCGTGCTTCATTTCACCCTTCTTTCGCCGTAGAGGAACGCAGAGGGATAACAGATGCCAGCAACCGCACGTTTCACATTGTAAAATGTTTGTCACAGCAACTGATACCCGGTTTCCTTACGAGCGCACTTTTTGTTAACACGTGTAATTCATGGTACCATGCTAATGGAAAACACAACATGGACTCGTAGACATAACTTGCACAACGTATGATCAACTCTCCAACTGTACCGCGTGAGCGCGGCCTTGGGTATGCTTTCGTCGGTGGTCTGGCCATTACGCTCATCGCTGTTTTGCTAGGCGCCATCTTTCTCTACTGGTTTATTACCGTTCAAAAGGGGCCGGCACCGGCCGAACTCTTACCTGCTGACGTTCAACTGTACGCCAGTCTATCGCCAACTCTGAGCGATGTGCCTGAACAACCGCGTATTGAACGTGCGTTGAATGAAATTTTCGGCCTGGCGCTGTCATCTGATGCAGCAGCCAATATCGCGGCGTTGCTTGGGGTCGACCTGGATCGCGATGTAGTAACGTGGATTGGCAGTGATATTGCGATTGTTGTGCGTGATTTTACACCCGTAACGCGCGATGTCGCAACTGATCTGATGACGAACGGTGAGGTGCTGATCTTTCTTGCCTCACGCAATGATCCCCAGGCTCGCCTGTTTTTAGAGAAACATCTGACGATACGCCGTAATCGTGGCGAAACCATTACCGAGCAGCGAGCTGGAAACACCACGATTTTCATCGGCGAGATCGATCATCCTCTCCGTGCAGTAGGCTTGATCGAGCACTATGTCGTCTTTTCTAATCGCCCTGAAGCGCTCGTTAAGCTGACCGATGGCGCTGGGCAGCCAGATCGGTTGGCCGATCTAAATGCGTTCCAAAAGTTTCAGGAGACGATTGCCGTCGTGCGTTCGGGTGCACTGTATACCGATGGTTCACCTTCCGCAGAAGCAGCCCGCGCCGCTGTCAGAGCCTGGCTTGTGAAGATACTCGGAACGCAGTAGCAGCACGTCGCTCGTCGTCTTGTGGTGACCGGGCAGGAATTTTATCCGAACACTCATCTCACGCTAATTGAATGGGCGTAGCGCCGCTGTGTCTCGACCGATCTGCTTCGGCGACAGGATATGTTGGATAGGTGCCGTGACAGGATATTCCGGATAGGCTCTAAATGGCACACGATGATAATCAGCCTGATACCGATGCAGTGTGACAAGACGATGACGTATCCCCACGAGTAAACCCCGACGGACGGACGCAACATCAATGTCTATCACCTCGCAGTACTAGAGTGGCGGTTCGCGAGCTGCCCCTCCTTCTTTTGCACTTTTGCAACAGAATATCTCGGTCAGGTTCTTTCAGCGTGCTTTTCCGACCCCGGTAGAGGTAACAGTTCCCAATCTACGCAAACACCTCCTCCTCTCTGTGAGAAAGAAAGAGGGCTAGAGAATGGTACGGAACGCCAGGCGCTCTCTACCGTGCAGGTACTGGGCATGTTGAAAACCGCTCGGTAACCGATACCAGCGCAGATCAGGAACCGTTTGCTACTGCACCTGCTAGAACATCTTTCAGTTCGCTTCTGTTCACAATCGTCGGCTGACCGGCTGTGCGATAGCGAACTTCAACCTGGTTTGTCGCCAGAAGCTTCTCACTGATGACGACCCGCCAGGGTGCACCGATCAGATCAGCATCGTTGAACTTTACCCCGGCTCGTTCATCGCGATCATCGATCAGCACTCGCCAACCAGCAGTCTGTAGTTCAGTGGCTAGTGTCTGGGCGGCAGTGATGAGTGCATCGCTCCGGCCTATTGTTACCAGATGCACAGCTACCGGCGCAATCGCAACCGGCCACACAATGCCACGCTCATCGTGATTCCGCTCTACCGCAATGTGCAAGAGTGGTTCAAGGTCGAGTTCGATACCCGCGATCACCAATGGTCGATTGTGGCCATCTGCATCCTGCACGAGTATTGTGGTCGCTTGGAGCGGTGTTACAACACCAACCGCCGCGCCATTTCCTTGCACACGCGCCGTACCGCAAAACGGACATGGATCACCAACCATCGCCTGCGCAATATCGGCGACCAGCGTTGCCTGCCAATCGCGCCCATACACAACATCACGTAGATGATAACCGGGGCGGTTGGCGCCGGCCACGAGTGGCGCGCCATTCGTGACCGTCTGATCGGCAACTACGAACACGTTGTGCAGGCCAACCGGTGAGGCGTAACCAGGTACGGCACCACACGCCCTAATCTGCGCTTCGTCGGCAGGCAACAGTTCATCGGCGCCAACAACCGCAGCCAATTTAGACAAACTCGCTTCGCGGTCGCCACGCACCACGGCAAAGATCAGGCGCTGCTCACCAGCACAACGTGCATTGAAGAAAAGAGCTTTGGCCGTAGCTGAGGTTGAGATGCCAAGGAAGGTAGCCAGGGCTGCTATAGTATTCGCGTTGGGTGTTTCAACCAGACTCATGGCCGGTGCCAGCCCGGAATACGGCGGCAGAGGAGCGAGCGGCGCCAGGTCGATTGGCGCACGTCCCCCACAAACCGGACAATCGAGGGTCGTGAGCGGTCCTGCTTTTGTATCAACAATGATCGTTGCGCCACGTTCCGTCTTGAGCGCATCGGCCACAACCGTCAGCCCGCACTCGTGCAGCGTTGTGCGTAACTGTTCAATGATTGCTGCGAGGTTCGTTTGAGCTTGAGCAACGTCGAGTGCTAACCCTGCCCAGCTCAAGGATGTTACAACGGGCAGATCGAGCAGCCCCGATCGTTGACGCACCGTTGCGCGCCGGCGGCGGCGCAGACTCCAGACAGATAGCGGTAACTGACGGTATGAATCGATCTCACGGCGGGCCAGAGTGGTTATCACATCCAACCAACTCGCCATTGTTGGCAGGTAGATTTCTTGGGAACCATTACGACGAAGCGTATTGGTCAGATGGGTTATCAGATGCTGCAAAACCGCATTTCCCAACGGCAATAAAGCAGGTTCGCCGGTATCCAGCGAACGCAGCATCCCGGCCCGCCAGAGCAACTGCGCTGCCGGATTATCGGCTTCGGTCGGCGCCTGACGGAGGGTACGACCAAAGATCGTAGCAAGTCGCATACATTGTTTCTCCTCAACAGGAATAGTGGCGATGAGGTCAATCCTATTTTTTCCGCATACTCGGAACGAACACAATCGACGATTAGTCTGATGCCGATGGAATGTACTCTCCACGAGTGAAACTCAACAGGCAGGCGCAGCACCAATGAGCACCACTCCGCCTACTAGCAAAGTGGTTTGCGAACTACGCCGACTGATCTTCTCCTGCAACCGGCTGTTGCAGATAGGTTCCTTGCACAGAGCTAATAACCAGCCCTATAGGTGGGAAATCAACCTATCCACCCCGGACAAGGTTCAGTTGCCAGCCAGCGCCTCATGCCCTGACAAAGCCAGATACAATACCGCAGATGATGTCACAGATGTGATGCACATCACCACCACGACGACACCCCTATGACAAACCAAACATATCGAGTTGCATTGGTGATGGTGGCGGTTCATCCAATGGCTCAACCAACGGTGCCCCGCGTTCACGCAGACGCGCTGCGATCTGGCGGCAGAGGTCTGGTGAGCGGGATTCATCAGGGCAATGCATAAACAGGTAGATGCGCGGATCGGTCTGTGCCCATTCTGCAATCCGTGCCGCCCATTCATCGAGAAACGGGGCATTACAAGCCAAATCGGGATGACCGATATAGCGTATCAACGTTGGCCCACTGCTGCGCAACGGTCGTAATGGCACATCGGGTTTACGCTCTCGTGCATCGGCAAGCAGTGAACCAGCCGGATCGGCCGGATCGCGGATTGGACGAACATCCATTACAACCCGCCCCACCTGATAGCGGTTAAGGAGCGTCATCAGTGGTTCCTCGCCCAGTGGCAAATACCAGTCGGGATGACGAACCTCCACTGCCAGCGCAACATCACGTGGCCAACCGGCCAAAAACCGTTCCAGATCGGCAAGACGAGCCGGACCGTAGCTCGGCGGTAGTTGCAAGAAGAACGGACCACAGCGCGATCCTAGACCTTGCATTCGTTCAACGAAGGTCTGGGCCTGCGGCAGGCGCTCGACAAGGAAGCCGTTGTGACTCACTTCACGCGGCAGCTTACAACAAAAGTGAAAGGTAGGAGGAGTCTCTTCGACCCAGCGTGCAACCATCGCTGCCGATGGCGTTGCGTAAAAAGTCGTATTTCCTTCCACTGTCGTCAGCTTTCGGCTATAGAGCCTGAGAAACTCGCTGCTGCGTGTTCCTGGTGGGAAGAGATCACCTACCCAACCGTGATAAGCCCAAACTGCGCATCCAATTCTAATCATGCATACTCTTAAAAGCGCTCGCTAATGACCTTAGGCTGAGTAAACAGACGTAGGTAATCGGTGCCACCGGCCTTGCTGTCAGTGCCTGACATCTTAAAGCCACCGAATGGCTGCACTCCAACCAGAGCACCGGTACACTTCCGATTGAAATAGAGATTACCGACATGAAACTCTTCGCGAGCCTGCTCCAAGCGTTCGAGACTCCGGCTGTAAAGACCACCGGTCAGACCGTATTCAGTATCGTTTGCAATAGCCAGGGCCTCGGTGAAATTGGCAGCACGGATGAAGGCCAGCACCGGACCAAAAATCTCTTCCTGGGCAATACGGGCATGAGGATGGACATCAGCAAAGATGGTTGGATTGATGAAAAAGCCACCATCCTTGACCAGTTCGTGATCAATGACTTCACCACCGGTAACCAGTCGGCCCTCTTCCTGACCAATCGCAATATACTGACTGATGGTGTCAAAGGCCCGCTGATCAATCACCGCGCCTAGATCGGTTTCTGGTTTGGTAGGATTCCCAAGCCGCAACGCCTTCGTCTTCTCGACGACTCGCTGCAAGACCTGATCGTAGACCTGATCAACGACAATTGCGCGTGAGCAAGCACTACATTTTTGCCCCTGAAAACCGAACGCACTCACCACAATACCGGTTGCCGCGGCTTCCAGATCGGCAGTTTCATCGACAATAATTGCGTCTTTTCCACCCATTTCAAGGATTGTGCGCTTGAGCCAGTTCTGACCAGGTTGACGCACAGCAGCCCGCTGTTGAATCCGCAGACCGACATTCTTTGAACCGGTAAAGCCAATGAAGCGCACCAACGGATGATCGACCAGGAAATCACCTAAGACCGCATCTTCCCCGGTCACCAGATTCACAACACCAGGCGGTAACCCAGCCTCTTCGAGAATCTGGACGAGAATAGCCGCAATGACCGGTGCGCGTGGTGAGGGTTTCAACACGACCGTATTCCCCACGACAATCGGCGCAACAGTGAGTGTCGTCACAATTGCCAGCGGGAAGTTCCAGGGAGGTATCGCCAGTCCAGGCCCTAACGGCAGGTAGCGCAGCTCGTTATCCTCACCGGGGTAAGGAACGAGGGGTTGCCGTTCGCCCTGAAGTGCAATTGCCTGACGCGCATACCACTCACAAAAGTCAATCGCTTCGGCAACGTCGGCATCGGCTTCAACCCAGTTCTTGCTCACCTCGTGCATCATCCATGCAGCCAGTTCCTCCTTCCGCCGCCGCATGATTGCCGCGGCCCGCAACAACACCTGTGCGCGCGCACTAACCGGTGTACGCGACCAGGTGCGGAACGCGGCATCAGCCGCCAGCAATGCTTGATGGGCCTGCTCTTGCGAGGCACTACTGGCATAGCCCACAACTTTTTTCGGTTCTGCCGGATTGATCGAAGGCAATTTACGCTCAGTCACAATCCGTTCACCACCGATAATCAGCGGATAGGTGGCGCCCAATTGCCCGGCAACATGACGAATCGCTCGCTGCATCGCCGTCCGTCGGTCGCCACTGTCAAAGTTACCAAACGGTTCATTTTGAAATGGGGTCAGCATAAACTGCTCCTTACCATCATTTTGCGAAGCTGCTGTTGATTGACATTGTACACGGATCTGCTTGAACAATGTGGAACTGCTTTTGCGCTGACGAGAATGTATCCCTACGGTTCTATCTCGCGCGGCACGCGCGGTAAGATGCCGGTCAATACTTCGTAGCTGATCGTTCCCAACCAACTAGCAATCTCATCAACACCTATCGAATCCTCTCCCTGTTGTCCTATGAGTGTGACGGTATCACCACGCTGAACGCCAGGAATATCGGTTACATCGACCATCGCATAGTCCATGCAAATGCGCCCGACAATCGGTGCCCGTTTCCCTCGAATCAGCACTTCCCGCCACGGCGGTGAACGACGCAGCCCGTCGGCGTAACCTACCGGAATAGTAGCAATGCGCGATGGGCGGGCTGTGATAAAGGTACCACCGTAGGAGATTGGCGTGCCAGGCGGGTGTTCCTTGACCTGCGCTACTTCACTGTAAAAGCTTAGTGCTGGCCGCATGCCTGGCAAGAGGGGAACAGCAGCCCCTGGCGCCAATCCGTAGCAAGCCAATCCTGGTCGAACCATATCGAAATGGCTGGCCGGAAAGCGCAATGTCGCCGCACTATTAGCCGCATGAAGCAGTGGTGGACGTAGACCGGCTGCGGTAAGTTCGGTAACCAGTGTTTGGAAACGAGCCAATTGCTGCTCGGTTGGAGTTGGGTCGTCTTCATCGGCGCGGGCAAAATGGGTGTAGAGCGCAACAACCTCGATGGCAGGGAGATCGCGTAATCGGGTCAGAAATGGTGCGACCTCAGCCGGTGCCAAACCCAGACGAGCCATTCCGGTATCAACTTTGACATGCACACGGGCAGGGCGTCTGATTTCGGTAGCAGCATTACTAAGTGCTAGAGCCGTATCGTAATCGAAGAGTGTTATCATCAGATCGAGCCGGATCGCTTCGGCGACCTGCCACGGCGGCGTGTAGCCTAGCACCAGAATCGGCGCGTGAATGCCCTGTACGCGCAATGCCCGTCCTTCCCCAAGGGTCGCAACAGCCAACATCTCGGCCCCTGCTCGCAATGCCGCCCGCGCTACTCGTGCTGCACCATGCCCGTACCCATCACCTTTAAGCACGATCATCAGTGGTACACCGGTATGAGTTCGGAGCGCACGAACATTGTCGGCAATGGCAGTCAGATCGAGATGCACCCAGGTTGGACGTGCCGGATCACCGATCCGCACACTACGCCAGGCCGGTTCCTGGCGCACGAGGTGATGTTCTGGCGGACAGTCGGCAGCTAACAGAGGAGCTACAACCTGTTCAAGCCGCTCACCAGCTCCACCCGACACCAACACCAGATCGCCCTGGTTGCGTTTGTTGGGCAAAGCAGCACGTGCCGCTTCGTTGGTATCAACGACGTGAATGGGAATGGCGGGGTTGGCCGTCCGTGCAGCCTGGGCCATCACTGCCGCCCCACCCCCTTTGAGTACCAGGTAATCGGCACTACGGGCCGCTAGAGCACCAAGTTCGGTTAGAAATGGCGTTGCATCAATGGCAGGCAATTCGGTGGGCGTACCTAAAACGGCAATGCGGCGTTTGGCCGTCAAGGCAGCCATGGTTTGCATTGCCGCCACCATGGCTGCTGGAGTAGCATTGAAACTATCGTCGAGAATGAGTTCACCATTGGTGCCAGGTAGTGGACGTAAACGCCCCGCCGGTGCTGCAAGATGAGCTAGGGCGTTTTGGATCGCCTCCGGTGGAACGCCGCATATCAGTCCAACCGTAACGGCAGCCAGTGCCGCCATCACACCGGGAAGGCCCAAAAGCGGGGTTGAAACGGGAATGGTTACTTCCCGGCTTGAAGCAACAAAATCCACACCATGACGGTGGCAGGAAATATCGGTTGCCCGCACGGCACACTCATGACCGGTGCCATAGCAAATATTTGCCGGTGAAATCCCTTCGGCGGCAACCACCATTACTCCTTTGTCGGCCAGGAATGCGGCCATCGCCGTATCGGCAGCGGGTGTTACCACCGCGATCTGAGGCGGAAACGCCGTTGCCAGCGGAGCCAGATGCTCACCGGCAAACTCGAGCACTGCGTAGCGGTCAGTCTGACTGAGACGGGCCAGTGCAATCGGTAATCCGAGGAGCGAATTGAAATTACGACGACTTTGAAAGGTAGGCGCCTGCATAGCTAACACGGCCGCAATCGCTCGCCGCGCCAGAGTCTTCCCGATCCCACCGGTCACAGCGATCACCGTTGGCTGCAACGTCCGCAGGCGTGCACTTGCCCAACGGAGCAGTACTGTCTGTGGATCAGCACAGATGATTACCGTTGCATTGCCAGCATCATGCGGTGGACGCACACACAAGACACCACGCGCACCGGCAGCTATCGCAGCCGGAATATAATCGTGACCATCTGCCCGTGCAGTGCGCAACGCAATAAAGCACTCTCCGGCAGCGGTAAGCCGCGAATCGTAACTCCAATCGGTGAAGGTGTCGGCGTGGATTGGCTCGCTAACCGTTCCACCGGCCGCAATCAGTTCGGCGAGTTGAATGTTCATTCGTCTTTATACCTTCAATTCATCTTGTTAATTCGGGTTATAATACAGCCTATGAATAACGCATCTTCCACCACAGCAACGACAACTCATACTGGCGTCTCATGGCTCTGGGTAATCATAGCGCTCTTTGCCCACACTGGATGGGGTGCGTATCCAGTCTTGGCGCGCTATCTCCAAACGATCAGTCACTTACCGAGCATGGCTATCCTCACGCTCGGTAATCTCCTGGCGCTGATCGTATATGTACCGTTTGCCTACCGGCATATTCGCACAGACATCTGGCACACGCCGATTATCTGGTTGTTTGCACTAGTCGTCAGTATTCGGGCAATGACCAATCTCACTTCAGCACGCTTCACGTTAGCCATCTACGTGCAACTTATCACATTGCTTACACCACTTATTGTCGCCCTCTTGAGCAAATTGTTCTTTCGCAACCGCTTACCTCGCTTCACACTTCCGGCCATTGGCCTTTCGTTCTTTGGCTCATTATTGATGATGAGTGGCGATCTCAGCAATGGTACTGTGTTGCGCCTGACCGAAAGCGATGTCCTGGGCATCGTCATTGCCCTGATCTCGGCATTTGCGTTAGCCTTTTACATGATACTGATCCCACGTGCAACGTCGGTTAGCAATATCAGCGCCGAAGCGATGTTGTTTGTGCAACTGGTTGCCCTCACGATAACATGCGGCGCAATGAGCCTCGTGCTCGGCGAGCAATGGTACCAGTTTGCCGTTATCGGGCCACACGATTGGGCGGTCTTCGCAGCCTTTGTGGTCTTCGTTCTCCTGGGAGCCAACCTCGGCCAGATCGTTGCCCTTCGCCAACTGGGTGCGCCGCTGATCAGTAGTACGATGGGTTGGCGACTGATCAGTGCATTAGGTTTGGCCGCATTGCTCCTCGGTGAGCAATTGCAGAACCTTTGGCAGGTGTTGGGAGCGATCATCGTGCTAGTCACAATTACGGTCTACCTGCAACAGCAATACCGTGCCTGATACGAGCTGAGACAATGATGAGCACCGTTATTCGCTCGCTATCTGTCACTCCTCTTGACATCCCGCTGCGTAATCCGTTTGGGATCGCCGGCGGTAGTCAGGAGATCGCCCGTAATCTGTTAGTGACAGTCGAACTTGTCAACGGCATTCGCGGTTATGGTGAAGCAGCGCCTTTTCCGGCCTTCAACGGTGAAACCCAGGCCAACGCACAGCAGGCGATTGAATCAGTACGTTCAGCAATCGAGGGTGCTGATGTGCGTGAATGGCGAGCGATTGCCGCGCTGCTGCGTGATCGGATTAGCACAAGCGGATCGGCGCGCTGCGCTATCGAGACAGCAATTCTCGATGCCCTGACCCGCCATTATCGGCTACCGCTCTACGTCTTCTTTGGCGGCGCTGGGCATACGCTCGAAACCGATATGACGATCACGACCGGTACGGTCGAAGAAGCAGCGTTAGCCACGCTGGATATTCTCGAACGGGGTATCCGTCAAATTAAGATTAAAATCGGTGGCAGTGATCTAGCACACGATCTGGCCCGCATCACGACAATCTATGCGCTGGCACCAGAGGCCCCGCTCATCCTCGATGGGAATGGTGGTCTTACTGCCGAACAGATGCTCGAACTCCTTGGCGCCCTGAGCTTGCAGCGGATCGTTCCGGTACTGGTCGAACAACCGGTTGCAGCCGATGATTGGGCTGGTCTGCGTCAACTGGTGCAATGGGGTGGGGTACCGATTGCGGCCGACGAGACAGCGAGTAGCTCGTTAAACGTCTTACGAATTGTGCAGGAACGCGCAGCCAATGTCATCAATATCAAACTGATGAAGAGCGGGGTAGTTGAAGCACTCGAAATTGCAGCGATTGCCCGTGCTGCGGGACTGGGGCTTATGATCGGCGGTATGGTCGAATCGATCCTGGCTATGACCATGTCGGCCCATTTCGCGGCCGGGTTAGGTGGGTTTCGTTTCGTCGATCTCGATACGCCGCTCTTTCTGGCAACCAATCCTTTCCAAGGTGGTTTTCGCTTACGCGGGGGTACCATCGAACTCGATCATATCACAGCCGGGCACGGTGTTGAACCGTTGTAACGGAACTCGTCACGAGCGTACATAACATATTGTGCAATTCAGCCATAGCCGCTGACGCATTTGTTCCTTTATACTAAACATATACGTTATATCCGCATTGATGCCACCTGCACGTCGCAACGGTTGCGGCGGCAGGTGCTTATTGTGTTTGGAGCACGCATGACAGCGCGACTCTTAATAGCAGACGATGAGGCATTGATTCGATTCCACATACGTGAAGTATTACTCGCACTCGGTTATTTGATCGTCGGCGAAGCGGCTGATGGTCAGCAGGCAGTTGCAGTAGCGCGCCAGGTACGACCTGATTTGGTGCTGCTCGATTACAAAATGCCCTATCTCGATGGTCTAGAAGTTGCAACGATACTTCACCAGGAGGGCTTAGCGCCGGTTATCCTGCTTACGGCATCAGCATCACGTGAACTGGCCGAGCGAGCACGAGCCGCAGGGGTGTTTGGCTGTCTCATAAAACCATTTCGCGATACCGACCTCTTGCCGCTGATCGAGATTACGCTTGCACGCTGGCAAGACTATCAAACGCGACGGAAGGAGATGCTGACGTTGCGAGAGCGTCTGGAAACGCGCAAAGAGATTGAACAGGCCAAGGGTATCTTAATGGATGAGCACGGCTTGAGTGAAGCAGAGGCATTTCGCCGGATTCAACAACTGGCAATGCGTAACCGTAAGACAATGCGCGAGGTGGCGCAGGCGATTCTCTTAACCCATCAGTTATCACATAGACAGATCACTGGACAATAAACACTTCGGACAACACCTGACATACGAATGAGCCAGGTTTCAACCCAATCTGACATCACCGGTAGGGACGAGCCGGTTGTACCAGGTTACTGAAAGAAACCCGTCCCTACCGGTAATAATGTGCATAATAGAAAAGACAACAGTGAGTGGTCACCAGATAACTATCAGAACCGGCTTTCGTCATTTAAGAGCTATACTACAGACCCGATTCTTTCCAGTACGCTTTGCCGTCAACTCGGCATAATCGGCGGCCAACAACAATTCAGCTGGTGTTTGGGCATCTTCAGGAAAGACGGCCACACCCATACTCAGCGTATAACCCGGAATAACCTGACCATTCAACGATCCTGTGTACTCAGCTTCGGCGCTCCGACGAATCTGCTCGGCAACCTGCAATGCCTGCTGCCTATTGGTATCTGGCAAGATAATCACAAACTCCTCACCACCATAGCGAGCCACAAAGTCGATGTCACGCACACATTGCGTTAACAGGCGGGCAACTGCACGTAGCCGTTGATCACCGGCCAGATGGCCATAAGTGTCGTTATACTGCTTGAACGAGTCGACATCTATCATGACCAACGCCAGCGGATACCCATAATGGCGAGCACGCACCAGCTCACGTTCGAGAGCACGATCAAACGCACGCCGATTCGCGATTCCGGTAAGACTGTCCGTTACTGCCAGAGATTCAACCTCTGCATACAACCGTGCATTCTCAAGTGCAGTTGCGGCCTGGGTCGCCAGGCTTTGTCCTAACTGCACATCGGTATCGTTAAAATCAACCGCATCAGCGGTACGACCAACGACAACCAGACCGTACACTGCGCTCTTTAAACCGGTTGCCAGCGGCAAGATGAGCAACTTCATCTGAGCAAACCGGAACAGAAACGTACTATCATCAGCCGAATGAGGCTGAAGACGCAACGGTTCACATTCCGTTAATGCGCGGTACAACATGGGTTCTGTACGTAGACTGTATGCGGTGGTCAGTGGCATACTACCGCTTGTCACTGCTTCACATGCCTGTACAACAACCAACTGTTCGGATGCCGGCTCCCATCGTAAGACAATACATATTGCCGCTCGTAGTGCCTCGACGGTATGATGAACAACGGCTTGTAAGATCGCCTCTGCCTCCAAACCAGCACTAAAATCACGAGCAGCCGCATACAGCATGCGCTGCTCTTCACTGCGCCGCTGCGCCTCACTATACAAACGGGCATTTTCGATAGCCAGCGCAGCCTGACTGGCAAAAGCTGCCAAATACGTAGCATGCTCCTGACGATAAAAATAAGGCTCAGTTTTATCGAGTGAAAAGAAGGCTATCACCTGCCCATGGGCAATAATCGGTGCTCCTGCCCATGAACGCACATGGGACGCCGCTTCGATATGAATCCAACCGGGATAGGAAGCTGTATCCGAAATGATGAGTGGCCGTCTGGTTTCAATCATCCTCTGCAAGTTGGGTGTCGTCGCAATCTCGAATATAACGGCTTCAGCAGCACGAGCAACCTTTTCGCCGAATTGTTCATACCCACGGAGGTGTGTCAGGTAAGCACGGATGGGTTGTTGTTGCGCATCATGCTCAACCATCATGACATTTGCCGAGTCATACGGTATAACGCGCTGCAATTCATCGAGAAGCCGCTCAAGAACCGTGTTAAGGTCAAGAGTTTCACTCAGCGCCAGTCCTGCCTGGCGTAATGCTTCGGCTAATTGCCGTTGTTCTCGCTCGGCTACCAGCAGTCGGGTTTTCACGATTGCCAGTGCAATCTGGGCCGCTGCCTGTTCACCAAGAGATATTTCTTCGGCGGTAAAGCGGTGCGGTTGGTTAAATCCAATCAATGCAGCCCCAAGCTTCTGCTGCTCGACAATCAACGGTAACGCCAGCATTGAACGGGTTGGTAACAACGCTGCAATCCGTGGACTGAGGTATGGCGTGTTAGACAGGTCTTCCACGGCTAAAACCTTGCCAGCCTGCAAGACGGCCTCTGTGAGGGTTGGCTCACCAGGTTCAGCCCGAATCTGCACATAATAATCGTGTAACTCATCGTTGGCCGCTGCTGGCGCCGGTCGTTGCAGATGGTCATCCCACAGGGTGATAAACGAGCCATCTGCCTCAAACAACACTCCCAGCCGATTGGCGAGCAACCGCGACATTTGTTGAAGGTCATGGACCTCCAGCGCTGCTCGGGTAATCTCGTTTAGCAGTGCCATCCGACGGGCATACTGGCGAGTAGCAGCCAGCAGACGGCTATTTTCTAGCATGGCCGCAGCCATGTACGCCAGGGTCTGACCGCCGTGAACTTCATCTTCCGAAAAGAGTTTGATAACATTACGATAGACCGCAAACGCACCAAAGAGACCATGAGACCCGATCAGTGGAAAAACCGCATACGTGTGAAATCCTTCGTGCACGATGACCTCGCGTAATGCAGCAGTTGCCGGATCGGTTTGCGCATCGGTAATGACTATTGGCTGGGGTCGCTGTAACAGTCGTGCGCCTGGAACTTTATGAAAGAAGCGGTTAATCGCATCAACGTATTCTCTGGAAAGACCATTCGCATACGGACAACTCAAACTATCTGTTTCACGGTCATAGAGATACACCGCTGTCCGGTCAGCGCTCAATACCTGTTGAGCAGCTTTCATAAGCGTCGTGTAAAAGGTTTCCAGATCGACGGCAACTAACAGCTCGCCAATTGCCTGCACAAGATACCGCTGGCGTTCAGCATGCTGGCGCTCGGCAGCAAGCAGCTCTTGCTCGTGGGTCACATTGCGCCAGACGTGTATATAACCGAGTGACAGCCCCTTTCGGTCGCGAATCACCGAAACCGTTCGCCGGAAAATGTGCTGCACTCCTTCACGATGAAAGACAATTTCCTGTTGACCTTCAGCCATAACATCACGGGCAAATGTTAGTCCATGCAGGCGCAGTACATCGCGAAAATCATGGCCGATAACCTCTTCACCACATTGAAAGAGTTGACGGGCTGCCGGGTTCAGATCAATAACGCGATACAGATGATCGAGCACAATCACTGCATCTTGCAGGTTGGCAATGATCATTCGCGCAGCGATAGGGGTTACGTCAAATAACCCTACCCGAAAAAAGCCAACCGCCAACAACACTCCTGAAGCGGAAAAGAAAAATGGAGTGGGGTCGAACCAACTACGTGGCAGGCCACCGAAGAGATAGACGGCATTTCCCATCAGTGGCACGAGCGTGCTACCAACCATAAACAGAGCTTGCAGCCGGTATAGTTTTGGAACCTGTACAGCAAACCAGACGAAGCGAATAATACCGCTAACGATCAATCCGTAAGCATACGTGGTATGCACCCAAAACCAAAATCCCCTGCCGATTATGTACAATTCACGATGACCGGCAGGATCGAGTGCCACGCCTTGCCAGATGAGACCATGCCATTGATTAGTGAACACGAGAAGACAGGTTATGATCCCAGGGATAAATAGCCAGCGCTGGCGAGCTGGAGTCAACCAATCGGCACGACCGGTGTATTGCAAAGAAAAGATCAACCACAGTGGTGGAATAGCCGCAATAGCAAGATATTGCAATTGAGCTGCGAGTACCTTCCCCTGCAACTCAGGTACGAGCAGTTCAACAGCATACAATACCGACCACGCACTCATCGCCGACAGCAAGAACGCCAGTACAAGTGCACCAGGCTGACTCGCTCGCCGAAACGCATAATAGGCGATACTGCCGGTCAGACCAGCACTGATCCAGAGAAACAGAATGGAAGCGAGTAATTCTATCGGCATGATCGTGTAACTTCTAACCGCTAAAATAATCTGCTATTAAGAGATGTATCCTGCTGTATTCCTAATTTAACGCTACAACATGATATAACGTTTAGAAGTTTTTTCGTAAAGTGCTGAATTAAGATAGGCTTCTAATTCCTCTGAGAAAAGGTAGTACAATCATACATAGCAGAACTGAAGTCTAGTTAACAGATGATACCTCATTCTGCTCAGGGTTTTCAAAGTTTTTCCCTACCCCGGCAGTTGGGAGGTAAGGAGAGGTTTCCAGACTGTTCGCAGCCCGTGCGAAAGCATGCAGCTCTTCGTTCGGACGGTAGCCTGCGGCCAGACCCTCGTTGTCTCGCCGAATCATACTCGTCACTCCCTAATCCCCCTCCCCCCACTTGCAGGGGGGCTTGGGCGGGGTGACGCAAGCGGGGGCTGGGGATGGCGTGCTAATGTAACGAACGATGGGTACCAGCCGTGTATGGCTTTTCAGAGTTATCAGGTGTTGATCGTGTTCACCGATGAACATCTTTCGCACGCATTACTATCCCACATAGTTTCCCTGGGTGCGCGGGCCTTTGGCCCGCATTGGGCAGGAATGCTAGATATGGCATATGGCGGTCGGGTTGAGCACCCGCCCCTACCCTATGGTTGCGAGACCGATTCGCTTGCGACGTAGCCGGTTTTGCGGGGGGATTGGGCAGTCGCCCCTGCGCGGGCGGGTTGGGCAGTTGCCCCTACAAGTCAGGGACGGGCGTCATCGGCGAGACAAACAGGGGGAAGCAGCGCACAGTCGGAACGGGAAGCAGTACATCTCCGCACGCGCAGTAGACGAGTTGGGAATCTCTCCATTCCTCTCCTCACATTGCCTCTACCGCGCAAGGTGAGAACGTTGAAAAGCCTTACCAGCCGTATAGGGTGATCACGTGGCAGCCAGCGCATGTCTTATCAGCATGCCCGGCGCTTCTCACCCCAACCTTTTTCCTCGTCTACATAGGGCGAGGAAAGGGGATCATGGGTAGGTCGGATGCCCGCTCCAGATAGCTTGTTGATAGGGCGGGCAATGCTTGCCCCACAGTATGTCGCACAAGGCGGGCCGGAGGCCCGCGCACTCTTCCGCTCATTGTTGGCAATAATCTGAAAGATTACGATAATGATATTTTGTATCTCTTTGCTATTTCATTGTACAATACCCCATGAACACGTGGCGTACCGGTCAGGACTGACGGTAGTCCATAGGTAGGGGGCAATCTTCAGCGAGCCTCACGCAGACTATCTCAACACACCATCAGAGACAGTTTCCTCCTCTACGGTACGGTGAAAGTCATTATTTTTGGCAAACACCAGCTATTGTCTGCAATACCTACTCGATACAGTACTTCATTAGAGATATTGAGGCAAATTTAGTAATCGGAGGACACTCTCATGAGTTCACGACCACTGTCTAGAACGGGTGCTCTACTCATCGGTCTAACCTTTACCGTAATTGGCCTGGTCGTACTGTTCATCGGCTTGTTCTGGCTGAACGCGACTAGTGAGCGTTTAAAAAGGATGATCGATGGTACAGGTACTGTAGTCGAAGTCACTCGACGGCGTATTGGTGATGATATAAACTACTATCCACGAATCGAGTTCCAAACGCAAACTGGCGAGACTTTCCAGTTTGAGAGCAATACTGGTGGTAGTTCCACCTCCTACCGCGTAGGTGATCAAGTACTGATCCTGTATGACCCGCAAATGCCTCAAGACGCTACGATCAATTCCTGGTATGAGATATGGTTACCACCAATCGTTGTTACTATATTGAGCCTTTCCGGTCTTGCGCCGGGCATGTTTGCGTTGGGCTTGGCACTTTTTGCTAAATCCTGAATCTCGATACCCCGAAATAAAGGATTGAGGCAATTCCTACTGAAGCATGGCTTCAACAGGCCATATGACACCAACGTAGCGCAGGCAAGAGGATTATTTTTCAGACAAACTATAAAAACCGCTTTCACTGATCGATTATGCCGGTTCTGTGACCATAAGCGCTTCCGCTAATCTAGCAGCATCAAGCGTAAAAGCTCGTCCGAAACCACCAATATACCGCGCCTCGTGGAGCGTGACACGGAATAAGGTGAAATCCGGCAGGGCAAACAGGTGTTGCTGTGCAGGTAAACGCTGTAAGTATATTGATTGTGCTGTCGGAAAGTCGGGCGAATGCCTTGGTATGTCTTGAGCAGAACCTTGTAACGTGACACGGGCCAACGCTTGGGGGTCGGTAACACCTTGCGGTGAGGCAGTGATTAACAGCGAGAGCGGTGAACCGGCCAGCAGATGATTGGTATGCGCTGCCAGGCGACTCAACAAAAGCAGTAGACCCGGTGTGTGTCCATCCCGTCGTTCAACGGCGTACAGCACATAAGACACAAATGGCACCCCGTCAGGAGTAACTGTACCGAGTGCAGCAGCCTGTTGCTCTTCGATTAAACGGCGTAAGGCCAATCGATCTTCATAGCGCATAGATTGTCCTCTTCTCATTGCCTTCCCAGGAAGCGCAATCTGGTTTCGCGATCTACAGACAGTTTATCAAATGATGAGATGAATTGTCACGGAGGATAACGAGATAAGCAACGAGGCTGCTTTGTCGTGTTTTTTGCAGGGGAAATAGAAATGAGAGCCTATCGGAAACATCCTGTTGGCAGAGCTGACGATTAGCCACATCAGAGGAGCGGCGTAGAGTCAGTTCGTGAACCACCCCCACGTTCGCAATGTCGGTTCTGACCGGCGATACACGGCAACACCATACCCCGCCTGCGGGATTCATCGGACGGTATATAGCGGCGCTGTGTCCCGTCCGTCAGAGTTCACTCATAAGATAAGGCGTCTTCTTCCCCACCATGCAACTCCATCGGTATCAGGCTGTTGTCCATCATATTATTATGACCTGTGTTCACCCGTCGTGATGTGGCAACGAATATTCGGATGGAGCGTCAGTTGTAGTGATGAGTTCCCAAGCCATCCCAGATAGAATGCTGATGAGACATCGACGGTTTCGGTCGCCCATCATGGGCGCCAAAGGTTCACTCTCAGACAAGAGAAACTCGTCTCGGTATCACACAAAAGTAGAATACCCGTAGGTGTAACCCTACGGGTATCACAATTTGGTAGCGGCGGCAGGATTCGAACCTGCGACCTTCGGGTTATGAGCCCGACGAGCTGCCACTGCTCCACGCCGCGATGATAAAGGGTGACAGAAAATCTGTCACCCCTATGAACGGGTGCATGGACCTAGGTTCCCAGCGGTGAGCCGCCAGTAGGATCGGCGCTGCGGTGTTTCACGACCCGGTTCGGGATGGGACGGGGTGGGTCCACCGCGCTCCACACACACCCATTGGGAGAAGAGACCGTCGTCCCTTCACCCCTCACGCGATTGCTTGCTCGTGCACCCTGTTTTCCTGCTGCCGGTCGGTTCGCCGTGACGGAAGGAAGCCCTCGCCCCTGCGCACCGGTCGCCTCTACGGGTCACCCCGCCTCCAGCTCCGGCCGCTTGGCCCGCTCATCTCGCGGGGGGCTTACCAGCCTTGCGCTGTGAGAGCAGTCGTCTTGCGGCGTGTTTCCCACTTAGATGCTTTCAGCGGTTCTCACTCCCGGACATAGCTACGGAGCCTGCAGGACGCCCTACAACTCCTCCACCAGCGGTCCGTCCAGCCCGGTCCTCTCGTACTAGGGCCAGCCCCGCGCACTGCTCTAGGCGCTCAGAGCGGATAGAGACCGAACTGTCTCACGACGTTCTGAACCCAGCTCGCGTGCCGCTTTCATGGGCGAACAGCCCAACCCTTGGGACCTACTCCAGCCCCAGGATGCGACGAGCCGACATCGAGGTGCCACGCTCCGCCGTCGATATGAACTCTTGGGCGGTCTGAGCCTGTTATCCCCGGGGTAGCTTTTATCCGTTAAGCCACAGGCCTTCCACCCGGTCCTGTGGGATCACTACGGCCGACTTTCATCCCTGCTCGGCCGGTCTGCCTCGCAGTCAAGCGCCCTTCTGCCGTTGCACTCCACGGCGGATGACCATCCCGCCTGAGGGCGCCGTTGCGCGCCTCCGTTACCCTTTAGGAGGCGACCGCCCCAGTCAAACTACCCACCAGCCACCGTCCCCGCCTGCAGCGGGTGAGGGCAGCGCAGACCGAAGAGTGGTATTTCACCGTCGGCTCCAGCCAGCCCGCAAGCCAGCCTTCTCCGCCTCCCACCTATCCTCCGCATCGGCCTCCGCTACCCGATGGCAAGCTGTAGTAAAGCTCCACGGGGTCTTTTTGTCCCGCTCTGAGTTGGCCGCATCTTCACGGCCACTGCAATTTCACCGAGCCCCCGGTCGAGACAGTGCCCAGGTCGTTATGCCTTTCGTGCGGGTCGGAACTTACCCGACAAGGAATTTCGCTACCTTAGGACTGTTATAGTTACAGCCGCCGTTTACCGGGGCTTCGGTTTGGAGCTTGCACCCCGCCCCTTAACCTTCCGGCACTGGGCAGGCATCACCCCCTATACGTCGCCTTTCGGCTTGAGCAGGGAGCTGTGGTTCTGGTAACCAGTCGCCCGGGCCTGGACCCTGCGGCTGCCTCGCGCTCCACCCGCCAGGGGTTTCACGCTACGCGCAGCACCCCTTCTTCCGAAGGTACGGGGTCAATTTGCCGAGTTCCTTAACCGGGGGTCACTCGTCCACCTTGGTCTCCTCGACCTGTCTACCGGTGTCGGTTTGCGGTACGGGCGTGGAGGGTCTCCCGAGCCGGCCTTTCTTGGCTGCACAGGCGCCTCGCCATTGGGAGGCGGAGGTCCGCCCCCCTTTCACTCGCCTCTCGGTCACCGCCGCACGGATTTGCGTCGTGCGGCTCCCTACCGGCTTGGACGGCGCTCGTCTCGCCGCGGCGACTACCCCTCAGCGTCCGGCATTGGTCAAGCGACCGCTCCACGGTACAGGACTATCAACCTGTTGTCCATCAGGTCAGGCGTGTGCCGTCCCCTTAGGCCCGACTACCCTGCCGCGGTGCACCCGTGCGGCAGAACCCTTAGACGTTCGGTGGCGATGATTGCGACATCGCTTCTCCGTTACTCATTCCGGCATTCGCACTCGTCGTCACTCCAGCGACGCTTCCGCGCCGCCTTCGCTGCGACGACGACGCTCCCCTACCGTTTGCCGATGGCAAACCCGCAGCTTCGGTGCATCGCTTTGCCCCGTTACAGCGTCGGCGCAGCGCTGCTTGACCAGTGAGCTGTTACGCACTCTTTCAAGGATGGCTGCTTCTAAGCCAACCTCCTGGTTGTCTGAGCGGCGCCACAACCTTTCCCACTCAGCGATGACTTGGGGACCTTAGCTGGCGGTCTGGGTTGTTTCCCTCTCGACGACGGATGTTCGCACCCGCCGTCTCACGCGCGGTGCCCACCCCTGGCATTTGCAGTTTGCCGTCGCTTGGTAAGCGGTGAAGCCCCCGCACAACAACAGGGCTCTACCTCCAGGGGAACCAGAGCCGCGGCTGTACCTCAATACATTTCGGGGAGAACCAGCTATCTCCGTGTTCGATTGGCATTTCACCCCTACCCACAGCTCATCCGAGCCTTTTGCAACAGACACCGGTGCGGCCCTCCACGTCCTGTTAGGGACGCTTCAGCCTGGCCATGGGTAGCTCACACGGTTTCGGGTCTATCCCCGGCGACGGTCGCCCGTTTCAGGCTCGCGTTCACTCCGGCTCCGGCTGGCACTGCCTTAACCACGCCACCGAGGATAACTCGCCGGATCATACTCCAAAAGGCACGCGGTCACCGGTGTTTCCGGCTCCCACGGCGTGGAAGCACACGATTTCAGGGTCTCTTTCACTCCCCTCACCGGGGTACTTTTCACCGTTCCCTCACGGTACTGTGCGCTATCGGTCACTGCGTGTAGGTTGCCTTGGACAGTGGTCTGCCCGGCTTCAGCCCGGGTTCTTCGTGCCCGGACCTACTCAGGAGCGACCCACCCGGCTAAGGCGCTTGCCTACGCGACTCTCACGCTCTGCGGTGCAGGGTTCCACACTGCTTCGGCGCAGCGCGGTCGCCTGGGTGACCGACGAGCAGGTCGGTCAGGGGTCGTCCTCCAACCCCGCGTGCGCAACGGCTGCTCCCTTGGACACGCACGCGGTTTAGGCTGCACCCGGTTCGCTCGCCGCTACTACGGGTGTGGTTTACTCTTCCTCCGGCTACTGAGATGTTTCAGTTGGCCGGGTTCCCGCTCCGCATCAGCGGAGCGCTGCCAGCTGGCAGCGGGTTGCCCCATTCGGAGACCTCCGGATCACAGCCTGCACGCGGCTCCCCGGAGCATATCGGTGCCGTGCCCCGTCCTTCATCGGCACGCAGCGCCATGGCATCCATCGTGTGCTCATCATGTCTTCCTTCCGTCACGGCCAACCGACCGTGACCCGGTCACACGGTGCGGGTGGACGCACACACCGCTGACCGGCAGCAAATAACTCTTTGCAATCGCGTGAGTTGTTAAGGTACGACACGCCCGTTGGCGAAAAAAAGCGGTGCAGGCAAAGTGCGCTGCGCCGGAAGCAACGGGCCAATTGGTTGCGGAGCGTACCGCTGTGGGTCGTCCTCCGTGTCATCGCCGGAGCGATTGACGAGGAAGAGTATAGCAAGCCTGGCGGATTTTGTCAAGCGGGTTAGGAGCGGGATTCACAGGTACCACAGACGACCGGATGCCGCACCCGTTCTACCACACCATGACCGTCGCTGAGCGCATCACGATGCCTCAATCGGTGTGCATCGCTGTACCGGCGACGGTTCGGCAGATAGTGCGCACACGGAGCAGGGAGCCGGACTGTCTCGATGCCGCTGACTTCGATGGAGGTCACATATTCTATGAGCAGTCTGGTACTGGCGGTATCATTCATTAGGGGAGGAAAGCACTTTAGAACATACTTGAAAGTATGATCAAAAACCCAGCTTTCTCATTGGGCACGCCCCGTACCCATAACCACTGGGTAAGGAAGGGGTCTAGGAGGGAAGGTAAGGGGGCGCCAGGCGTGCTCCGCAGCACCAGCGCTGAACCCGGTGCTACCCGTTTCTATCGCGTCGAAAAGACGTAAGCGTTCCCCGCCACCGTTCCTCGTATCATTCTGGAGATGCAATGGCCAAGTCTTATCAACAGCCCACTTCGTTGATGAGGCGATTCGTTGCTCGCCCCTTCAGCCGACGCCCCTGCTGAGCGCCTGATCAAAACCACGAGTTTCTGATCACATTCTTAGATGCGCTCGCAATTATTGCCGGGCCAATTGGGTAGGCAGACGCGGCGTTTATGCTGAAACGAGTGTGATACCATCGAATATACAATAGTCATCAAGCGTATCTTTTTATGTATCAACCATATTGTTCCGTCTCAGGTCATGCTATAATATAAAGCAACCGACGTACTGTGAATAAAATCACTAGCCGACGCGCACATTCGCGCCAAGTGAAAGAGCAGGAGCAGTGAAAGAGTTTTTCCGCTTTAGTCGCAAAGGATTTACCGGACGCGAGGATCAAGAGAGCGCTCAAATCCCTGATGATCTGTGGGTAAAATGCAGCGTATGTCGTGAGCTTATCTACAAAAAACAGCTCAACGACAACCTGAAGGTTTGCCCCAAGTGCGGCCATCACATGCGTATGAGTGCCCACGAGTGGCTCGGTTTGCTCGACGTTGGTTCATTCCGTGAAATGGATGCCAACTTACTTCCGACCGATCCACTCGGTTTTGTAGCCGACGAGGAGAGCTACGCAAATAAGCTGGTCAAAACCCAGCAGCGCACCGGAATGGCTGATGCGGTCATATCAGGCGTTGGTGCGATTAATGGAATCCGACTCTGCATCGCAGTTGCTGATTTCTCCTTTATGGGCGCTTCGATGGGTAGTGTCTATGGTGAAAAGATGGCTCGCGCCGCTGAGCGGGCTGCTGAACTGGGTGTACCATTGCTCACCATCAATACCTCAGGCGGGGCTCGTCAACAAGAAGGGGTCATTGGCCTCATGCAGATGGCCAAAGTGACTATGGCCCTGACCCGCCTGGCGGCTGTCGGCCAACCCCATATTGCTCTGCTCGTTGATCCCTGCTACGGTGGCGTTACCGCCTCTTACCCCTCGGTCGCCGATATTATTATTGCTGAACCAGGAGCAAATATTGGTTTTGCAGGTAAGCGCTTGATCGAGCAGATCATGCGTCAGAAGTTGCCAGCCGGCTTCCAGACCGCAGAGTTCATGCTTGAACACGGCATGATCGATATGGTCGTGCCGCGCAGTGAAATGCGCGATACACTGGCCAAGATCCTTCGCCTGTACCATCAGCGCCCAATACCTGCAACGAGAGCCGATCTCGCAACCCGAAGAGCAACCTTACCGCAACCAATTATGTAGCGCCACGTGAGGCATGGCATGGAAGAGACTCCTATTCCACAAACCCTGACTCCCTGGGATCGTGTGCAATTAGCGCGACATCCGCAGCGACCGCACACGCTCGATTACATCGCGGCGCTGTGTGAAGATTTTGTCGAGCTACATGGCGACCGTCGCTTCGGCGATGATCCGGCAATGGTAGGCGGCATGGCAACCTTCGCCGGTCAGACGGTTATGGTTATTGGGCATCAGAAAGGCAACGATACGCGCGAGAATATGCGCCGTAATTTCGGAATGCCGCATCCTGAAGGGTATCGCAAAGCGCAGCGCCTCATGCGCCATGCTGAAAAGTTCGGTCTGCCGGTGATCTGTTTTGTCGATACGCCGGCTGCCGATCCAACCAAGAGTTCGGAGGAGCGCGGACAGGCAAATGCCATTGCGGAAAGCATCATGCTGATGACAACGTTGCGGGTACCCAGCATCGCGGTCGTGATCGGTGAAGGTGGAAGTGGTGGCGCCCTGGCAATCAGTGTTGCTGACCGTATCTTGATGCAAGAAAACTCTATCTATTCGGTAGCACCACCAGAGGCAGCAGCGTCGATCTTGTGGCGTGATGCAGCGAAAGCCCCAGAAGCAGCGAAGGCGTTGAAACTTACCGCGTCTGATCTCTACGAGTTGCGCATTATCGATGAGGTGATCCCCGAACCACCCGGTGGTGCACATACTGACCGGCTAGCCGCGATTACAACTGTCGGTGAACGGCTTCGTTTCCATCTGGCCGATTTGCAGCAACGGGATATTGAGACGATCTTGCGCGAACGTTATCAAAAGTATCGGTCAATCGGTCAGTATCAGGAACAACAGATGGAACTCTTTAGCCGCAGATAGCGATGGCAAGGATGATAATGAACTGCGCGTGGTTGTATTGATGGCTACCACGCGCCTTTTATTGCCGTAAGGACACAGTCAATGAGCAACTTCAATTTTGATCAGATCATTCCCCGCCGAGGTACCGGTAGTATCAAGTGGGAACAGTATCCGGCCGATGTCTTACCAATGTGGGTAGCTGATATGGATTTTGCTTCACCACCGGCGGTAGTTGCCGCACTCCAGGAACGGGCTGCCCACGCTGTATTCGGCTATCCCTCCCATCCGCATCGTTTGGCCGAAGTGATTTGTGAGCGTATGGCTCGTCTCTATCAGTGGGATGTTCAGCCGGAGCAGATCCTCTTTTTGCCAGGATTGGTTTCGGCGATTAATGTGCTCTGTCGGGCGTTTGGTGAAGTCGGTGATAGTGTCCTTACTCTGACTCCAGCTTATCCGCCTTTCCTGAGTGCACCGCGTAATCAGCAACGCCAGATCGACACTTGTCCGCTAGCATTGACCGTTTCCGGGTCCACGCTCACTTACGCTATTGATTTTGATGCCTTTACCGATGCTATCCACCAACGCACTCGACTCTTGCTGCTCAGCCATCCACACAATCCGGTTGGTCTCGAATATGATCCGCCAACCCTGCGACGCCTGGCCGAGATTTGCATTGAGCGGAATGTCATTATTTGCTCTGACGAAATTCACTGCGACTTATTGCTAGGGGATACGCAACATATCCCCCTGGCTGCGCTCGATTCGAATATTGCAGCACATACCATTACGCTCATGGCGCCGAGCAAGACCTTCAATCTTCCTGGCCTCGGCTGTAGTATGGCGATCATCCCCAATCCTGAATTACGCCGCCAGGTGAGTCGCGCTGCAGCCGGTATTGTGCCGCATGTGAACGTGTTTGGATTCGCCGGTGCACTGGCTGCCTACGAACATGGTGATGAATGGCTGACAGCGCTGCTGCATTACCTTACCGCTAATCGTGATCGCTATGTCACGCGCATTACCACCGAAATGGCACCACTCCGCTGTACAGTGCCGCAAGCGACGTATCTCGGTTGGATTGATTGCCGTGACCTACCGCTCGCAACCAGCCCCTACCGATTCTTCCTCGATGAAGCACGAGTGGCTTTTTCTGACGGGGCAATGTTTGGCCCGGGTGGTGAAGGATTTATCCGTATCAACTTTGGTTGCCCCAGATCACAACTCGATGAGGCACTGGATCGCGTACACGCTGCCTTACAGCGTTTCGTGAATTTATAGAACACATGAACAATGTTTTTAGGACTATAGACTTAACTACCACATGATGACATTTCTTTCATCAAGTGCTAGAGTACCGGAGGGTGAGTCAATGAGGGTTACTTATCAACCAAACTACAAAGAGGCTCATCATGGCTTATACACGACGATTAGCCTGGATTGCTCTCCTCTTCGGTATTCTTTCGCTTGTCTCACCAACTGTTACTACCTCGGCAGGATGTCCTGGTGATCGTTCACACCTGATTCCACGTTTTGGCGGACACTGGTTTCTACTAGGTGCAAACGTACCCTGGCTCAATGGTGGCTTCGGCGCCGATTTTGGCACGGTCGAAGAGTGGAATCAACACACCTATGATGCCAACGCAACTCGTTCGATGTTTCGTGCGCTTCGCCAGCAAGGGGCTAATACTGTGCGCTGGTGGCTGTTTGCCGATGGTCGGGGGGCGCCAGAATTTAATGCGAACAGTGGCGGCGCAGTGACCGGTCTTGATGCCAATTTCTTGCCCAGCCTGGCCAGTGCTATCCAGATCGCAAGCGAAGAGAATGTCTATCTTGTCTTCACCCTTTGGAGCTTTGATATGCTCTTCGCCGACTCGACCCCTTACGATAGGGGTGAACATGCAGGCGGACACCGCGATCTCATTGTTGATAGTGCTAAACGTGCCTCGTTTATCAACAACGCTCTGTTACCAATGCTCCGGTATCCGGTTGGCACAAGTGGGTACACGATTGGCACCCATCCGAACGTGCTGGCGTGGGACATTTTTAACGAACCAGAATTTGGCATTAGCGAATCTCCCCATTTTTCTCCGGCATCTGAGGTCACCCAGCCGGTGACACTGGCCCAGATGCAGCGCTTTATTGCTGAAATTTCCGGTGCTATTCATCGCAACTCCAACCAGTTGACGACAGTTGGTAGTGCCTCGATGAAGTGGAACAGCTCGCGAGCACTTGGCGCCAGTGGTAATTTCTGGAGCGACGCGCAGTTGACCGTCTACGACCCGCAAGGCTATCTCGATTTCTACCAGATTCACTACTACGGCTGGATGAACGGCGATGAACGTTATTGGAGCTATTCCCCGCTCTTCAACGATTGGTACGAGGCAGGTTTCGACAAACCGGTTGTGGTCGGCGAGGTGCCAGCGAATGCTGGCGGTACACATCGTACACCAACTCAGTTACTCGCTGAGCTCCACGCGAACTGCTATGCCGGTGTGTGGGTATGGCCATACTTCAATGTGAACGATGGTACCGGTCAATGGTCAGATGCCCAGACAGCGGTACGTTCACTGGCTAGTACGGCGCCTCAGGAGTTACAGATCGTTCCTTCATTGTTAACGGTGCGCGTCTACATTCCGCTTGCAATCAAGTAGTTGAGACAAAGCTGTTACTTTCTGGTTCGTGATACAACGTACAATATGGTAGTAAAGTTCCGATGTCATCTTTCAAATGGCATCGAATGGCACTACGAGTCATCGCAACGACGCCTCACACCCTGGTCATACCAGAGCTGAGGCGTCGCTGAATGTTTTGGAGGTTTTGATGCAACGACGATTCTGGCTGACAACGTTGACTGTCTGCTGGTTAAGTGGATTGCTCTGGTTCATCTGTCAACCCTCGTTAGCTGTTGTCGCAAACGGTGGTCATCGTCAATTTATCCCAATCATTGTGAAGCCTTCAATCTTCACCGAAACATTTACCGGTGAACCGAGCCAGCCCCTAAGCTGGAACCCGGCGCATTGGGATGTTACCGTACATTCGCGTGACGTGAATACCTGGTATCAGCTTGAACCAATGGCCGCTGAGCATGGTGCCGATTGTTCACCAGCCCCGGCTACGCATACCATTAGTCGTTACGAAGATGCTGTTTATCAGTGCCGTAACCACATCATGACCGCTATCAAGGCAAGCGGCTACGGTATGATCTATCTGACGCCGAATCATCTGGTCGATTTTAGTGGTGGCACAGCAACGATTCGCTTTGATGTCTCAACATTGCGTACCAGTCTCCGCGACTGGATTGACCTCTGGATTAGTCCGTACAATGAACATCTCCAGCTCCCTCTCGATATGGTGGTCGATGTCAGTGGCCCACCGCGCAATGCCGTTCAGGTACGGATGGATCTCACCGGTAATTTTTTTGATGTCATCATTTATCGCAATTTTCAGCCCACAGTGATCGATGGTATCCCTATTCCGTATGATCGCTTTCTTGAGCCAAGTCCTACGCGCCGTGACACCTTTGAATTGCAAATCTCACGTACCAGTATCAAGTTTGGAATGCCGGCCTATAACTTCTATTGGGTAGATACCAGAATTGCCGATCTGGGCTGGGATCAAGGAGTTGTCCAGTTTGGTCACCACTCGTACAATCCGCTCAAGGACTGTACTTCACCCTGCCGACCGGGAACATGGCACTGGGATAACGTTACGATCAGCCCCTCTCGGCCATTTACGATGATCGCCGCTAACCGTCGGTATACCGACCGCGCAAACCCCACAGTTTCCCTATCGGCCCCAGCGCCGGCCAACGCCTATTTGCGTTTCGTTGGGATTGGCCCCAATTTGCAGGTTCGTTTTGACGGTGGCGCCTGGCAAACCGCTCATCTGCAATTACAAGACAGTCGCTATTTCAAAGACGAACATTTCCGCAATTTCTGGATGCCCATTCCAGCCGGAACGACGCAGGTTGAATTTCGCGGAGATCGCTGGTGGGGGGCTGACTGGCACGTGCGCGATATAAGTGTCTGGTCGCTACCGTAGAACACATCAGAAAGCGGACTGTACTGCCGCTCGTAGCAGCACACACTGGGGGCAGGGTCGAAACCTGCCCCCTTTCCTTTAACTTGCGCTTCTCTCTGTTCATTCCTCTAGTAGTCGAGGAAGGTTCGGACACACTTTTAGCGCCTATCTTCACACATCGTCGTCATGAGACGACGGATGCACCTGTTAGTGAACGGAATACGACTGACGACCAACCTGATTCGGAAGGGATCAATGTTGGAATCGCCTGGAGCAAGGCGGTGTCTGGCTCATTCAGATGGGAATCGACAGGTAAGTTGGGATGCGACGCCGTCTATGACATAAACACGGCGCCGCTGCTGCAATTCACGAGATACGGACGCAGAACCCTTTTTTCCATCTTCTGACCGATCTCTAACCCATTTCGATCAAGTATACTAGCAACCATGTTCTATTTTCAGAGGCGAAAGGAGCAGAACAATCGTGCAGCGTAGCGAATTTTCGATTACTTCAGCGTATACCTACGACCGACGTAGCGTAGCGCGTTGGCTCCTCTCGCATGTTGGACGTTACTGGCCATTCGCGCTGGGATTTTATCTCTGTTTTATCACGGCATGGGCTGCCTATTCAGGAGCACAGGCGGTCATCGGGCGCGCAGCCGATGTGCTGAGTGGCCCGCCAGACTATGCAGCCTTAACTGCATTGACGCTTGGAGTTCTGGCGTTGATGGTCACTGATAGCTTCAGTGCGCTGATCGGCAGTCTATCTGCGGAAACGGTAGCAGCACGGGTTGAAGCTGATATTCGTCAGGAATTTTATGAAAGTCTGCTCGCGAAGAGTAAGGCGTTTCATGATCGCCAGCGAGCGGGTGATCTCATGGCCCGTGCGACTGATGATACCAATCTGGTAGCGAATATGATCGTACCCGGAACCACATTGATTTCTGAAACAGTGTTGGGGATCGTGGTACCGCTCACGTTTATCTTTTTTACCGAGCCGCGATTGATTGTCATCCCATTGCTCTTCGTCATCGGGTATATCATCACGGCACATCAGTATCTTCGTCGATTGATGCCGGTTATTCAGCGTCAACGTGAGCAGTACGGTCTGATGAACGCCGGGTTGGAAGAAACCATTAGCGGCATTGAGGTAGTTAAGGCCAGTGCCCGTGAAGCACTCGAACGTTCGAAATATTTGCGGAACGCGCAACGTTTTCGTGATCTGTTCATTGAACAAGGCCGCATCGAAGCTCGCTATTTGCCACTTTTGCTGTTTGGAATCGCTCTAGGCGCCCAATTCTTTCACGCACTCTGGCTCTACAGCATTGGCGAGATTGGTTTAGGGCAGGTCGTTGCAGTTATCGGTTTGATGAATGTATTACGATTTCCTACCTTCATTTCGCTCTTTGCTTTTTCGGTGTTCCAGGCCGGTCTAGCCGGAGCGCGCCGGATTTTATCTATCATCAATGCTGAAACCGATCTCGATGAGAACCCGAACGGCTATAGTGCACCGTTACGCGGCGAGATTACGTTCGAGCATGTGAGCTTCAGTTTTGCCGCTCATCCCGGTGAATCTCCGCACCAGGTACTGCATGACATCTCATTTCACATCCCTGCCGGGCAAACAGTAGCGATTGTCGGGCAAACGGGAAGCGGGAAAAGTGCGCTGACTCAGTTGGTGAATCGTACCTACGATGCCACCAGTGGGCGGGTATTGATCGATGGGGTTGATGTCCGTGACTGGAATCTCGATGCGTTACGCTCACAAATCGGCAAGATTGAGCAAGATATTTTTCTCTTTTCTCGCACTATTGCCGAAAATATCGCTTTTGGTGCTCCTGGGGCAACGCAAGTCGAGATTGAGGCGGCAGCACGGGCAGCACAGGCACATGAGTTTATCAGTCGCATGCCAGATGGCTATCAGACGGTGATCGGCGAGCGTGGAGTGACACTCTCTGGAGGTCAACGCCAGCGAATTGCACTGGCGCGTGCGTTTCTTGCCCATCCACGTATCCTTATTCTCGATGATAGTACCAGTGCGATCGATAGTGCTACCGAAGACGAAATTCAACGTGCCATTCGTCAGGCCCAGCAGGGACGTACCGTCCTGTTGATTACCCATCGGTTGGCGCAGATACGGTGGGCCGATCAGATTCTGGTCCTCGATAGAGGTCGGTTGGTAGCGTCAGGAAAACACGAAGAACTCTTACGTACATCGCCGCACTATCGCCGCATCTTTGCGCGTTACGAACACGCAGTACCCGAAACTGGGGTTGTGCGGGCAACAGAAGGAGCTGCGTAGCATGGGTTTTCTGTTTGATGGTCTTGATGCGGAAGGATACGACCGTAAATACCGTGATCGAGAGCTGGTACGGCGCATCCTGAACTACTTTCGTCCACAAGCGTCGAAAATCATCACTGCAGCATTGATGATTACTGCCACTGCTCTGATTGAGGCGTTGATCCCGATCTTTATCGCGTACAGCATCGACGAGATTCAAACGGCAACGTCACTCAATCAAGTCGCGGTACTAGCCGGTGCTCTGGCGCTCATCGCATGTCTCGCGTGGGTATTTAACCTGATTCGGCAGACAATGTCGGTGAAGGCAATTGGCGAGGTCGTACTGGCAATGCGCCGCGATGCAGTCAATGCTGTTCTAGTCCGTGATTTGAGTTTCTACGACCAGTTCCCATCGGGAAAGATTGTGAGTCGGGTTAATTCCGATACCGCAGCCTTTGCCCAGGTGATGACACTGACAATGGATTTGCTGAGCCGATTGCTGCTCGTCTTCGTGTTAGTCGGCTATCTGGCCAGTGTCAGTTGGTCGTTAACGCTGATTTTACTCGGCCTGGCGCCACTGATTATCGGCGCTGCCCTGGCCTTCCGCGCCATCGCCCGTCGGGTTATTACTGCTTCACGTCGAGTAAATGCCGAGGTCAGCAATCATATTCAAGAGACGGTAAGCGGGATTGGGGTTGCCAAGACGTTTCGCCAGGAGCAGGCTATCTATGCCGATTTTCTCGATGTTAATCAGAAAAGTCGGCGGGTGAATCTACAAACCCGTTATACCTTTAGTAGCATCTTTCCGTTACTCAATCTGCTTGCCGCAGTAGGCACGGCGCTCCTGGTCTACCTGGGTGGACAGGCCGTGTACGCTGGTGAATTGACAACCGGTACCTGGTTTCTGTTTATTCAGGGTCTCCAGAATTTCTGGTTCCCGCTGACCAGTATTGCGTCATTCTGGAGTCAGTTTCAGCTTGGATTGGCTGCCGGTGAGCGAGTCTTTGCCCTGATCGACGCCGAACCGCGAGTGGTACAACTCGACCGAATTGATCCCGGACGGCTACGCGGTGAGATCGTGTTCGAGCAGGTCGATTTTGCCTATAAACCAGGCGAACCGGTGTTACGTCAATTCAACCTCCACATCAAAGCAGGCGAGCGCGTGGCCCTGGTTGGTCACACCGGTTCAGGCAAGAGCAGCATTGCCAAGCTGATTGCACGGTTCTACGAATTTCAAGGCGGGCAGATTCGGATTGACGGGTACGACATACGCCACCTCGATCTGAACGCTTACCGGAGTCAGCTCGGCATGGTGACTCAGACCCCATTTTTGTTCGATGGCACAGTACGAGAAAACATTCGCTACGGACGCCCTGATGCCGATGATGATGCAGTATTGGCGGCTGCACATCGCGTTGGTCATGGCGACTGGCTGGCAACGCTTCCTCATGGTCTTGACACACCGGTAGGTGAACGTGGGAGCGGATTGAGTATGGGGCAACGCCAACTGGTTGCCCTGGCACGAGTGTTGCTGCAAGACCCAGCGATCCTCATTCTCGATGAGGCAACGGCCAGTATCGATCCACTGACTGAAGTGCTGATTCAAGAGGGACTTGATGAGGCGATGCGTGGGCGAACGGCAATCATCATTGCCCACCGGCTCAGTACTGTACAAGAGGTTGATCGCATTATTGTGTTGCGCCATGGTACGATTCTCGAACAGGGATCGCACCATCAACTGTTGGCAGCCGGTACGCATTATGCCGAACTATACAACACCTATTTCCGCCATCAGAGTCTGGAGTACATCGAGGCCGCAGGGCGTAAATAGTAGGATCAGGACACATAGACATCGAGCATGTAACGACGGTAATGGGAGTTCCTACCGGAGTCGCGCACGTCATTAAGAGGCTATCCGCATCATCCATCATCACCTCACGACGGATAAACCGCGGCGATGGATGCAAGACGATGCACGGAGGGGTGAGGCGAAGCTTCACCCCGACAGGTGTCCACGACGATGGTCACGGAGCCGGTGATACCGACCATCGTCGCACCGCAAGGAGAGAGGCTTCTGGACAGTACACCGATCTGACTGGGGACAACCTACACTAACCTTCATCGCTTGGAATAGAAAATTTCGGACCAGTTCTAAAACACAAAGGCGCGAAGGGAAGAAGAGACCTTCGCGCCCACATTTTATCGAATGATCATCAGGCGTAATAATCATTCTTCAAGACCATCATCGTCGTCGGCGACATCTTGATCAATTTCATCGAGACCAATCTCTTCTTCCTCATCACTGCCGACAAAATCCTCATCAAAGGTTTCTGGCTCCTCAATCAATTCTTCTTCCTCAAGCAGGTCTTCGTAATCGTCGAAGCGGAGTGACGATAGGATCGTAGCCCCTTCACCTAGCTTACCGGGGAAGGAGACCCGTCCACGCTGGCTTGGGTCTTGATACACCTCACGAATGAGAATCCGCACATTGCGCGAATCGGACTGCACCACTGCGGCCAGATAGCGATTGCCACCATTCATTAGCTCAACGAGACGATGGCTTAACTTCGGCTCAATACGTCCGATCAGATTACCATCGAGGTCGAAGACATAGACCATCTTCCCATCGACCCGCAATTCTACCTTTTCACCCGTGATCAGAGCATCAACCGCCGGACCACGTTGCACATCTACCAGCGACGTCAGTGCAGTACGCCCAGTTTCCGTGATAAACATGCGCATATCGACCTGCTGACGTGTCGAGCGCGTAATCGGTGCCTCGGTGATACCACGGGCCAACAGCGACTCAAGTCGGGCAACATTCTTACGGGCAATCGGGTTAGCTGCGTTCAGGCGCAACGCATTCTGATAGGCACGATGGCTCTCCGCATACTTTCCCAGCTCAAAGAGAGCCTTACCAAGGCGGTTGTAGGTTTCAACATCTTCACCTACCCGCAGCAACTGTTGATTCAACTCAGCCGCCTCTTGCCAGCGGTTAAGGGCAGCCAGCTCAATCGCCTTTTCCTGAAGGCGGCGACGAATGCGCATCTTTTCATCTTGCTTTGACAAGGTTATTCTCCTCGTGCTGAGTATGAACCGAATCATCACGTTGCAGTACTCCCTGCAACGACCATGGACTGGTAGCGGTAATCTTCACCGGTACCAACTGGCCGGTCAGGTCTTGGGGATGGCTAAAGAACACCAGGCGATTGCCGGGTGTACGACCACGCCATTTCCCCTTACTTTCACCCTCGACCAGAACCTCTACCGTCTGACCAAGGAAACGTGCCATACGCTCGGTGGCAATCCGCTCTTGTAACTGTTCGAGTCGACGGCGACGTTCCTCTTTAACTTCAGGCGGAACGGCAAGTGCCGGGTCTTGTTCCATTTCAGCAGCCCGCGTCTCCGGTCGAGCAGAGAAGGCAGCGATATGTACCTTATCAAAACCAATCTCGGCACACAGCTCCATCGTCTGACGAAAATCGTCTTCGGTTTCGCCGGGATGACCAACAATAATGTCGGTTGTCAGTGAAATATCAGGAATAGTAGCGCGAATCTTCGCAATCAGCGCCTTGTAGCGAGCGACCGTATAGCCACGACGCATCAATTTAAGCACCCGATCAGAACCAGCCTGAACGGGCAGATTGATCTCGGGCTGGCAACGCGGTAAGCGTGCAACCGTTTCAATCAAACGATCGGTCATCCAGGCCGGATGGGAGGTAAGGAAGCGCAAGCGCAACAAACCCGGCGTCGGATCAACAGCCTCAAGCAAATCGGCCAGTTCAGGGCGACCAGGAAGGTCGTGGCCCCACGAGTCAACAATCTGACCAAGCAGAGTAATCTCTTTTGCCCCACGGGCAACAATGCGACGCACCTCATCAACAATTTCAGTCAACGGTCGCGACCGTTCGCGGCCCCGACGCAACGGGATCACGCAGTAAGAACAAGTCATATTGCAACCGTACTGGATGGGTACGTGCACCGAAACCGGTGGATGCGACCAATCGCGCACGGGCAAAGCTGGCTCATCAAGTGTATAGATTGGATTTGGCGCCAGCGCCACTACCTCATCAACAGCCGAAGGCGAGACAAAATAGTCGACCATCGGCAACTGCCCGGCGAAGAGCGAGCGATTATTCGGGCCAACCATGCATCCCCAGAGCACAATCCGTGTGTCGGGATGAGCACGTTTGACTCGCACCAATTCACCCAGCTTACCGAGAATACGTTCTTCAGCCGAGGCGCGAACACTGCAAGAGTTCAACACAATAAAGCTGGCATCTTCAGGGCGAGCAGCCGGACTATAGCCCACACCCTGCAATGCAGCTTCGAGCCGTTCAGAATCAGAGATATTCATCTGGCACCCGACCGTCCAGACGTAATAGCGCCGCTCACGCGGTGTCTGATCACGATCAGGACGGGGGCGCTGGTCAAAGAAGATAACATCCTGCATGGCGCCTTTACCAAACGATCACCGGCAAGCCACATTCAACACTTTGTCGCGCCGCTTCCCGCAGCGATTCGAGGCAGCGGAACGCATCAGAACGTGGCGAAACACCGGCCTTGATCAATTGTGGAGCCAATTCCGATAGTTCACGTAGCAACTGTACCGACGAGCCGAAGAATGCCTGATCTTCTTCGCCGTCGTCAGTCTCAAAGGGCAAGTAAACAGGATCGGCAAAATCGACCGGCAAATAATAGCTATTAATTCCCTGCAAATTGATCAGGTGGCGATAGCGGCTAGGAACCAACTCATCCCAAACATCAGTCACAGCACGGTCAAGGTCTTCCTCAAGTACCGGACCATCAGCAATGATCGGCGCCAGATCGTCTCCGCGCTCAAGGTGAGCCGCCATCCGGGCCAACTGGTACAGAGCACCCATGGTCTCAATCGACCCTTCCCAAATCTCGACGCCGGGCTGACTAAGCAGATCGATATCAATACCGAACTCGCGCAATTGATCCTGGACGGCAGCCACACTTTCGTACTGTTCTTCATATTCGGCGCGATCCTCATCAGGTCGCACCATAATGAGAGATGCAACCGCCAGGTCGAGTTCGGCGGGAGCTTGTGCAGACATAGGTTTCTCCTCACTGAGCACGATAATTGTGCTGTAATAGTATACCACACTTATCGTCAATCCGAATACGTCTGAGGGCCTGATCGAAAACCTGAGCTTTCGATGAGGGGCGACCATGGCATCTCCAGAATGGTTTGGGGAACGTTGGCGGGGAACTGGCTCCTCACTTTCCCCCTGGCCCTCTTCCTCTCCCACAAAAAAGGAAGGGGGCTAGGGGGATAGCTGATGAGAAAGAACGTTGGCACCCCTCACGTAATGGTTGTACGGGCGCGGTACGTTCCCAATAAGAAATCTGGGTTTCCGATCAGGCTCTAAGCGGAACGAGCATTGAGTAGATGGGAGAGGAGGATTCTTCTGTAGCGAAGCGGTGAATGGTCGGTCAGCTTCTGCATCGCTCCCCACTGCACTCGGTAGAGACGAGAGGGGTGAAACCCGCCTCGACCATATGTTGACCGGCATCATCAGCGAGGGAACGGCAAACCAGGCCGCAGCCAGCTGCTGAAACGAGAAACTGTCGCTTCTGCGCACGTTTTGCGTTACTCGTCCCGCAATCATTACCGCTCCTGAGTATGATGAAAACATCGAAACGCCCTGAAGAAGCGACATTCTACCGATCAAACTGACAATATGCGGTAATATTACACCTGGAATACAGCAATACAGGTGCATCTCTATCGATCGCGTATTTTTCAAGCAAAACTATGGTGCAGAAACAGTTTCGGTTAGCAATATTCACGATGATACACGTAGCACTCTTTAGTCAAATCTACCTCGCCCACCTTTTGTGGCAAACCAGTGAACCGCACGAATGGATTTTAGGAGAATGGCTCATTAACTATCAAGGAGGTTTTATTCGGCGTGGTCTATTGGGTGAAATCCTGTTCCAACTCTCACATCTCTTGTCGATAAATGTCGTACATCTTACGATCATTGCCCAAATTATTGTCTTTGCAGTATTCCTCTATAGTACATATTTCCTTATCAAGGAAAGTCCTTTATCACCAGCAACTGTCGCATTAATTTTTTCACCAGCGTTTCTTCTCTTTACTGTCTGGTCATGGCCCTACGTTAGTGTACGAAAGGAGGTGTTTCTCTATATTACCCTGGTATACACCTGCCTTTATCTGCAAAGATCAACACCAAAAGGGTTCAGCTTGCCTATTCTTATTGGAATAAGCGCTATCGTACTCGTGCTCATCCATGAAATGCTGGTAGCATACCTTTCATATTTGATCATACCGGTCATCTTATATGAACGACGATTTGGTCAGCTAGCACGACGAACGCTCTTGGCCCTGCTTCCAAGTATGATCGTCGCCATACTGCTGGTAACCCGACCAACGATTAATGAGACTACGTGGAAGGTTCTCTGTAGTTCTATTCAACCGGTCCCACCGAGAGACTGTCTTTCTCATGGTGAATATTTGGGTGCTATCACCTTTTTAACAAAAGACACATTTTTCGGAATTCAGTTTACCAGATTGTTTACTACCCCTGAAACAGTTGTTGTATACGTTCTTACCAGTCTATTAAGTGTTATACCGATCCTGTACGTCGTTTATTCGTATAAACTATGGGAACGCCTCGCAAGAACCGTACTGTTCTTGATCGGATTATGTTTCAGCGCAACCATTGTCCTCACGATCCCGTTGTTCATCGTTGCAGCCGACTACGGACGATTCATCAGCATCCACATAACCTGTATCTCGCTCACTATACTCTGGTTTTTACAATTATCGCCCGCCAGAATCGATCCAGAAACCCATCAAACGCCGTTTGTCTGGATCGGAATCGTGCTATTCCTTATCAATTGGAAACTACCAATGTGGCTTTTGTTTGCGACATTCCAACATGCTTTTCCGCTCATCAGTCTATTGCTTGCTCAACGTTAATCAACGTCCTCAGCAAAAAGACAACCGCTTCATGACAAATACCTGTGTTCACCGACGAGTTCTGCCCTGTGTTTGACAGAAATGGCACGAACCCGTTACCTGCCTTACCATCGCCGATGCCAATGCTTAGTAGGAACTCATCCTGCACATCACTGGGAAAAATACGTTTGTCGGAAGTTGCGTTCGCATGCGCCGCACGGGCAGGCAGCCTACCCGCTCCCACCGGTTACAGTTGGCACTGTGGAGAAATAACATTTTTTCCGGGAACGGACACTGTTGGGGTAGAGCACCGTTCCCGATCCATCGTCGTCACCTGGCTACGGTATCAATACCGCTCGAACACCGGCTCAACCACATCGATAGCCCGATCAAACTCCTCGCTCATCGTCGCAACACCCACTTCGTGCGCCAAACCCTCATCTCGTACCACTTCTAGCGTGACACGGGGCAGCTCATCGGCAACCGCTTTCACCGCTGCCAGAATTGGGCGCGTGGTTGTGACGGAACGCAAGGTCGTCCCTTCAACGACAAACAGCGTATCACCTTGCTCATTCCGAAGGATTAACCGCTGCACGCTCGGTTCCACGATTAGTTCGCGCACGCGAGCAAGCAAGCGCCAGCCATGAACGACCTCAATCGTGATGTCCATGGTTCCCTCCTGCGCCGTGCTGGCGCTCTACGATAACAATACTCTCCGCTATGTTACAGTGTAATTCCAGAAGCATGTATTGTGAGAAAGAGACTCTATACTTTGAGTATAGACATTTTAATTATCAATATTTGATATTTTTATTATTCCTTCAAGGCATTCATCCCTGACGGGCAGCTTCCAACCTTGTCTCGTGTACCGGTGCCACTCGTTGTCTCTCTCCTCACCGAGCGAGACACTATTCAGACACGCTTGTTCGGCGCAGTGTTTACCGCTATGCATTGCCTCTTCTCGCTTCGGGTGACCTTCAATGACCGGACGCGACAACAGCAGGAGAATAGCGCATAGAAGGGGAAGGTTGGCCCCTCACCTTCCCCCTAGCCCCCTTCCTCTCCCGCTCTGCGGGAGAGGAAGGGGGGATGGTTGGCTCCCGCACCTTCCTCCTGGCACCCTCACGCAATGGTTGCGCGGGTACAGTACGTTCCCAATAAGAAATCAGGGTTCTTGTTCATCTAAGAGCCTATCCGAATAATCATCTCAGGGTGTCACAGATGAAGCCCAGCGATGGATGGACAGGTACAGCATTGCTGCGCCCTGACCGATCTGCTGCAACAGGATAGGTCGGATCGGCGCTCCGTGACCATCATCGTGGCCACCGGTAGGGGCAAAACGGCGCCTCGCCCTCTGGCCCAAAGAGGTGACACTGCTCGCAATCGTCTTTCATCCATCGCCGCGGTTCATTCCGTCGTGAGGTGATGAGGGATTTTTCGGATAGGCTCTAAGTTGTACGGTGCCGCTACCCGCACATATCAGTTGGCACAGCATCTTCCCAAGCCAAGAGGCGGTAAACTCATCACCACAATGCGGTGACGGGCCATGATCGGCAAGCCAATAGGGAGCGTCAGCGGAAGCTGCACGTCTCTTTATGCACTGCGGGGAGGTTGGGAATGCGCTGCCCTACACTCGTTTCTTTTTCCTCATCCCCTTCCCTGAGCAGGGTGAAAACGCCGAAAATCCCTGCTCTGCAAAAGAAACGTTTGACACTACTCCTATCAACAGCGTATAATGAGCGTGGATTCGTTGTCTTGCACGCAATGGGAGCTGGCAAGCAGCATGAAACGCTCGCAACGGTCGCAACATCTCTTTATTGCAGCATGCGCTACCCTTTTAATAATGCTTCTTGCCTTGCAACAGTTTCCGGTAGTTGCTGCCCCAGAAACGCAAGTTATTGATTTTGTATGGTCACCAACCTCAGTAAATGTAACCGCGCAGGCAGGCCAGATATCTGTTGCTGTCAATGCCACACTTCAAAATCAGGGGGCAGCGGATAATTTTGGTATCTCCGCCACAATGCCAGCCGGATGGTCACCGATAACGATTTCACCTGGGCAACCGGTTCCTATTGCGGCGAATGCGTCAAAGAGCTTTACCTTCTTCTTTGACGTTCCGTCTACCACCACACCTGGCACCTATATCATTGATATATTCGGATTCCGCACCAGTGCGCCAAGTGTGACAGCGCTTTTCAGAATTATTGTGCAGGTCGTTCAGCCCTCACCAACCCCAACTGCATCGCCGGTCTCACCAACCCCAACACCGGCGTTCATCTGTAGTGATGGCTTTGAACCGGATAACTTCCCCGCCCAGGCGAAACGCATTGATGTTCAGATTCCGCAAGAACACGTGATCTGTCCGACTGGCGACGAAGACTGGCTCTACTTTGGTGGCGTAGCCGGGAAAGTCTACACCATCGATGTACCGTTGATGCGACCGGGCATCGATTTATCACTAGAGTTGCTCGATAGCAAGCTTAACCGAGTTGCCTTCAACGATGATTTCTACAATCGTGATCCGGCTAATCCGAACCCTGGTGATACACGACCACGTATTACAGTACGTATTCCGGCTGACGACAGCTACTACATTAGAGTGCGTGATACTGCCGGTAGAGGCGGGATTGATTATTCGTATGTGATTGTACTGCTCGACGAGAGTACCGGGCCGACTCCGGCAACGGTTGAGTCTGTCTGTCTGGATATCTTTGAACCAGATGGTCTCCCCGAGCAAGCCCGGTTAATTACCTCGAATGAAGTTCAGGAGAACCGCCGCCTGTGTCCCAGTGGTGATGCCGACTGGGTCACGTTCTTCGCCAAAAGTGGGAAACGGTACGTCATCTACACCGACACCCGGCGCTATCGCGGTTCTAATACAGTGAACGGTGATACCCAGGCTGGAGCTGACACCGTGCTCGTTCTGACTGACCGCGATGGAGTCAGCATCCTTGATATTAACGATGACATCCCAGGCGGTAATACGCTCGACTCACAAATTGAGTTTACTCCTAACGTCGATGGTTTCTACTTTGTGCAGGTGAAGAACGTGGGTGACATCGGTAACCAGTTTATTCGCTACGACCTAGTTCTCTTGCTCTGTCTGCCCGGCCAGACCGACTGTAAACGTCCAGCATCGCCACTCCCCGGCTTGCCAGAAAATCCGCTGACACCACCAGCAACCTCAACACCGATTAGAGCACCGTGGGTTACTAATCCAACGAATACTCCATTACCACCAACACCAAAACCGTAGAGGTAGTGACAAAACAATGCCGGTTAGAATGACAGATGGCGCCGGCTTGCTGGCTGAGTTGTCCGAGCAAATTGGTCCGCGTATCGCAACCTCGGCGGCAGAAGCGATTGCCGCAGCGCAAATCAATGCCCGCCTGCGTCAGGTGGGCTTTAGTGTTGACACCAGATCGCTGTCTACCGTTCATCGACCAGGGGTTCGACTAGTACCGGTAGCGATCCTCCTGATGGGAGCGGTAATGTTGGCCGCCTGGCAACCACCAATGAGCCTGATCCTGAGTCTGTGGCTGATGGGGTTGCTGCTGGTTGACGGGCTGTACGCACCATTGCCGGTATGGCAACGACGGCATACCAGTCAACATATTATTGCCGCTCGCCCCATCGTAGAAGCAACGACTCAAATGCCGCGCCTGCCCCGTTATCGCTTTGTGATCCTGGCGCCACTCGACACACCACCGGCCTGGCGCGGGCTGAGCATCCTGATTGCACCGACCCGTGCAGGATTGCTTGCGCGGCTAGGGATAAGTTGTTTGCCGGTCGTTGTTGCGTGCGCAACAATGGTGGGTTCAGAGTGGCGCTGGCTCTTGAGCGCTGGCGCCTTTGGCGGTAGCATGAGCCTGCTATGGGCAGCCTGGAACCAACCTCCATTAGCACACCCTGATGGCGGGCTGGCGGCGCTGGCCGCCCTGGTGCGGATCGGTCAACAGCTCCCCGAAACCCATCACGTTGAGGTATGGGCCATCGCGGTGGGGGCAGCCCACTGTGATCCGTATGGAATACCGGCTTTGCTTGATCGCTACCCGTTTGATCCGACGAACACCCTGGTGGTTGGGCTAGGCCCTCTCGCCGGCGATCAACTCATCGTGATCAGTCGCAGTGGTCTTCTTCACCAGGAACATCCCGATCCGCTGCTCTACCACCTGGCGATGATGGCCGACCGCAACGACCCGATCATTGATCTGGAGCCACGCACTCAGGCACGTTATGACGGCATCTTATCGCCTTTTCGGCGACGTGGATTCCGCACACTGAGTGTCCAGGCTGTATCGCAGGCACAGCCGGTGATCGAGCCAACGGTAATCGAGCGTGCAGCCCGATTGATGATCGCAATTGTGAAAGCCCTTGATGCAGAGCGGAACGATGATCTACCTGTTCTACGGTCCTAATGAGCTGGCGCGGAGCGAGGAGATTGCCAGCCTCCGCGCCCGGCTACCGGCAGAAGTAGCCGACCTGAACATGAGTGTGCTCGATGGTCGAAAGCTGACCATCGAACACCTGGTAGCTGCATGTGAAGCGCACCCCTTTTTGGCCGAACGACGGCTGGTAATTGTCTACGATGCATTAAAGCACAGTAAAGCCGGAAAAGCGCGCGAAGAGCTGCGCGATTATTGCGCACGGGTACCGGCAACCTGTGATCTGGTGTTTGTTGAACAAGAAGAGATTGATCGCCGTCATCTCCTCTTTACCTATCTCAGCAAACATGGCGTTGTTCGCGAATTTCCCTTGCTCACCGGTCAAGAACTTTTGCGCTGGATTGAGCAACGGGCACGGCTGCTGAACGTAAGCATTTCCTCTACGGCAGCACAATGCCTCGTCGATCTGGCAGGAAACGATAGTCGCCTGTTGGTTAATGAACTGACCAAACTGGCTAACTACGTTGGCCGCAATGGAACAATCGATCAAAGTGCTGTCGAACGACTGGTTGCCGATCAACAAGAGCAAAACCTCTTTGCCTTTATTGATGAACTGAGTTCACGACGGCTGGCCTCAGCGCTCCGTGGTGCACGGGCACTGATGGAAGATGGTGAAGCACCACAGTATATTCTGTTCATGCTGGCCCGTCAGATTCGTATCCTCTTGCATGTCAGACACCTGATCAGCCAACGCCGCAAACCTGAAGAGATCGCCGGTGAACTCAATCTGAAACCGTTTGTAGCGCGAAAGGCAACTGAACAGGCACGTAATTTTAGCATTGACGAGCTGATCAATGCCCACGACCGTTTGCTTGAACTCGATCACGCGATCAAAACTGGGCGAATGCAGGCCGAAACAGCGCTCGAACTGTTCGTAGTGGAACTATGTCAGGCTCAGCAGCCGAAGGGGAAGCGGTAACGGGGTCAAGTGGGCCGGGCGTGAAGATTGCGCTGCCCTCGCCTGAAAGCGGTACGGTTCGGTAGCGAAGCATGGCAGCGTGAAAGGAACTTCGCTGGCAGAAAAAAGCAACGCACAGCGAACTGTGCGTTGCCTCTGCTGTCATCGAAACAGTGTCAAGCGGCAGAACCGGACTGTGCAGCCTGCGCAGCCAGCGCCACTCGCTTTGCTTTTTGGGCCAGCCGTGACTTGCGACGAGCAGCGTTGTTTTTGTGAATAATCCCTTTTACTGCTGCCTTATCGAGGGTGCTGAACGCCATACGCAGAGCAGCTTGATCAACAACACCGCTTGCCAGAGCCTGCTCGGCCTTCTTGATCATCGTCTTCACCCGCGAGCGGTACGACTTGTTTCGCAGATGCTTCCGCGCATCGCTCCGAATACGCTTTTTTGCAGACTTTGTGTTCGCCAAGGCTAAACTCCTCGGATATAATTGGCGCGTTATGTGACACGTGAAGCGGCGAGCGCTTGCTCGCCGCGCTAATTGTGAAGTATAGCATAGGAATGCCAACCGTGCAACTAAGCTCTATCCTACGACGCCTGAGCACACAACGCTATAGCCTGATCGTCATGGCTGGATTCATCTTGAGTCGGTTGACGGGGCTCATCCGCGATATTGTTGCCTCTTACTATTTTGGCACCTCAGCCGAGATGGCCGCTTACGGAGCTGCTATCAGCACTGTCGATCTGTTGTATCTGGTCATTATTGGCGGGGCGCTCGGCAGTAGCTTTATCCCGGTCTTTATCGAACTGTGGGAACGAGAACATCCAACACGAGCATGGGACCTGACCGGTGCTGTGGTCACGTGGGCGCTGATTGCTTTAGGCATCGCCAGTATGGTACTCTTTGCCGTTGCGCCCTGGCTGGTACCAATGCTGTACGGCGGTGAAGGTTTCTCGGCGGCAACGCTTGATCTGATCATTGCCCTCACCCGACTGTTCCTGCTCTCACCGTTACTGCTGGGATTAGGAGGTTTGGCAATGGCGATCCTTAATGCCCGCGATCGCTTTACGATGCCGGCCATAGCGCCTAGCATTTACAACCTTGGGATCACCGGTGGCGCCCTGCTGGCGCCCTGGCTAGGCATCTGGGGTATGGCCTGGGGTGTCGTCATCGGCGCAGCAGGATACTTGCTGATCCAGATCCCAGTCCTTATGCAGTTGGGGATGCGCCTACGGCCACATTTAGGGCGTAATCTGCCCGAACTTGTGAAAGTAGCGCAGGCGATGGGTCCAAGAGTGATCGGACAGGCTGCAGCGCATCTAAGTATCGTAGCCACGTTGGTCCTGGCAAGCCGTTTACCTGATGGAGACGCCAAACTGGCTGGATTACGCTGGGCATATCAGTTGATGTTGCTACCATACGGCATCTTTGCACTTAGCCTGAGCACCGTGGCCTTCCCTCGTCTAGCCCGCCTGGTAGCAGATCAACAGTTCAGTGCCCTGATCGATGATGTACGATCAACGCTGGAACGTATTCTCTGGCTCACCTTGCCGGCAACCGTTGGTCTGCTCACCCTTGGCCCAGCACTGGCACGACTACTCTTTGAACGGGGGGCATTTGACACGATTTCGCTGAGTTATACAGCGGCTGCCCTCACCGGATATGCGTGTGCCTTACCGGCCTTTGCCGCTTCCGAGATTCTGATCCGTACCTTTTATGCGATGCAGCGCACCTGGCCTCCAGTATTAATTGGATTGGCGCAAGTAGCAATGAACATCGGGTTAGGTGTGGTATTGCTTGCCGGTGGCGGTGACATCGGCGGTCTGGCGATTGCCTTCAGCATTGCGAATTCGGCCGAGGCGTTGTTGCTGGCGATAGTGCTCGGTCGGATGCTGCCGGGTATCTGGCAGGCGCCGGGGCTATGGCAGCGCGTGCTCTATGCGCTCGTAGCCAGTATCGTCATCGGGCTGGGCTGGTGGTATGGGCGCGAGTTTATTCCCGGTGCTACACCTTCGGCTGTCTACCACTGGCCAGATGATCTGATCAGTTTACTCGTCGGTTTGGTGGGATTGGGAGGTATTGGTATCGCGTTTTACGTGTTGTTCCATGAGGTAGGGAAGAGACGAGATAAGTAAGCAGCGTTTACTCGCTATACAGAGGGTATAGAACAGGAGCACGCGAGTGAGGCAGCAGTAAAATTACTGCCCCACTACGATAGGCTTACGAGTGTTCCTGACCCACAAGGTTGGCAACAATCGCACCTGAAGCAATTACACCGGGTAAGCCAGCACCAGGATGGGTACCGGCGCCGACCAGGTAGAGATTATCAATGTCCTCCGAGCGGTTGTGCGGACGGAACCACGCCGATTGCGTTAAGAGTGGCTGGATAGAGAACCCTGCCCCCAGATAGCTATTTAGTGCATCACGGTAATACCTCGGATCGACCATATGTTCAACCACGATATGACGCCGGAGACCAGGCATATAATGCTCTTCGAGGAAGGTTAAAATCGCTTCACGCAGGCGCGGCCCGGCTACCGACCAATCGATTGGTGCAGCCAGATTGGGAACCGGCGTCAGGACGTAAAGAGCCTCGTGCCCAGGCGGCGCCAGCGTCGGATCATTGTGCGACGGACGGTGCAGATAGAGCGAGAAATCGTCGGCTAATCGCTTGCGGTTGAAAATATCGTCGAGCAGGCCTTTGTAGCGTTCGCTAAAGATGATGTTGTGCTGGACCAACCGACCATCGTCATAGCGGCGATTAATGCCCAGGTAAATCACCGCCAGCGACATACTGTAGCGCATCCGGCGTAGCCGACGGTCAGTTTGCACTTTACGGTACCGTGGTGGGATCAACGCCATGTAGGTTTGTGGCACATCGGCGTTCGATACCACTACATCGGCAGGGAACATCCGCCCGTCTTGGGTACGTACAGCTCGTGCTCGACGGCCGTCAATCACGATTTCAACTGCTTTGGTGTTCAATTCGAGACGACCACCCAATTCGGTGAAGAGCTGCACCATTGCCTTTACGATTGAGCCAGTGCCACCGCGTGCGTGATAGACCCCCCAACGTCGTTCGAGATAATGTACCATGGCATAGATCGACGTGGCATCAAAGGGATTACCACCGATAAACAACGGATGGAATGAGAAACAACGGCGGAGAAAATCATCTTGGAAAAACTGGGAAACGAAGCGGTATACACTCTGATGCGATTTGAGCCGGATCAAATCGGGGGTAACGCGCAGCATATCGCTAAAGTGAAGAAAGGGCTTGTCAATCAAACTGAAACCCTTTTCAAAGATAGGTCGCGTACTGGCAATAAAACGGCGATACCCCTCAACATCGGCGGGATTCCACTGCCGAATCTGATCGAGTAAAGCCTGCTCATCTTCACCGTATTCGAGATAGCGCCCCTCGTGATTAAACAGGCGATAGAATGGCCGACATGGTTCGAGGGTGAAATAATCTTCACGACGCTTACCGGCCAACTGCCAGAGTTCATCAAACATAAACGGGGCGGTAATGACGGTCGGACCACTATCAAATGTATAACCTTTGGTCTGATACACGTAAGCCCGACCACCAGGACGATCACGCTGCTCGAGAATTGTTACTTCATGGCCCTGAGCTGCCAGGCGAATCGCAGCACTCAAACCTCCAAAGCCACTCCCAATCACAACAATCTTTTTTTGCGTCATATCACTTCCTTCTAGCCGATTACTGGCGTGCCGGAACGCCGTACAGAGACCGGCCATACCGATTGTAACGATGTGAAACGGTATGTACAGAGAGAGCTTATTCGTTCTGAGTAGAGAGACAACAACTGAGGAGCAAATGGTAGCGCGTTTCAACAGGCTTCTCCAATGGGAGCGAAAGGGGCAAACGGTAACAGGACTGAAAAATGCAGCTCACCGCACGCCAGCACAGAACGTTTGCACAACGATGACTTTTCCATATTGCAAATACGCAGTCTGCTCTGGTGTTCACCCGACGATCGTTACGGAAGGAACAGGTGTCAAACCTGTGTCCCAAGGTGTGCTGAACGCGAGCGACACAGGCAACTGCCAGGCAGGAAACTCTCAGAGTGTGTCTGAAAAATGTTGAGTTATGTACAACACTGAGACTTGATTTCAGCAAGCCAATCATTCCGTCAATCCCTGGCAAGGGCACCAGATACATTTCAGACACTCTCTCAGATACGCCCGCTACGGGCTACGTGTTCTCAGACCTGGGATCGAGTCACACTTCATTCCTCACATATTGATGTAGCCAACACGAGCTTTCGAGAAAAGGAATTACTAGTACATCGTATGTGCATTCACTGTGAATACAGACACAAATTGTTGCAAGACTACAACTGTTTGTTATAACCGCTTTACTCCGCAAGGGAAAAGAGGCGGGTATACTCGGTTTGCAAGCAATAGAGCTAGACAGGTCACCGCATGCGCCTGGGAATAGCACTCATTTCAACAGTACTGGTTGGTCTGCTCACAACGATGCTCTGGTTTGTCATTGCCCGACCGGTCAAGGTATTGCCGCGTGGTGAACAGTTTCCACCATTCGCGCTTACCGACCAGCGGGGCAGCCGTTTGCTCGACAGTGATCTACGCGGGCGTATGGTATTCGTGAGCCTGATGCACCGGCGATGCGGGGAGGAATGTGCAGAGCAGACCCGACGTCTGCTTGAGCTACGTAAGGTACTTCAAAGCAGTGGTCGATTGGGGAGTGAGGTCATTTTCCTGACTATCACGCTCGATCCTGTTCACGACACACCCGCCGACCTGTCGGCACTGGCCGGCGAACTGGGGGTTGACCCGCAGAGCTGGCGATTTGTTACTGGTGATCCCCGCGAAATCAAAATGATCGTCGGTGGTGGGCTGGGGGTGTACTACACCGAACCTGACGAGAACGGCAAACTGTACGCCGAACGGCGCACATTTCTGATTGATCCCAGTGGGGTGATCCGCACCTCGTACCCAGCCGAAGGTCCACCCCTGGAGATTGCACTCCGTGACATCGACCTGATCGCACGTGAGATGAGTAGCCAGGGAGCGATGCGGTTCGTGTACGAAGCGTCTCATCTATTTGTGTGTTATCCGGAATAGAAGAGGAGGACAGGATGTCAAGCTATCGCCGCCCATCGGAAGACGAGCATGATGACGATCATGAGCCACCACGTGGCGCACTGATGATCACGCTCGGTTTCTTGCTCGCCCTGAGTATCTTGTGGATGCAGGTGTATCTGACCTTGTTGAACAACGGAGGGATACCAGCGTCATGAAAGACAAAAAGTTTATCAGCTACCTCTTCGAGGTAGCCTGGATTCTGCCCAGTGTTGCCATCCCTGTCTCGATGATGGTAGCCATCTTAGTTACCGCCTTTGCAGTTGGGGTTCGAGTACCGACGTCAGCCGGCCGGGTGAGTATCAGTGCGGTAGTGGCAGGTACTGATTCCACCTTCAGTCAGACCGGTTTACGTGAGATTGCGCCTGGGCGTTATGAGGCCATCATGCTGGCGCAAACGTTTATGTTTGTTCCCAATACGATAGAAATTCCGGCCGGATCTAAGGTCACATTCGTCTTGACCAGCAAAGATGTAATCCATGGCTTCAAGATCGAAGGTGTCCCTGTCAATGTGATGGTCATTCCAGGCCAGGTTTCGCGTGTAACAGCCACCTTCGACAAGCCCGGTGAATATCTGATTGTCTGCCATGAATACTGCGGCGCCGGTCATCATGTGATGTTCGGCAAGGTTATTGTGAACTGAGCATACGACTTGCTCGGCTGGAATAAAGGAGAGAGTTGCATGGCCAGTATTGCAGCACGTGCCCGCCCGTTAGCAATCAGCGCTGATTTAAGCGTCGAGCGCAAACTTGCCGGGATTAACATTTTTATCGCCCTTGCCGCACTGGCAGTAGGCGGATTGATGGGTGTATTGCAAATTTTGCGCTACAACGGGCTTGATCTCTACACACCGGCAAAACCACTCTTGCCCGGGGGCTATTATCAGGGCCTGACCGTGCATGGGGTGCTCAACGTTCTCGTCTTCACCACTTTTTACATTATTGGCTTTCTAACGTACATTTTTGCCAAGGCTCTCAATCGGCCATTGGCCAGTAGTCGGCTGGCGTGGGCCACGCTCTGGGTGATGGTTAGCGGTCTGTTGCTAGCCGCCATCCCGTTGCTCACCAACAACGCTACCGTGATGTTCACCTTTTACCCACCATTGAAAGCCGACTCACTCTTCTACATTGGGTTGACAATGGTGGTCGCCGGGACGTGGCTCTTGTTGGTGAACATGATCCTGACTCGGAATGCCTGGCTGGCCGATAATCCCGGTCAACGCACGCCGCTGCCAGCGTTTATGGCCATCGTCACCATGCTGATGTGGACGATCGCGACCATTGGTGTAGCCAGCGAAATGATCTTCCTGGTTATTCCATGGTCACTGGGCCTGGTAGGAGGGACCGATCCAGTATTAGCCCGTACCCTCTTCTGGTTTACCGGACACCCGATTGTCTACTTTTGGTTACTGCCAGCCTACATCTCGTGGTACACATTGGTTCCGGCCCAAGCTGGAGGTAAGCTGTTCAGCGACCCTATGGCACGGGTTTCGTTCATCCTTTTCCTGATTCTGTCAATCCCGATTGGGATGCACCATCAGGTGACCGACCCCGGTATTTCGGAGATGTGGAAACTAGTACACGCTGTCTTTACCTTCGGGGTCTTCTTCCCCAGTCTGCTGACCTTCTTTAACGTCGTGGCCTCACTCGAGTATGCCGGGCGTCGGAATGGCGGTGAAGGCTGGCTGGCCTGGATTTTCAACCTGCCATGGGGGAAACCGGAAATCTCGGCCCAGCTCGTGGCCATGATGCTCTTTGCCTTTGGGGGAATTAGCGGTCTGGTTAACGCTTCGTACAACGTCAACCTGGTTGTACACAATACTTCATGGATTTCGGGGCACTTCCATCTAACGGTCGGAACAGCAGTTGCACTGAGCTTTATGGGCATCACATACTGGCTGGTCCCCCATCTGACCGGACGTGCGCTCTGGAGTAGGAGCCTTGGCGTAGCGCAAGCCTGGCTATGGTTCGTTGGCATGGGTCTCTTCTCGCACTTCATGCATGAGCTGGGATTGCGTGGAATGCCACGTCGTTCCGACATTGGCGGTGCGCCTTACGTGCAAGATGAATGGCGCTTCTTCCTCTTCTTCGCCATGATTGGGGGTCTGATCATGTTTGTAAGCGCCATCTTCTACTACCTCAACATGATCATGACCCTGACAAGAGGCAAGAAGCTAGCCGAAGTGCCCGATATTACCTTCGCCCGTGCTCTTTCTGGACCCGAAGACGCACCGAAGGTTCTTGATCGCCTACTGGTGTGGGTGGCAGTCGCCGCTGTCTTGATCTTGATCAACTATCTACCGACAATTATTGATATTATCAGCACGGCAACCTTTGATATTCCGGGCCGACGTGTCTGGTAATTGGGTGAGTATTCCTCACTGTGCCCCAGGCTCCCTTTCTCTCAATCTAAGAGAGGAAGGGAGCGTTTATGGGGTGAAACCCACCCTTACAAGAGAGAAAAGAGAAATGAAGGAAGGGGTGAGCGGATCAGGGCTGGTCGCACACCACGTTCGGAACAGAAAGCTATTCAGTGCCTATCCGGCATACCCTGTCGCAGCAGCAGATCGTTGGGGCACAGCAGTACTGCGCCCGTACAGCTATCAGGTGTCATCTGCCGTACCGTGAGACGATTGCTCTTTCCTCTGCCCTTCATACCTCACCACTGCCAAAGAGGAGGCACCTGTTGACAACGCCGTGAACGTTGCCCCCTCCCTTGACACTAACTGATTTTTTGTGGTACTATCCTCAATATCCGCGTCATAGCAAGGTAAATCACATTTTCTTGCTGACATCAGCGTGATGTACAGAGTGGTACAGTAAAGGATCGGTCTTATGGCCCCGTTGCTTGAAGTGCGTGACCTGCGCACCTACTTTTATACCCAGGATGGCATCGTCAAAGCGGTTGACGGTGTTTCTTTTTATGTCAATCGTGGTGAGACACTCGGTATCGTCGGCGAGTCGGGGTGTGGCAAATCGGTGACCTCCCTCTCGATCATGCGGTTGATCCCCAATCCGCCAGGCAAGATCGTCGGCGGGCAAATTTTGTTTGATGGTGAAGACCTGCTCCAGGCCAGTGAAGAAGAGATGCGGCATATTCGCGGGAATCGGATTGCGATGATTTTTCAAGACCCTATGACATCGCTCAATCCGGTTTTGACGATTGGCCGCCAGATTACCGAATCGCTTGAATTACATCTGAAGCTGAGTAAAAAAGAGGCCCGCGATCGCGCCATCGAGCTGCTTGACATGGTTGGGATCCCCTCCCCCAGTAAACGACTTGATAACTATCCTCACCAGTTTTCGGGCGGGATGCGCCAACGAGTCATGATCGCGATGGCCCTTTCGTGTAACCCCGAACTACTGATTGCCGATGAGCCAACGACAGCCCTCGATGTCACCATTCAGGCCCAGATTCTTGAGCTGATCAATCGCTTGCGTGAAGAGCTTGAAACCGCAGTGATCTTGATCACCCACGACCTTGGTGTTGTTGCCGGTATGACTGATCGGGTGACGGTCATGTATGCCGGTAAAGTTGTTGAAGAAGGTCCAACAAGTGAGATTTTCGCCAATCCACGTATGCCGTATACGATTGGATTGCTCCGTTCCATCCCAAGACTCGATGAAGAACGTGGTCGACGCCTGACCCCGATTCGTGGCCTGCCACCGAATTTGATCGATCTGCCGCCGATTTGTCCTTTTAGTCCGCGTTGTGACTACGCTCGCGAAGAATGTCTGAGCAGTGTGCCCGAACTGCGGAGCGTTGGCAACGATCATCGGGCAGCGTGTCATTTCGAGATTACGCTGGATACACCTGTTCCAAGACAAGCGACCACCGATGTTGCAGCTTGAGTAGATGAGGCAAAGCATGACAACAGGAACATCACCATCAGGCGAACATCTCATCGAAGTCAAAAATTTACGGATGTATTTCCCGGTCACCCGCGGAATCATTTTTCAACGGCGGGTTGGTACGGTGAAGGCGGTTGATGGGGTCAGTTTTAGCATTAAACGTGGTGAAACGCTCGGCCTGGTCGGTGAATCTGGTTGTGGGAAGAGCACGACTGGACGAGCAATTCTGCAACTGTACCGACCAACTGACGGTCAGGTGCTATTTGAGGGGATTGACCTCACGAAGCTGAGAGGGAATGCTCTGCGCCAGATGCGGCGGCGAGTGCAGATGATCTTTCAAGACCCGTATGCCTCACTCAACCCGCGAATGACGGTGGGTGATATTATTGCCGAACCAATTCGTGTCCATAAACTACGTGAGGGGCGGGCAGTCCGTGAACGGGTCGAAGAACTGTTACACCTGGTTGGTCTTAATCCAGCTTTTGCCAACCGTTACCCGCACGAATTTTCGGGTGGTCAGCGGCAACGCATCGGTATCGCCCGTGCCCTGGCCGTTGAACCAGATTTCGTCGTGTGCGATGAGCCAGTATCGGCGCTCGATGTCTCAATTCAGGCGCAGGTAGTTAACTTGCTTGAAGAATTGCAGGATAAACTTGGCCTGACGTACCTCTTTATTGCCCACGATCTGAGTGTTGTCAACCATATCTCGGATCGGGTTGCAGTAATGTATCTCGGCAAGATTGTCGAGTTGGCCGAAGGGCCAAAGCTCTATTCAATGCCGCTGCACCCTTATACCCAGGCCTTGCTCTCGGCAGTCCCCATTCCTGATCCTAAAGTAGAAAAGCAGCGCCGACGGATCATTCTTGAAGGTGATGTACCGAGTCCACTCAATCCGCCATCAGGTTGCCATTTCCACACCCGATGCCCGATCGCTATTCAGAAGTGCAAGGAAGAAGAGCCGCCATTTGTCGATTATGGCGATGGGCATTTTGCCGCTTGCTGGCGTGCCCGCGAGAGCATCACGTTGATGCCAGAAATAGCCCGCAAGCAGGCAGAGGCAGTAGCAGCACGAATCGCTGCTGAGGCAGAACGGGTGAAGAGTGTTTCACACGAGCACTAAGAGCCTATCCGGAATACCTTGTCGCAGAAGAAGATTCGGTTGGGGCGCAGCGGCGCTGCGCCCGTACACTTATCAGGTTTCATTCGCTGTACGGTGAGACAATTATTCGGATAGGCTCTAAACAGAGCATTCACCGATCAACGTATCGCAATTTCACGATCGGTGAACGCTGACCGCAGCCGCTCAATCTCAGCTAACAACAGGCGACGACCACCGATTTCAGCAATCTCGTGCGCCTCGGCGAGCAGGGTACGCGCTTCCCCTGCTGGTAAGAGAGGCGCAAGCCAGATACGAATCTGGGCCGCCAGATGGCGTGCCCCCAGCGTATCGGCTTGGGCCAGTGCCGAAGAGAGATAGTGAACGGCACAGGTCGTTTCGCCACGGCGCAACGCTACCAGCCCCAAATTCGCGGTGATACCGGCAATCCGCTCGGGAATACCCAACTGCGTGGCAAGCGTTAATCCCTGCTGAAATCGTGCAGCGGCAGTTGTCACATCATCCTGCGCCAGCGCCACTTCACCGGCAGTCGAAAGGAGATAGGGCTGCAACGACAGTGCTCCCCATTCCTCTGCCAACGCTAGCGCCTCGGTAATCATCGCCGCAGCCATCTCAATTTCACCGCGTAACAACCGGTGATACGCCTGATTATTGCGCGATAAGATCCGCCAGGTCATTGCCTGCGTACCAGCTTCATCGGCAATGCGGCAGGCCTGCTCGTAGCGGGCAATCGCCGTGTCGAGATCACCCTGCTGCGCCGCAACGTTCCCCAACTCGAAATTAACGTGGGCCAGTGCCGCCCCATCAGTGACGGCGTGGGTGCGGAGTATCTGTTCGGCCTGAAACAACCGCATAGCAGCCGCAGCCAGATCGGCACCTTCAAGCGAGAGTGCCGTTCCCCAGAGAAAGAGAGCGGTTGCCTGCGCGGACGGATCGGCGGCAGAGTCAAGCTGACTGACCAGTTCGATCACTTCGGCATAGCGACCTTGAGGGATCAGTGCCCGTGCCAGCGCCAGTCGGGCAACGAGCGCATCGTTTGGCATCTGCGCGGCTGCCATTGCATCACGAAAGGCCTCGGCTGCCGCAGCTGCTGCTCCGGATTGCAGCCGTGCATCACCCAGTTTTATCAAAACGGCTGCACGTTGATTCACCGGTACGCCCATCAGGGCCTGATGGTAGAACTCAGCCGCCTCCGACCACGCAGCTACTGATGCGGCACGCTCTGCTGCACGAAGTGCATAACCGGCTGCACGTTCTCGCCAACCGCCTTTGGTAAAATGAAGGGCAATTTGACCAGCGACATCATCAATCTGCTCGCGGTAGAGCACTTCAAGTGCTTCACCGATGCGCCGATGCAACATCTGCCGGCGCAGTCCTCCGCCATCACGACGCACAATCTCCATTGTCAAGCTATGCTCGAAACGGTATCGACCATCTGCAAGCGGAACAATCAGTCGGGCTACCAGCAATTCATCGAGCGCAGCGAGTGCAGCGTCGTCGGACAGAGCGGCTGCCCTGGCAACAACGCCAAATTCAAACTCACGCCCAACCAGGACGGCTGCATCAAGAACACGCCGTGCTGCTTCCGAAAGTCGGCTCAGACGAGTTTCAATCAGGTTAGAGACCGTCTGCGGTACGATCGGTTGCGCCGATAATGTGCTGATGTTGACCATCCCGTTATCGGTGAGCCAACCGGCAGTGCGGGCATGACGAATGAGTTCGACGATAATGTAGGGGTTGCCTTCGGCGCTCTGCTCGAGCCAATCGGCCAACGGGTGCGCGAACGGTTCACTCAGATGACGAGCGATTACCAACACGGCTGTTTGGTCAAGACGATTAATCGGTAAGCGAAACAGCCGTTCTTCGCGTACCAGCGAGCGGATGAGACTAGCGAGCGCGCTCCGTGGTTCAGGTGGACAACTGGTGGACACTACCAAGAGATCAACATCGGCACTCCGTCGCAAGAGATACCCTAACAGACCAAGCGTACTGACATCAGCCCATTGCAGATCGTCGAACAAAAACCTTACAGGAGTATGGCGAGCCAGTTCAAGCAACAGACGGGTCACTGCTTCCCAGAGGCGGGCCTCATCGGGGAAACCAGCCGGTGGTGGGGCCAGATCGGGTAGTAAGCGGCCCAATTCATGCCACCAGATCGGCGCAAGCTGTAATTGCGAACGCAGAAGCGGCCAGTCAGGGCGGCTGATCAGATCGTGTAATGCGTTCCTGATCGGCAAATAGGGCAGATGTTGTTCCAGCTCACGGGCAGCGCCAATCATCACCAAGCCACCCCGTCGTGTGAAAAACTCCTCTGCCAGCCGTGTCTTACCGATCCCGGGGACACCTTCGATGAGCACCAACCGGCCAGGACGTGCTTCTGAGTGCAACGTTGCCAATTCAAGCTCCCGACCGGTGAAAGGGAATGAGCCATTGGTCAAGGACGGACGCAGCCGCATCGGTATCGTCGGCGACGTAGCGAGTGAATCGGTAATAACGGCATCGTACAGAGCCTGGGTTTCGCGCATAGGTGGCACGCCCAACTCTTGATCGAGCAGATCGCGCAAGCGCTCGAAACGACGGATAGCCCCTACGCGATCACCGCTCAGGTACGCCAGACGCATCGCATCGCGCTGCACATCTTCTTGGAGCGGATCGATCTTGAGCACCTGATCGAGCGCGGCCAGTGCTGGCACCATATCACCCTGCTGTTCATACAAGCGAGCCAGCCGCAACCAACCGCGGGCAAGCAACGCTCGTGTTCGTTCACGCTCAGCCTCTAGCCAGAGCTGAAACGGCTCACAATCGGGGAGCGCAAAGCCCGCCAGGAACTCCACATCGCCAGTAGGCAACGCATTCAAGAGCATCGCTGCATCGACCTGTGCAGCGGCGACCAGGGTTTGTAAATGACGCACATCTACCACTGCCTCAAGTGCCAGCCACTCTTCGTCGGTAACTAAACCTTCCCGCAATACCCGCCGGATATCATACAGCGTTGAACGCAACATCTGCTGTGCTGCTCCCCGTTCGTGATCGGGCCAGAGGAGTGACAAAACCTGTTCGCGTGATACCGGACGGGTGTGCGTAGCGAGGTAGTAAAACAATGCCCGACTACGCCGACGTGGCAGCGAGATTGGTTGATCGTTAACGACAATTCGCGGCGAACCAAGTAGACAAACCGTGATCATGCTCCCTCGTGATCGGACACAGCACCTGCCGGTTGCGCAGCTTGTAACAATTCTCGCACCTCATCATCGGTGGTCTGGCGAAAATCGTCGTACCAGTAGCTAAGGGCGTAAAACGGTTCAACCGTCCACACTGCCACTACATCATCGGCCACCGAACGTACCATGCGCACTCCTTCTTTGCTAGCTACAGGCACCGCAACCGTAATCCACCGTGGTTGGTGCAACCGCACACAATCAACTGCTGCGTGCATGGTAGCACCGGTTGCCAGACCATCGTCAATGATAATAACCGTCTTATCGCGCAGTTCAGGTGGTGGACGCTGACCACGGTAGGTTTGAGCACGACGGGCGATCTCCAACTGTTCGCGAGCAGCTACCTCTTCAATCACCTGGGGCGCGATACACAAATCGGCGATAATCTCGTGGTTGAGCACCCGTACCCCACCTTCAGCAATCGCTCCCATCGCTAGCTCAACCTGACCAGGCACACCGAGTTTGCGCACGAGCAAAACATCGAGTGGTGCCGACAACGCCTTCGCCACTTCATAAGCAACTGGCACACCGCCTCGGGGCAAAGCCAAAATCTGCAATCCAGGACGTTCGGCATAGTGGCTCAGACTCCAGGCCAGTGCCTTTCCGGCTGCACGACGGTCGGCAAAGCGACGTAAACCTACCGGTATTGGCATAGCCGCCTCCTGCTGTAACTTCCAGATACAACATCGTGCTATCTCCGCCACGACACACCCGCTCACACCTACGACAATGATAGCACGCCAGTCATTGCCCAACAATACAAAACATTGACGATAACGCCAGCTCTCCGTATAATCTCGGCAGCAACTGCTTGCAGAAGCGAAAGGGTGAGTATGAAGTTGATTATCTTCGTAACCGAGGACGCCTACGCGGATGCCGGGGTCGATGCCCTGGTTACCGCTGGCTTCCGGGTGACACGTCTGGCGACAACCGGTGGTTTTTTGCGCCGTGGCAACACGACTCTGCTGGTTGGAGTGGAAGATTCACAGGTTGAGCGAGCACACGAGATTATGCAGCGGGCAGCACCAGGTACCCTCGCGATTACGATGGATCTCGAACGCTACGAGCGGTTATAGGTTGTTGTGCGCATCCTTTATCTTGCTTCTGGCATTCCAACGCCCGGTACATTAGGCGGTAGCGTCCATACCCTGGAAGTAGCTCGTGGCCTGACCCGTTTGGGACATGAAGTCCACGTGGTTGCCGCCAGTCGCGAGCTACCGCTCTATCAGTTTCATGTGCGGTCACTGATACGGCTGCACGGTCAACCGTATGCTGGGTTTACCCTTTACCATCAAGACATCCCCAAAGCATTAAGCCTGGCAGGTATTGTCGCTGTGGTCCGATTGGCCGACCGGCTTCAGCCCGATCTGATTATGGAACGATATTACAACTTCGCCGGAGCGGGAATGATTGCTGCCCGACGGTTAAGGGTACCAACCATCCTGGAAGTGAATGCCCTGATCGTTGATCCGCCCGGTATCCGTAAACGCCAGATCGACGATGCGTTAGGCGGCCCGTGCCGACGTTGGGCCGAGCAGCAGTGCCGTTGGGCCGATCGGATCATTACCCCGTTGCATACTACTGTACCGGCAAGCATTCCACGAAGCAAGATTATCGAACTACCATGGGGAGCCAACGTTGACGCCTTTACCCCGCCTTCCGCTCTACCTCCCGGCCCGCCCAACATTGTCTTTATGGGTTCATTTCGACCGTGGCATGGGGTCACCGACTTCATACGGGCAGCGTGTATCTTACTTGAACGAGGTCGTCCTTACCACTTTACCCTGATCGGTGATGGCCCTGAGCGAACAGTCGCCGAAACGCTGGCAGCACCGTACCGCCAGCACTTCACCTTTACCGGTGCAGTACCTTACAAAGACATCCCTGCCCTCTTAGCGCAGGCCCATCTCGGCGTTGCCCCGTTCAATACCGCCCCGCATCCAGCTCTGCGCGCTGCCGGCTTCTTCTGGTCGCCGTTGAAAATCTACGAATATATGGCTGCCGGTTTACCGGTTGTTACAGCAGCTATTCCGCCGCTCACGTCCATCATTCGCGAAGGGCAAGAGGGGGCTGTCTTTCCTGAAGGTGACGTTGCTGGGCTGGCAGCGGCCATTGAACGAGTCTTGAGTGATCCAGCGGCAGCCTTCGCGATGGGCCAGCGTGCTCGCAAGCGAGTCGTGGCTGAATTTTCCTGGCAACAGCATTGCCGCGAGCTAGAACGCATCGCCAGCGAATTGGTAGCCAGCGATCATAGACGGTGTTAGGTTGTTGATGGTCGGTTTCTGAGGCAGACGCGGGTTCCCAATCCGGCCGCAGTACGTGAAGAAGCTGTCATCGTCTCGTTCCGTCGGTGGCGCCACGCCTCTATTGCCCCGCCGATCATGATCGTCACCGCATCGGTAGGTAGCGGTTCGGAACCCACCCCCATGGCCTAGTTGGGCTACAACTATCCTCACTCCTCTCCCAACCGCCAGGAACTGATATTCCACGTAAATGGTGCAGTCGGATCGAGTTGCCATCCTGTAAGACCAGGACGCGCAATCAGCACATCAATGCGCTGGAAGAGGGGTAATACCGGCAATTCCTGTGTAAAGAGTTGTTGCTGACGAATGTAGGCAGTAACTTGTTCGGACGGATCAAGAGAAGTCGTCGCAGTGTTAATCTGCTCATTAGCCTCGAAAAAGCACCAACCGGCAAAGTTATTCCCCGTCCAATTATTTGCTTCGTCTGGCACACCAGCACAACTCCACAATTCCCAGCCTCGTGGATGAAATCCAGCAATCCAACCAAAAAGGGCTAACTGGAAGGTTCGCTGATAGAGTGGCCCATCGACGCTGTACAATTCGGTCGGCGGTAACGGCGCTACTTCAATCTGTACACCAACCTGAGCTAGATCGGCGACGATCTGTTCGGCAACAGCTTCACGTAACGGCGAATTAGCTGTTGTCACTAACGACAAGAGAAGTGGCAGACCCTCATACTCACGCCAACCGTCACCATCGGTATCGAGCAGATTCGCTTCATCAAGCAAACGACGGGCCTCATCGGGGTTATACGGGTAACGAGTAATCTGATCGAGGGGCGGCTCGCCAAGCTGACCGGGCAGAATCCAGCTCTCTAATACATGACTCTGTCCGCCTAATAATTCTTTCACAATCCTGTCACGATTGATGGCATAGGCAATAGCCCGCCGCACGCGAATATCCTGTAACAATGGAATATCGAGGTTAAAATCAAGATGCTCCCAGATTGCATTGGGAGAAGTACTCATCTGGAGTTCTTGCCGGTCGGCCGCTTGTAAAAGTTCACCCAGCAATGCCGGTGTTGGTTGCTCGATAAATGCCAGATCAATCCCGCCACCACGTACCAGTTCGAGCAACTGCACCGGATCGCTGCGGAACGCAACGATGATTGTGTCGAACGGTGCAGGCTCGCCCCAGTAGTACGGATTGCGCACCAGTTCAAGCGTTCCCCCCTCAAAACTACTCACCATATATGGCCCGTAGCTTAATGGCCGACGCACAAATTCGCTCTTTGTTATCTTTTGCGGATCACGTGTTGCCAGCAGATGGCGCGGCAACGGTACCCAGTAACTGGTGATGAAGGCCGGATCGGTAACATCAGGACGCAAGACGGCACGAGTCGTATACTCATCGACCTGCTCGTAGCGCTCGATCATTGCCAGACGGCTATTTGCCGCTTGACCGAGATCAATGCGTTGTGCCAGTTCGTAGGCAAAGACCGAGTCGGCTGCAGTGACCGGCGTGCCATCCGCCCAGCGTAGCCGAGGATTCCAATGAAATGTCACGCTGACCTGCGTCACTTCATCAGTTGTAGCAGTCGGTGTGTCCGTAATCCGCCCCAGTTCATCGCGAAAAACGGTGACCGTCTTAGTAACGACATCACCGTTGGCGAAGTCGGGCAGGCGCGTTAACACACCTGTCGATTGTAACTTGAAATCCACGGCCAGCATCGGTGACGGGAAGAGCAGCTCGGTCAAGGCCGCAGTTAATCGCTCGTCGGTCGGATTGCTGTGATATGGCAACAAATCAGGTGGTTCAGCTACTAATCCAATGCGCAACACCCGTTTTTCAACCACTGTTGGCGTTGGCTCGGGTGTTGCTATGGGTGCAGATGGACTAGCCGGCGGCACATCGGTAACAAGTTTACAGCCGGCTAACAAGATGAGCGCAAGCAAGGCGATTAGAGATGGAATAAAACGCTTCATGGCGTCACTTCAGTATATAGGTTGATAATCTTATGGAATAAACGGCCTGCTACTGGGGAATTATATCGTAAGTTGCGTTCAATGTCTGTATTCCACTACAAACAGGAACCACCGAGCACATCAAACGCGATGATTGAAGAGTGTGTCTGAAAAAGCCTTTTGTTGCCGGTCATCCTCACCTGATCGCTGTGAGAGAGGGAAGGTGAGGAATCTACTGCACCGAGGAGCGATCTGCGCGACCGCCGTCGGTCAACCGCCTCGACAGCGTTTTACCCGCTTACATCAAGAGGCAGGTCAACAGCTTACACTCTCCCGATATAGCGCATGGTCAGCCACTCGCTACCCAACTCTCTGTGGTAAAACTCTTATTTGCCGTAGATGGATAGCTTTATCAGCCGACTTGGTTAACTGCCTGCCAGATCACGAGCCGCCGGAACACCAGCCGCCGTCGTTGCCGCCTGAACTGCACGGACAATAGCCGTCGCCAATACATCGGCGGCAACAGCACCTAGTGTGACCAGTGGTGGCGCCTCGTGAACCCCAGTAGCCAATGCAAAGACAGTATCACCGTCAAAAGGCGAATGGGCCGGACGAATAGCACGGGCCAGCCCATCCTGGGCCATCATTGCCAGTCTAGTCGCAGCCGCCTTATCGAGACGGGCATCAGTTGCGACCACGGCAATTGTTGTATTCTGCCCGACCGAATCGGCAAACGACTGTCGACTCAAGCCTCCTCGCAAAAGTGTACCGGTACCAATTAACGTCCGATCAGAAGTACGGGCACCTGCGACAATGCGACCCTGGTCATCAACCACATCACCAAACGCATTCACGACCACCAGTGCCCCGACCGTCACCCCGTTCGCCAGAGTTTCACTCCAGGTACCAACCCCACCGCGCATAGCGGTTCCCATGCCGCCAACCTTCCCTACGGTTGCCCCCGTACCGGCGCCAACACTTCCTTCAGCGACCGTCGTTTCTGCTGCAACACAAGCAGCATACCCCATAGTGGCATCAGGCCAGATGTCCGCTCGACCAATGCCCAGATCGAAGATCACGGCTGCCGGTACAATGGGCACCTTCGTTAACCCAACATCAAAGCCGTAGCCACGTTCATAAAGCCACGACACGACGCCAGTCGCAGCGGCCAGTCCAAAGGCGCTACCACCAGTTAAAACCACTGCATGCACCTGTTGCACCAGATTTACCGGATCAAGCAGATCGGTTTCTCGCGTACTAGGGGCACCACCGCGCACATCAACACCAGCCACTGCACCTTCTGGCGTCAAAACTACGGTCACCCCGGTCAGTGCCTCTTCATTGGTAGCATGACCAACCAGCACCCCCTGAACTTGAGTAATTGATGGTGTGTTCATGATTGACGTACCTCAACTGGAGGTGCAACCGAATAACCATCAGCACGTACCGTTGGCACATGACCAGCTTGCCGATGACCACAATACGGACAGATTCGCCAGGTCAGATCGATCACCTTACGACACGCTTCACAGTGTCGGCGTAACTGCGTATGGCAATGTGGACAGAGAATAAAATCAGGTTCGATAGGGCGCTGGCATTCAGGGCAGACAAACCGTTCTTCCAGGTCACGTCGTAGAAACTCTTCTTCGAGAGTACGCTCGTACTTCTCGGCCAGCGTCTGCGGTGGGCGCAGTATCAGGTGGAGAGGTATGCCAAGAAACGGCAGGAGCAACACAATACCCACGGCCAGCACCTGCACTGACACATCCTCAGTACGCCGACGAATATCGCGATACGCCCACAAGACTGATGCCGCCCACAACAGTACAGCATAGGCGCCAAGAAAGATTGCAGCGAGACGAACGAGCGGTAAGATATTGTTCAGAAATTCCTGTATTGCTTCCATATCCTTACAATTTGCGCGTTTCGGCGCGAAGCACGAAGACGGTTGCCCCGCCTACCTGCACTTCGAGCGGAGCCGGTGGATAAAACTCTCCCGACTCAGCAATTGGCGGCATCGGTGAAACGTAGCGTGTGCGTGTCGAGCAATGCTCACGAATGATATGGATCACCGGATTGACCTGCTGATCTTCCACACTAAGCATGAGGGTGACGTTTCCCTCACGCAAAAACCCTCCCTGACTGCTCAGGCGGGTTACCCGATAGCCATGTTCGGTGAGTGCTTCAACCAAATTGGTTGCGTCTTGAGATTGGACAACAGCAAGGATAAGGCGCATGTTCATTACCCTAACGGATCATACGGTGTATCACTGCGCGGCAATCGGCGTATCCTGCGCTAACCGCGACATCACGAGTTGCCAAATTTGTTCGGCCAGATCGTCTACTGATTGTTCAGCATCCAACACACACCAGCGTTCCGGTTCTTGCCTCACCAATTCGTTGAAGCCCTCGGCAACCCGACGGTGGTATGCCAGATCACGGGCATCGAGTCGATTCCACTCTGGTGGATGCCCACTACTACCCTCAACCCGTTCACGACCGACCCGTTTCCGTTGCAACCCAACCTCAACATCGATCCGCAAATAGAATGTCAGATCAGGTTTGAGACCACCGGTGGCAATGTTGGTAATTGCGCGTAACTCATCTATATCGCGACCAAGACCGTACCCCTGATACGCGAATGTCGAGTCGGCATAGCGGTCACATACCACGATCCCCCCCGTGGTCAGGTATGGGCGGATCAGTTCACTGACCAATTGCGCCCGTGCCGCAGAAAAGAGCAAAATTTCAGTAGTCGGAGCCATTTCCGTATGGCGCAAATCGATCAAAATACGACGTATTAACTCGCCAATCCGGGTACCGCCCGGTTCGCGGGTAAGTATCACCGGGTAGCCAGCAACTTGCAAGTGTTCATACAACCGGCGCGCCTGTGTACTCTTTCCGGCACCTTCAGGACCCTCGAATGTGATAAAGAACCCTCGCTTCATGGAGTTACTGCCAACCAGTACGATTCATCTTGCTGTATAAGGATAGCCGATCTTTGCCAATCTGTCGATTATCGAAAGATCTTCACGCGACGATTAGGGTCTTCGCCGCGACTTTCCGAGCGCAGATTATAACGATCGGCCATTTGATGCTGCAAGCGGCGAATATAACTGCTCTGCGGGGCCAATTCCACCGCATGACGTTCACCATTGATCACCTGCGTGATAGCCTGTTCGGTTTCCAGTAACGCCTCTTCCACAACCGAGTCACTTGTGAATCCCGGTGACTCTTCATCCATCAACTCACGCAACTGAAAGACCTGCGCGAGCTGACGTTCCATTTGCGTCATCGTGTTATTCCGTAACACGTAGACCGGTACGCCCTGCTCTTCAGCCTGACGCAACTGTTGCGAGCTTTGACGATAGTAGTTTTTCAGCGTCATGACCAGCGTGGCATCCTTCAAATCACGCACAATCACTGCCGGTACACGCAACCGATCAATAGCACTCTGCAAGCGATTGCGACTCACACCAAAGGGAAAGATGCGCTGGGGAGGGATCGCTACTGTTGAGGTGCTACTTCCATTGCGATCACGCAAACGCGGTCCACTCCCACCCATCTGACCCTGTTCACGAAACCCACGGCCCCGTCGCACACCGAAAGCTGGCGCATCGATCGGTGAACGATGGACCGGTTCACGGTGTACGACCCCGTTAGCATCACGAAAACGCTGCTCGCACGGAGGGTCTTCACCGCGCAGAATGGCATCAACTGCGGCGGCAACATCGGGATAGACGATCACTCGATCCCACGATTGAATCTCAACCAGAATATTGAAGGTCGGTGGTGCCTTGCGCTCTAAGACGGTTTTCTGCGTACCGCGTCGGCGAGCCTCTTCATCACCCAGCGTAACAGCCTGAATGCCACCCACCAGATCAGAAAGTGTTGGGTTGATCATCAGGTTATCGAGTGTATTCCCATGAGCAGTACCGACCAGTTGCACCCCACGCTCAGCAATTGTGCGTGCCGCCGCTGCCTCCAGCTCAGTGCCAATCTCATCGATCACAATAACTTCGGGCATGTGATTCTCGACTGCCTCGATCATCACATTATGTTGTTCGGCTGGACGTGGCACCTGCATCCGACGTGCGCGCCCAATGCCCGGATGGGGAATATCGCCATCGCCAGCAATCTCATTCGAGGTATCGACAATCACCACTCGTTTGCGCAATTCATCACCCAACACGCGAGCTGTCTCGCGCAGGAGTGTTGTTTTGCCTGTGCCCGGCTTCCCCAGCAGGAGAATGCTCCGACCAGTTTCAACCAGATCGCGGATAATGTCAACGGTACCGTAGACTGCTCGTCCGATACGGCAGGTCAGACCGATGACCACCCCACGACGGTTGCGAATACCAGAGATTCGGTGCAGCGTGCGCGGGATACCGGCTCGGTTATCTTCGCCAAACTCACCGATTCGTTCAATAACATACTGAATATCCTCGGCTGTCACCTCACGATCACTGAGAAACAGCTCGTGACCACGATAACGCGCCTCGGGCAATCGGCCAAGATCCATGACAATCTCCAAAAGATTGTCCTGATCATTCGCCTTGCGAATCGCCTCGCTAATTGCTGGCGGTAGCGCTGCTAATAACAGTTGAATGTCGTTGCTTGCATCCGTAACAGCCATAGCTGCTTAACACTCCTCACGCACAGTTGGGGGTAGTATATAGCGACGTACTGACACCCGTGGCTCCAGGCCAACTTCTAACGATGGTGTCAACACCATCCGCCGAATCGGAACAACCGTATGTTTGACCAGCAAGGTCTGCTCACCAACCGGTTGAAAACCCAGACGCATCGCCGGTTCAAACAATTCTTGTTGATACTCGCGCAACAAGAGATACACTGGACGACTATCACTGAGCTGGGCCAACCCAAAGCGTAGAACATCAACCGCCTGTTCACGGGCATCTGGTCGGATCAAGATCGAGAAGACATGCCCGCTTGGCCCACTGAGCAGACGCAAATTAGCGACCAGATCATCATCAGGCCCCAACACCCATGACTGGCGACGCAGGAATGAATAGGGGCGATAGATTGTCCAGTGACGGGCATTGCGCACTTCAGCCTGTTGTACCAGATGCGGGGTGGACATACCATAGAGCTTATGGATTGCCCAATGATCGCGGTGAGCCTGTAATCGCATCGGCGCCAGGCGTGTTCCCTGATCCCAATCCGGCCCAGAGAGGTGAAAGAGATGGCGATGGGTATACGCCTGGAAACCAACCTGACGGAAAATCTCGCGCAGCTCGTTATGTTGACTGGGTAATGCCGCATAGAGACGCTGCACCGAGTGATATGCCGCATCAGTGCAGAGTCGGTGTAATAGATGAAACCAGAGTTCGTAATCGCTTGGAGTATGCTCGCTGCGAGTACCGTTTGTCGCCAGATAAATCACATCCTGCTCTGGCCTGCCACGACGGCCCATTGCCTGCACTAACGCAAACCCACCACGTTCGGCCAGCACCAGGGTTGTTCGTTCGCGATGGTTTCCTGCCAGCATGCTTTGCACAGCAAACCAGAGTGGCCGATGGCTATACGCCAGCAGTCGTTCGGTGTAGAGCACCTGTTGGTAGCGAGGTTTACGCCGCAACGACCAGAGATCGCCCGGCGTGATCGTTCGAATCATAGTTCCAGAAAGAGCCGATGAACCCGATCATCATCGGTCAGCTCAGGATGGAACGTTGTCGCCAGCAAGCGACCCTGACGTGCAGCCACAACGCTACCGTCTTCTAGCCAGCCGACAGCTTCGCATCCTACCCCCAACGCAACGATACGTGGTGCCCGGATAAAGACGCCGCGGAGCGGCATCTCACCGATGATCGGCATCGCGACCGGCGCCTCGAAGCTATCGAGTTGGCTGCCATAAGCATTTCGCTGAATTGTCAGATTCATCAAGCTCAACGTAGGTTGACCACCCTGTTTTTGATCGGTCACAGTACTGGCAAGCAATATCGCGCCAGCACATGTGCCCCATATCGCCAGATCGCGCCCTGCACGAACACGGATCGGTTCCAACATCTGATAAATCGTCAGTAATCGACCGATGGTAGTACTTTCGCCACCGGGAATGATCAGACGCTCGACCTGGGCGAGCTGACGTGGCAAGCGCACCTCTATCGGTTCAACACCGAGTCGGCGCAGAACGGTACAATGCTCGCGGAAATCGCCTTGAAGTGCCAATACCCCAACTGTCATAGCTCACTCAACGTGGATGGGAGGATGTCCCATCCACACACTCTTACCAACCACGGCGTGCCATCAATTGTTCGGTCGGAATCTGATCGATATTAATTCCAACCATTGCTTCACCGAGACCCTTGCTCACCTCGGCAATGATTTCCGGATCATTATAATGGGTTGTCGCCTCAACGATGGCGCGTGCACGCTTCACCGGATCACCGCTCTTGAAGATACCCGATCCGACAAAGATACCATCAACACCCAGTTGCATCAACAAGGCTGCATCAGCCGGTGTCGCAATACCACCCGCAGCAAAGTTCACAACCGGCAGTTTGCCTTCAGCCGCCACCTGCTTCACCAGTTCGTATGGTGCCTGAATCTGCTTTGCGTAGGTAAACAGCTCATCTTCGTTCATCGACTGCAACCGCCGAATCTCGCGGTACACAGCACGCGCATGACGTACCGCCTCTACCACGTTACCGGTACCAGCTTCACCCTTGGTACGCAACATCGCCGCACCTTCGGCAATACGCCGCAGTGCTTCACCGAGATCGCGACAACCGCACACAAACGGGACACGGAATTTGTGTTTATTGATATGATGCTCTTCGTCAGCAGGCGTCAGGACTTCGCTTTCATCAATATAGTCAACACCAATTGCCTCCAAGACCTGAGCTTCAACGAAGTGCCCAATGCGTGCTTTCGCCATCACTGGGATCGTTACTGCCTGCTTGATCGCCAGAATCAGTTCTGGATCGCTCATCCGGGCCACGCCACCCTGAGCGCGAATATCGGCTGGCACACGCTCGAGCGCCATCACTGCTACTGCACCAGCTTCCTCGGCGATCCGAGCTTGCTCGGGGGTGACAACATCCATAATGACACCACCCTTAAGCATCTGCGCCAGCCCAACTTTTGTTGTCCACGTTGCTTTTTCCATACAGCCTCGCTCTATGCAAATCGGTGACGTTGATTTATCTCGTCATTTTATTGTACCACGCTGTTCCATGGTGGGCAATGCACCCAAAGGCTGAGTAATGCTTTATGATCATTTTTTGAGCGCCAAGTCACCGGAAATGAACAAAGGAACACAACGGTATAAGGACATCTCGTGGCTCACAACACCCCCAACCCACGCAGTTGTCTGAGCGCTCAGACCGCCGACCTACACCTCGCGGTGCGCAGGGACACGATTGCACGGTGCATCAGTAGACCTGCCACGACAATGCAGTGACGGCATCATCGGTGAATTGATGAGCGGTGACTGCAAGATGTTCGTCGGATCGGGGGGAAGCTGCGCACCTCCGTATGCACAGCAAACGGCTTGGAAAACCCTTTATTCCTCTCTCCTCACATCACCTTTAGCAGGTGGGGTGAAAACTTTGCCCCCTGACCTCTCGATACCACTTGACAAGAGGTCAGACGATAATTATAATTAATGATAACGATATTATATTAACATTTGTTATCATATCAGAAAATGTTAACACACGGTGATAAATATGCACCCCGCCAGTTATCAACGACGATACTTCACCTATTGCTTCCTCATCTCGTGCGAATATCTGCTGCTTGATCAAGCGACGATCTGCAAGGGAGTGATGTCGAACCAGTCAAGCACAAACGGTATTTGGAGCTAGGATGTCTAGCCTAATGCTCGGAGTATAGGGGTTGTCCGTCTGAACACACTATGAGATACGCTGCTTACCACACAGGAGATGTGCAATGTTACACCTTCGCTCGATAGCCTGGATTGGATTATTGATCGTAGTGGTTGGCCTGGTAGCACCAGCAACTGCTGCGCCGATGCGCAACAACATAGTGAATGTTGATCAATTTGCTGACGAAGCAGACCTTCCCCCTAACTTGCTCAGCGATGAAGAAATTGAGCGAATCAACCGCTTACAAAATGGGGCGATAGGAGTCGGAATCATTAGTGACATCAGCCCGGACGACGGCGCAGTGTTGATCGGCACGAGCAATGGCCTGGCCTTTCTCGAGATCAAAACCGGCGATACCGTTCCGGTTGACACCTCTGCCTTTGCATTTCTGACACCGCTTCCTGCACTAGGGTTAGGTGAATTTAGCTGGCAGGACGAGCGTACGATTGGTACGTTAGCCTTAAACGCTTTCGCTACCAGCAATGAAGACATTTTTGCTGTGCTGGCGATAGATCGGTACAGCGGCGAGATCGCCGCATCCATCATTGGCGTTCCCGATGCGAGTATTGCAGACGGAATTATCTCGATTGCTCCAAACGTAACGACCTGGTTGATCCTGCGCGCAGGTAACGGTACATCTGGAGAATTTAAACCTCTCACCACCCGCCATACTATCAGCTTCCCGTTACCAGTAGGTGACCGTCTCAACGATTGGCACCGATGGTCAGCTCACATCCAACGGGGTGTTGATCGGCTGCACCAGCAGCGACCCGATTTACTCAACCGTCTGCTCTGGCGGCAGAATGACACAAACATCCTGGAAGTCACTAATACTACTACTGACCTGTTCCTCTACGACGCAATCACTGGGGATGAACAGTACATTACCACCATCCCATCCGCTTCGAGTCTTCTTAGGGCGACTTGGACGGATGACTCGGCTCACGTGGCGGTATCATTTTTCGGTACAGCCGATGGTAGAGAGCGACCTACGTTTTCAGGTTCACTCTTTTCGGAAGAGATATACCGCGATGCGACCGGTAATCTGCCGCCATCCCAAAATCCGTTCATCCAGAACAACAACACCTATGTCGTTGATGCTGTTAGCGGTCGCACCCAGTTGATCCGACCCGATCCTGCACTTGGTGCGCCAATTTTGGAGGCATACGATTGGGCGCCTGGTGGCCGATCGCTCCTCGTCCGAGCACATCACCCGGCTTATCTGAAAGGGCGCACCCACCCTCTCTACTATCCTCAATATTCTTCCAGAACAAGCTTTAGGTTCTACGATCAGGGGAGTGACGGTCAACTGCGTCATACTGGTACGTTCTCACACCCAATGTTTTCTGGTAGCGCTGCTGCATCTCAAGATGCCAAGTTCGTCAGCCCTGATGAGGTGATCGTTCGCGGTATGGTCGGTAGTAATCATCATCCATACTATTACAACCGTGTGTCTGGGGAATTGCGTAACCTCGCCGACCGTGCTGGCAGCTACTATGGTTTGGTAGCGACCAGTAGTCGGACCCGTCAAATCGTCTTCGTGTATACCTCCTATACAGCCCCGCCGGACATCTATCGTCTCCGCTGGGATGGCACGGCGTTGGCCCGGCTGAGCTGGTTTAATGAGGAGTTGCGTCGGGAAGCCAATTTACGGCAGGACCCGGTCACCTTTACGCTGCGGAATGGTCAGGTACGTGTCGGTACATTGATCCAGGCCGCGAATGCACCCTTTCCACCGCGTGATGTGCGTCTGATCGTCTGGCAAGAGGGTGGGCCAGGTGGATCGATGGATAACCGCTGGGCAGCAAATGTCGAGAATCCTTATGCACTGCTGCCTTCGTTCGGATTTGCGTTACTGATTACACCGCTGGCCGGTCGCAGTGGTTACACACCGGAAGCCTTTAACTCGCTGTACGATAGCAATAACTTCGGCCAGATCGATATTGACGAGCAGGCTGAGATTGTGCAGCAGATGATTGCCCGCGGTTGGACTTCGCGGGGTAAGGTTGGGATTACCGGATGCTCGTATGGTGGTTACTTTGCCTTACAAAGCATCATTCGCCACCCTGATCTCTACGCTGCTGCGAACCCACAGTGCGCTCTGGCCGATACGATCAGTGAATGGCAATCGGGGTACAAGACGCTGATGGCGTATATACAAGGGTTGCCACCTTACAAAGCCATCGCTGAATACACGAACGATTCGCCAATTTTCAACGCTGATCGGATAAAGGCGGCTGTACTGACATTCCACGGAACCGATGACTTCCTCCCAATTGTACACAATGAGAACCTCCACCTGCAACTGGTCAATCGTGGAGTGACGGCCCGTATGGTACGCTTTATCCTCGAAGGACACGGGCTGTTGATGGAAGAGAACCAGCTCTACGCTGCGCAAGAGCAGATTAGCTGGTTCCGGAAGCATCTCAAGTAAGGCGTGGGTCAGAAAGTGCAGGGTAAGCCTGTGACTTACCCTGCACTAACGGAGCAATCCTCAACGGAGGTCTGTCTGGCAAAATGGGATACAACAATCGTTCGATTCCAGAGATGTGCTTACGTAATTAACAGGAACACTCGACAAAACTTCACACCGATTGTCGTGTATTAGGAAAGGAGTCTCCCATGATCCCGCAGTGGCTTACACACAACCGTTTATACGAGCTGGCGCGCAGCGGTCGACGCCTGACACCCTGGTGGGGCGTCATAGGTATTGGTGTCCTCATCGCCTTCGGTTCGCAAATTTTTGCTCTTCCTATCTCAATCGTGTTGTTTTTCCTCGGTATGGTCGAGGAAAACACGGTCAATCAACCGCCACTGGTATCAGGACTGATATTGTCGCTTGTACTAGCGGTTTCCTTTGGTGCTATGATTTTGCTGACCTGGCTGTGGATTCGTTTCTTTGAGAAGCGTTCATTCGTGACCCTTGGCTTTGAGCCGGGTAGGGTCTTCTTTCTATACGGTCGCGGTCTCTTGATCGGCCTAGCATCGTTCACGGCGATTGTAGGACTGTTAGCACCACTGGGGTACATCACGGTAGAAAACAGCAATCCGGAGCAGGTTGGTCTGGCTGCCCTCGGTGGGGTTTTGCTTGTCTTCTTTCCGGGCTGGCTGATTCAGGGCGCTGCCGAAGAGGTTCTTACCCGTGGCTGGATGTTGCCGACACTGGCAGCTCGCTATCGTCCGTGGCTCGGACTGCTCATCTCGTCACTCTTCTTCGCTGTTATGCACGGTCTTAATCCTAACCTGAGCATTCTGGCAATGATTAACCTGGGGTTGTACGGTCTCTTTGCTGCGCTTTATGCGCTGCGCGAAGAATCGTTGTGGGGAATATGCGCCTTTCATTCCATCTGGAATTGGGCACAAGGGAACCTCTTCGGTCTGGAAGTGAGTGGTCAGAGTGTCAGTGGCGGTATGATCTTCAACTTGATGGAGAGCGGGCCTGACTGGTTGACCGGCGGGGCATTCGGGCCAGAGGGCGGATTGGCAACGACTATCGTGCTGTTGTTGAGTATGGCGATCATCTGGTGGTGGCCGACCAGCGGGCAGCAGATGATCACGCAACCAGTAACGACACATCAGTCGTAACTGCAAAAGTCTACCCATTGGCGATCTCAGGAGGGGGCAACACCAATGTTGCCCCTGTTCTTCGTTTCTTATCACCGATTGCGTCCCCGAACGTATCCGGCGCGAAAGGCAATTGCCGCAACGACGGCCACCAGCAGCAGGATGATCAGACATTCAATAAAGCTAATAGTTGACATAGATATTCGGAGCTGAGCTGACGGTAGTTCCGTCATAATGCCAGTATACTGCAACCGATCCACATCATGCTACAATGGCCGTATGATGGAACGGCTGTTCACACTGCATAGTCGCTTGCAAATCACGATTACGGCGGTGATAGTGGTTGGCCTGATCTGGGCGCTGATTGTAGCATGGCGTAACCAGGGTGGGATGCAGCCACTGAGTGGGATATTGCAACTCCTGATAATGGCGCAATCCGCCATTGGTCTTGTGCTACTCTGGCAGGCTGATGTGCTGCGGATGGCGCTCCATGTGATTTACGGGATCGTTGCTGTGGGTTTGATTCCGGCAGCAGAGATTGCGCTACGACATCGCCCCCCACGCAATGCTGGTCTGGCGTATGCCGGCATTATGTTGATGCTCTTGATTGTTGTGGGGCGGTTGTACGAGACGGGAAGGGTTGCCGTTTTTTTCAGATTTCACTGACCAGATGGATGCTGTTAGCAGTATCAAGGATGTGAGTACCCTTGCATGCGATGGGTTGAGCATGCCGCCTGCTGGCTCGCCTTTGACATACTAGACCAGAAAGCGTGAACGGCGTAGATGTTTGCAAGGTCGTTGGTGCCCGTGCTGTGGAGTGTATCTGTCTACCGCTCTCCTTCGCTTCCACACAAAGAGCAGAAGAGAAGAAAACCCTGCCTCCAATCTTGCTGATGCGACGAACGATGGTCGTTGGTCGCGCACCCAGATGACTACGTAGATTGCGTGTCACTGTTAGCAGGCAGTATCTCTCGTTAATTGATCACGTTCGGCTTGTGCAGACAACGCGAAGCTGAAAACACCGGCAAACCCTGGAACGCGACGGGGATTGGTATTCTGTACCATTACTGGCTATAATATTCGGTATCTTAAGCGTGTGGTCTGACCTTTCTATTTTGACACCACGAGGAAGTAACCTATGGACGATGTAGTCATTGTTGGGGCAGCTCGTACCCCCATTGGGCGTTTTAACAGCGCCTACAGCGGACTGAGTGCCATTGATCTGGGTGCAGCCGCGATACAGGCGGCCGTCCAACGAGCCGGGATTGAACCAGACTCAGTTGACGAATGTATTATGGGCTGTGTAGTTACTGCCGGTTTAGGGCAATCACCAGCCCGCCAGGCAGCACTTCGCGCTGGCCTTCCGCACACAGTCGGCGGTTTGACCGTGAACAAAGTGTGTGGCAGCGGTCTCAAGGCCGTGATGATCGGAACCGCTCTGATCCGAGCAGGAGAAGCCGAGGTACTCGTCACCGGTGGTATGGAGCATATGAGCGGAGCGCCCTATGTGCTGCCACAGGCCCGCCACGGCTACCGGCTCGGCCACGGACAGATTATCGATGCTGTGGTACACGATGGCCTGTGGTGTGCGTTTGAAAACCATCATATGGGTGTCGCCGCCGAATGGATTGCCCGTACCTTTCACGTCAGTCGTGAACAGCAGGACGCTTACGCATTACAATCGCATCAACGCGCCATTGCTGCCCAAGACTGTGGCGCCTTTCAGGAAGAGATTGCACCGGTTGCAGTACCAGGGGCAAAAGGACAGGTCAATCTGGTAACCACCGATGAAGGGCCACGCCGTGACACCTCGATGGCTGCCTTGGCCAGACTCAAACCGGCCTTTGTCGCCGATGGTACTGTTACCGCTGGCAATGCCCCTGGCATTACCGACGGTGCAGCAGCGCTGGTCTTGATGCGGGAAAGTCGTGCTGTTCAGCTCGGCTTGCAACCGCTGGCACGGATTGGGGTTGCTGCTCAGGCGGCGGTGAAGCCGCTCGAACTCTTCACGGCACCTGCCTTCGCAATCGAAAAGTTGATGAAACGGGCAGGCCGCACGCTCGATGACTACGATCTCTTTGAAATCAACGAAGCCTTTGCCGCGCAGGTGATAGCAAATCTGCGTGCACTGACACTTGATACCGACCGGGTAAACGTTCACGGTGGTGCGATTGCCCTTGGTCATCCCATTGGCGCAAGTGGTGCTCGTGTTTTGGTGACGCTTATCTCCGCATTACGTCAGCGAGGTGGAAAGCGAGGCATCGCGGCGCTTTGTCTGGGTGGAGGTGAGGCAGTCGCGCTGGAAGTTGAAGTTATGTAGCGAAAGCACTAAACGTTCTACGTTTGCCATTTGTTGCGTCCCCTTCTGATTTCTGCCACAGAAACGGAAGGGGATTTCTATCAGCAACTGCTGCGCAACGGTGAACGGTTGCAGCGACAACTCATTCAACGCTCCCCAAGCGACATACGGCCAATAGCGTTATATCGTCATCAGGAAGCTGACGACCCGAATAGTCTAGTATTGCCTGCGTTATCGCTTCCAGGTGCAAAGCTCCGTTACGGTAATTCACGGTGACAGTCGCCAGCAGTCGTTCTTCACCGAACAGGGTACCATCTACCGCACGAGCTTCGATACCACCATCGGTATAAGCAAATAAACTATCACCAACCTCTAACAACGTTGTGCCAACAGTAAAACGGGCATTGCCGATCCAACCTACTGCTGGCCCGGTTGGCTCTAGCGTTTCAATACCGCCAGCAGAACGAAAGATATATGGCGGCGGATGCCCGGCGTTGATATAGCTCATGGTTCCGTTGGAAGTATCAATAACCGCACAAAAGATGGTCGAAAACGTGCGACTGCCATGATGATGGCGAGCAATGTATTCATTCGTCATCATTACCGCCTGTAGTGGATCGTTATGATGAATGGCTACCGCTTGCTCGGCAAAGGCACGTAGCAGCGTCCGTGTCAATGCCATGAAGAGTGCCGCCCCTACCCCCTTATCACAAACATCACCGACCAGAACCATCCATCTCTGGTCAGATAGATGGAACACGTCGTAAAAATCGCCGGCCATTTCACGCGCCGACACAAGTTTAGCCGCAATGTGCCAGTTCGTAATTGAAGGTAATGTCGCGGGAAGAAAATCAGCCTGAGTGCGTCGCGCTAACTCTAGTTCATAGCGCATTGCCATCAGATAGGCTTGCTCTTGATCGCGTAATCTTTTTCGCTCAAGACAGGAGTCTATTTTGGCATACAACAACGTTGTGTTAATCGGTTTCGTCAGATAGTCCTCAGCACCAGCTTCAATACAGTGCACAACATCGTCGATCTCATCGAGTGCTGAAACGATGATCACCGGAATATGCCGTAATTGAGGGTCGCGTTTTAGCGCAGCCAAAACCGCCCGCCCATCCATTTCGGGCATCATCAAATCGAGCACAATAAGATCAAAGCGCTGCTGACGGGCATAGGTGAGGCCTTGCAGCCCACTACCCGCGGTCAGCACGGTATGTCCACGCCGGGTAAGTTGGCGTTCGAGGAGTAAGCGATTATATTCGCTGTCATCAACAATCAGGATGTGTCCCGATACAGGTTTGTGCATTCTGATTTCAAAAGCATATATCGTTACATAGCCACTGCTATGATACCATATGGCATTCACGCTCTTGCTGATATGCCCTATGGCAAGGCGGTTGCGATACCTCACGGTTGTCGCACATTGAGGAGAGGGGTGCGCGGCACCGCCCTACCCCTCTGCGACTCCCGATGAGTTGGGTGATGGCACCGCCTCACCCCTGGGGGTATTGTGTCGGTGATGCCTGTCGGCACCCAAACGTGGTCTCGGATTGAGGGGAATGACACTTGCGGATGTTCTGCCAATGAGGTCCGTCCGATACTATTTCGACAATATGGAATCGTGCTGAAACCTTCATCACCATCAATGATACGCTGCGGACCTGGCGCGACACGGGCTGAATCGCGACTCGGAGCCATCGAACAGCGTCCTCGATTCCCAAGCCGTCACAACGACCGCAGGAGGTGGCACACGCGACGACGATATGCTGAGGTTCCAATAGGTTCTTGGTGCGTGTGCTCGTGCATCTAGCCGACAGCTCGGATACCGAAAGGGCAGGACGACTATTGGCAGCGCATCATCCCTCCGTTTCGCGGATGCATGAGTTTCACGGGACAAAGGGGAAAACAAGGGATCGCTGCATGGATGCACCAGCATTCAGCGATATGCCTGCACATCATTGTACTCAATGATTGCTCGAAGGCTATGCGGAGCAGCTAACAGACCAATTTGTGGTTGTAACAGAAAGGCAGGTTCGTTTTGCTCGTATACGATGAAGGATACCAGTTTTTCGGATAGGCTCTATGATCGTTCCCTGGCGCGCTGATAGGCCAGCTCAGCAATTGGGGCGAGCTGATCCCAGCGTAGACGTTGGGCTGCGGCAAGGACAGCAGTACGTAGACGTGTACGTACCGTCTCATCGGCAAGCACGTGAATGACAGCCGTCGCCAATGCGGTTGCGTTGCCCGGAGGAACCAGGATACCGGCATCAGGCGCAAGGTAATCGCGTGCCGCACCCACGTCACTGGCGACAATAGGGATACCGACGGCCATCAGCTCAACCAATTTGGCCATTCCCCGTGCCCGATTGATCAACGTATCACGTATTGGCACCAACGCGACATCGGCACTGGCGAGCAGGGCTGGGATAGCCGATGGCTCGAGCCAACCGCGATAATCGATCATCGCTGCACAATCAAGAGCTTTAGCAAGCGCCAACAATCGCTGCTCTTCTCCGCGCTCACCTTTGCCGATCAGAATAAGACGGGCATCAGGACGGGATCGATGCACAAGCGCTAACGCCATCACTACTTCTACCAGATCAAGCTCCCAAAAGCGGGTGTAGAGGACTATTGTTGGTTGCGATGATGGTTGCCAGCGGAATAAGCCCGGAGACGACGCACCATTGGGCAAATAGAAGACACGTTGCGGTGGGACACCCATGGCCCACACCAGGGTTTCCAGCGTGTGCGAAACAACGGTTACTGCTCTGGCTCGACGTGGCAAATCGCGCTCTTGCCAGGCAAAGAATGCTTTGGCCGGTGCAGGATATGGCAACAGTTCATTCCAGCCCCCTGGCCCTTCCCAATCATCGCAATCGACAACCAACGGTATCTGACCACGCGCTAATGCCGCCAACCCGCCAAACCCTTTTGGTTTGAAAAGATGGATAACATCGGCGTGAGTCTGCCGGGCAGTCCACCAGAGAGCTATCGTATGCCAGAGTGCTGCCGGTAGACCGGTAAACGGTGGGGAAACGGTATGAGTAACCGCTACCCCAGTAATGTAACGGGTTGTACCACCATCAGCAGGATTGTGAATCGGTGGCGCAACAATATTGACTGTATGCCCACGCTGCTGTAATGCTTGCGCTAATGGCAGCATGCGGGCAAGCAATGTGCCCTTCGGTCGAATACCGAAGGGCGCAATCATCGTAATCCGCATCAGCGACCAGCACGAATAATTTTCATCATCTCATCAACTCGAGTGACTTTGACCCTCGGTCGCCCCTGAGCTGCCCCCTGAGCCGTTTCATACGCATCGAGCCGTTGCCAATCAGCATAAGTCACAAAATCAATCCCGCGTTCGCGTAGCAGGTCGGCAATATCGTCGTTCTGGGGTGCGCCGGGTAAATTGGGTAGATCGGCCAGCATGCTGTTAACAGTTGCCACCGCATCCGGCTTGTTGGTCCCAATAACCCCCGAAGGACCACGTTTGATCCAGCCTACCACATATTCACCTGGTACCAGATCACCATTCGGAGCGGTCAGCACTCGTCCATCACGGTTGGGAATAGTGCCACTGGCTTCATCAAAGGGCACACCGGGTAATGGTTCACCCCGATACCCGACCGAGCGGAGAACCATCCCGCAGCTCAATTCCTCGGTAATGCCGGTCCCGCGTGGACGCAAACTTCCATCGGCGGCCTGCACCAATTGATTGCGCTCAATAGTCACTCCCGTCACTCGTCCATTAGCGCCGTGGATCGCAATTGGCGAGACCAGGAAGCGCATCACAATGCGGCGTGGCGCGCCCGTAGCGCCACGAGCCGCATAGGCCCGCAACAGCTCCACATTCTTCGCTGCGGTCTTATCCTCGGCGAGCGCTGCTTCACTCAGCGGATCAAGTTCAAGGTCGGCCGGGTCAACAATCACATCAACACCACGCAATTCACCAAACTCTTTTAGTTCAGGGTTAGTGAACGCAGCTTGTGCTGGCCCACGCCGTCCAAGCATAACCACTTCACGCACTTTGCTCTGTCGTAATGCAGTCAGAGCGTGGTCGGCAATGTCGGTTTTTGCCAGATCATCGGGATCGCTTACCAGAATGCGTGTAACGTCCATTGCCACATTCCCATTCCCGACGACCACAACTCGTTCGACGTTCAAGTCTACTTCCAGATCGCGATAGTCGGGACGACCGTTGTACCATCCCACAAAGGCAGTTGCCGGCATACTGCCGAAGAGGTCTTCACCGGGAATGCCCATCCGGCGATCCGACTGAGCACCGACTGCATAGACGATCTGGTCATAGCGAGCACGCAAATCAGCGTGGGTAATATCAACGCCAAAAGTCACATTTCCAAAGTAGCGCACACTGCTGTGAGCCGCCAGCTTGTCATAGACGCGGGTTACGGCTTTAATCGATTGATGATCAGGGGCTACCCCCTCGCGTACCAGACCGTAAGGGGTTGGGAAACGATTAAAGATATCGATCTGGCAGACGAGATTCTTCTGCTTGAGGAGGGCCTCAACGGTGTAAAAACCAGCCGGGCCGGCGCCGATGATTGCTACACGCAGCGGGCGCTGTGCACTTCCAAGGGGTTCACTCACGGTGTACTCCTTTGCTGTCGTTTTGTTATGCTCTTCCTGATTGTGATTTACTGCACAGATTGAAAGCAATGTACCACGTATGTTACGTCATGTCAAATGATGCACATGAGCCGTAGAACGTTTCAACATGTCTACCTTGCCAGCACTGAGAAGGATGGCAAGGAATATTCTGATCTGTCAGCAGCGCGTGCGAAGATGCGCCGCTTCTCGTTCCGCCAGTGGTGTGGGGCCACGTGCCTGTTGCCTAGCCGGTCATGTTCTTTACCGCATTGGAAAGGGGGCGTTCTCGCCAGCCCCTCTTGCATGGAAGCGATGGTATCCCGATATACGACAAACGATAGTTCAATGCTATGCTCTACATGACAAACGCCAGCGGTCCACTTTCCCAGCCACGAGAGGTCTGGAAATGTTGAAAACCGCTGGCGAATGTTGAGTGTCCAGCACTGCTGAACCGTTACATCCCCACAATACCCATCCCGCCGCGACCGGCGCGACGGATGCGCTCTATCGTTGACCAACGCGGTGGAACCGGTGTACGCATCGGTGGCATCCCCTGTGCGATCAGACGCATCGAGTCTTGCCAGCGTGTCGTCGATGCAGGTTGGTCGTTGATTGCAACTTCCTCTTCGGTCAGCAACGTCATAATTGCGGCCACTGCTGCCGCAGCCTCTTCTGCAGAGGGAGAACCTGTTGTTGTGAACTGCATCGGTTTACCTCTTCTGTAGGTGAATTACCGGCGTGACAGCAAACGTTGTACCATAACGCGCTGGGCTGTAAGCTCACGTTCGGCAGGTAACGGAGCTAGTTCAACCTGTGTGCCGTACCGTCGCCGTAGAGCCAGTTCGATTAAATGATCGGTCAGTTGAGGATTTTTAGGTAACAAGGCACCATGAAGATAACAGCCAAAGGTGTTGCGATAGATGGCACCACCCTTACGATCCTGACCGTTATCACCATAGCCAACCAATACACGTCCTAACGGTTGTACACCAGGGCCGTGAAAGGTGCGGCCACTGTGATTCTCGAAGCCGACCAATTGCCACGGCCCCTTCCCCAGATCGACCTCAATCACAATATTACCAATCATACGACGTTTACCGGCAATAGTGTAAACATCAAGCACACCCAGGCCAGGTAAGCGCTCGCCGGTATGGGTAAGAAAGTAATGGCCCAGCAATTGATAACCGCCACAGATCGCCAGTACCACCAGATCAGCGGCAATCGCTGCCCGCAACCCTGGTCCCTGGCGCTCGATCAAATCGCTGGCTATCAATGCCTGACCACTATCCTGACCACCGCCGAAAAACGCCAGGTCCGTTGTCTGCCAGTCAACGGTGTCGCCGGGATTGACCGGTATGACCTCAAGCACAATATGACGGCGTTGACACCGTTGACGGAGGGCAATGATGTTTCCGCGATCACCGTACACGTTCATGTGATCTGGATAGAGATGGGCCAGTCGCAGGGTCAGTTGCATATTCACGCTCGCACGAGATAATCACCTTCGCCGATCCAGGTGTAGGTGGTGAGCTCGCGTAACCCCATTGGGCCACGGGCGTGCAAGCGATTAGTCGAAATCGCTACTTCTGCACCCAGGCCAAATTGACCACCATCGTTAAAGCGTGTGCTGGCATTAACAAAAACGGCAGTAGCGTCAACTTCACGGGTGAAACGTTTGGCACTGACCGGGTCACCGGTTAGAATAGCCTCTGAATGACCACCGTAGAGGGCAATGTGATCGAGCGCCTCATCGATACTGCCAACAATCTTGATAGCAACAATCAACGCCAGGAACTCACAACCAAAATCGGTTGGGCTGGCCGGTTTTACATTCCAGCTTTCGTGACCAGGGGCATCAGTCAGAATCGCCAATGCTTCGAGGTCACAACGCATTTCAACGCCATGTTGCGCGAGTGCGGCTGCGACCATTGGTAAAAAGACCGGTGCGGCATCACGGTGCACAAGCAAGGTATCGAGCGCATTACAGGCCCCTGGTCGTTGCACCTTTGCATTAACGATAACCGGTACGGCACGGGCGAAATTCGCACTTGGTTCGACGTAGATGTGACTGACACCCATACCACCGACAATCACAGGAACTGTAGCATTCTCAACACAGAAGCGGTGCAAACTGGCACCACCACGCGGAATAATCATATCAACGTAGCGATCAAGTCGTAACAACTGCCGTACTAGCTCACGATCAGGATCGGTGATACTTTGTACCGCGAATGACGGTAATCCGGCCTGTTCCAAAGCCGATGCAATAACCCTCGTCGTTACCGCAACACTCCGAGCAATATCGCTGCCACCACGTAAAATAACGGCGTTACCGGCTTTCAGGCACAGTGAAGCAATATCAATCGTAACGTTGGGGCGAGCTTCATAGATTGCGCCAATTACCCCAATTGGAACGCGCCGCTTATAAAGTCGCAAACCTGATGGGAGTTCGCGTTGATCGAAGATTTCACCGACAGGATCAGGCAAAGCGGCAACATTGCGGCAATCCTTGGCAATGGTCGCCAGCCGCGATGGGTTGAGCAGCATTCGATCAATGATTGCCGGAGGAGTACCGGCTTTCTCGGCATCGGCAACATCAGCGGCGTTAGCTTCAAGAATCTCCTGTTGCTGTGCCAATAACCCATCAGCAATTGCATGCAATGCCGCATTTTTTTGTTCAGTTGATAATTTTGCCAATGCACGGGCTGCCGTTTTGGCCCGCCGCCCGATCATCTCCAGGTCAATCATGTTGGGAACCTCCCCCATCTTGTTCATCGTACCTGCGACGCTCTACTTCCAGGTAGTTACGGGCTCGTTCAAAGCGATCTTGCAGCTCACCGTGTCGGTACGCTTGCCAGAGAAACCAAACGGCTGCCAGGGTCAGGCCACCGCCAATTACCATGAACGGTACCAGAGCTGCTGAAAAGAGATTAGAAGTGGCAATGACCAGCATCGCGGCTGCACCCAGAGCAAATGCTCGGCGACGGCGTGAACCGGCGATGCTGCGTCGGTATTGATCAACGAGCAGGACACCGAGAATAAATGCCACAATTGCACGAATGATTTCAAGGCCCATACTGATTCCGTGGTTTGTTATTTGTTGCATTGTACCACGAACGAACGCTAGGGTTGTGTCTGCATGGTTCGTTTTGAGATAGGAGGGGAGGGGGGAGGTTGGTTCCCTCACCTTCCCCCCACCCCCCTTCCTCTCCCGCGCTGCGGGAGAGGAAGGGGGGATGGCTACCCCCGCACCTTCCCTTTTGCCCCCTTGCCTCTTCTACAACGGGAGAGGAAGGGGGAAGTTGGTCCCCTCACCTTCCCCTTTGCCCCCTTCCTCTTCTACAACGGGAGAGAAAGGGGGGTGGGTGGCTCCTTCTCACGCGATGGTCGCACAGGTACGGTACGTGCCCAATGAGAAAGCTGAGTTTCTGATCACCCTCTGCGACAACCGGAACCAGATGCACTCTAAACTCACAGTTGTGGTACTATGCAATAATAAGGCAGTGATGCCCGTCGCCGTGACGGGCATTTTTGTGTATTTCATCCAGAATAAGAGGTGAAGGTTATGTCGGTTGGGGTGGCTTATACGCTGACCTTGCGTTGTCAAATTGAAAACCGTCCGGGGATGCTTGGACGATTAACAACCTTAATTGGCGAGGTCGGTGGTGACATTGGTGCGATTGATATTGTGCGTGCCGAGCGTAACATTATAGTGCGCGACATTACCGTGCGCGTACAAGATGAGCAGCACGGCGAACAATTGGTATCAGCAATCAATTCGTTGCAAAACATCAAAGTGCTTCAGGTAAGCGACCGTGTCTTTCTCACGCACCTTGGCGGTAAGTTAGCCACCCAGAGTCGGGTACCTCTCAAGACACGCGATGATCTTTCGCTGGCCTACACGCCGGGCGTTGCGCGTGTTTGTCGGGCTATTGCCGACGATCCCGAAAAAGTTTACTCACTGACATGGAAGGGTAACAGTGTCGCTGTGGTCAGTGACGGTTCGGCTATTCTTGGTCTTGGCAATCTAGGCCCAGAAGCTGCTATGCCGGTGATGGAGGGCAAAGCAATCCTTTTCAAAGAGCTAGCCAATATTGATGCGGTACCAATCTGTCTGCGCTCGCAAGACCCTGATGTGATTGTACAAACGGTCGAACAGATTGCGCCGAGCTTTGGTGGAATTAATCTGGAAGACATTGCCGCGCCCAATTGTTTTATTGTCGAAGGACGGCTGGAAGAGAGTCTTGATCTGCCGGTGATGCACGATGATCAGCACGGTACTGCTGTTGTGGTATTGGCTGCTTTGCGTAATGCGTTGCGAATCGTTGGCAAGCGGCTGAACGATGTACGAGTGGTTGTTAACGGTGTTGGCGCAGCCGGGACCGCGATTATCCGTACCCTGATTGAAGCCGGGATTGGGGAAATCACGGCGGTTGATCGGTTTGGGATTCTGGTTGAGGACGATTACGCACGACAGACGCCGATGCAGCGAATCATTGCCTCGCAGACCAATCGTGATCGACGGCGTGGTAATCTGGCGGTGGCGCTTCAGGGGGCTGATGTGTTTATTGGGGTTTCACGTGGCAATATTCTCACACCTGATCACATAACAGCAATGGCAAGCGATCCAATCGTGTTTGCGCTGGCAAACCCCATTCCCGAAGGTGATCCCGATATGCTCCGTCAGTATGCGCGCGTGGTTGCTACCGGACGCAGTGATCAGCCTAATCAAATAAACAACGTCTTGAGTTTCCCTGGCATCTTCCGCGGCGCACTTGATGTACACGCTCGCCGAATTACCTCAGCGATGCGTTTAGCTGCGGCTGATGCTCTGGCCACGGTGATCCCACCTGAAGAGATGAACGAAGATTACATTGTGCCCAGCGTGTTCAATCGTCAGATTGTACCGACAGTCGCCGCTGCGGTTGCTCAGGCAGCAATTGCCGATGGTGTGGCCCGTCGCAAATATATGCCGGGTGATTGAATTCAAGGGGCAGGTTGAGCTTCAGTGTTTATGCTGAGCCAAACCCGCCACTGTGCTTCGAGGGTAGAGAGATCAACACCGTAGACCTCTTGATAAGCGGCACTGCCAACGTCGTCAGCGCCGCTCTGATAAAGTCTGTCAAAGGCCTCTCGTCCATACGTCTTGAGCAGGTATTCGACAAAGCAGGCCCACTGGTAGTAGAGGGTGTTCATTTCATCTGCGGACCGACCACGATGATTGCTTACCAGTGGCAAAGTTGCATAACCGCTCAGGAAGGTGCGGAAGTCTGGTTGACTCCCCAGCCAGTAGTAACCTGCGCCCCAGGTTGCCCAGCCTTCAAGCAAGATAGGATCACTTCGCAGGTGTGCAGGACCGTAGTGGTCGTGAGCCAGTTGATGTACAAACTCATGAGCGAGGATGGCAACGGCGCGAGACAGCGGCAGGTTAGCACAAGTAAACACTTGAACTTCGCGAATATCAGTGTAGGCAACGCCATGCAATGCGCAATCCGGGCTAGCAGTAATGACGACGGTGATTGGCCCGTTGAGTCGGGTTGCAGTACGGACACTCACATACGCCAGTGCTGTGTAAAGTTCGGCAGTTATTGCGTTGATGCTCACATCGTCCGGTACGGCGTGCGATCCTACCCTGATTCGTAAGAGTTCATTACTTGTCGGTTGTACCGTATCATCACTGCGTGCTGGAATGTTCCCAACCGGGTTGAGATCACCGACTAGCCGGCCCAGTTTCGGTGGCTGGTTCATCTGCATGAACACAATCAGCGTCGCCAGCATTGTTATACTCAGTACTGCCAGCCAATGGATTTTTAGTTCCCGATCCATTCCAGCCCCGCCTTACGATCCCATTATTCCGCGCAGCTCACCTCATATTGTGACCGTTCACTACTGTGCGGCGTAGCCGCAATGACAATCAACACACCTTGCTCGTTGGAGTTGAGCGTTGCAGTAGCGGTACCGTCGGCGTCTGGCACAAGTGCTTCCACCGTGATGCGACCGTCGGAAGCCGTGCGTACCAGTCGTAATTCCCACAGTTGAGGCAAATCACCGTCTATCCGTACAAAACCGGCAGCCTCCCAGTCTCCGGTACCAGATTCTACATCATCGCGAAACCCAATTTCGGGAATAGCGATATTATCGATCAACATACCTGGTGCATGCACGCCCTGATCGTTAATTGACCAGAAACGTAACAGAATTGCTTGGCCCGCAAAGGGGGTAAGATCCATCTGCTCAGTCACCCAGAGACCACGTAGACCATCCTCCAGATTTGCGTCCGGTCGTCCCGATACGCCGGTCAGCCCATGACCGTAATTGACCCCCTGCGGATCGTAGTCGGTTGTCCACTTGCCGGGCAGTGTCTCCCAGGTTTGCCCCCCGTCAGTTGAGACAGTCACGAAGGCGTAATCGTAATCATCCTCAATCTCAAACCAGGTATCGAATGTGAGCGTTGCCGAGCTTACGTTGCGTAGATCAACGACCCGCGTCAGGGTCGCAATACTGTCATCGCCACGGTTGCTCCACCAGGCGTAGCGCCCACGTGGCATCTGACCCGCAATACGCACCGTCTGATCGCCTCGAAATATGACTGTTCGCGTCTTGCGGGGAAGAGCGAGATAATCGATCCCAAATTGAACAACGTCATCACGATAGAGATTGCCAATCGGTGTCGGTCGTACTTTACGCGGGAGCAGATTGGATAGCTCAGTGCCGGTATCGTAGGTATATCGCCCATCGCCAACCCGTGGATCATTGATCAGGTTCGCAACGGCCCAGTCGGCGACGATCTGACGGAAATGACCAATATCAGGGCGTACTTTGGCCGCTAACTCGACAAATGCTTCCAAATTATTACCGGCATCAGCCCGAATCAGAGGGCGTAACTGCTCTTTACCGGCATATTGAGCGTAGATGTAGCGCATGAAGAGGTGCGCTGCACCGTAATGTACACCTGACTGACCGGGTGCAAATCCCCAACCGGTCAACTGAATATCAGTGTTGCGCAGGTAAAGCGGAATAAAGCCCTCGCTCTGGAATCCGTTCAAGTCTTCCGAAAGCTGTGACATTCCTTCATTGAGCCAGAGCGCACTGCCGGGTTGTTCATTCTGATGGATCATGTGTTGGAACTCGTGAGCTAGCACATCGAGATAGGTATCACTATCAAATGGCATCAGATCGATGTTCATAAAAAACATCTCACGCTCGTTGCTGTAGCGATTGACCTGGCGGGGAAGCGAGTCGCTCGATGAGTAGTAGCCAAGAATCTGCTTGCTCCGCTCGACGGCATTGAGAATAGTGATTCGGTTATCACCATCAACACCAGGTTGAATTTCGCTGCCGAAAATCTCGCGTGTGCGCGGGTAGATCTCCCTTTCAAAAGTACGGGCAGCCCGCTCAAGCGCAGCCTGATTGTAGGGTACACCAACTTCGACATACATCAGCACCACCGGCCCAGCGTAGCGCAATTCGGCAGTAATCTCGTATTGAGTGTCGGTACCGAAATCGGTGACAAAAAACGTGCGACGCTCGCCAACCTGTACCTCGAGCGGTTCAGTTCGCGCCACATTCGGACACTCATCAGGTGCTGGTCGGCAGCTTCCGAGTTGTCGTGCCAGCTCTATCTGATCACGCGGCAGACGCCTGGCTGCGTCGAGCAAGGCGATCTCGTCGATCTGAGAAGAGGGTTCGGGAGTGCTCTCTGCTACAGCGGTGGACGGACGGGGAGGGGCATTCGTCGAGCCGACAACCGGTTTCGATACGGCAGTAGGTGTTACCGGCGCAGAATCACCCGGTGCCATACAACCTACTAGTACCAGGAGAATGAGAAAAAGGGAGCTGAGGAGATTGCGTTTCATAATATCGTTTATTCCTTATCAGAAGGATTGATGGGCAGGCAACCCTCGTCATAGGGGTTCACCATCATTATGGTTGATCTTTGCGCACAATGCAACCCACGTACTGCGGTGGAACGAGAGTGCAGCGCCATGCTGTCTCTTCATCGATTTCAACACCAAGTGGTATAGGATCGAGGACGAAGGTTATCTCGTCACTCGGCGTAAGTAGGTCGGTACATCTGCGATGCTCATCACAGGAAGCCAAAAACGGGCATCACTCGCCATTGAGTAATGCCCGTCGAAGGGGGGGGGGGGGAGCTATCTATGTGAACGCGCTACATACTCCTGGCTACTAAACCGCTATGGCAGTATTGTTGCCCCGGTTCGCCATCGCACGCAGACGCGAGATACGCTTATGGGTCTCAGGGTGAGTGCGGAAGAGACTGGCCAGGCCACCAAGGACCGGATTGACAATATACATGTGTGCAGTTGCTGGACGCACATCTTCCATAGGCATACGACCTGCTGCCCACTCTAGTTTCTCAAGAGCGCTTGCCAACGGTAGCGGGTTGCCGAGAATTTGCGCACCGCCTGCATCGGCCATGTACTCACGCGAGCGCGAGATAGCCATCTGAATAATCAGAGCCATGATTGGCGCCAGCATTGCTGTTAGTATGCCACCGACCAGACCAGCAATGCCACCATCCTCTTCTTCGTCACTACCACCAAGACCGGCAAAGATCATCCCCCACATGACCATATCGGCCAGCATACCAATAGCACCGGCGATGGTAGCTGCAATTGAAGAAATAAGGGTGTCACGATGCTTAATGTGGGCCAGTTCGTGAGCGATTACACCAGCAAGTTCCTCACGAGTCAGCAATCGCGCAATTCCAGTTGTCACGGCGACTGCACCATGAGCGGGATCGCGACCGGTAGCAAAGGCGTTTGGTGCATCGGTGTCGATAATGTAGACACGCGGTTTAGGAATACCTGCACGCCGTGACAGTTCTTCAACCATGGCGTGAAGTTCTGGCGCCTCATCAGGTGAAACTTCCTGGGCGCCACTCATTTTGAGTGCCAGCGTGTCAGAGAACCACCAGGCACCCATATTCATCGCTACGGCCAGCACAAGAGCGATAATCATACCGAGCTGGCCGCCAATAGCACCACCGATGACGATGAACAGACCGGTGAGCAGACCAAGCAAACCAACAGTCTTCAAGCTATTGACCAACATTGTCACAGCGTTTCCTCCACGTCTATCAATACTATCCGAGACAGGATGCTTTCACATGCACTACCAGTATAACCAGCGCTAAAGCGCAAACCAAGGGATGGCATTCCTGACTGAATGGGGAGAAGTTCCCACTAGAAAGAAGGAGGGGACCTGAATTGCCGTCTCTGCTGACCGCAGGATGTGGGTATGGGAATCCCCACGCCATAAGTGATGAGGTGCTGGTTTGCCAACCGATGGGTGCAAGCCACCTACCGCACAACGCGGTTCGGCGGCCCGCTTACCTGGGTGACTACAGGTTGGGAGTTATCGGCACCAGGTACGAGATGTTCGCCGGTGTTACGTCGCTGTTATACTGTCTGCTAAGCAAAGGTTTGCTGAAGCAGAGCACGCTGAAAGTCGTGCTATGATCCGCGATTCTGCCTGACAGAATGATGAGGTGTAGTCAATCCGTATCTAGCGGCTTCAATCCTGCCTCGATCTGTGCTCGTCGTGATTCAAGAAATGGTGGCAGTGCTAATCGTTCGCCAAGAGTATCGGTTGGCTCATCGACAGCGAAACCCGGTTCATCAGTAGCTAGTTCAAAGAGAATACCATTCGGTTCGCGAACATAGATGCTGCGAAAATAGTAGCGATCCACGATCCCGCTATTGGGAATCCGCAACTCACGGAGCCAGCGCGCCCAATCCTGATGTTCGACAAAGGTTGAGACACGAAAGGCAACATGATGGACACCGCCAGCACCTGCTTGCGCTATCGGTAGATTGGGTTGAGCAACAACATGAACCTCGGCTGCCGGGCCACCTTGTCCGATCGTGTAGACGTGTACAGGCTGTTCAGGGAAGTCGGGGTGAACATACGTGTGGTGGAGTTGCATACCCAACACTAGCCGGAGCATAGCGTCCGTCAACTCGAGACGGGGCACACTTAACAGCACTGGCCCCAAGCCACGAATCTGGTACTCAACAGGCACCGGACTGCGTTGCCACGGCACAAACTCACCAATCCCACCATCATCAACAAGCATCAGACGTTGCCCTTCGGGGTCTTCCAGGTCAAGGGTTAGACGGTTATCGCGTTGCACGATGTCACCAACCCATACCCCAGTCGTGCGCAGATGCTCAGCCCACCACGCTAGAGCTTCAGATCCGTTGACCCGCAGTCCGGTACGAATGATGCTGCAAGTGCCACGATGTTCAGGCGGCAATGGCCAATCAAAGAAGGTCAGATCACTACCGGGAGTACCTGCGCCATCGGCGTAGAACAGGTGATAAGCGCTGGTATCATCTTGATTGACGGTTCGTTTAACCAGCCGCATCCCAAGAACGCGACTGTAGAAAGCGTAATTTTGGCGAATAGTGGCTGAGATAGCAGTAACGTGATGAAGGCCGGTGAGTTGTCGCATGATTTTCGCTTTCACGTCGGGCATGCTAGCGAAGTTCTGGTGGTGGCACCAGACCACGCTGCACCGCGACGATGGCCGCCTGGGTGCGGTTGCTTACGCCTAGTTTCTGAAAAATTTCGCTCAGACGATTACCAACCGTCTTTTCGGCCAGACTCAACTTGAGTGCAATTGCCCGGTTATCATCACCCTGCGCAACCAGCGCCAGAATATCACGTTCACGTGGCGTCAATACTTCATTCAAGGCTGGCATTGTATCATTGCGACGGAGAAGTTCAAGGACACGTGCCGCAGCACTTCCGGCCAATGCTGCTTCACCACGATGTACCACATGAATGGCTTCAATCAGTTCGGTTGCATCAGCATCTTTCAACAAGTAAGCATTAGCGCCGGCGCGCAGTGCTTCGAGCACTGTTTGCTCATCGCGGTGCATCGTCAGGACGACACAGCGTGTCTGTGGACTAACCTGCGCAATCTGGCGAGCAGCCTCGATACCGGTCATCACCGGCATTGAAACATCAAGCAAGGCGATGTCAGGAGAGGTGGTTTTAGCTGCCTCAACGGCTGCCGCGCCATCGCGTACTTCGGCGACAACCTGAAACCCGCCTTTACGCTCAAGAATCTCGCGCAGGCCTTGCCGGAACATGGTATGGTCATCGGCGAGTAAGATAGTTATCGGCTTACTCATCGTGCCTCCGAAATCTAGTCGAGCATAGGCGCTAAACCTTTCGCCTATGCTACCGATACGGGCGAACATATCCGCTTGTGCTCACTACTCACCGTACAACTGGAGCAGCTCGCGCCATTCGCCGGTCAACTCATCGCGTCGGGCTGCATAGTAGATGTGGGTAGTTCCCTGCTCATCAACGTACACCAGATCGACCTGTGAACGCATCGGACGCAGATAGCCAATGTTCCCCCACCATCGCACCTTATCTTCATCGAGTGGAATATCCTGGTGGTACATTCGTGCTGCATATTCACGTACCGTACCAGGCTCGATGTCTTGTAAACGCCACGGTGCGCCACTCACATCGCCTGTGCGCAGATTACGGAAGGTGTAGAGCCAGTCACCATCTTCTGCGCGGACGGCATTCACAACTTCAATTCCGGTGCGCGGGCGTGGTACACGGATGAGCGCCAGCCATGCCTCTGACAGCTTCTCACGTGGGACGCCATTGTATTCCTGTACCACGCCCGTGTCTTTATCTTTCATCACCAGATCGAACCGTGGCAGACCATCATTGTCAACGGTAATGCGGACAATGCCGCCGCGACCGCGCCAGCGAATGCGCCGTTCACCCCAGGATTCGATGTCAGGTGGGGGTACTGGCTCGAGCGGCTCCTCTTGATCGAAATCGGCGGTATCAGTCTCAATGCGGGCCCCTGCTTCCTGTAAGAGACTCATCCAGGACTCACCGAGACCCCAATCACTGACACCGTAGAAAATATGGTCAATCACACCGTTCTGATCGCGGTGTACGAGATCATATTTCACCCGTGATCCCTGCCGATAGGCCCGCCAGAGACCGAGCCGCCCGCGCCAGCGTACCTGGCTTTGGAGATCAATCCGACCTTCCCGTAGGTCTTCGTGGCGTCCAATCGCGTAGGCCCACAACCCCTGTGCCCGATCACGAGTGACACCGACAGTTGTACGGAGATCGCGTACTTCGTACACCCATGATCCACCACGTCGCTGACTACTGACAATCTCGACGCCAGAACGGGGCAATTCAAGCGTTTCACCATTGTCGAGCGCTGAAGGTTCTCCGACCGCTATGGCCTGACGGCAGAGCTGAATGATCTCGCTCCGATTGGCGACCACAGTCTCATTATCACGACGGATGTAGATGGCGCCGTTACTACCAACGTAGGGTGGCGGGTCCTGCATCTTAACTTCTACCCGAATGACATCACGACCTTCGTAGTGCATCAGCTCAAATGACAGATAGGGTTGAGGTGTAAGGTGCTCGGCAATACTCTGGCGGAGTGCTTCGGTCACCTGATCAGGGCGTTCAACACCAATCACCTGGCCGCCCGGTTCGCAGCCGATGATCAGAACACCGCCGCCAATATTGGCCAACGCAGCAATGTCGGGCCAGAGTGACACAGCCGCCGCCGCATCATGAACGGCGTGCAGTATCTGACGTTCACTGTTGCCACTGAAACGGGCGACATCGATTGACCACTGTTTCTGATCACGTTTCGGTACACGTACCCGATCAAAATCCTGGCTAGAAAAGAGCGCCTTCAGCGCCTCGAAGCTTCGTTCGGGCAGGAGCGCCTCGAAATACCGATCACCGATCCCGTGACGATGGAGCGCTTGGGCGTCTGATTCGGGTAGGCGACGGAGGCGATGGGCATCACTACCCTGAATGCAAAACATCCGGCGCTCGTAATGCTCGGTTTTCCCATTGTAGAAACCGGGCGAGGTAAACTTTTCGTGATCGGTATAGAAATTAATAAACTCCAGCGCATGCAGATACGGGCTTTGCGTGACAGCCACCCGCGCCTGACCGCTCGTTCCTAAACGGAGCGTTTCGGTAATGACACCGTTTGGTCCATTGGCATGAGCAGCGATCACGATACCCCCGGCACGATGAATAATCTCGTAGGCTTCGGTTACATGGCGAGTATTAGCTACACTGCACACACCATTCTTCAGAACTTCGGCTGGAATACCGAGTTGTAACAGAGTTGCTTCAATCAGACTCAGCGGCCGATTTGGTGGAAAGATGCCAAGAATATGGGCACCAAAATGTGACGTGAACTCAAAACCCGGCAAAACGGTAATCTTGTCGAGTAGACGCCGATATTCTGCCAGTCGCGTTGCTTCCTCTCCTGTCAGGCGACCGGCCTTTTCCAGTACGGTCAGAAACTCAAGTTCACGTTGAAACTGCTCATATCCTGCGACTGTATTATGGTCGGTGAACGCGATAATCTCAAGACCACGGCGCTCGGCTTCTTGCAGAATGTCAAGGTAAGAAACGTTCGGTTCAGCGTAATCCTCTGAAGCTGGTGTGTGCAGGTGCAAATCAACCCGAATCCAACGCATTTCGCTGCGTTCTTCTCCTGTTGTGTTCATATTGCAAAAACCTTAGACTTTCAGAACTTTTTAACATGCTTTTAGATTGTCTCTCGTTTTTGAATAGTCTATTCTGATAGTGAAATGGAATGATGCGAAAGACCTCCTCTGTAGCAACTACCGTCAGCTTGACCTCAAGGGTTGCTGTGTCTATTTAACCCTGTATTGATAGTATACCAGATTCGGGCAAGCTCCATGATGATGCCAATGAGGAAGGCGGGGATTTTCAGAGGTCTCAGTTTTTGGTCGTATTCACCGATGAACGTCTTTCACACCCGCCGAGCAGCCTCGCTCTGCGCAATCCACCACAAGCACGAGCCGCTAACCCGCATGATGCAGTGCGTAACAACAAATTGGTTGGCGTCCCCCGCCCCCCGCAAGCACGGGCAAGGAGGAACTTTCCCTACAATACACTGACGAGCATTATCGCCGCGCTCGTGGGAGGTCGAACCGTAGACCTCTGTTCGAGCAGGATGGTACCTCTTCAGCGTTCATTCCTCTTTTTGCGCTCCAATCTCCAGGGTCGGGTGAGAACGTTAAAAAGCCCTCATTGCCGGGAAGAAGGTATTGCAGGATTGGTTCTGTTGTGTCATAATGCGGACGGGTATTCCCAACAATTTAATGATGTCAAACATGTCGGCCCTGCCTTACTTCGATGGCTTGTTCAATTTCTTGCCGACATGCAAAATATTCATTTTTAGAACTAGCATGATGTCGAAGCATTTGCTATAATGCAATTAGATGCGCATGGTGGTAAATCTGTTCAGGATTGCGCTGGGAATACTATGCCTTCCACACGCGCCGAGCGTCTTTCTGGGAAGGGGATGGGTAAAGGCAATTCGTACCCGGGTATCCTCGCGTTATCAGCAACGAGTGCTTTACCGAGTATGGAATGGTCAGCTCTTCACTCCCGGTGTGGGGCTGTGCAATCGGCATAACAGAGAGGAACCGCTTACAGCACTGATCGACGTGCTGTGAGCTGCTTGCTGTGGATGATGAGAAGAAGAGGTTGTCATCACAGCAGGAAAGAGGAGTGTCCTATGCCAGATGAAAACGGATTTGGTCGCCAGTGTGTGCGGACCATCAACAGCGAGTTAGAACAATTTCTGCGCGATCTCAAGCACGAGGATGGCCTGAGTGACAATACCATTACCTCGTACCGTTGTGATTTACGAACCGCCGGTGCTGTCTTACGCCAGGAATTGTCTGCCATTACCACCGCCGACATCCAGCAGTTTCTCGCTAATCGCCAGGAGCAACCGGGAACAACGAATCGGCGCATTGCCAGTCTAGGCCGTTTTTTCCGCTGGGCCCAGACGCGCGGTTACGTGACACACAATCCGGTCGATCAGATTAGTTGCCGACTTCCAACCGAACATCGACCGCAACCGATTACCAATGAGACCGACTTGCGGGCACTGGATCAGGCAATTGCTGCCGCACCACAACCGTACCGTCTGATCTTTACCTTATTGCGCGAAATCGGTATTCGTGCCGATGAGGTCCTGAATCTGAATCTCGGTGATGTGATCCTTGAACCTGGACGTGAGATGTTGTTGGTCCGGGATAGTAAGAGTGGGAAGAAACGGATGATTGTCTTGACCCCTGATGCGATGCCACGCTCGCTACGTGGATTGCGGTATTGGGTGCGCGACATGGAGCATTTACCCCCTGAGACGCCTCTGTTTCGCTCATCACGAGGAACGCGGACATCTTACGACACGCTCCACCGTCGTTGGGTAGCAGTCTGCAAGGCGGCCCGCCTGGTGGATGTGGTTGATGGACGCGAGCAACCGCGCTATACGCTGCATCACCTTCGCCATACAGCGGCAGCCGCTCTCATTACGTTCTATCCCGAACAGGTAGTACGTCGTATTCTCGGTCATCGTGATCCACGTTCGACCCGTCGCTATAGTGAATTTGTGCGCAAACAGCATCATACCGCCGAACAGCCGTCAAGCCTCCAGGCGCCATCACGGCGTGAGGCGATGTAGCGCCCTGTCTGCGCCGGTCATTGTTCGGATTGATGGTGGTGGCTCATTGCCACCACTTTTTTTATCTATCCCAGAAACTGGCGGATGGCCTGGTACGTCGGCCTATACCCTGGCCCGCGCAGCATGTTGTGCGTTGTACCAGGAATGACCTGAATCTGGACCTGTTCTGACGGTGCGACAGCACGCAGTTCGGCTTCGAGTGCCGGTGGAATAATGGTATACGCCGGATCGGCCAGCAAGAAAAGGACTAGTACATGGACCTGCGCCAGACGCGGGATGAGCGTCCAATCCTCTGGCATAAGGAACAGACCGGCGACCTGTTCATAACGACACTCGGCCAACGCCTGTGCCTTCCAGTAATGATCGCAGGGGTGCCAGTCAGGATTCAGCTCGCGCAACCGTGGCAGCGTCTCTGCTGGCGGTTGACCGACACCAACTGCAAATTGGGGTAGCCACCCAGGTGCGACAGCCGCTTCTTGCCTGAGCAACGGATCAAGTAAGATGGCGCACCGTATCTGCGTGCGTACCGGATGCGTCCCAGTTAGCAGAGCCAGCGTTGTGGCGCCGCCCCAGGAATGACCAACCAGGGCCAGATCGGTCAGACCAATCACCTGGATCAGGTCACCAACGATCCCAGCAATGGTGTCTATGTCATGAGCTGGGCTGAGATCGCTCTGGCCGTGACCAGGTAAGTCAACGGCAATGACTCGCCAGCCATCGGCTGCCAGATCGGCACCTAATCGCCAGAGAGTGGCGGCACTGCTGGTAATGCCATGACAGAGTAAGACAGCAGGTCCATCGCTCGACCATTCGAGAAAACTGACGTTTCCGTGGGCCAACGCTATTGTGTTGCGTTGGGCTGTAATCTGGCAATCCTCATGCGTGTGCACTGTTCACCTTTCGGCAGCGGTAACAAAATCGGCCAACACGGTTTTGAGTTCGGCTAATGATGGTTCGTGAATGTACATCATATGACCAGCGGGGTAAAAGCTCTCGCTAATCTGGCTGCGCAGAGCCGGATCGAGGGCGAGATGATTGAGTGTGTAGCGAGTGGCAAAGTAGGGTGTAGCCAGATCGTAGTAACCACTCGCGACGTGAACCCGAAGGGCTGGATTCCGGTGCATAGCCCGTCGGAGTGTCTCAGCAACATCAACGTAACGATTCTGATGATCGGTGAAGCTCCAAGGCCAGACCCGTTCGGTGAGGATTTCATAGGGAAGATCGCTGCTAAACCCTAATTGACGACGCACGTAGTCGTTCAGGGCGGCCGTGTAGGGGCCAATAATAGCACTGAGACTCGGATCAAACTCAACCGTCTCACCAACTGCATCACGATCATTACCGGTAAAGCGACTATCGAGGCGGCCAACCGTTCGTTGTTGGTCACGCAGCAATTCTTTGACGAACCGGTCATCACGGATGCGCAATCGCGACCACCGAATATAATCGCGACTGAGACCAGTGTAGCGGGCGAGTTGGGTAACAATGTGCTCGCTGGTAGCCGAGTCGAGTTGATCGCCTTGCAACAACGCCAGTGCGTATTCACCGAGGGCAAAGGCTTCAGCAGCGCGTAACGTGGTTGTCAGGTCGCGTTGTAGCTCCGGTTCGAGTCGTTGGTGATAGAATGCGGTAGCCGTGTATGATGGCAGGAAGAGTAGGTACGGTAAGTCGTTACCATGATCGAAGGAGAGGGTTTGGAAGTGGAGCACAGCCGAGATGAGGATGAGACCATTGAGATAGAGGCCATGGCGCTCTTGCAGATACCCGGCCAGACCGGCCGCCCGCGTGGTACCGTAGCTTTCTCCGGCCAGGTATTTTGGCGATAGCCAGCGTCCATAGCGGCTCACGTAAAGCCGGATAAAGTCACCCACCGACTCAATATCTTTACGAAAATCGTGAAACTGCTTGGCCGATTCACCGGTCACTGGGCGACTATAGCCGGTACTCACCGGATCAATAAAGACTACATCACTGACATCGAGCAACGAATACTGATTGGGGATCAGTTGTCCTGGTGACGGAAGCGGCCAGCCATCTTTTTGCATCCGCACACGGTGCGGCCCAAGCAAACCGAGATGAAGCCATACCGATGATGAGCCAGGACCGCCGTTGAAGGCAAATGTGATCGGACGCTGACTCAGATCGGTAACATCATCACGAGTATATGCAACAAAGAAGATACCGGCTCGTGCCTGTTCGCCAGTTCGTACACCGTCTTTTTCAACCTCTTCCTTCAAGATCATGATCCCAGTTGTTGCCGTATAGTTCACTGCAACACTGTTGATCGTCACGGTATGATGGGTTTGCACGATCTGATCGGTCGGCGGTGCGGATGGTGTTGGAGGCGTAGAAGCCGGTGCGTTATCAGTTGTCGTCATAGCGCATGTCGTCCACTATCATCCCAGATCAACTCTGCTCGTCCAATCCGCACGACATCACCATCCTGAACGCCTGCTGCGATCAGGGCTTCGTTGATACCACTGGCTTCAAGGACACGTTGAATCCGGTCAATTGCTTCATCCTGATCCAGATTACTCATCGCGATAAGGCGTTCGATCTTGATGCCACGCACCCGAAAGCCATCGTCTTCACGCTCAATTGTAAAGGCATTCTCATCAACTGGCGGCAACGGCCACTGCAACGGTGGTTCATCAGGATCGACCGGATCGCGTTGTGGGGGGGGATCGGCGCGGAGTAGTTCGGCTACCCGTTGCAGCAGTGGCTCGATACCACTGCCGGTCGCCGCCGAAATGACGAAGAGGTCTTCCGGGGCGACCGGTAAACGCGCCCGGAGAATTGGCAAATTCTCTTGCGCGGCGGGCAAGTCGGCTTTGTTAAGCGCCACCACTTGCTTACGTTGAGCGAGTTCGGGCTGATAGAGGCGCAGCTCGGTGTTGATCTGCTCGTAGTCTTCCCACGGCTTACGGCCATCGACACCTGCGGCGTCGATGATGTGGATCAGCAGGCGCGTCCGCTCAACGTGACGTAAAAAGTCGTGACCGAGGCCAACACCCGCATGAGCACCTTCGATCAGACCGGGAATATCGGCAACAACGAAGCGTTGGAGACCAACTTCAACGATACCGAGATTGGGCGTGAGTGTCGTGAAGGGATAGGCGGCAATTTTGGGACGGGCAGCACTGATCACTGAGAGCAGGGTTGATTTTCCGGCATTCGGAAAACCGATCAACCCCACATCAGCCAGCATTTTCAGTTCAAGCTCAAGTGTCAGCTCCTGACCGGGTTCACCCAATTCGGCAAGGCGCGGTGTCTGTCGGGTTGATGTCGCAAAGTGAATATTCCCCAGTCCACCACGTCCGCCGCGAGCAGCGAGCAACCGCTGACCAGGGCGGGCCAGATCAACACTGTAGGTCACGCCGTCGATAGTTGTCCGTACTACGGTACCTGGCGGAACCGGCACATACACATCAGCACCGTTTCGCCCGTGCATCGCATTCTTACCGCCGTGACCACCATTTTCGGCGACGAATTTGCGCTGATAGCGGAAGTGGAGCAGCGTATTGTATTCGGGATCGGCAATTAAGTAAACGTGCCCGCCCCGACCACCGTCGCCGCCGTTAGGGCCACCACGCGGGACATACTTTTCGCGCCGAAATGTGGCGGCGCCGTTTCCACCATTACCGGCACGGACAATAATGGTTGCCTGATCGAAAAAATCAGTTTCGGATTTCATATTGCACTATCGTAGGGTCAATAGGGGCAGGTCGCTGACCTGCCCCACAACCAGATCATGCGAGTCTACGCTCCAGGAACAACGTGCCGCAGCATACGCTCAGCACCATTCCCGTCGCGTTACGAATATTTCACCGATCTGGGTCAATACACACCGACACAGCAATTTCTGCTGAGGTGGCAATGAGAAGACTTATCCAGAGAGGAATACTCTGGTAATAACAGAAACACCCATCTGCTGCCGTTTAAGCCTTCGTTTCACCCTCGGTCTTGGTATCGTTCCGTGGCTCGTCATCACCTCTGACTGCCTTGCGGAACTCGCGAATGCTGCTGCCGAGTGCACCACCCAAACCGGCCAACTTTCCAGCACCAAAAATCGCAATCACGATAATAAGGATGATTAAAAGCTCACCCCAACCCAGACCACCGATCATAGCCGTGCTCCTTCCCTGTGCGATCTCGCTGTGGGTATTACATATCTCAATTCATTATATCCCATCAGAGGGGGTTGTCAACGCAGCGTGATACGCTGCTAACGTCGCAGCCGCCGTTTTAGCCCAGGAAAAGTGTTTGGAACGCGCCAGGCCGCGTGTACGTAACTCGTTCCGCAAATCAGGATCGGTCAGGAGCTGATAGATTGCCTCAGCCAGAGCCTGCGTATCGGTTGGGTTAACCATTAGACCGGCATCACCGACAACTTCAGGTAAACTTGAGGTATTAGAGGTAATGACCGGTGTACCACACGCCATAGCCTCAAGAGGAGGCATACCAAACCCTTCGTAGATAGAAGGAAAGACAAAGACCGTTGCCGCTGCATACCAGAGTGGCAATTCTTCTTCAGGAATATAGCCGACGAATTTCACCCGATCACGCAACTGTAACTGGTCAAGGCGAGCAAAGATCGGCTCGTACATCCAACCCTTACCACCCCCGATCAGTAGGGGGATCGACGGTATACGGCGTTGCAGCAGAGCAAACGCTTCGAGTAACGTCGTCAGATTTTTGCGCGGTTCGAGCGTGCCGACATAGAGAATGAACTGATCGGGTAGTTGATGACGGATACGGAATTGAGCCAGCACTGCCGCTTCTGGTGGGCGAAAGTGGCTACGTGCAGCGTTGGGCGTCACAATCACACGGTTTGGATCAACACCGAGCAACCCAACGACCTCACGTTTGGTATGTTCAGATACCGCAAGAATCCGGCTGGCCCGGCGGGCGCTGAGTCGAGTTGCCAGATCGAGGTAGATACGGTTGTAGGCGCGAAATGTCTGTGGGAAACGAATGAAGGCTAGATCATGGATGGTAATGACCGTCGGTACCGGACTCAACAATGGAGCCACGTTGAGACACCCATGATAGAGATCGGCATTGCCGCGCAATATCAACGGTGCAATTCCCTGTTCCCATGGGATACGAATGCGTGGATTGATAGTCGGCAATCGCGAAGGTTTCACGACAAAGTTTGCCGGTAGGCCAAGGGCTCCCTGATCTAGACCCCGTGTTGTATACACCGTGTAGCGGTTGACGTGATCGATCTGCGCCAAATGAAGGAGCACTTGTTCGATGTAGTGTGAGACACCAGCCCGACGAAACGAATGGGTATGAGCAAGCAAATGAGCGTTAATTGCAATGTGCATAAGGAGAATAACTTTTCAGCGTGTGGCTACAGTGTCGATATCGTAGCGATGGTGCGGAACTAATCCCCAGTCACTAAACGGAAAATAGATGAGCCAGGCTTGCCCAACGACCCGATCAAGCGGTAGCGCATCCCATTCACGTGAGTCAGAACTATTTCCCCGATTATCGCCCATTACAAAAATACTTCCAGGCGGAACAGTGATCGGTCCCTGGGCACAGCGATACCCGCTAAGGCAGTACGTTGAAGCGCCGCGCAGGTACGGTTCATCGAGACGCTTTCCGTCGATGTACACGCTTCCCTCTCGAATCTCGATCACCTCACCCGGTAAACCGATGACCCGTTTGATATAATCTTTTCGTACATCGCGGGGATACTCAAAGACAACAATATCGCCCCGCTGCGGTTGACGAAAGGGGTATACGATCCGTGGCGGTAAATCAGCTTGACCGGGAAGCAGGCGCAGAGGTGCATTCAGGTCGAAATGAAAGTAGATGAGCTTGTTCACTAAAATATACTGACCGGTGTGCAGCGTTGGCTCCATACTTGAGCCTTCAATTTTGAAGTTTTGCACGACACCGCGCACAATCAAAAAAACGAGCAAAATAAAAACGGCAGTTTCCAGAAGTTCACGTACTACGTAACGAACAGGAGTATGGGGCTGACGTACCGAGGCTGCTTCCAGGTCGGTCATAAGCGGTTCTGATGGTGGAGGATAGTCGTTCATAATATCATATTGCGTGCTCTATGCTACACTAATACGTAACAGATAGTGCACGGAGGGAATCTTTCCCTCCGCTGCCTCTGGCATTATACTCGAAGATATGGCAAATTGCCAGTAGGAAGACGTGACGGCCGAGCAGTAAGAGAGGCAAAGAGGATATGTCATCGCTGGCTACATTAGCGCAGCCGCTTGCTGACAATACATATCAGTGTCTGGCTTGCCAGTGGCGTTGTACATTGGCGCCGGGTGAGATTGGCCGCTGTCAGATGCGGATAGGTCGGGCCGAAGGGATCGAGCTGCTGAATCACGGGCTGATTAGCGGCGCTGCTATTGGCCCAATAGAAGATTACCGGCTCTGGCATTTTTTTCCTGATACAACCGTACTAGCAATTGGAGGGTGGGGGTATGCGCTCCCACTCGACCAACAGCGAGGGCCTTACGGTGCACTACCAACCGATCCGTCGAAGCAGCGGCGGCTTGATCCGCAGCGCGCTGCTGATTTCGCGCTTGAGCGACTTTGTCGAGGAATAGTGTGGGCATTTGCTGAGCCAGCGGTGAACTTTGAATACCTGTTGGCCTTGCTCCAACTGAGCCGTGCTGCCAGCCGTTATACGGCCATCGTCACGAGTGGCATGCTCAGTCTAGAAGCGTTGAGTGAACTTGGTCCATATCTAAACGGCATCAGTCTCGATCTGCGAGGCTTCTCAGATCACGCATATCACCGATTAGGTGGTATCAGCGAGTGGCGCCAGATTTTACGTTTCGCGGAAGAGGCGTACCACCGCTGGAAGTGTCACATTGAAATTACCACTCGTATTCACCATGGTGTCAACGATCATCCCGATGAGCTGCGCGATCTGGTTGATTGGATAAAGACGACGCTCGGTGAAGCAACGCCGTGGCACGTGTTACCAGGTGATGCCGGCAGTGAAACAGCCGCAGCGACAATGCGAGCGCGTCGGATTGGGCACGAGGGTGGGTTGCAGTTTATCTACGGTCAGGAAGCGAATCAGGCTACGCGCTGCCCGATGTGCCATGCGACCCTCATTGATCGCCAGCACGGGGTGAGTCGCAAAGTAGGGCTTGATGGTTATCATTGTCGTCATTGTGGCTACGCCACAAATATGTATCTGTCGATTTTCAAAATTCACCGCACCTGAAATCTGATGGCTAGCCTGGGTGCGAGAAGCAACGATTATGCGCAATCGTTTCATCGGCGACGGTTTGCAGGTGCTTGAACAAGAACAGCCTACAGAAGTGAGCAGGAATATGCGTAAACCCGAAATTATGAGCCCAGCCGGTTATTGGCCACAACTGCATGCCGCTATCGAAGCCGGAGCGGATGCAGTCTATTTTGGGCTTACCCATTTCACGGCGCGGGCTAAGGTAGGGTTTAGCCTGAGTGAACTACCGGAGGTGATGAAGACGCTCCATCGGCGGGGGGTGAAGGGTTATGTAACCTTCAACACGCTGGTGTTTGATCACGAGCTACGAGCAGCGGCCACGGCACTGGCCGAAATTGCTGCTGCCGGTGCTGATGCGATTATCGTGCAAGACCTCGGCGTAGCAGCGTTGGCGCGCCGTATCGTGCCTGATCTCCCGATCCACGGCAGCACGCAGATGAGTATTACCAGCGCCGAGGGGGTCATGCTCGCTGCACGCTATGGGGTCGCACGAGTGGTATTGGCCCGCGAGTTGTCACTGGCGGACGTGTCGGCTATTCGATCACGGAGTCCGATCGAGCTAGAGATGTTCGTACACGGCGCGCTGTGTGTGTCGTATTCCGGCCAGTGCTTTTCTTCGGAGGCGTGGGGTGGGCGCAGTGCCAACCGTGGTCAGTGTGCTCAGGCTTGCCGGCTGCCTTACGATTTGATTGTTGATGGACGACATCATCCCCTGGGTGCTGCCCGCTATCTTCTCTCGCCGGGCGATTTGGCGGCGATTGATGAGATGGCAACGATTGCCCACCTCGGTGTTAGTGCGCTTAAAATCGAAGGGCGCTACAAAGATGCTGAATATGTGGCGATTACGACCCACATGTACCGACGTGCTCTCGATGCAGCCTGGGCTGGCTTACCGCCTGATCTGACTATCGCCGACCGTCTGCACCTCGAACAGGTCTACTCACGTGGGTTGGGACCACATTTTCTACACGGGACGAATCATCAGGCAGTCGTCAAGGGGCGTGCGCCTCGCCATCGCGGATTACTGATGGGGCGCGTCGTTCGAGTACGTCCTGATGTCATCATTATTGAGCCTGAGCCTGGCCGTGAGGCAGCTCCGCTTAAACCTGGTGATGGAGTGGTGTTTGATGCAGCCGACTGGCGTAGCCCCGAAGAACCAGAGGAGGGTGGACGAATCGTGGCCGTTGAAGCGGTCGGCGACGGTCTGCTGGCAATCCGATTTGTTAAAGGTGCGATCAATCCACGTCGTATTCGTGTTGGTGATCTGCTGTGGCGCACTGCCGATCCGCATACAGAGCGTATCGCCCGCCCCTTCGTGCAACCAGCCGCACCGGTACGCCGTCAACCGGTGCGCGTTGATGTGCAGGCACGTGTCGGGAATGCTCTTGAACTGCGCTGGACACTGATTGAACAGCCGACGTTGTGTGTAACGGTGCGCAGCGAGTCTCCTTTGACACCAGCTCAACATCGCCCACTCGACGAATCAATGCTGCGTGAACAGTTAGGTCGGTTAGGTGATACTCCCTACCTGCTGGCCGAACTGACTGCCCAGATTGAGGGGAACCCCTTTGTACCGGTATCGCTGCTTAATCAATTACGACGTCAGGCGACAACAGCGCTGGCAGCATTACAGGGTCAACCACCGACGTATACGATTCGTGAACCAGAGCAGGTATTAGACGAATGGCTTACGGCTGTTACACCGACAGCACCCGCTGATGTTCTTCATCTGCACCTCTTGGTTCGCTCTCCTGAACAACTGGCGGCGGCGATTGCCCTGCGTCCGGCCAGTATTACGCTTGATTATCTTGATCTTGAAGGGTTGAAACCGGCACTGGCCCAGATTCGTGATGCCGGTATTCCTGCCCGAATTGCAGCGCCACGCATTCTCAAGCCTGAAGATGAGCGAGTAGTACGGTTTCTGCGCAAACTAAACGCTCCCCTGCTGGTACGTTCAACCGGTCTGCTCGAGCTGCTGCGTGATGATCCCGCGCTCGAACTCACCGGTGATTTCAGTCTGAATGCGGCTAACATCCTCACAGCCGATCTACTGCTTGGCCTGGGATTACAACGCTTGACTCCAACCCACGACCTCAACGCCGAACAGATCGCTCATCTGGCCGAGCGGATTGGCGGCGGTCGTATTGAAGTCATTGCCTACCACCATCTGCCGGTCTTTCATACTGAACACTGTGTTTTCTGTCGTTTTCTGTCGACCGGCACCAGCTACAAAGATTGTGGACGCCCGTGTGAACGGCATCGTGTGGCACTCCGTGATACGGAGGGACGTGTCCATCCAGTGATTGCCGATGTCGGTTGTCGCAATACGGTATTTGGTGCTGAAGCCCAGGAAGCGAGTAAATACATTGATCGCTGGCGTGCTGCCGGTATTGCGCATTACCGGCTAGAATTTGTACACGAATCGGCTGATCAGGTGATGGCGGTAAGTAAGGCATTCCTTGCTTATCTCCACAACGACATCAGTGCCGCTGAGTTAGGGCGCCGCTTGCGTCAGTGTGCGCCACAGGGGGTAACCGAAGGGAGCTTCTTCGTGCCACCAAACTATCAGTACATTCCATTACTATAAGGGGCAGACCATGATCGAGAGTCTTTGGGATCAACTGGCACGACGACTGGTTGACGCACTGGGCGCCCAACGCGGTGAATTGATCGAGGTACGGGATGAGGCAGGTAATCAACGATTGCTCCATGCCGTCTTGTTGGCGCTTGAAAGTGTTGGGGCTGAACCGCTCGTCTCTATTCTGCCGGCTCAGCAGGTTGAACGGTTGCTAGTAACGGCATCACCAGATACACTCGCCACCCGTGGTCGGCGATACGCTGAATGGTTACATCAGGTTGATCGTTCGCTGCTCCTCGTCGGTGCTTATCCGAACATGTCACAGATGACAGATGAGGCATTACACGCTTTTGGCACGGCGTATAACCGTCTGGAGCAGATTCGCGCCACTCGACGCATCCCGCAGATCATTGCGGCCATTCCAACGATTGGCAAAGCAGCCCAATTGGGATTGAGCCACGAAGATCTGGAATTGCGCATGATGCCGGCATTGTTGGTTTCATCGAATGAACTACAGACAATCACCGATCAGCTCGTACCGGTGCTGAACAGGACCTCAACCATCACTATCAGCACTGGGCCTGGATACGAATTACATCTCCGCCGTGATGATCGGTTATGGCTATGCGATACGGGACGTATAGCAGTACCTGTTGGTGAAGCGGATCCAATCATCAGTTACCTGCCTTCTGGATCAGTGTATACCACCGTCATCGCAGAGAGTGCTGAAGGTGATCTCTTTTTGCCGGTTGCGGGGCCGGCTCGCGCTGCGCATCTCCACCTGAATGGTGGTCGGGTAACACAGATCGAAGCAGCGAGCGGCGCCGAACGTCTGCTTGAACTCTTCGACCGTTACGAAAGTACTGCGCGTCGGATCAGGTATATCGGGATCGGTCTTAATCCGCGTTTATCTCAGCCCCTTGGTTGGCCGATGGTTGACCAGCATGTGCAAGGGACGCTACGAATTACCTTTGGCGAGAACCGGTATCACGGTGGAGCGAATGCCGTACCCTACCAGCTTGACTTCGTCATCGGTGCGGCCAACCTTCATGTTGACGATCAGTTGATCATTGACCAGGGCCGATTAGTTGTCAATCCATTATCAACAGTTATTCAGTAGTTGTGAATTGCAAAACTATCTACGGCACAACAACCCGACAAACCGCTAGCCGGTGATAAGGAAAAGACGACGGATGCGTCATTCCTTCGCGGTCGTACCGCTTGCAAACAAAAGAGCCTGATCAGAAACCCGTGGTTTTGATCAGGCTCTCAGCAGGGGCGTCGGCTGAAGGGCAAGAAACTAATGCAGGGCTGGCAGGTCTACGATCTCGATATTATCCAAACCGCCGTAGATCGTCCACCACGGCTTGGCACCCTTCGCTAGTGTTTCATTTAGCGCGGTAATATTGGCGACACCACGATCTTCCAACCACGCTTCGAGCGCGCTGAGGCCCTGCTGCGCGTAGACCGGAATACCATCTTGCCAGGTTGCGCGTCCGCACAAGACACCAGCGAATGGTGTACCGGCCTCGGCGGCCAGTTCGAGCGTCTCGCGGAACACCTCATCAGAAACACCGGCGCTCAGATAGATAAAGGGTTTACGAGCGGCATCGGCGGCCTGGCGGAAGTACTCTTTGGCCTCTTCGCGACTGTACGCTTTCTGGCCGCTAAAAACGCGCATACCCTCAACAAACTTCACATTCACCGGCACTTCCACCTTCAGCACATCAACACCGTAATGTGGCTTGGAGAACTCAGCCATGTACGCAGTCACGTACTTTGGTTTGACCAACGCGAATTCAAAGCTCTTCTCATCACCAACCGTATCGTCATAAGCAATAGGCTCGAGGAAGAATGGAATATCGTTTGCCGCACACTCCGCGCCGACTCGTTCGATGAAAGCGTGCTTTACATCATTGATTGCCGCATCATCAAAGGGATTGTAATAAAGGAGAATCTTGATCGCATCCGCGCCGGCCTCCTTCAGGCGTCGCACGCTCCAGGTATCGAGCAGATCGGGCAGACGTCCGCGTACCGAGGCATCGTAGCCGGTCTTTTCATAAGCCAGCAACACACCGGTACCCGGCGCACGTTGCGCAATGGCCGGTAACCCATATTCGGGATCCATCAAAATGGCACTGGCATAGCGCGTCAAAATGCGGGTAACGGCCGTTTTGAACGCGGTTAAATCTTCGCTCGTTGCTTCGGCGCCACGGGCTTTAGCAATCGCCTTCTTCAATGAACCGCGCTGATCCATTGCCGCTGCGGCAATAATGCCGTTAGCATCTGCACAAGCTTGAATCCCGTTAAATTTGCCTCGCGTCATCTTTACTTTGGCCATGGGTCAACTCCTTAAACTTAGTCATCATTCGTCAGTAATCGATAGGTAGGCCTTGATGGGAACGATCTTTGCGACCAGAGAACGGTGATGATGTGGTATGTTGGAAATGAGCAACATCGTGATAGCCTTATTATAACCGATCCACTTCCAACGACGTTAAAATGTGGTACAATCGAAGTGTATTTCCCCAATCAGCATGGGAATAGACACGGGGAGGTTCTATGAAACAGGTATTTGGTGCCTTTACCTTCATCCTGGGGCTTATTATCGGGTTAATTGGTGGTGCAGCACTTTTGGCCTATGCATATCAGGCTGCCGGTCTGTATCCACCAGATGATGCTACAATCAAGTTTATCGCTCGCGAGCGAGGCTGGCTACGCGACGATGTGTAGGCGGAACCCTCCCCCTTTCGCTGCTCTCTTGAGCGCAGAAGGGGGCGAGGGGAAGGGTTGCCAATCTGGTTCTACGATGAAACGTTGTCTTCTTCATCGTAAAAGTATCCGGTAAATCAATGATCGCTACCCGATCAAAGCACAAGGAGGTGCCACTTGGAAAAGATTTGGTTGTCGTACTATGAACCGGGCGTACCAAAGACGCTGACGTATCCTGACATCACGCTCAATGATATGTTGAGCAACAGCGCCAAGACCTACGCCGATCACACTGCAACAAATTTCGTTTTACGCTATCTCCTAGGCGGGCGCTTTACGGTTGGTGGCAAGCTCACCTATCGGCAGTTAAACGAAAAAGTTGACCGGATGGCAACGGCGCTCTATCAGCTTGGGGTGCGCAAGGGTGATCGGGTGGCGATTATGTTGCCTAATTCGCCGCATTATGTCATCACCTTTTTCGCCTGTATGCGGTTAGGGGCAATTGTTGTCAATACGAACCCGACCTACACCGGGCGCGAATTGCAACATCAGTTGCACGACTCAGGAGCTGAAACTATCGTCTTGCTTAATATCTTCTGGCCGCGTTTGCGAGAAGTACGCGCCGAGACTCCGGTGAAGCGAGTCATTGTAGCGCATGTCTTCGATACGCTGGGTTTCCCCTCGAATCTGCTGGTGAAGAGTGCCCAGAAGAAGACTCCTGAATGGGTTGAGGTCATGCCAGAGCAAGACATCTTCTTCTTCCAGCACTTGCTTGAAAAGTATGGTCCTACTCCGCCAAAGGTAAATCTGTCACCAGACGATGTGGCCCTCTTCCAGTACACTGGTGGTACAACCGGTTTGCCCAAGGCCGCTATGTTGACTCACCGCAACCTGGTCGCCAACACGTTGCAAATCGCGGCATGGCTGCCACGTGGCGAACCTGGCGCCGAGAAGATGATGGCAGCTATTCCCTTCTTCCACGTCTACGGGATGACAGTAGCTATGCTGTATAGCATTCATCTTGGCGCCGAGATTGTGATTGTGCCCAGTCCACGGCCTATCGATAACGTGATGAACGTGATTCAGCGTGAGCGTTGTACGCTCTTCCCCGGCGTACCGGCCATGTATATCGGTATTATCAACCATCCGAAGGTTAACGAGTATGATCTGCGCAGTGTGAAGGCGTGTCTCAGCGGGTCGGCTCCGTTACCAATGGAGGTTCAGGAGAAGTTTGGTCAGCTTACCGGTGGTCGGCTGGTTGAAGGCTTCGGGATGACTGAGGCTAGCCCGGTTACCCACTGCAACCCGGTGTTCGGTGAGCGACGCGCCGGAAGTATTGGGATTCCGCTGCCGGATACGGAAGCAAAGGTGATCGATCTCGATACCGGTCTAGAGATCGAACCGGGAAGTGAGGCGACCGGTGAGTTGTGTGTACGTGGGCCGCAGGTGATGAAGGGGTACTGGCAACGTCCCGAAGAAACCGCCCAAACCATTGATGCCGATGGTTGGCTGCATACCGGCGATATTGCTCGTGTTGATAAAGACGGCTACTTCTACATCGTTGACCGCAAGAAGGACATGATCAACGTGGGTGGTCTGAAGGTGTTGCCCCGCGATGTCGAGGAAGTGCTCTTCATGCACCCCAAGGTGATGGAAGCAGTGGTGGTGGGAATACCGCATCCGCAGCGTGGTGATGATACGGTGAAGGCTTTTATCGTGCCTAAGCCGGGCGAGAACCCAACCGCTGAAGAGATCAAAGAGTTCTGCAAGTTGCACCTTGCGCCGTATAAAGTGCCGCGTGAGGTCGAGTTCCGTAGTGAGCTACCGAAGACGCTAGTTGGGAAGGTGCTGCGCCGGGTGCTGGTTGAAGAGGAGAAGGCCAAGCAAAAGGCGGCAATGGCAACTGCCTGAACAAAGACGAGCAATCAGTACGCATCACGTCTCATCATTACGGCAGGGGCGAGTTTGGAACTCGCCCCTGCCTTTCACTCCTAACCTCTATCTTCCCCAGTACTACGGTTGGGTAGGGAAAGAACGGGGTAAGACCCTCTTAACTCTACCTGCGCTATCGCTGCACCGGTGGTTGTTCAGGCTTCCCCTGCTACCAGTTGAAATGTTGCACTCAACCGAATATCGGTAGCCGACCGTCCGACCAATACGGTGAACTCACCTGGCTCGGCGACCCAACCAGGTATAGCCGGATCGTAGTAACTCAGCGCCTCCCGATCAATGGTAAATGTTACGGTAGTGGTCGATCCGGGTTGCAACTCGATCTTGGCAAACCCTTTTAACTCTTTGTCGGGACGGGTCAGCCGGGCTACGTTATCGTGGATATACAGTTGTACTACTTCCGTTCCAGTGCGCGCACCAATGTTGGTAATATCAACGCTGACAGTCAGTGTTTCATCGGTACGAATGGTGTCTGTGGAAAGACGGATATTCTCATAAGCGAATTCGGTATAACTGAGACCGAACCCAAATGGAAAGAGTGGGTCTACCCCTTTGCGGTCGTAATAGCGATAGCCGACAAACAACCCTTCGCCGTAAAGCACATGCCCGTTTTCACCAGGATAATTGATGTAGGCTGGATTATCAGCAAGTCGTTTGGGGAAAGTGGTTGGTAACCGCCCACCTGGATCGGCAAGCCCGAACAGCACATCGGCAATGGCATTGCCAGCCTCTTGCCCGCCATACCAGGCCTGTACAACTGCGGCTACCTCGCTTAGCCAGGGCATACTGAGCGGTGAGCCGGCGTTGAGAACCACGATTGTGTTCGGATTGGCAGTGGCAACGCGGTGGATCAGCTCATTCTGACGGCCAGGTAGCTCCATATCGCTGCGATCAAACCCTTCGCTTTCCCATTCTTTGGTCAGACCGGCAAACACAATTGCTACATCCGAGCGGGCTGCCAGCGTAACCGCCTCTTCAATCGGATCGTGCTCGCTCTCGGCCAACAGGCCAACCTGCCAGCCGCGCCAGTTACCAGCTTCAGGCCAACGGAACTCTACTGTAAGCCGATAACGCCGACCAGCCTCCAGGCTCACAGTATGGCGTTTATCACTACCGTCCATCAGGGCCTTGTTCCACAGATCGATCAACAGTTCACCGTTCAGCCAGAGCCGGGCCTGACCAACACAAGCCAGCCCAAGCCGGTAGCTTCCACTATGAGGCGGTATCAGATCGCAGCTCAGGCGGGTCGAGAAGGTTGGGTTTGGTAATTCCTCAACCTGATCGCCAAACCAGCTCGCCTCCGTGGTGCGCAGATATTCACGGTACACCGGTGTACCTTTGAGATCAGGAAGAGCGAAATATTCGAGCAGGGCGCCATGCTGATCACTATCGGGAACTCGTAGCCAGGTTGTTTCGATGTTTGGAAGCCGACGAAAGATTGGACAACCCATTGCATATTCGACCACACTCTGTGCACCAACCCGTGCCCGAATACCCTGCAACGGTGTCACGACATAATGGGGGGCTACTTCGGAACTGCCACCCCCCATAATTGCCGCCCAGTGAGCATTAGCGCCGATAACGGCAATAGTTTGCGGCTGAGCGGCGTTGAGAGGCAACACGCGACGGTCATTCTTCAACAGGACAATCGCTTCGATACCGGCTCGTCGGATAAGCTCCCGATGTGCCGGTCGGTCATTTGCCTGTTCAGAAGCCGGTATTGGGTGCGTGAAGCCACCTACCCGCTCTATCGTCCGCAAGAGACGCCGTACCTTATCGTTGAGTTCGTCTTCGCTCAGTGCACCGCGTTCCAGCGCTGAAAGTACTCGCTCGCGACTGAGCCAGCGAGCCGGGCCGGGCATTTCCAGATCGAGGCCGTTGTTCACAGCGTGCTCGCTGTAGGTGCCGTACCAGTCGGACATGACCAGGCCGTCGAACTGCCATTCCCCCTTCAAAATGTCAACGAGAAGACGACGATTCTCGCTAGCCCAAACGCCGTTGATACGATTGTACGCCGACATAAGCGCCCAGGGGCGAGCACGCTGTATTGCCATCTCGAATGGTCGCAGATAGATTTCGCGGAGTGCCCGTTCGCCAACATCTGAACTCATGCTAAACCGCTCAAATTCTGAATCGTTGCAGACAAAGTGCTTGATACACGCACCGATGCCACGACTTTGCAGCCCGCTAATGTAGGCCGAAGCCATGATACCGGTCAGGTAGGGGTCTTCGGAAAAACACTCAAAATTGCGCCCGGCCAGGGGTGAACGATGAATATTGACGGTTGGCGCCAGTAAGATATGTGCCCCTTTATCCCTGGTCTCTTCGGCGAGGGCTTCACCGATCTGACGCACCAGTTCCGGATTCCATGTCGCACCCATCGCGATGCCTACCGGAAAACATGCCGACGTGTGAATGCCATTACGACTTTTTCCCCGTGCACCGTTTGGGCCATCGGTAACCTTGATGGCGGGAATCCCAAGCCGCGGAATAGCAACCGTGTGCCAGGCATCGGTGCCGGCCAACAGCGCAATCTTCTCGTCAAGTGTGAGTTGAGCAAGCAATGTCTCAGTGTCAAGATGAGTCGTCATAATTTTCCTCGTGCTAGGCCGGCTAATCATGAACCGGCTTGATAGACCCGAACATAGTCAACCTGGAGCTACTGGGGAAAGATAGTCGTTTCGTCGGGATACCCCGGCCAGTTACCACCCACGGCCAGATTGAGAATAATGAAAAAGGGATGGTCAAAGACCCATTCACCTGGTACTTGATCGCGCCGTACCGTGTGGTAGAGCTGATCGTCTACGTACCAACGAATCTCGTCTGCTTCCCACTCAACAGCGTAGATGTGGAAATCAGCAGATAGATCAACCGGGCTGACAAATGCCTTGGAAATCGCCTTATTACCGGCATAGCCGGGGCCATGCACCGTACCGTACACGGTGGTAGGGTTACCAATATTCTCCATGATGTCAATCTCGCCGCATCTTGGCCAGCGGGCAGTGGCAACGTTTTCGCCCAACATCCAGAAGGCAGGCCAAACGCCTTTACCGCCAACCGGTAATTTTATCCGGGCCTCAATACGGCCATACGTCCAGCTCTGGAGATAATGGGTTTTAATGCGGGCAGAAGTGTATTTCCACGCCAGATACTCTTCGTTGCGGGCTTCGATGTTCAGAACTCCGTTCTCGATACGTACATTTTCTGGCCGGTCGGTGTAGTATTGCCACTCGTTATTCCCCCAACCGCCAGCCCCCTTATCGAACAACCAGTTACGGCTGTTCAGTGTCTCGCCGTCAAATTCATCACTCCAGACCAGTATCCACGGTGATACCGTCGGTATCGGTTCTGCAGGTACCGAAGCGGACGGAGTAGAGGTCGAACAACCCATCAGGAGCAGAGTGATGATCCCTGAGCAGATCATACAGTGGGTTATGATACGAAATAATGGCCGTCGCACAGTCTTCTACCTGTTCCAGTTCTGTTTCCGATTTACCGGTCACTCACAGCGCCAGCATATTGTTACGGGGTTAGCCCGAAACCGTAGGGAAAGAGCGGTTGACCATCACCGCTCCCCAGCGGTAGTTGATCGAGGTCGCGCGGCCAGGTTACCGGCAAGCGGCCTTGGAACGGTTGATCACCAAAGAGCACATCAGCAACGCCAGCCCCTTCACTACCGGGCAACCATGCCGCAACCAACGCATCCCACTTTGGCAGATCGTCGGTTACAAGCAGTGGTCGGCCAGACACCAACACAACGAGTAATCGGTGACACGCTTCTTCCATACGTCGCAACACCCGATTCTCGGCAGGTGGTAAACTCAGGCTGGCGCTATCGCCACGCCCCTCGGCATACGGTAACTCACCGACAACAGCAATACAGACGGCATCGGCCGCCCCTGGATCACCGGTAAAACGACCGTGAGGATTGTATTCGATCAGGGTTTCTGGTGAGACGGCTGCCTGAATCCCTCCCAGTATCGTTGTGCCAGGTATAATTGCGCCGGTGCGTCCCTGCCATTCTATCGTCCACCCCCCAGCCTGAATGCCAAGATCGTCAGCGGCCTGCCCACCGATGTACAGATGACCAATATCTTTTGGGAGGGGAAGCAGATTGTTATCGTTTTTCAAGAGCACCATTGATTTCGCTACTGCCGTCCGCGCCAGTTGGCGATGTTGGACACTACCGATCTGATCGAACAAATCGGTATGGGCAAACGGCTGTTCAAATAACCCTATGGTCAACTTAACCGTCAGAATGCGTCGTACCGCATCGTTAATTCGTTCCTCACTCACCACACCGGCTTCGACCGCCCGTGTGAGCGACGTAATAAACCGTTGCGCATCATACGGCACCATGTTCATATCGATGCCGGCATTGATCGCGGTGATAACGGCCTGATCGTAGTCGGCGTTAATCTGATCGATGGCAGCCCAATCAGAAACCACAAAACCGGTGAAGCCCAATTCCTGCTTAAGTACCTCATTGATCCAGTAGGAGCTAGCGTGCATCTTCTGCCCATTCCAGCTCGAATATGAAGCCATGATGACCTGGGCCCCTGCCGCGATCACTGCCCGGTACGGTGAGAGATGCACTGCCCGCAAGAAGGCCTCGTCGCCAAGCGTCTCCCCTTGATCGAGTTGATAATTCTCGGTCGTTGATGATCCCCATCGTGTTCCACCATCACCAAGATAGTGTTTTGGGGTACCGATGACGCGGTTTGGAGCAACAATGTCAGAAGCCTGTAAACCACGGAGAAAGGCACTGGCTAGACTGGCAACGTGCTCGGGACGCTCGGCATACCCTTCGTAGGTGCGCCCCCAACGCACGTCTTGCGGGACCATAACGCCCGGCGCATAGTTCCAGAACACACCGGTAGCCGCCATTTCAAGCGCGGTCACTCGCCCGATCTGTTCTACAAGGAGCGGATCATTCGCGGCACCCAGGCCGATGTTGTGCGGGAAAATAACGGCACCGTAAAGATTATTATGACCATGAACACCATCGGCGCCATATAGAATCGGAATACCGAGGCGGGTGCTGAGGGCTGCATGCTGAAATTCGTTGACCATCGCTGCCCAGGCCGCCGGTGAGTTCTCGTGCTGCGGGTAGCCGCCACCACCGCTTAGCACCCCGCCAATTGCCAGTTCACGAACCTGATCAGGGGTTAGACTATTCTTTTCGATCAGGGTCATCTGACCAATCTTCTCGGCTAGTGTCATGCGCCGGAGCAAATCATCGACACGTGCTGCAATCGGTGCTGCCGGATCGCGGTAGGTCTCGATAGCCGACGTTGGCGAGGGAGAGACGGCCGATTGCCCGCCGCATGCACTAATGACAAACGAAAGCAGGAAGAGATAGATATAACGCTGGACGCGCATAGTTCGCCTACTTCTCAAGATTACTGATCACGACCCCTTCAAGGAAAATGCGCTGGGCAAAGAAGAAGACAATAATCGGGATGACCGCCGAGATCAATGATGCAGCCTGGATGAGATTGGTTGACTGTGAATACAGATTGTTAAACGCGGTGAGGCCAACTGTGATAGGGAACTTATCAGGATGACCGGCCAGATAAATTAACGGTCCAAAGAAATCATTCCAGGCCCAGAAGAAATGGAAGAGGGCAACTGCCGTGAGCGCCGGGCGTGACATTGGTAGAATGATTGAGTAGAAAATACGCAACGGACTGGCGCCATCGATCATCGCCGCTTCTTCAAGGTCACGTGGGATCGAGAGGAAGAATTGACGGAGCAAGAAAACATTTGTACCCCAAGAGAAAAAGGCCGGTACAATCAGCGGTAGCCAGGTTCCTACCCATCCGATCTGGAGGAAGACGAAATAGGTAGGAATAAGGGTGACTGCACCGGGCAAAATAACGGTTGAGAGCATAATCATAAAGAGGATTTGCTTCCCCGGAATACGGAAGCGAGCAAACCCGTAGGCAACCAGGGCTGCCGATAATACAGCGCCAAAGGTTGTGATCCCGGTATAGGTGATGGTATTGCGGAGCAGATTGGGAAAATTGATGGTATTCCAGGCCCGCTCGAAGTTGCTCCACTGAATATCAAGGACCCAGGTTCGTTCTAATTGACGCCACTGGCCCTGCCACTCAATCGGGCCGGCTGCCGGATTTTCAGGATCGAGAAAGAGGCTGCTCTGTCGCCCAGGACGGTACAGGGCCAGTTCGCGCAGCTCGCCATCGATCGGCACAAGGTATACATCGTAGCGTTTCCCTTCGTACTCGAAGGTCTTTTTAGTGGCTGGCCACCACGGTGCACCGGTTTCAGCGATCTGATTATCAGTCTTCACCGCGGTCGTGATCCCGTACACCATCGGAATGAGAAAGAGACCAAGCACGAACAGAGTGAGTCCGGTAAGAACGATCCGGGCAATCATCGTGCGAGCACTCTTTGACAGGGTGCGCATCGGGGCGCGTTGGGCGTGTACCATCACCGTTCCTCCGTCGTGTAAAAGACCCAATAACGTGCAGTACCGAAAAGCACAATGGTAATGATCATGGCAATGATCAGCATTAACCAGGCTAGTGTCGCTCCGTATCCCATGCTGAAGAAGGTGAATGATTGCTTATAGAAGTAGACCATGAAGAAGCGAGTCATACCTTCGGGGAAGCCGGTGCCGTTATTAAGCACAAAAGGAGCGAGGAAATATTGTAACGAGCCGATGACTCCCAGCACCAGTTGATAGAAAATGACCGGCGTTAGGAGCGGAATGGTAATGAAGATCAACCGTTGCAACCAATTGGCGCCATCAATTTCGGCGGCTTCATACAACTCTTTCGGTATCCCCTGGAGTCCGGCCAGGAAAATAATCATTGCGTTCCCAACCCCCCATAGCCCGAACAAGGTGTACGCATAGTAGACCAGATTGGGGTCAGCCAGCCAGCGAAGCCCTTGGGTGCCGGTAGCGCGAATCCCGGTTAATCGTTCGATGATGACGTTAATCCAACCGGTCTGTTCATTCAGAACACCATTCCAGATCAGAACAGTCGCGACCAGCGGGATCATCGTCGGCATATAAAAGAGAGTACGGTAGATGCTGCGGCCGAGAACGTTTTCAGAATTGAGCAGAATAGCCAGGAAGAGCGCAAAAAGGAGTGAGATCGGCAGTGAAATAGCGGCAAAGTGGATGGTACGGCGCAATGAACGCCATACTTCTGCATCTTGAAACAGTGCCCGTTGCCAGTTCGCAAAACCAATGAATCGCGCCTGATCGGGTATTGCCGGGTTAAAATCGTAGAGCGAAAAGCCGAAGGAGGCGATCATCGGCAGCAGATAGAAGGCCAGAAATCCGATGATCCATGGACTGATGAACATCAAACCCCAGCGCATCTCTTTCTTTTCGAGTTGGCTTAGTTTGCGGCGTTTTGCTTTACCGATACTACTACGCAGTGCGCCACTCAGATCGGGAACGATTGCCATAGTAACCCCTTCCTGAACGAACCATCGGTCCTGTCATCGGTGGAGGACCGATGGTTCTACTAGTGATCGTGTGAACTACTTCGCCGCGTCAAAGATTTTTTGCAGATCGGCTTTGAGTTTCGCTACTTCGGCCTCAAAATCGGCATCTGGAGTGTTGGCAAGGTAGTTCCAGAACTCGTTGTAGCGGTCGGTTGTCTCTTGGAAACTAGGCATCCAGCTCTCGTGGTTGGGGTTATCGGCGTATTTCATTGCTTCTACCACGACATCCCAGTTGATGTCGGTCTTATTGGGGAAGCTCGTTTTGTTGTATTCCTGGAAATAGTTGGGCTGGAGTGAGAGCCGGGCTGGCATGCCACCGTAGATAGTCAGGAGTTCGCTGGCATGCTCGGCGCTGAGCATATGGCTCAGAACCTCGAACGCAGCATCGGGGTAGGGGCATCCTTTCAGGATACCAAAGGTGTCGGCGTGCATTTTCGCCGTGATAGTGCCGTTGTAGCTTGGTGTGGCTGCCAGATTCCAGTCGAAATCGACATTACCCAGTGCCCACGGCGCGACATACCACATATGGATGTGGATCATCGCCAGATTACCCGATGAGAACGGACCACCCGGACCTTGCAGGAAATCAGCACCACCGTAAGGACCATTAGGAATAAACCAGTCTTTCCACCAACCATCGTAAGTCCACTTCCACGCCGCTTTCCAGTGATCAGGAATCTGAGCATTCCCCTTCTCATCCACCAGTGAGCCAGGGCCGAAGAAGGTTCCGATCCCACGTGGGTCAGTCCACTGGTTCATCCAGCCGAACTGCACAATCTTCTGGGGATCAAAATTTGGAGATGTCGCATCATTACCGTTGGCATCAACGGTCAGCTTCTTCGCGAGTTCGGTGAGGGTCTCGATATTCCACTCGTGTTCGACACCATTCTCATCAACCCAGGGCGCACCATGCTCGGCTGGCGGGTACGGTAATCCTGCCTCGTCAAACAGGTCTTTGTTGTAGATGATAAATGAAGGGAAGATGGCAAACGGAATACCGAGCTGACCTTCTTCCTTTACCTGATAGAACTTGATCAGGTTTGGATCGAAATCACTCAGATCGTAGTTGTACTTATCGATCAGTGGTTGAAGATCGAGCCAGGCGCCTTTAAAGCTGTCACGTCCCCGGATACCAACTGGTCCGACGACACATGGTGCGTTACCGGCAGCAATCTGGGTAGCCAGGGTGTCGAAGGCAACGTTGTTGTCAACGATCTCGATGACCAGTTCAATCTTATCCTGACTGGCGTTGAATCGTTCGACGAACGCATTCTGGGCCGGGATGGCACCTTCGTCAGAACCGGCGCCAAGGCCAACAAACCAGCGTATCTTCGTGCGACTGCTCGCGGCAGATTGGGTTGGAGCAGAAGCCTGAGTAGGAGCAACGGCCTGGGTTGGTTCACTTGCTGGAGCGGTCGTAGGTTGAGCCGATGGTGTTGACGGGCTGCTCCCACAAGCCGCATTGAGAACCGCGGCCAGCATAAGCATGATACTGACGAACAATAATTTGAACGACTTCATTTGGTTTCCTCCTGTGGAAGTTGTTACGCCGTCGTGCTTTTGATAGAGTTAAAGCTGCATATCCGAACAGTGTGCCTTAACCGGCTTGCTTTCGCCGTCGTGAAATTGGTATAAAGCAGATCAATCAAAAACCTGCTTACCTACACCTCCTTTCAAGGTTGCTTATGGCAACTCTCACGAATAACCAGTTCGGTGGGTAGAATCACGCGCTGAACCGTCGGTTCAGCAGGAGGGTTAAGCAGATAGTCAAGTAACAGACAGGCCGCTGTCTGCCCCAATTTTGCAATCGGCTGCCGCACTGTTGTAAGGGCTGGCATCATCGCTGCCGCGAGTGGAATATCGTCAAATCCGGCCAGGGCAACGTCATTCGGTACTGTCAAACCGGCCGCCCTTAATGCCCTGAGCGCGCCAAGCGCCATCATGTCGCTAGCTGCAAAAACAGCGTCGGGACGCGGATCAAACCGTAAGAGCGTATTCATCGCGATATATCCACTCTCCTCACTAAAATTGCCCTCGATCACCAGTTCGGGCTGAACTGAGATGCCAGCAGCCGTTAAAGCATCGCAATAGCCCACATAGCGTTCACGGCCAGCGATGATATTCATCGGTCCGGTAATGGTGGCAATCCGACGATACCCACAATGAATGAGATGTTCAACAACCATCCGTGCCCCGTGGCGATTATCAACATCGACGTAGGGGATACCCGGATGCGATATGATCCGACCAATCGAGACTACCGGAATTGTTTCTTGCTGGAGCCACTGCAAAAGGAATTGATCTTCGACGGCTGAGGCAATAATGGCACCATCGAGAAAACCGCGCCGACCGATATGCAGATAGGGGTGATTACCGGTGCTCGTTGCCAGTTCCAGCATCATCGCAAATTGTCGCTCGTTACAGGTATGAGCGATTCCCTCGATCAAGAGCGGAAAGTAGGGATCGGCGAAGAGGGTGTGAATTGGCTGCGGAATAATGATCCCTATCACCTGCGAGCGACGAATGGCCAAGGATCGTGCTGTATGGTTGGGTTGATAGTTGGTTTCGCGAATAGCCTGCCAGACTCGTTCACGCACTGCCGGGTTGACGTGCGGATGATGGTTGAGTACGCGCGATGCGGTGGATCGCGATACTCCTGCCCGACGGGCAATTTCATCAAGGGTGATATTCATAGGAGCCATCACTTACTGGGAACGCTTCCAACTACGTCTATAGTACAAAAGAGCAAGGTTGCTGACTTTCAAAAAAGCGCGAAACACTTGTACAAAACCGTGAAAGCGCTTTCAGCTATTGATGAAAACGAGGCGGTATTGTTGTTGCATAGCCGGGATGTATCGTGCATTTGATGTTTTCCCAGCATGAAGACTGTCACGTTGATGTGAGCGTGTCTGAATATGTCCTTTCCGAGGGCTGTTTGCTGCCACTCTCATTCATCGCTGGCAGTTCACACTGCTGCCAGGAGAATGATGCTGCGCATTGATCATCTCATTGCACTGGCAAGGACGGCTTCCAACCTGTCCGCATGGTGTGCTGATACGACACATGATTATTTCCGGTTATGCACCGCCGGATGCGGGCCAGAGGCCCGCGCACCCAGAGAACAACGTAGGTTAGCGGTATAAGGGAGAATGGTGATTTTGCACCAATGAATAGATCACCGTGGCGGGATACGACACGGCGTGCGCTGATTCTACCTGTTCACTTCAGGCAGTAGGGTTTATAGGGGAACAATGCAGGGTGAACCGATATAGTTAACCATGTTCACACAGAGGATGGTATCGCCCTGAAACCGCATCACCGTTCAACCTCTGGTCTTACGCCGACTGCTGCGACGGCAGACCTGAGCGTAATACCCCATCAGTTCGTTCATCACCCGCGGCCACGAACGCTGCTCGGCGATGGTCCGACCTGCCATCCCCTGCACCAATCGCTGATCGTCATTCGCCAGCAATTCGCGGAGACGGGCGCGCAAATCGGAGGCGACACCAGGGGCGAAGAGGTAGCCGTTCTGTCCGTGTTGTATCAGGTCAATCGCACCACCGGCACGAGCGGCAATGACCGGTAACGCCGATGCCATAGCTTCTTGAATAACCTGCCCAAACGTGTCGGTGTCAGAGGGAAACAAAAACACATCGGCGCTCGCATACGCTGTTGCCAGGTCGTTGCCTTTGAGATAGCCAGTAAAGTGAACCGGTAGACCGGCACAACGACGTTGTAGCTCGGTGCGAAACGGCCCATCGCCAACAAAGACCAGGCGGACATCTGGGATGCCACGAATCGCCTCCGGTAGCAGATCGATCCGCTTTTCAGCGGCCAGCCGTCCTACGTAAAGCAGGATGCGCTCACCAGGTCGGGCACCAACTGCTGCCCGCCACGCTTCGCTCCGATACCGTGGGTGGAACCGTTCAGTATCGACACCTCGTCCCCAGATTCGTAAACGGCGGAAACCGGCTGAACGCAGTACCCGCAGCGTAAAACTGGAAGGACACAGATTGATCCGGCAGCGATTGTGAATCCAGCGTAACCAGGCGTTGACCCCATGTTGGAGAAAGCCAAGACTGTAGTGCCGACTGTAGGCGCCGAAATCGGTGTGATAGGAAGCAATCAACGGTAGACCAAGGCGGCGGACGATGCCGGGCACAATTGCACCTAGCACTACCGGGCCAACCAGATGAACCAGTTCAGGTTGGAACTGACGGAGCCGGGCCGTTAACCCTGGTTGAGGCGGGGTTACCTTTACTTCAGGGTAGAGCGGTAATGGCATCCCGCTGAGTGGGACAATCTCGGCCCCAGCGTAGCTCGTCGGCGCACCCTGGGGGGCAAACAAGAGCGCTTCATGACCCTGCTGTTGCAAATATTCCAGCAAATGACAGAGAGTGGTCGTTACCCCATTGACATCAGGGAGAAAGGTCTCGCATACCAGTGCCACACGCATTGTTCCCGACTCCTGACGAGATGCGACTGTTCTACATCATTACTCAGCATAGGCTATTGATATTAAGCAGGTATGCATGGAACATTAAGTGTTGTCTAACGTTTGGTTGTGTGATGTTGTATTGAGCGGGTATAAGGGTATAATGGTATAGTGATAAAAAGCATAGCAGCATAGCGATGTGGAATTGACCAATCGGTACGATGGCAGAACACATCTATCCCAAATGTGGTAGGAGGAAGCGACGAGGAAGAACCTGACGTTCTCACTATCGCTTGCTTCGCGAAGATATGTGCGAGAGGTGTGCAGGTATGATCGACACCGCAACGTCTAGCCGCGATGCCTGCTATCAGCGGTTGCAAAACCTCTTTTCACCAGGAGAACTGGTTTGGATCGAGTCGGAAGAGTATAACAACGAAGGTATGTTCTGGCGGGTAACCTTACTGTACCGGAATACATCTGGAAGATGGGAGCGACGGCGCTATCGGTATGACGTGCTTAGCGCAGCCCTGTTCTTTATGGGAGCAACACCGGTTAGCGACGAGGAAGCAGCGCGCATTCGGCGCACTGCTCCTCGCCTGGTCACAGGCCATTCACAACCAGCGAGGATTGTATGACCCTTCACCCGATTGACCCACCACGCCGCTTTGGGAAGCGCAGCCTGATCACCTTTGCAGTGATTGGTGTGCTGGCGATCCTGGTCCTGCTCGCCTTGAGCTTAGATGCCGGTGAGCAGACCCGCTTTCTCACCGGTAGCGGCAGCGTTGTTGTTCTGGCACTACCGGCATTCCTGGCCGGTGTGCTCAGTTTTCTGTCGCCGTGTACCCTTCCCATCCTGCCAGCCTACTTCGCGTTCACCTTTCAGGCCAGCAGTCAGAAACGAGCGCGGATCGCAATGATGGGTATTGCCTTTTTCCTTGGCCTGGCGACAACTATGACTCTCCTCGGCGCCAGCGCGACTGCTCTGAGCGGCCTGCTCTTTGCCAACCGGAGTACCCTTACCTTTTGGGGCGGCTTGATTATTATCGGCTTTGGCATTATGGGAATGCTGGGTAAAGGTTTCGCCGGGCCACAACTGCAAGAGCGTCCGGCTGCTACGTTTGCCGGTTCGTACCTCTTCGGCGCCACGTTCGCACTGGGGTGGACGGCCTGCGTCGGCCCGATTTTGGGTGCGCTGCTGACCCTGCTGGCCGCAACCAGTGATGTTGCCATTCTTCAAGGCGCTGTGCTGGCCTTCATCTATTCGCTGGGGTTAGGGTTACCCCTGATTGTCATTGCCACCTTCTTCCATCGCCTGGGAACCGGATCGCGATTCTGGCGTTTTCTGCGCGGACGCGGCTTTACCGTGAAGGTCTTCGGGCATGAACTGTTTCTTCACACGACTAGCCTTGCCAGTGGTACACTGATGGTTGCAATGGGAATACTGCTGGCAAGTGGACGCTTAGAGTGGATTTCGCAGCAGGCAAATGCTACACCGATGGCCCAATGGTGGGTAGAGATTGAAGCCACCATTGGCCGTCTCTTCGGACTATGAGGGAATATGACCGACACACCAATCCGCGCCGCCGGTTGCATTGTACTGTCCCGCGATCAGATGGGACGACCTCTGGTGTTATTAATCCAAGATCAGCAAGGCGTATGGACATTGCCGAAAGGTCACATTGATGAAGGTGAAGCCGATGAACAGGCAGCCGTCAGAGAGGTCAGCGAAGAGACTGGTATTCACTGTACGATTGCCGAACGGCTTGAACAGATCACGTATCCGATCTACCGCCGTGGGCATTGGCGTGACAAGCAGGTGACTTTTTTCCTGGCCAGCGCAGCGCCCGAACCACCAACTCCGGCTCTGGCTGAAGGTATTCGAGATGCGGCCTGGGTACCCCTTGACGAAGCGAGCAAGAAGGTGGGATACCGCCAAATTCGTACCCTTATTCAACGGGTAGCACGCCGATTAGGTCTCGACCGATATAGCGCACCGTAAGCGGATATACTGCTAAAAATCCTGGCGCTTGTCAACGTTTTACGCTGCTCTGGTGAGAAAGAGAGAAGAGTGGTAAGTGAAATGAGCACAGCAGTATGCGCCGAAGCGGTAACTTTCCTGTTTCGATAGTGATCTGCTGCCAGATTCTCGTTGGTGCGCCGATTGCACCTGTCACCGCTATTGCAGAGGTGGTTTCCACCCCAGAAGTGCTAAATGACCACACGACGCGGGCCAATGGATTAGGGATCACTATCAGCACGTGCTGACATGCTTCGGTATCGCTCCATCCAAGACTGAAGACGCTGAAAATCCCTAAAACTCCTAATACCCCTTCGCATCTCGTGGATAGACGTGCTATAATGCAACATACGGCGCACCAGTATATGCGTGCGTCTTTGGTGAGGCAAACAGGCATTCCTTGTTGCCCAAAGTAGCAGTGTGTTAAGGATACTACCGTGAAAATTACTACTGAGAAATTACCAAAGAGTCTGATCTCATTGAAGATTGAAATCGACCGGGATCAGTTCGAACGAGGGCTTGATCAGGCGGCGCGCCGCCTGTCGCAGAAGTTTCCCATCCATGGCTTTCGTCCCGGTAAAGCGCCTCGTTTTATTATTGAACGCACCTTCGGGCGAGCAGCGTTGATCGAAGAAGCCACAGAACAGTTGATCAACAGCGCCTACAAGAAGGCTATTCAACAAGAAAAGATTGAAGTCGTTGGCCCGCCGACACTCGAACGAATCGACTCCATCGAGCCATTTATCTTCACCGTCAACGTACCGGTGCCACCGACTGTTACTCTCGGCGATTACCGCAAGATTCGCATACCGCTCGTAGTAGAACCGGTGACTGAGCAGATGCTCAAGAATGCCCTGGAAGATACATTCGATGAGCATACGACGCTCCAGGAACTCGATGAACCACGACCGGCACAGCGTGGCGACCAGGTAGAATTACGGTTACGCATGAGAGTAGCGGGCACCGATACCGAAACATCAGCGGAAACCGAGGAATCTTCCACTGCCGCTACCGAAACGTTGGCAGAAGCGGCGGAAGCGACGAGCGAAGCCGATCAGAACAACAACGCTGACGATAATCAATCGCAGTGGCGTGAAGAGATTGTGGTTCTCGAACCCCATCGTCTCTCCAACGAGCTTTACAATGGCCTGGTGGGGATGAACATTGGCGAAAAGAAGACCATCGTCGCGGTAGTTCCTGACGATCATCCCAACGAGTCGTCGCGCGGGAAAAAGATCATCTACGACGTTGAGTTAATCGGTATTAAGCATCGGATTGTACCATCGCAGGAAGAATTACTCGCGCTTGAGAATTTTAATGGTACGTTCGACGAGTTTCAGCAGTTCGTTAGATCAGAGCTTGAGGAACACCAGCTACGCCGTGCTGAGCAAGAACAGCTTAACGCTTTTATCGAACAATTGGTCGAGCAATCGACGTTCGACATCCCAGATGTGATCGTCCGGGATGTGGCCGAGTCGATGCTCGAGGAGCAAGGCCAACAGTTTGCGCGCTTCGGTATTACAATCGATAATGTCCTGCAATATCGGGGTATGACCCGTGATCAGGCAATTGAAGAACTGCTACCGGAAGCAGAGAAGCAGGTAAAGGTGAATCTTGCTCTGGCTGAAGTGATTAAGCAAGAAAAGATCACGGTCAGCCCCGAAGAAATTGAAGCCGAGATTAAGGAGCTGCTGGAACGCTACGACGAGCAACAACGACCACAACTTGAGAAGTCGCTGCGTGGTCAGTTACTCTCGTCAGTCGCGAGTATGGTGATTGATAAGAAGCTGCGCGCACGTATAAAGGCCATTGCAAGCGGTGAGCTCGATGAAGAGGCTGCTTCACCGGTTGTTGCCGACGATGCGCCAGAAACACATACAACCAGCACAACTCACGACGAATCGGCGGCAGGCGCCGATGCATCTGCTGGTGCCGATAGCGGCTCAGCAGTGGAAGCGACCGCTCCTGGCGAACCGGTTAGTCGTTCAACTACTGAATGAGGAGTTTGTTATGAATTGGTCAACACGCTACACCCACGAATGGCGTAGTATGCCGAGTCCGGAATGGCTCTCACAACGACCAGAACTGTTGATTCCTATGGTCGTCGAGAGTACCAGCCGAGGTGAACGGGCTTTCGATATCTATTCACGCCTGTTGAAAGAGCGGATTGTCATTCTGGGAACACCCATTGACGATCAGATTGCTAATTTGATTGTCGCCCAACTGCTCTTCCTTGAGAGTGAAGACCCAGATCGTGACATCTGGCTCTATATCAACAGCCCCGGTGGATCGGTTACAGCCGGTCTCGGTATCTACGATACCATGCACCATATTCGACCTGACGTTGCAACAGTTTGTGTCGGGATGGCCGGTAGTATGGCAACACCGATCTTGGCCGGTGGCGCGAAGGGGAAACGGTACAGCCTTCCCCACTCAACGATCCACATGCATCCAGCAGGTGGTGGCGCACGTGGCTACGCGCCCGATGTGGAAATCATGGCTCGTGAGCTTCTCCGCCTCCAACAACTAGTGCGTGAGCTGCTGGCCAAAGATACCGGCCAGCCTATTGAACGGATCGCAAAGGACTTCGACCGCGATCTGTTTATGACGCCTGAACAGGCGAAAGAGTACGGTATTATTGATGAAATCCTCATCCGCGAGGATGGAAAGAAGTAATGACGTATCGGGTGAGAGCGGTTTCTGCTCTCACCCGCCCGTCTGGAGAATTTCCCATGAGCCGAACCCGCAATCCTGGTCGTGATCCGTATGCCTGCTCGTTCTGTGGGCGCGGACAGGATGAAGTGCAACGGCTGATCGCTGGTCCCGGCAATGTATTCATTTGTGATGAATGCGTTGCCCTGTGCAGCGCTATCATTGCCGAAGAGAGCGATCAGAAGACATCAAGCGCCCGACGCACCCCACCCCCTGGCCCGTCTCGTCTGCCAACGCCGCGAAAATTGCGTGAAAAGCTTGATCAATATGTGATCGGGCAGGATCGGGCTAAGATAGCGCTATCCGTTGCCGTCTATAATCATTACAAACGTGTGCGGTCTGGCGCCCGAATCGACGATGTTGAGATTAGCAAAAGTAACATCCTGTTGATCGGGCCAACCGGTAGTGGGAAAACGCTGCTGGCGCAAACGATGGCGCGCATCCTCGATGTCCCATTTGCCATTGCCGATGCTACCGCCCTCACCGAAGCCGGGTATGTGGGTGAAGATGTAGAAAATATTTTGTTACGCCTGATCCAGGCCGCCGACGGTGATGTTGAACGGGCGCAGACAGGGATTATCTATATCGATGAGATTGATAAGATTGCCCGCAAGTCTGATAATCCTTCGATTACCCGCGATGTCTCTGGTGAAGGTGTACAGCAGGCTCTGCTGAAAATCCTCGAGGGTGGGGTTGCCCATGTGCCCCCCTTGCCCGGTCGTAAGCACCCTCAACAGGAGTACATTCCGTTTGATACGACGAATGTGCTCTTCATCTGCGGTGGCGCCTTTGAGGGTATTACCAATATTATCGCCAAACGGCTACGTGGCAAGCAGTTGATGGGCTTTGGGAGTAATCCGATTAATCCGGTTGAGGATGAGGGCGCACTGCTGGCGCAGATCACACCCGATGATCTCATGCGCTTTGGGTTTATCCCTGAGTTTGTTGGGCGCTTGCCGGTGATCGTGGCGCTTGATCCGCTAAACCGCGAAGCGATGCTGCGTATTCTGACCGAACCACGAAACGCGATTATCAAGCAGTATCAGAAGTTGTTTGCCCTCGATCACTGCGAGTTGGAGTTTACTCCCGATAGTCTGGAAGCAATTGTAGATCGGGCGATGTCAGCCCGTACCGGTGCACGTGCCCTCCGTAGCATTGTGGAAGAAATACTGCTGGAAGTGATGTACGAGTTGCCATCGCAAGAACACATTGGGCGCTGTATCATTAATGCTGAAGTTGTACAGGGACGCGGACGACCCATTCTGGTGCCGCGAGCCGAATATCGTCGTCGACTCGATGAAGCAGTATGAAGTGCTGTGCGGTGCGGCAATAGCAGTTATGCTCGATTGCCGCTTCAGTTTCTGATGTGCAAGTGACCGGAACATCGGTTTTACATGCGGTATTGAAAGCCTATGCCACTTTTTCATCGCACATCTCAACGTGCCGCCGATCAACCACCGCCGAAGCGTCGGATACTGGTTGCCGATGACGATCCTGCTATCGGGCGCCTGATCCAGACTGCACTTCCGACCCAACAGTATGAGACAAAGGTGGTGGCGAATGGTTTGGCAGCGCTTGAAGCCTTTGAACGCGAATCCTTCGACCTGATCTTCCTCGATGTGATGATGCCATTCGTCGATGGTTTTGAAGCCTGTGAACGGATTCGAGCTAAAAGTGATGTGCCAATCGTGATTATCACCGCACGCGATGGTACTGACGATATTGTGCATGGTTTTCGCCGTGGGGCCGATGAGTATATTACCAAACCGTTCAAAGTAGCCGAATTCGTGGCTCGCGTTGAAGCTATCTTGCGCCGCGTCGATATGCAAAAAGCGCGAACGGCGCCTACGTTTGTGCAGGTAGGCGAGTTGACCATTGACGCTGTCGCTCATAAGGTTACGATTCGCGGGAAGGATGTTAAGTTGACACCGATGGAGTTTGAACTTCTGTATTTTCTGGCTGCTAATGCCGGTCAGGTGTTTACCCGCGAAGTGCTCTTCCGTGAAGTCTGGGGCTACGAGTACGTTGGTGAAACGAATCTGGTCGATGTCTGTGTCCGTCGTCTGCGCGAAAAAGTGGAAATTGAGCCGTCGAAACCAAAAATTATTATTACTGTCCGTGGTGTAGGGTATAAGCTCGAACAAGTGTAACACCGCGTCGCCGGATAGAACGATAAACGGATCGCGGAGAGGGTTGGGGCCTACGGCGCAATCGACCGGAGCGAGTATCAAACGTGCTCCAGAATATGCAGATACGGCTGGTGATGGTTTGTGCCAGCTCATCTTGCAACGCATGCACGGGCCTCAACGCCGTTGGCAATGATACGTTCGGTTAGGCGTTGTTATCACTGATCTGGGTTAGAGCAAATCTGCTATGATGCAGATTCAAGCGTTCTCGTCCAACGCCCGATGGTATAAGCGATTGGCTCACACACCCAGGCAGGAAAACAAAATATGTCATCACAAGTCTTTGTCTCACGCCATCCACTCATCCAGCACAAGCTGGCGCTTTTGCGAAGCAAATGGACTGAACCGAAGAAGTTTCGCGAATTGGTGCGCGAAATTGCGCAACTGCTGTTCTACGAAGCTACTCAGGATTTGGCGCTGGCCCCATTGACGGTTGAAACCCCGCTGGCAACCTGTGCTGGCTACGAAGTTGCCGAGCGAATCGGCATCATTCCCATTCTCCGCGCCGGTTTGGGAATGGCAGAAGCGATTGTAGACATCTTACCGACGGTTCATGTCTGGCACCTTGGTCTTTATCGCGACCACGAGACATTGCAGCCGGTCACGTATTACAACAAGTTGCCGAGCAAGCCAGACATCGATCTAACAATTATTGTTGATCCGATGCTGGCAACCGGTGGTTCAGCAGTGGCGGCAGTAGATATTCTGAAACGGTGGGGGGCACAACGGATCAAGTTTCTGGGATTGATCGCAGCCCCAGAAGGAGTACGGGCGCTTACCGGCGCACACCCCGATGTGGCCATTCACCTGGCAGCCATCGACAGCCATCTCAACGAGCGAGGGTACATTGTGCCCGGTTTAGGCGATGCCGGTGATCGCCAGTTTGGAACCGGCTAAGAGCCTTTCCGAATAATCGTATCGTCACGTCTATATCGAATGAACCTGGTCAGCAGGGGCGAGGCGATGTCTTGCCCCTGCTGGTGTCCACGACGATATTCATAGAGCGCCTCTCCGACCTATCCTATCGCAGCAGCAGATCGGTCAGGGCATAGCACTGCTGCGCCCGTACACCGGAGCGGCATCCGGTGCACCGCTATCCGCCGAGACGATGGTCACGGGATGCGTGTCATGGTGGCGTTGCGGGATGGGCAGCATGGGCACGGTCGCTGCGCCGAGTGGCGGGGTAGGTGCATTAGTATCCGACTTTTCACCAAAATCTGATATGATTGCCTGCACATCGCCACACGGGTTGCGAACCAAGCCGTATGGCGGATACGAATAGTCTTTTTTTCGAGCAAGGCTTTCGAGCAGCGCAGGACTATCATGGTCACAATCTTCGCCATTGCCAGTATTCCACTGATCGCCTTTACGATTACCGCCATCCTCGTTCCGCCGCTGATTCGTTTAGCGCGCCAGGAGGGATGGGTAGCGCATCCTGGCCCACGCCATGTCCATCGTGAACCAACACCGGTCGTTGGTGGGCTGGCTATGATCGCTGGTCTGGTAGGCGCTCTTGTGGTGAGTCTTGGCGTTGAAGCTATCGATCCTGTGCTGCGCCGTTCGCCGTTTGAACATCTGCGGATCGGCTTGCTCCTCTTGGGCATTGCGCCGATTGCACTGATCAGTTTTCTTGACGATCTCTACGATCTGCCCGCTCTACCCCGCCTGGGGGTGCACATTGTGGCTGCTCTGATCGCCGTCGGCCCGTATGCCTGGGATCAAACACTCTACCCCGATGCGTTAGGGCACCCTACTGAAGCGCGGGGGATTATTCTGACCGCATTTAATTTTCCTTTCGTCAACCAGATTCACCTGCACAACCTCAGTCCGTGGCTGGCGATTGCCGCCACGGTGTTCTGGATCGTTGGCATCCAAAATATGGTGAACTGGATCGATGGTCTTGATGGACTGGCCGCCGGGGTAACCTGCATTGCGGGAATAGTGCTTGCCATTCACACCTTAACGCTCGATCCACCACAATTGACGGTTGCCCTCTTGCCGCTGGCGCTGAGCGGTGTTTGCGCAGCATTTCTGCTATACAATACGCATCCGGCCCGCATCTTTATGGGTGATGTTGGCGCGATGACAATTGGCTATACACTGGGTATCTGCGCGATTATTGGGGGTGCCAAACTTGCGACCGCACTCTTGGTGATGGGGGTACCGCTGGTTGATATGGCGTGGTTGATCCTCTCACGCACGTTGCACGGTCGGTCGGCTGCCCAAGCCGGACGCGACCATTTGCACCACCGTTTGCTCGATCTGGGATTGAGTCAACGTCAAGTGGTCGGCTGTTACTACGGGCTAAGCATCACATTTGGGGCAATTGGTATCTTCGATTTCTTTACGCCCTTGTTCAAGTTGATCGCCTTGCTCGTCCTGGCCGGATCGATCTTCACTGTTCTCTTGCTCTTACAACCTGACCGTAGACGCCGGTAAATCGGTCTTCTTCACAAGGGCACGACATCTTCAACTGGCATTAGACGCAGGTTTCCGATAGGACAGGCCTGCACACAAGCTAGATCAGAATGGCCAAAGCACAGATCGCACTTATCGGCACGGTGCGTCACACCGATAGGCGTCAGCGGAATAGACGGACGTAGCCGCTGCTGCAAGCGGCGGAAGAGTTGCCATAACGGGCCGCTGGCATGAGGACGAAGGGGCACTGACTGCACAGCATCGTATGGACAAGCGCTTACGCATTCACCGCAGCCGGTACAACGCGCAGTAATACGCAACACGCCGGTATCCACCCGTTCGATGGCGTCTTCCGGGCAGGCTTCAACGCACTCGGCGCCAACGCTACACTGCCGACAGTGATCGAGAACATCAAAGCGATCAATGGGTGTGCCATTCAGATGAAGTCGGGTATGACCATGGCGGGCAGCACAGCCGGTTTCACACAAGCGGCAACCGGGTGGACAGCGGGCCGGATCACGAACCAGCACGTGAGTTGCGCGCAGCACCCCACGATTCACTGCCAGTTCGATGTCACGAACACGCGCCGCATCGCTTCGTACCGCAGCTAAATGCTTCAAACGGCGATCGGCAATTGTCCGTAACTCAGCTTCAAGGGTTGGATACTGCCGAATCAGACGATAAAAATCCGTGCCCGGTAAGACCAACAGATCGGTCGTGGTCAGGGTACGGGCATTAGCTCGATGGGTACCGCCGGTCAGTAATGAAATCTCACCAAAAAGATCGCCTTCACTCAGGCTGGCAATCGTTTGCCCACTCTGTTCGATAATCACCTGACCGCTCTCGATCAGGTAGAGTGAGTCGGCAGGTTCACCCTGCTTGACCACCAGCGTCCCACGCGGTACATGGCGTGGCTGCAACCGGGATGCGATTTCTATGCGTTCGAGCGGGAGCAACTGACTTAGAACAGGAATACGGGCCAGCGTTGCATCGATCATGCGGCGCCGATACACCTGGCGGAGAGCCGTGGTGAGTAGGGGTAATGTTGCCAGCTCGTCACGCAGAGCGGCAATCTCGATTTGTAAGAGATAGCAGACCGACTGGGTCAGGGCACTCATATGGCGAAAGAACTTCCCGAAGAGTGGCCCCTCGCCAAAGCAATCACCCTGTCCTAATACTCCCATTAACACTTCGTGCCCATCTTTGTCACGCAATCGCAACTGCAATGAGCCACGCAACAAAAAAAAGAGGTAGCGAAAGCCACGTCGCTGACCGATTACTGTCGCTCCAGCGGGAAAAGCGCGAAAGACACCTCGTTCGTACAAAACAGCCAGCTCGGTGGGTGAAACGCCGCGCAGACAGTCGAGCGCGGCTAATGCGGCGATTGCAGCTTGCCGACGTTCTTGCAGATGTGCAGTACGCGCCTGATCCAGATGATTGCGCCTGGGGCGTTTTAATGACGACATAGGCAGCTCTGCGGTACAATACAGAGTGAGGGTAAAGCATCTCTATTGTACCATACAGATCGCCTAAGAGCAGTATAATAGAACGGCGAAAATCGCACCCATACAGGATAATCGCATGCCGTTGCGTAGTCTTACTATTGATCTTGCTCGTGGCCATGCGCGCCAGACCTTACCCAACGAAGTCGAACGCGACTATCTGGGTGGGCGAGGGGTTATTGCGTGGTTACTCTGGTATCAGCTTGAACCGGACACACCGCCACTTTCGGCAGATAATCTGCTCATCTTTGCTGCCGGTCCTCTGGCCGGTAGCAGTGCCTTTGCGACCGGCGGCTTTACGGTTGGTACACGTTCGCCGTTAACCGGCGGAATTAGTTACGGTTGGGCGCCGGGGCATTGGGGAGCAGCGCTGCGCCGGAATGGAATTGATGTTTTGATTATTCGCGGCGAAGCGCCTGATTGGTGTTACCTGTTCATCGATGGCGATACCGTGCGCCTGCGTTCGGCCCGCCATCTGATTGGGCGCGACACCGTTGTGACGACGGCCACGCTCAGTAACGAACTAGGTAGCGATATACGGGTATTGGCGCTTGGCCCTGCCGGTGAGGCTGGAGTGGCGTATGCTAGTATCGTTGCCGAGGGGCAGTATCTGGTTGAACCTGCCGGAACCGGTGCCGTGATGGCCGATAAAAAGCTCAAGGCCATTGTCGTGCGGGATCGATCACCTCTGCCAGCCGTTGATCCTGCGCGTATGCAAAGTGTCCTTCAATCGATCCAGCAGCGCGGTGAACAACATCCGACCGCAAATGCTATTCGGGCAATCGGCAGCGCCGGTCTGCTGCCGGCTGCTATCAAATTAGGGGCACTTACCAGTCGCGATGCACGCACACCGGCTGATGGGGTCGCGATCGCCCGTATGTTTAGCGAGATCGCTCGCCGTGGTGGTAGACACGAACGGGGTTGTGCGCATTGCCCGCTGCCCTGTTATATCGATTTACGGACCAGAAGTGGAGAAACCCACCCGCTTCCCAGTCTCGAACTGATTGCCGGCTTTGCTGCCCGTGTCGGTATTACCGATGCCGATGCGATGTTGGCTATTGCCGATCGTTGTCTCCGATTGGGTATTGATCCGGCATCTGCCGCAGCCGCCATCACTTTTATGACCGAGGCCCAAGACGAAGGTCTTGTGCGTCAACGCACGCTGAACTGGGGAGACAGTGCAGCGGTGATTGCCGCTCTCGACCGAATGAGTCAGCGGCAAGAGAAGCGTGATATTCTCTCACTTGGCGTAGGCGAGATGCAAGAGGCCGTGTGGGGTTCATCAGCGTTTGCGCCGCAGGTGAAGGGACTGGCAATGCCAGCGCTCGATCCGCGGGCATTAACTGAAATCGGGCTGGCAATGGCGACCAGTCCGATAGGAGGTGACTATCGCTACGCGATGACGTTTGAAGAGCTGGTCGCAGAACCTCCAGCCTGGCTGCCGCCACCGGCCAGTGGGCCACGAGAGAGTGAAGGAAAAGCGTTACGTTTAATCTGGCACGAACGGTTTGCCGCCGCACTTGATGCCAGTGGTTTCTGTCGGCGGATGGGCCTGATGGCCTATCAGATCACGCCAGGCGAACTTATTGCCTTACTCGGTGCAGTCAGCGGGCGTACCGTTTCGGGGGCCGATCTGGTTCGTATTGGCGAGCGAATTGTCACGCTTGACCGTCTGTTTACTCGTCGTTATGCTAGTAACAGTCAGGATACACTGCCCGAGCGCTACCTGCGTGAACCACTGAGCAGTGGCCCAACTGCCGGTCATACCCCGCCATTAGACTCGCTCCTGGCCGAGTATTATGCACGCCACGGCTGGGATTCGGCAGGTGATCCCACGTCGGCACGGCTGGCCGAGTTGGGGATATAGTTATACCCTCTCCTGGCTCTCCCTGCCAGAGAGATCGGGCCAGCCGCTAGGGAGAGAATACCACACGAACCCTTCCGCAAGCAGGGTTAGCCAAAGGGTGATATACAACCTGGTGTGATATGAGCAGATTCGTGGTCAAACTAGGAACCAGTGTCTTGACAGCCGGGACTGACCGACTTCATCGACCATATTTTGTCGAATTAGCCAGACAAATTGCACGCCTGAAGGAGAGCGGTCACGAGGTAGTACTCGTCTCATCAGGGGCAGTTGCTGCCGGCAAGGAGCGGCTCGGTGTCAGCCCGCAGCAGCGCAGCACTATTCCGATGAAGCAGGTTTTTGCTGCGGTTGGTCAGAGCCGTTTGATGCATCTTTACGAACAGATTTTTGAATTGTACGGGTTGCAAGTAGCACAGGCATTACTCACCCGTGATGATCTCCGCGACCGACGCCGTTACCTTAATGCTCGTAATACGCTTACCCTCTGTCTCGCGCAGGGTATCGTACCGATTATCAATGAAAATGATGCGGTGGCGACGGCTGAAATTCGAGTTGGCGACAATGATAATCTCTCGGCGCTTGTCGCCGGTTTAATAGATGCCGACCTGCTCTTGATTCTGACCGATATTGCCGGCTTGTACAGCGCCGATCCACGCAGCGATCCGCATGCCGAATTGTTACGTGAAGTACCGGTGATCGACGAACGAGTCTGGGCGATGGCAGGCGGGAGTGGCACGCACCGCGGGACGGGAGGAATGCAGACCAAGATTCAGGCCGCCGAGCTGGCAACGCGATCTGGCGTAGCTGTGGTCATTGCAGCCGGGCATGAACCTGATGTTATCGTGCGCGTCGCCAGTGGTGAACGAATTGGCACCTTCTTCCCGGCTACAACTAGCCATCCCGATGCTCGACAGCGCTGGATTTTAGCCGAAACCGTTCGCCATTCACGGATTGTCGTTGATGAGGGAGCAGCAACAGCTCTCGTTCACCATGGGAAAAGCCTGCTTGCCGCCGGTATTCGTGATATTGGCGGCGAATTTGAACGCGGTCAGACGGTACGCATCTTTACCCAGGATGGCCGCGAGATCGCACGTGGTCTTACTCAATATCGATCAAGCGATCTTCACTTGATTGCCGGTCTTCGCTCATCACAAATCGTTGGCGTTTTGGGGTACGATTACGGTCCAGAGGTTGTTCATCGCGACGACATGGTTGTATTGACCGGATAACAACCGGGTCGCCCCATCAATGAGAAGCGGTTATTGGCGTGATGTCTGCAAGCGCGACAATGCAATACAACGGACAAACAGCTTAAGGAGCGTTTTATGAGTGCAATCGAAGGGCCGGTGCGGGTACGGTTCGCTCCCAGCCCCACGGGTAGTCTCCACATTGGCGGTGTACGTACCGCCCTCTTCAACTGGCTCTGCGCCCGCCACTACGGTGGTCAGTTTATTTTGCGCATTGAGGACACCGATGAGAAGCGTTTTGTGCCGGGTGCAGCCGATGACATCAGTGCATCACTGCGCTGGGTCGGGATCGATTGGGATGAAGGCCCCGATATTGGTGGACCATACGGTCCTTACGTCCAATCACAACGATTTGAGCAGGGTATCTACCAACCGTTCATCGAGCAATTACTCGAGGCTGGCCTGGCGTACATGTCATTTACTACTGAAGAGGAGCTGGCTCAGATGCGCGCAGCCGCCGAAGCTGCTGGGATCAAAGCGTTTCGTTTCCGTGGCCCCGAACGTGATTGGCCCCTGGCGAAACAGCGTGAAGTAGCTGCAACCGGTAAACCATACACCATTCGCCTCAAGACACCACTAGAGGGCGAAACCCGCTTTCGCGATCTGATTCGTGGTGGTGATGAGATTGTCGTGCACAACGATCAACTTCAAGATATTGTTTTGATTAAATCAACCGGGATGCCAGTATATCACTTTGCCCATCTCGTCGATGATCATCTGATGAAGATCACCCATGTTATGCGGGGCGAGGAGTGGGTGCCGAGCACGCCGTACCACGTCTTGCTGTACGACTTCTTCGGCTGGCCGCGACCGGTGTTTGCTCATCTACCGGCAATTTTACGTCAAGATGGCCGTGGCAAGTTGTCGAAACGGAAGGATGATGTTGCGACCCACCGCTTCCGTGAGCGTGGCTATTTGCCGGAAACTATTTTCAACTACCTCGCTTTACAGGGCTGGAGCTACGATGGCGTTACCGAAATCATGACACGTGATGAGCTGATTGCACGTTTTACCCTCGAACGGATTCAGCCGTCACCTGCCCGCTGGAATCCTGAGAAGTTGCGGGATATGAACGGGATCTACATCCGTAAACTTACTACTGAGCAGTTGGCCGAGCGCGTGTTACCGTTTATGCAACGGGCCGGTCTTATTGGTGAGCCAGCAAGTGAAGAAGAGTGGTCATATCTGATCTCGTTAATTCCGCTGATTCACGAACGGTTGGAAGAACTGCAAGAAGCACCTGAATTGCTGATGTTCTTCTATCGAGATGTGATACCCGGCGAGACATACAATCCTGCCGATCTGATTCCGAAAAAACACGATGCCGGGCAGACTATCACCTTATTGCGGGCAGCCCACGAGGCATTGAGTCAGATCACAGATTGGACGCCGCCTGCCCTTGAGACAACCTTGCGTGCCCTTTGCGAGCAACTTCAGGTCAAACCTGGCCCACTGTTCGGTGCAATCCGGGTTGCAGTAACCGGACGGAGCGTTGCACCGCCGTTGTTCGACACCCTGGCCGGCATCGGACGTGAACGCAGCCTGTCGCGGTTGAACGCTGCCATTGCTGCATTGGAGCAAATGCTATGAAGTTGCTACCCTGGGAAGTCAGTGTGCATCACGACGGCTCGCCACTCTATCTACGCTTCAGTGGACGTCTGGGTGATACGGCAGTCTTTCGGCTGCGTATGGCTGCCGATGCGCCGGTGCATGGTGTCTTTCTCCGCACCTGTCCAGATGGTGAACAACAGATCACGCCACTCCAGGATAAAGGGATACGGGGAGTATCTCGGTGGTGGGAAGGTACACTTCCCATTCGGATGTTGCGTACCAACTATCGCTTTCTGATCCGGGCTGATGACGGAACACGTTGGTACAGTGCAGGTGGCATGACTCGCTACTACCCAACCGACGCCAATGATTTTGTAGTACTGGCCAACTACCATGCACCAGCATGGGTGCGTGATACGGTCTTCTACCAGATCTTTCCCGATCGCTTTGCCGATGGGGATCCGACCAACAACGTGCAGAGTGGCGCCTATCTGTACCATGGACACCCGGTAATTGCCCGACGTTGGGACGAACACCCCAACCGTGCAACCGGCCCGTTTGAGTTTTACGGCGGTGATTTGCAGGGTATCGCCCAACGACTCGACTATCTGACCGATTTGGGTATTTCGGCGCTCTATCTCAACCCCATTTTTCGGGCACCGTCGAACCACAAATACGATGTGGAAGACTATACCAGCATCGATCCACACCTGGGTGGCGAAACTGGTCTGCTGATGCTCCGACAGGCTCTTGACGATCACCAGATGCGGCTCGTGCTCGATATTGTACCGAACCATTGCGGGGTGACACATCCCTGGTTCGTAGCTGCCCAACGCGATCCGCACGCACCGACATCGGAGTTCTTCATCTTCCGCCGACATCCGCACGAATACGAGAGTTGGCTAGGAGTAAAAACCTTGCCCAAGCTCAATTATCGCAGTGTGCGACTCCGCGAAATAATGTACGCCGGTCACGATGCTATTATGAGGCACTGGCTACGTCCACCCTACCGGATTGATGGATGGCGGATTGATGTCGCCAATATGCTGGGACGTCTGGGACCAGATAACCTGGGGCATAAAATCGGACGAGGTATTCGCCGTGCCGTAAAAGCTGAACAACCTGACGCTTACCTTCTCGGAGAGCACTTCTTCGATGGTACGCCGCATCTGCAAGGTGAAGAGCTTGATGCGACGATGAACTACCAGGGTTTCACCTTTCCCATCTGGCGTTGGCTGGGCGGATTTGAATTCAACCCCCAGCGGCCCGAAGCCGATCCACGCCCGATAGCTACCGAAACAGTCGCCGACCAGTGGACTGCATTTCGGGCAGCAATTCCCTGGCAAATAGCCAGCCAGCAATTCAACCTGCTCGGCAGTCACGATACACCACGCATACGTACCATCGTTGGGAATGATCTGGCGCGAGTACGAGTTGCAATGACCCTCCTGTTCTGCTATCCGGGGGTGCCGTGCATCTACTACGGTGATGAGATCGGTCTGACCGGTAGTGGCGATCCCGATTGTCGGCGCCCTATGCCGTGGGACGAATCGGCATGGGATCACGACTTGCGCACCTTTGTGCAACAACTGGTACGGTTGCGACGCAGCGCGCCGGCATTACGCTGGGGTGGGTTTCAGCAACTCTACGCCAATGGCGAGACCATTGCGTTTCAACGCGAAGCGCCTGAGCAGCGTTTAATCATTGTGGCACGCCGCAGCGATGATGGACAACGGACATTGCCAATCAGACACGCTGGTCTGGCTGACGGTACACGGATGAGAGAAATACTAACCGGCGTCGAAACAGTGGTTTATGATGGGAGATTAGACATCAGCAGTCTCCCGGCAACCGGTGCGCAGGTGTGGCAGGAAGTACATCGTGATATTGCACGTTAAGCGAAACTGACAATCACCATGTTGTCAGCCTAGGAGGCCTTTCAACGTCTTCGGATGCCTGTTGCCTGGGAACGCGGGCCTCTGGCCCGCATCCTAAAAGATAGAAACATCGCCCACCACGTTCCCTCCTCTTTCCTCATCCCCTTCTTCTCCCGATGCAAGAGAGGAAGGGGATACTGAGGCGGATTGGAAACCCGCTCTTCGTAGAGAGAGCTGAAAACCTCGATTATCAACAAAGAGGGAGGGGAAGCCTCATCTACTGCGGGTAAGATATTGAATGAATACTACCCCTTCCCTAAAACGGCGGTGGCTGATACTGATGCGGTGGCAGAGATTGACTGTTTCGATAGGCGAAATAAGCTTGAACCTTTGGTTGGTTATACAGCACCAGACTGACAATCCCAAACGCCAACGAAAAGATATTGCCAGTAATAATGTTGACAATTTGCATAATCGCCAGCGTCTTGTTTGGTTGTAGCGGTTGAGGTGGGCTGCTCAGCAGCTTATAAGCGTACATGCCCGCCATAACTGCCACGATGATCGAATAGATCGCAAGTGGAATACCGCATATTGTTAGCAACCATACCAAACCGCTCAATCCACTGATACCTGCATCAACGATTGCCATAATGCCAATAGCCAAGATCTCGCCTGGTTTAGTGTCAGCGGTCTGATACCCTTGCTGATACTGAATCTGATAGGGCTGATTCAGGGGAGGGTACGATTGCTGATCGGGCTGATAACCACCATACTCTTCCGGGCGGCGAGGATCACTCATAGAGTCCCTTTCTGTCAAATAGCGAACACCGGGAAAGATGGCCTGTGGCGTATATGCTCATGATGATAGCAAATCGCAATGTGTCGTGCAATACCGTTGTCAACAAGTTTAGAGGTTTTCAGTGTTCTCAACTTTGGGTTCTATTCGATAACTAAACGGTTCAACAATGGATTACCACTGACGATCATCACAACCCGCGAAGCGAAGGAGGGGCACGACGCTGCCGTGCCCCCCATAATTTAACAGCCTAGATGTATGATCGGCTAACTACGTTGTGATCTGTTCAAGCGGTTGTCCGACTGTACTGACAGTGCGGTCGGCTTACTGTGCGGTAGGTGCCTTCACCTGATCCCTTCCTGTTTCCTCTCCTTACAGAAGACGTGAAGAGTGAGAGACAGGGATAGACTCTCAAACTGCCCTAGATACGGGTCCGTCTAACACCGCCCCACTGCCCTGGCAACCGCACGTAATTTTGGCATCAGCGCCATAAAATTCTCGGGATTAAGTGATTGTCCACCGTCCGATTTCGCCCGATCGGGATCAGGATGCACTTCAATAATGACCCCATCGGCACCGGCGGCGATGGATGCCAGTGTCAGTGGCGGCACCAGATACCACTTACCTGTACCGTGGCTGGGATCAACAATGACCGGCAGATGCGAACGTTTCTTGGCAACCGCTACTGCATTGAGGTCAAGCGTATTGCGCGTTGCCGTCTCAAAGGTGCGAATACCCCGCTCACACAGAATAACATTTGGATTGCCTTGGGCAATGATGTATTCAGCCGATAGCAACCACTCTTCAATCGTGGCTGATAAGCCACGTTTCAGCAACACCGGCATACCACTGCGCCCCGCCTCTTCCAGCAATTGATAATTTTGCATGTTCCGCGCACCGATCTGCAAGACATCGGCATAACGGGAAACCAGCTCCACATCAGCCGGTGTCATAACCTCGGTCACAATCGGCAAACCGGTCTCAGCCCGGGCCTGCGCCAGCAACTGCAAACCAACTTCACCTAAGCCGCGAAAACTGTACGGCGATGTACGCGGCTTGAAGGCCCCACCACGCAACATATTCGCTCCAGCTTCGCGCACTGCCCGTGCTGTTGCCATAATCTGCTCTTCGCTTTCCACCGAACAGGGGCCAGCAATAATCGCCAGATCACCACCTCCCACCTTCACGTCACCAACCGTTACTACGGTATCAGTCGGCTTTACCTCGCGCGACACCAATTTGTACGGTTGGGTGATCCGTAACGTCTCTTTCACTCCGGCAAAATGCTCTAATTCTTCTCGTAAGGTCGGTGGAATCGCTGCACCGACCACTGCAATGACCGTGCGCTCTTCACCAACGGTCAAATGACCACGCAGATTGTGCTCACGGAGCCGCTCCAATACTGCTTCAATCTGGCTTGGGGTCGAGTCGGTTTGCATCACAACAATCATAGAACGCTCCTCCTCAGGAGTACAAATATCCAAAGACACAACAGAAGTGATGTACAAATCTCCGTGCTGATCAGTAGCGTGACGGCTGCTCATAGCAACTCCTCGGGCGGCAGTGGAGTTGCTACGCGGAACGCATTCATCAAGGCAGCCCGTTCCGGTCGGAGGCCACGCGCCCCTCGAATGTAAACATGCACAATTTCATCGGCTCGCTTGGTGGTATTCCAGTGGATCAAGACGCGAATACAACGTGGCAAACTACCGGGAACGGCCATTTCATGACCGCAGAGAAGGGCGGTGTCTATCCAGCCAATTGCCCGTGCCGCCACTGCGGGGAATTCGGCATTAAGATCGGGAGTGGTGGTAAAAATAGCACTGGCAATGTCCTCCGGGTGAATCCCATTAGCCTCGATCAACAACGTAAGTAACTCGTGGGTGGCAGCCAGAATGGCTTCGCGCGTGTTTTCATCACAGGTTGTCGCTCCTCGTACTCCACGGCACCGGACTTCCATTGACTCTCCTCCCCGGCAACAACAGAAGGGGCGCGAGGTTTGTTCGCCTCGCGCCCCTTACGTAATTGCTCTGTCCTATCGTGTCTCGTTCAGGAAATGCGAAGCGACCAGTCCGGTTTTCGGCTGGTAAAGTAGTAAAAGTAGGTGTAAAAGCGCGAACCGGCCATACGATCGCTTACCTGACTGCACTACTCGCTTCGACGATGCAACTATACCATAGCAGCCATGATCCGTCAAGTAACTTACGAACCCAATAGCTCTTCTGCTTCAATGATGGCCTGCGCAATATCTTTCATCTTCGTCCGTTTGTCACGCGCACGTTGACGTAGCCGTTCATAGGCATCGCGTTCACTCAGGCCAAGCCGTTGCATTAAAATACCCTTCGCTCGCTCGATCAGTTTGCGGGCTTCGAGCGCCTCTTGCAACTCGAGGTTTTCACTGCGCAAAGCCTGCATCTCGCGATGACGAGCCAGGGCAATCGAAATTGCTGGCGGTAATTCCTGTTCATTCACCGGCTTGACCAGGTACGCTAATGCTCCCGCTGTTTCAGCGCGGCGGATCGTTTCTTTATCGGCGAAAGCGGTCAGCATCACAACCGGAATCCCTGTTTGATCGCGAATCTTCGCCGTCGCCTCAGTGCCATCCATCTCAGGCATCCGAATATCCATAATCACCAGGTCCGGCTTTAAACGAGCGGCCAGCATTACCGCCTCGGCACCGGTACGTGCAATACCCACCACCTCGTAACCCAGTCCCTTCAATTGCTCCTCTAACGTGAGCGACACCAGATCATTATCCTCGGCAATCAGGATACGAATCGCGGCCACGGCTGCCTCCCGCTGAATGCTACTCGTAAAGCGATGCTTAAGATCATACCACAAGATGCCCCATAGTGTGATACAATTTAGATGAATAACGAGTATTTGCGTATGCAACTGACGCCATTTGTGCGCCAGCTATACACACCGCCGTTACGTGCGGAGTGAGGAGGGCGTGATGCGCTACGACATCACGAATATTGCAATTGAAGACTATCTGCACGATCTCATGCCACCACGCGATGAAGTACTGGCGAACCTTGAAGCACGCGCCAGGCAGCAGGGGTTGTCGCTCGTTGGTCCGGTGCAGGGGCAGTTTCTCTACTTACAGGCGCTGATGATGAATGCTCGTCATGCACTGGAAGTTGGTATTACGACCGGCTATGCCGCTATTTACATTATGAAAGCACTTCGCCAGACCGGCGGTAGGATGACGGCTATCGAACGTAATCCTGAGCGCGTTAAGCTGGCCAGCGAAGTGATCGAAGCGGCCGGCATGCGTGATTTGATCACTATCCACCTGGGAGAATGGCGCGAGCTGTTACCATCTCTCAGGCAAGAATTCGATCTGATCTTTCTCGATGTTCTACGTAGTTCGTCAAACGATGAACAGGCACTGCAAGCGCTTGAGCTGTGTGTGTCGCTCCTTAGCCCCGGTGGTGTCTTAATTGCAGATAATGTGCTTTGTAGCGCACAGGTTCTTGAAGAGGATGCTTCGCCACTCGTGCGGGGGATTCAACGCTTTAACCGGGCAATTATGAGCCATCCCCAACTTGAGTCGGTTATTATTCCGCTGCGTGATGGTGTATCAATCAGCCGCAAGAAACGTTAGTGCTCAGGTGCAGGAGATGCAGGAAACAATCCACAATGTGTAAACGTCGAATGTGGGAATAAACGGTTCTGATTAAGACAGAACTCTTATCTCATCAAAGGCGATGCCGATCGTTGTATCAGCGCTCAGCGATTTTTCCGTTCCTTCGCGCTATCCAGAAACAGCGATCGGCACGTTCCTTGTCTTAATGGCCTAACCGCACGACGCACGTTCAAAACAGGATGACGTTTGCGCGACACCATCATGTCTACTTCTGGAGTGAATAATTATGCCGTCTTCGGAACGGCAACACCGAATTGCTGAATGGTCTGCACTTCGGTCGTTAGCCCAAACGCTCAATCAGTCGTTTGATCTCCGTGTAGCCCTCGATACGGCACTTGGTCATATTCTTGAACTGACCGGTCAGGAGGCTGGTTGGATTTATCTGCGTAATGAGAACGATCAATTCATTCTCGCTGCCCGCCAACGTTTGCCCCCGGTACTCAATTACCCCGGCACGGTCTGGCAAGGTGAATGCGCCTGCCAGGAAGTCTGTCGCAGCGGTCAGATCAACCTTGAACCGTCGTTGATGCCTTGTTCACGTCTGCACGGTGCCGCTGGCGATAAGCGCGGTTTGTCACACCACGTCTCGATGGCCCTACGCGATGGAAACCGCACAATCGGCATCCTCAATCTGGCAGCGACACGTTGGGCACGATTGACGGCGGCAGATCAGCATCTTATAGCCGCAATTGCTGATCTGTTAGGAACAGCGATTGCCCGAGTATATCTCTACGAAGAGTTTAGTGTGCGGCGTGTCCAGGAACGGCGTGCGCTCTTGTCGCTTTCACAAGAACTGTTGGTGAATGACGATCTCGAACCAACATTGCAGCGGTTAGTTCGTGTCGGTGCTCGTCTCTTAGAAGCCGATGCTTGTGCCTTTATTGAGGCTGATGAAGACGGTGCGCGTGCGTTGCTCCGGGTTTGTTACGGTTGGGCACTGCCCGCCGCCAGTGCATGGCCACTGGTACTTGATGATGTTCATCCACATTTGTGGTATTTACCAGAACGAAGCATCAAATTACCAGACGATTCACTGATCCCGTTGCCACCATTGCTCCGCCAGCAGAGCTTTCAAGGCCATCTCGCTACGCCAGTGATGCTCAGCGGTGAACAGATTGGCTTGTTGCTGGTCAATACCATTCATCCACGTCACTTCCTCGACAACGAAGCGGAATTGCTCGGGCTGCTCGCTAGTCAGTTAGCACAGATGATCGACCGTGAACGACTGTATCAAGAGGCGCTTGTCCGTCAGCGCCTTGAACGCGAACTCGATTTGGCCAGTGAGATTCAAGCCAGTTTCTTGCCCGATTGCTGCCCAATCGTTCCTGGTTTACAGATTCACGCCTTTTACCGCGCTGCACGACAAGTAGGCGGCGATTTTTACGACTTTATTGAGGTACCGGCGACTGTAACTAATGGCCCCAAACGGCTTGGGGTTATCATTGCCGACGTCACCGACAAGGGTGTTCCGGCAGCTCTGTTCATGGCCCTCTCGCGCACCCTCTTACGTGCCAGTGCCATTGATGGGCGTTCGCCGGTTGCCGTATTAGAACGGGCCAATCATCTGATCCTCGCCGATTCACGAGCCGGTCTCTTCGTGACTTGTTTTTACGCTTTGATCGATCCGATGAGTGGGCTTGTTGTGTACGCCAACGGCGGTCATAATTACCCTCTCCTGTACCGGCGGGCTACTGATGAAGTGACGCCCCTGGTGGCGCAGGGGATCGTGTTGGGAATCATCCCTGATCCACACTTTGTACCGGGTGAGATCACTCTTGCCCCCGGTGACATTCTCCTCTTCTACACCGACGGAATCACCGAAGCGATGAACGCACAACGTGAGCTGTTCGGCGATGAACGATTGGCGACAGTGCTGCGAGCCAATAGTCACCGTGCACCAAATGAAATCGTGACCGCGGTGCTCGCTGCGGTCGGTGAATTTGTCGGTGACACTGCCCAATCGGATGATATGACAATTGTGGTGATTAAGCGCACATAACGAATGCAACGCATCACGCGGAATTGCCGTAATTCCATCCCTGTAAAGATGTTCAACGTTCTTTGTCACGAGGCAGGGGCGGGTTCTCAATCTGTGGCCGCCCTCCTCTTCATCTCAGTGAGCCATAAGCGGATCACACACGACTGAAAACGTTATGGCACTTGCACAGAACCGACTACCTCGTTATAATGAGCATTGGTACGAGACGGGGAGATGACGGAGTGGTTGAACGTGCCCGTCTCGAAAACGGGTAGGGCCTAATAAGCCCTCGTGAGTTCGAATCTCACTCTCCCCGCCAACACGAAAGCGCCCGACCTATAACTAGGTTGGGCGCAGCGATTTTTGAGGTGACTATGTCCGCAGTTGAGCAGCGATTGCGTGAGCAATTAGAAGAGCAATTACGCCTGAACGAGTGGTTGTACGAACAGCTTGAACGTCAGCGAGCACTAAACGCCGAATTACGCCGTGCCGTAGCCGATCTGGCCCGAGCCTTTCAGGAATCGCTGGCCGCAGCCGTCGAAGCCGGAGAAGCGGGTGATATTGACACAGTGCGCCGTTTAACACGCGCTAATCAGCAACACTGGCAACACTACCTGCAACAGATTGTCGCCGCAGCAAGCCGTGCGAACCAACCCACTAGTACTGATACAAACGCAACAATGGATCGCACATAATGAATAAAGCGTCTAGGTGCATCGTGTTACCGTAGCCGACCCTGTTCCATGTCATACTTACCGGCCAGATCATCTTGAACGGTTTGCGGTGCACGCTTAACACCGGTTAAATAGGCTGCTCGATCAAGCATATGAGCGGCTACCGGCGCTGTCAGAAAGAAGAAGGCGATTAGGGCGATCATCTTTGCTGCCACAACCAGATCACCGTGATGAACGGCTACTGCCAGTAATACTCCTGCAATCCCTAGCGTGCCGGCTTTGCCGGTGGCATGAACCCGTGTGTAGAGATCGGGCAACTTGAGCATGCCGATTGCGGCTAGGAGCATGAATACTACCCCAATCGTTGCTAGCACCAGCGTGATAATCTCGCTCAGACTCATTATTGACGTCCCTCCTCGATGTAGCGCGAAATAGCGACAGTGCCCAAAAAGCCCAGGACGGCAACAACCAGGATTGCATCGATCAAACTCAGTTGGTCAGTAATCACCACATAGAGGGCAACCAATGCTACAACGTGGAGCATCAACGTATCAAACGCCATTGCCCGATCGGGAATACTCGGCCCCATCAACAAACGAGCCGTGCAGAGCGTCATCGAAATGGCAACCACACCCATCAACGTGGCGATCAGAATACTAAACAATGTCATCAGACCTACCTCTACGGTAACAATTCCATGACCCGCCGCTCGAACTGTTGCTTAATATCATTACGAATGGCGTCGGCATCGTGTACATCAATGCAATGAATGTAAATAGTTCGACGATCAGTAGCAACATCGAGCGAGACGGTTCCCGGCGTTAAGGTGATCAGATTCGCCAGTACAGTAATGCCGGCATCACTTTTCACATCGAGCGGAATAGCGATAATGCCCGGACGAATGTCGTCAACCCGCCGAAAGAGCACTATCCGGGCCATATCGATATTAGCCTTGAGAATACTCCACAGTGCAAAGCCGATAAATGCGACCCACTTTAGAGCCAGGCGAATGAAGGTGCGATCACGCTGCTGAGGGTGTAAATCCGTATTTACAAATGGTATGCTGAGAAAGTTTCTAGCCATTGCCACAATGGCTGAACTCACAAGTAGCCCAACAATCAAGTCGGCTAATGTAAAGCTACTTTGCAACGCCATCCAGGTCATGGTCAAAACGAGAATCAGGAGAATCAGCGCAATCATACCAACCTCTATTTCACTGCTGCGCGATAAACCGCCTCACAGCCATCAGCACCACAGACAGCGGTAATGTAGGCAGCACGATCAAAAAGCTGCTGACTGGCAATCGTATTGTATTCTACCAGTGGCCCGGCTACCAATCCCAAAGCGACACTAAGGATCACCAACGCTGCCCCCGGTGCCAGTAAACCAAAACGGACCCGCGGTAAGCGGTTCACATCCTCATACGATTTCTTCCAGAACACTTCATTCCAAATCTTTAACATCGAGAAGAAGGTCAGGATACTGGTACCGGCAGCCACGGCGGTAATAAGGTAGGCCTGCTGGCTCACACCCACCTGCAATAAGATCAATTTTCCGATAAAACCGCTTAGCGGAGGAATACCGGCCAGCGACAGAATACCTAAAAACCAGAACAGGGCTAGCAACGGCTCGCGACGGGCCAAGCCACCCATCTTCTTCAAATCGCCGGTACCGTTGATCTGTTCGGCTGCCCCACCGATAAAAAAGAGTGCCATCTTGACAATCATGACATGGGCGGTAAAGACCAGGCCAGCAGCCAAACCGGCAGCGCTGGCCAGACCTAGTCCCATCACGCTATACCCAATCTGACTGATAATGTGAAAACTCAGGATGCGACGCACATTCATTTGGGCTACTGCGCCCAGCACCCCAATAACCATCGTCAAACCGGCGATCAGGGTAATCCACGGTGCATAGATTGCCAGTTCGTTCTGCAACAACAAACCAAAGACTCGATAGAGCGAATAGACCCCAACTTTCGTCATCAAGCCGCTGAAGATGGCCGTTACTGCCACCGGTGGTGTATGATAACTGGAAGGCAACCAGAAAAAGAGAGGCACAATTGCCGCTTTGCTACCGAAGGCAAACAAAAATACCCCGGCTAATACCGTTTGCAAACCGGGGTCCGCTAGCGTTGCCATCCGCTCGGCAATATGCGCCATATTGAGAGTACCGGCAAATCCGTACATCAATCCACAACCAAACAAGAAGGCGGTACTTCCCAACAGATTAAGCACAACATATTTCAAGCCACCCTCAAGCTGCTCACGGCTCCCACCGAGCGTAATCAGGCCAAAGGATGCTACGAGCAACACTTCAAACCAGACGTACAGATTGAAGAGATCACCGGTGAGGAATGCACCACTAACCCCTAATAGCAAGAGCAAGAGCAACGGGTAGTAGAAATGTGCTTCACGTTCGCGATCAACAGAGTAAAAGCTGTACACAACCGTCGTCAGCATGAGCAGCGCTGCCAACATCACCATCAGCGCACTCATACCATCGGCCACCAGTGAGATACCAAACGGAGCTAACCAGCCTGAGGCCTGCGCCACTAATGGCCCACTCTGCGGTACTACACTCATTAGCCAGAGGCCATACCCCAGATTGATCAGCACACTGATGAGCGTTAGCGCCCGCACCACCACCCATTGGCGATGGAGTAAAACAGCCAATGCCGCACCGATCAACGGTGAAACGATGGGAACAAACAGGTGAAACGTCATATGAGTTTCCCGATCTAAAACATCACACTACAGACGGTCGGTGGTTGAAAGATCGTCAAGATCGTCACTCCCTGCTGCCTGATTGGAACGATACGCCAGCGCCAGGACAAACGCAGTGAATCCGAAGCTAATCACAATGGCCGTCAGAATTAGGGCCTGCACTAGCGGATCAGCCGAACCTGCCGGAGGCTGACCGCTAGCATCCACCAGCGGTGGCGCCCCACGCCGTACTCCATCACCCATCGTAAAGATGAGCAAGTTTACCCCATGGCTGAGCATGATCAGGCCCAGGATCAACTTCACAACCGAGCGCCGCAGGATGAGATATGTCGCACCGCCAAAGAGCGAGCCAATCGCGATTGCCAGGAGAATGATCATGCTACCTCCTCCTGATGATCAACCGGAACCGACTTCATTTCCGGCAACGGGAAGAGAATCGGCTCTTCGACCAGCAGCAGTGCGATTTTGGTCGTGACCCCGATAACTGTAAAGTAGACACCAATATCAAACAGGACCGGTGTGCCGATCTTGCCTACTCCAGGGATCGGTTCGGGCAACCAGAATGCCTGCATGTACGGTAAACCGGCGAAGAGGGCTGGTAATCCCCACAGAGCGCCAAAAAAGACGCCAAAAGCCGCCACTATCAAATAATTAACCGGCAAAATCCATCGTGCTACCTTTGGGCCAAAGGCGACCATTTGCAGAATAATTGCACTGGAAGCCAGCAAACCACCAATAAAACCGCCACCCGGTAGATTGTGCCCGCGAAACAACATAAAAATCGATAACATCAACAACAGTGGCAACATCAGCCGACTGATTGTGCGTAAGATGAGCGAATCGTACAGAGCACTATCTCTGGGTATCAACTGGCTCGCTGAGCGGTTCGGTGGCAGTTGTCTCGACTCGTTCCGGTGTAACATCATCTTTCCCCTGTCGTAACCGTAACAATCCGTAAATACCGAGCAGCGCGATAAACAATACTGTAATCTCGCCTAGGGTATCGAACCCGCGGAAGTCAACCAAGATGACATTAACGACATTAGCCCCTTTGCCTTTGTCCAGACTGTTTTCTAGGAAGAAGGGGGCTAACGGTGCAAAGCTATCATTCGTAGCGGTTGCCAGTACCAGTCCACCCATTAAAATTCCCATCGCAGTGGCGACAATCGCATCACGTTGTCGCACCCAGACTGATGAGAAGCTCTCGAAGCGTACCGGCAACACCGAAAAGACAAGGAGTAAGAAGACGGTTGAAAGTACTTCAATCAGTAATTGGGTTAGTGCCAGATCGGGTGCTGAGAAGATCACAAAGAGGAGCGCGACCATTGCGCCAACGACACCAACTGCAATAATCGCGCCGAGTCTGGTGCGCGCTTTGATGGTCGCGATAACACCAATTGGGATCAATGCCGCGGCCAGTATTTCGTAAAACTGCAACTGTGGATCAAGATCAAACCGAATTGTACCTAGCCCGAAGCTGATAAACGGTATCCCCACAAAGATCAGCATGGTCAACGCTGTTATCAGGATATAGCGGCGTAGCCTTCCCTCCTGAAGGGTACGGGTTAACACCGTCGCACCAGTGAGGGTTCGCTCGATCAGCCGGTCGAAGATCATATCACCACGCAACCAGGTTGGCCAACCACGCATATTTGCCAACTGCTCGGCAAAACGGAACATTGCTACGCCAATCACAATGGCGCTCAGGCTTACCAGTAATGCCGGGTTAACACCATGCCAAAGCGCCAGTTCCACCTCTAGCGGCCTACCGTAGATCGCTGCACTTGCGGCTGCGATGAGCGTACTAACGGGGGCTAACAGAACCAGGGGTATGAAGAGTGACAGAATGGCCGGCACTCCAGGTCCAATCAGCATTCCAGGTGTGGGATCAGCAACATGCTGCTGCATCGCCGCCGTACTACGCTGACCGAGGAACGTATTGCTAAACAGTCGCCAGCCAGTTATCAGGTAAGCAATGGCCGTGATAGCAATTGCAGCAACTGCAAGTGTACTAAACGTTGTTCCAAGATCAGTCTCAAGCGCTGCTTCCAACATCAATTCTTTGGCAACGAAGCCAAACATGATCGGAATACCGCCGAACGATAGTAATGCCAGAGCGGTAATGACCATCGTCTGTGGCATATATCTTCGCAACCCGCCCAACCGGCGCAAATCGCGCGTACCGCACTCGTGATCGATCACACCAGCCAGCATAAACAGTGCCGACTTATACAGCGCATGGGCTAAAATATTAGTTACCACCCCCTCAGCACCATACTTACCACCCAACCCGATCTGCATCGTCAGCGCACCCAGCATACTGATGGTCGTATACGCCAGCATCGCCTTCAGATCAAACTGGCGCATCGCCACAATCGCGGCAAAGGTCATCGTTGCACCGCCAACGACGGCTAGCGTAACATCCCATAAAGCAGTACCGCCAAGAGCAGGACTGAGGCGCGCCATTAGGTAGATACCAGCCTTGACCATTGTGGCCGAATGGAGAAAGGCACTTGCCGGGGTTGGCGCCTGCATAGCCCCTGGTAGCCAGAAATGAAAGGGTATCTGAGCTGATTTCGTAAAGCAACCAAGCAAGATCAGTATCACGGCTGCCGGGTAGAGTGAATGAGCGCGCAATTGATCACCAGCGGCCAAAATATCCCGGAACTCATAGCTGCCAACCATCTGTCCTAGTAACAGCAGGCCAACCAGCAAGGCCAACCCACCACCACCGGTTACCAGCAGCGAATGTAATGCACCACGCCGTGCATCAGGGTAATCGTGCTTGTAGCCAATAAGCAAATACGACGTAACCGATGTTAATTCCCAAAACACGAACATGGTCAATACGTTACCGGCCAGTACGACCCCCAGCATTGCCCCCATAAAAAGCATCAGGTAAGCCAAGAAACGACCGAGACCACTGTCAGCACCGAGATAATGGCCGGCGTAACCGACAATCAACGTCCCAATGCCGGTAATAATCAAGGCAAACAGAAGGCTTAAACCGTCAAGCGTAAAGGTAAGATTGAGACCCAGCGCTGGTACCCAGGAGATCTCCTCCACCACCTGCTCACCCGCCAACACAGGACCAGCTTGAGTCAGCGTTAGTCCAAAGAGTGTTAGCGGGATAAATGCGAGACCCCAGGCGATAAGACTGCGCGCCGGCAAGCGGGCAATGAGCGCTAGTGGTGACGCGACCAATGCAATGAACACAATCGGATAGAGCATGCTCACCTCGATTGGAAACTAACTGTGTCTACTGACACGCAATATGAGAAAAACTTTGCCAACCTGATCATAGTCTGGCATTCAAATATCAAAATGTCGGTGAAGCAACGGCACAAATGTTGCCTGGAATATTGACGCCAACAGCACGTGCTGACATGGAACTATGCTGCTTAATCGGAATAAGATCACGTGATCATGGGTTTGCTGCTATTGTACCGTAAAATTGGAACCCTGTCACAACGTGACTTCCTGCTAGCACAGTGGGCATTTTCTGGTACAGTACAGGTATGATGCAGGAACAAGCGTATCCTACGAGTACAGTTAGGCGTACTATGAATCATCTCTGGTTTTGTCGTTATTGTTATGCTCTTTGCATACTTGCCGTCATTCTGCTAAACGCCTGTGGTGAACCACTGCGCGAACGCACGATTGAAGTAACTGCCACCGAAATGCGGTTCGATCCAGATCGGATCGAAGTGCGCACCGGAGAGCAAGTTTTTCTCCACCTTCGCAATCGCGGCCAGATTGCACACAGCCTGACTATCGAGCTACCTACCGGTGACCGCACCGTTTCGGCCGATCCAGGGGTCGATGCGGTACTAACATTCCGGGCGCCAGCGCCCGGTGAATACCGTTTCTACTGCCGCATTCCTGGTCATGAAGCCCAACAGGGAGTGTTGGTTATTCTTCCCTGACAGAAATCTTGTATAGGTGTTCTGGTCATGACTATGCTTTAACCCAATCTCTTCGGCGCAGCGCGTGGATCAGAAGAATAGAGAGGGTCACTGCTGTTATCGGTAATACAAAGAGTACCATCACGCTACTGAAGAACGGCAGAGCATCATGTTGAGTTGCAGCCAGTATCAGATACGCCGTGTACGCAACGTAATAAGCAAGAAAGAGTAAGCCTTCCCAGCGATTGATGCTGAGACCGGAGATAAAGATTGGTAGAGCTGCAAAAGCTACTGCAATCATCACTGGCAGATCGAATGCCACAACCGATGGAGCAACGGTAAGACCACCCGGTGTTACGAGTGCAGATAATCCAAGGATACCGAGGATGTTGAAGATATTGCTGCCAATAGCATTTCCAATAGCAATGTCCCGCTCGCGCTTGAGCGTGGCAACAATTGAAGCAACCACTTCTGGGAGTGATGTACCGGCAGCCACAATTGTGAGACCGATGACTACATCGCTGACTCCAAACGCACGCGCCAGTGAAGTTGCACCTTCAACCAGCCAGTCTGATCCAATCGCCAGTAATACCAGCCCAACTACGATCAAGCCGATATTCAGCAGCAAGACCATTCCTCTCTGCTGAGCGGGCAGTTTTGTGGAACCAAATTCCTGCGCATACTCTGCTATCACTTCTTCTCGTTCCTGCCGACTAGCGTATATTGACCAGATGATATATCCGATTAGTAGGCTAAACAGGATGAAGCCATCAAACCAGCTTATGGCTCCATCGAATGCCTGACCGATAAGTAATAGCGAAACAGCGATCATAAACGGTACTTCACGGCGGATAAGCTGTACGGCTACAACCAGTGGGCTGACCAGCGCACACGCACCCAGAATGAAGAGAATGTTGAAGATATTACTCCCCACCACATTGCCGACTGCAATGTCACTTTTGCCTGCCAAGCTGGCTTGAATGCTCACTGCCAGCTCTGGTGAACTGGTTCCAAACGATACAACTGTCAGACCAATCACAAGCGGAGAGATGCCAGCCAGCGCTGCCAGGCGGCTGGCGCCACGTACTAGGAGCTCACCGCCAGTGGCAAGGAAGATAAGACCACCGAACATTAAACCGAATACAAATAGATTCATCTATGTCTACTCCTGTAGTCTGCATCACACATTTAAGTAGTATATCCAACTCAACGATAGCTAGTGAGGGCAAATCTTCGCCATTAAATACCCATTCAGACGTAGAAGTGATAGGGAATTTTTCCCTATCGCTAATGAGGAAAATACGGTATATTGTAAAACGTTGGGGAGTAGCCGTCCGCTCGTAGCGGGTCGATGTTGCCGTCAAGACGGAAGATTACCTTCCCGGTGGCATCGCGTATTGGTTTACCATACTGGCGAGACCGACACAGCAGTGAGCTGTGTTCGGCTCGCCTTTTTATTGCCGGACAAGTCGTTGCAAAGCAGGGAGAAAAGATTGTATGGTAGATACGGTATGGGTCTGGGTTGGGTTTAACCTACTGGTATTGACACTCCTCGCGCTTGACCTGGGGGTATTTCACCGTGAAGCCCATGAAGTATCGTTACGTGAAGCCGCCATCTGGAGCGTGGTCTGGATTGCACTGGCAATGACCTTCAATGTGGCTTTGTATCTGTTTTGGGATCAGATCATGCCCAATAGCGATCTCAGTGCGAGTGACGCTGGTCTAGCGTTTTTGACCGGTTATCTCATAGAAAAGGCACTAAGTGTTGATAATATTTTCGTCTTCGTATTGATCTTCTCATATTTTGCAGTTCCGGCGAAATACCAGCATCGGGTACTCTTTTGGGGGATTCTCGGTGCCCTTGTCATGCGCGGTTCAATGATTGCCGCTGGAGCAGCGCTGATCAAGCAGTTTCACTGGATCATCTGGGTGTTCGGTGTATTCCTGATCTTTACCGGAATTCGGATGGCAATGTCACAAGAGGAGCAAGTCGAGCCAGAGAAAAATCCGGTGATCCGCCTGTTCCGCCGTTTTATGCCGATCAGTGATCGCTACGACGGCCAGAAATTTCTCACCCGCCAAAACGGTATGCTTATGGCAACCCCCCTCTTGCTAGTGCTGGTCATGGTAGAGACGACCGATCTCATTTTTGCCGTCGACTCAATACCGGCCATCTTTGCCGTAACGCAAGATCCGTTCATCGTCTACACATCCAATGTCTTCGCCATTCTGGGTCTACGAGCACTCTACTTCGTACTGGCTGGCGTGGTTCATCTCTTCCACTATCTCAAGCTCGGCTTGTCAGTGGTGCTGAGTTTTGTTGGTATCAAGATGCTCTTACCTGATCTCAGTGCCGCACTGATTGGTGTAAGCTGGAAGATACCGACGGCAGCTTCGCTGGGTGTGGTAGCAACCATCATTAGCGTGTCAATTATCGCCTCTCTGATACGGGCCCGAATCCTCGAAAGTAGCGAACATGCCGCCTCATCATAATTGGCTAGAATGTTCGCCCTGACGGTCTTGATCAGCAGTTTGTGCAGCAGGATGTAGCCCGCTCAGTAGCTCACAAATCATATCGGGCCGTTCCTGCTGCGGCATATGACCACACCGTTCCAGGTAAATACACTGAGCTTGTTCGTTGAGCAAGACGTGCATGGCTTCTATAAGTTCACCATCAACAATGACATCGTGATCGCCAATGATCAGTACCGTCGGTATTCGACATTTACTGACCAGATCAAGATATTGATTGGCACGGAAGAAGGTGTCAATCGCCAACCAACGGAGTGCTGAAAGTGTTGCCCGCCGTTGTTGTGGATGGTGGAGACGAACCCAAACCCGCTTCCGGAGGAACCGCCGCTCACGGGCTGGTAGGTCATACAGGCTGTAATAGAACGGTTGTAAACTAAAAAAGGCCAGCTCCTGTGAACGACGCATGATGGCCAGCATCAATTCGCCAAGACCAGGGATCAACAGCAGCCATTGCTTTGATTTCGGCAGACGGCGCTTTACCGGCAGACAACCGCTGATCAGAATCTGCTGTTCGATAAGGCCAGGAAGTCCGATACTCAGACGCTGAGCGATCATGGCCCCTAACGAATGACCAACTAGCGTGATGTGGCTCAGTTGCAGGACAGCTACAAATTCGGCAATCGTGCGGGCAAAGAAGGTCAGGCTATAGGCGCCACGAGGACCGGAACTACGACCAAAGCCGGGTAAATCAGGTGCAATGACCCGATATTCACGCGATAACGACGGAATAATCGAGCGCCACGTATCAGCTTCGTCACCTAACCCATGCAAAAGAAGAAGCGTTGGATGATGATCCGCTCCAGCATCGTAGTAGAAGATTTCTGTATTGCGCAGCGCAACCCTACGAGCATACGGAACCAGGGCAGCAGGAATGTCCATGGTGGGTTTTCGCTTCATGGCGCACCTATGAGTAACGAACGCATTCGATATTAAGATAAGCAAATTGTTTTGTCAAACATTCCTGTGATGAAATGACTCTGTTATTTAACGATAAATCTGTCAGTGCCTATGCTGCGAAGTGCATCTTCACCCTGCACTCCCCCCAACCCTCTTTCACTCTTACCCGGTGAGTGTAGGGGGCTAGGAGGGTAGGTTTGGCACTCGATCGACCGATTCGGTGATGATCATCATTGGTGAGCCTTGCTCATTCCTCAGTGCCCATGACCTAATTCCTCCCCTCACCACTCTGCGCACTTAACCATTCCGTGCTACAATCGAGCAGCTCGGAATGACCGACAGCACGCAACGGAGGAGAGGAGCCGACCATGCGCACAACTATTCGTGATATTCAAATGATGCGCGATCGCGGCGAGCGGATTCCGATGATCACTGCGTATGATTACACGTCTGCCCAGATTGCCGATCGCGCCGGTATCCCAATAATCCTGGTAGGAGACTCGCTCGGCATGGTGGTATTGGGGCACCAATCTACAGTACCAGTGACCCTCGACGAGATGATCCATCACACACGGGCTGTGGTACGAGGCACGCAGAAGGCGCTAGTCGTCGGTGATTTACCATTTCTTACTTACACTTCACCAGAGCAGGCCATCCAGAGTGCAGGGCGAATGCTGCAAGAGGCTGGCGCTCAGGCGGTGAAGTTGGAAGGTGGTGTGCATGTCGCACCGATTATTGCCCGACTGGTCGCGTTAGGAATTCCGGTGATGGGGCATATCGGCTTCACACCGCAATCGGTCAATCAGATCGGGCTACGGGTACAGGGAAAGCGAGCGAACGAGGCCCAACAATTGATTGCCGATGCGCTGGCAGTTCAGGAAGCTGGCGCATTTGCGCTCGTACTCGAACTGGTGCCGGCAGAGCTGGCACAGGCGATCACCGAACGGTTACGGATCCCAACCATTGGCATCGGCGCTGGGGCTGGCTGTAGTGGCCAGGTGCAGGTCTGGCATGATTTGCTCGGTCTGTACAGCGATTTTCTTCCTCGCCACGCCCGTCGCTACGCTGAACTGGCCAAAACGATCGCAGATGCGCTGAGTCAATATGTGCATGATGTACGAAATGGGCTATTCCCCGGCCCTGAGCATAGCAGTCGGATAGACCCGGCAGAACTGGCAGCAGCGCTATCGAACATCGATCAGGCGACGTGAAGCACTCGCGGTCGGTTCTTTGCAATTCGCTGCTCGTTCCTCACCCTTATCAAACGAAGTTGGGATGAGCGAGCAGGATTAACGAATACCGTACAAGCATATGGTAGAACATCTTGATCAACGACGATCCGATCAACGAGGAACACCGATATGGAAGTCTTACATACAATCGCTGAGTTTCGTCGGGCGCGATCGGCATTCAGCACACTCGGATTCGTGCCAACCATGGGGTATCTACACCAAGGGCATCTGGCGCTGGTGGAACAGGCCCGCCGCGAATGTCCGGCAGTCGCAGTGAGTATCTTCGTCAATCCGACCCAGTTTGGCCCTCACGAAGATTACGCTCGCTATCCACGTGACACAGCACGCGATCTGGCTCTCCTCGAAAAAGCCGGCGTCGATCTTGTCTTTATACCCTCTGTGGAGGAGATGTATCCGCCTGGCTTCGGCACTTACGTTGTTCAGCCTGCTGCCGATGAGGTGCTGGAAGGCGCGGCTAGACCTGGTCATTTTCGCGGCGTAGCAACGGTTGTTTGTAAGCTGTTCAACATTGTGCAACCGACAAAGAGCTATTTTGGACAGAAAGATGCTCAACAGACCGTGGTGGTACGCCAGATGGTACGTGATCTCAACATACCGGTTGAGATCGTGATTGTGCCAACGGTTCGCGAAGCCGATGGTCTGGCGATGAGCAGCCGTAACGTCTATTTGACGGCGGAACAGCGTGCTGCGGCGCCGGTGTTGTACCGGGCCTTACGAGCGGCTGCCGAATGTTATGAAGCTGGTGAACGCAATGCAGATACGTTACGGTCGCTCATGCAGCGGATTATTGCGGCTGAACCGCTGGCAAAAGCAGAGTATGTGAGCGTTGCGCATCCGATCACCTTGCGCGAGTTGGATCAGATTGGGCCGGAAGGGGCTTTGCTCTCGATGGCGGTACGGTTTGATCAGGTACGATTGATCGATAACTGGCTGTTGGAAGGGAAAGCATAAACGTACCTCATGGCCCCTCACCTTCCCCTAGCCCCCTTCCTCTCCCACACGGGGTGAGGAAGGGGGGAGGGTGCTCTCTTCACTTCCCCTTGGCCTCTCTTCCTCTTCTACAAGGGGTGAGGAAGGAGGTGCTCGGACGGGGTGACGCTCCACCAGACACCTGTGATGAAACGAGTGTTGTAGTCACCTGTATCACCGCACATGCGGGCCTCTGGCCTGTGCTCTCAGGCGACCAGGTAAAGCGGGGATCGCCGTCAGCGGGTGCGTGACCATGCGTCAGTGCTGTTCCGTTGTTGCAAAGCTCGGTCTTTGCATACAACCTGAAGCCGAAAACGCTGAACAGCCTTACTTCAGAGTAGCGATGGTTGCTGCAATTGAATCGGCAATAATCTGCACAATTTGATCAATCTGCTCGTAAGTGGTGACGAGCGGCGGCGCCAGACAAATTGTGTCACCCACGACACGGGTAAAAAGACCGCGTGCTGTCATCTCTTTCTGAACGCGGGTACCGACATTAGCGCTGGCCGGGAAGGGCGCTTTCGTCGCAGTGTCGGCTACCAACTCAATCCCCGCCATCATGCCCTTACCGCGTACATTGCCAACGTGAGGCAGCGCATATAACTCCTCCAACCGACGCAACATATAGTCGCCGACTTCAGCCGCTCGCTGCACCAGCCCTTCCCGTTCAATGATGGCAATATTGGCTAACGCCACAGCACAAGCCGTCGGATGGCCCGAATAGGTAAAGGCATGCATCCAGCGTTGTTCAGGTGGCACCGATACCATAGCCTCATAGATGCGGTCACTCACGCCAATGCCACCGAGCGGAATATAGCCTGAAGTGATGCCCTTGGCAAACTGGACAATATCAGGCTCGATCCCGTAATGCTCCAATCCAAACCAGCGCCCGGTGCGGCCAAAACCGGTGATCACTTCATCGCTGATAAGCAGCACCTCGTAGTAATCACAAATCTCACGAATGCGCTTGAAATAGTCATCTTGTGGAGGAATAACACCACCGGCACCCTGCACCGGTTCGGCGATGAACGCGGCAACTGTTTCTGGGCCTTCGCGTAAGATTGCCTCTTCGAGCAAATTCGCAGCGGCAACACCATCACTCAGGTGTGGGGTTGGATTGACGAAGCGGTACGGATAGGGTGACTCGATGTGAATAAAACCGGGTACTCGTGGCTCAAACATCGGCCAATACGCGGGCAGACCAGTTGCACTCATCGCAGCCATTGTGACACCGTGGTACCCTTTCATACGTGAAATGAACTTCACCTTTTCGGGCTTACCGACGGCTTTCCAATAGAAACGGGCTGTCTTAAATGAGCTTTCGGTGCTTTCGGCGCCGCCTGAGGTAAAAAAGAAGTGATTGATGCTCGGATAAAAGAGTTGACTCAGCTTACGTCCTAATTCAATTGCCGGCAGATTCGTTGAGCCAACATAGGATGAATAGTAGGCGAGTTGCTTCATCTGGTTGCAAGCCGCTTCGGCTAACTCTTCACGGCCGTGGCCAACGTTCACGTTCCACAAACCGCTGAGTCCGTCAATATACTCACGGCCTTCAGCGTCGATCACAATCGACCCGCGGCCAGCAACCCAGATTTTCGGGTTTTGATGTGCCGTTGGATGGGTCAGAGGATGGATGACATGGTCGTAATCGGCTTGAATCTGCTCTTGCAGGTTGTACACGCGCTCCTCCTTGCTGAACAGTTGGTGCTGATAATTCGATTGTAGCGGAGAAGTGCAGTGACGGCAAGCTATCGGCATCTGGGTTCAGGGCATTTCAACGTTTTCACCCTAACCGGTAGCAGTGCTGTGAGCGAGGAGAGGAACGAGTGAAGCAGCGCAGACAGAAGCGGCAGCTTCCTCTCTCGACAAGCGTCTACGGCCTCCATTCTCGCGCCGATTCTTCGCCGTATGGTAGGGCAGATTCCTCTATCCTCAGATGAGCAAGGGGTGATAGCTTGAGATGGGTCTGCCTTTCACCGCTTTCTAGAGGATACGTAACGGCGTGTGTTGGGTTTACCGGTATCGCTTCGCTAAGCCTGAGAACGTTGAAAATCGCTTAAAAATCAAGAAAAGCCTTCATCTATAGGTAGAGGAAGCATACAATATTCAATCAGACATATAAAACCACGGAGCACGTATGGACTGGAACAAACAAATTGAGATCATTCGTCGAGCATTAGCAACACCACCACCATCATTAGGTGAACTCCTTGTGTTACGCCGACTCGACGGCACACCACTGCGTCCGTTTCACCCACCACCTGGTGTCACACCAAGAGCATCGGCAGCGCTCCTGCTTCTCTTTCCCCAAGAAGACACCCTGTATATTCCGTTAACAGTGCGGTCGAGTCGAGTCACTACCCATCGGGGCGAAGTTTCGCTACCGGGCGGTGGCATTGATCCCACTGACAACGGTGCGATTGGCGCAGCGCTGCGTGAAGCTCAAGAGGAGATTGGCATTGATGCAGGGCAAGTTACCGTGCTCGGGCAACTCACGACGTTTTATATTCCACCGAGCAACAACTATCTGACTCCGATTGTTGGTTTCTACCCGGTCGCATTTGAACCGGTACACGATCCTGAAGAGGTAGAAAGCGTATTTACCGTCGCACTACCCACCCTGTTCGATACGGCAACCGTGCAAGAAGAGATTTGGGAGCGTAATGGGACACCGATGCGGGTACCGTTCTTCGCCCTGAATGGGTATAAGGTATGGGGAGCCACTGCGCTGCTACTTAGTGAATTTGTAGCACGACTACGCCGCGAGGGATGGCGTTGAGGTCTAAGTGCCTGATTAGAAACTCGTGGTCTTGATAACGAGGAGCGTGCCTGGGGACCCTCACCATCCCTTTGGCCGCCCTCACCTTCCCCCCAGCCCCCTTCCGCTCCCACGCTGTGGGCGAGGAAGGGGGGAGATGCTACCTGACGAATCGAGACATCCCGCAAACTCATTTGTGTATTTCTCCCACGCTACGGACGAGGAAGGGGGGATGAGCGGAGCAGAGGGGTTCCTGCGTCTGGCAACGCTACTGCGTTCACGCACCAGCTCCCCCCTCTCCCCCAGCGCGGGAGAGGGGCCGGGAGTGAGGGCTGCCCCTGCACGCAATGGTTGCGCGGGTACAGGACGTACCCAATGAGACATCTGGGTTTTTGCAGGCTCTACGTGCCGATCCCAATCACCGTCTCACGGTGGAACGGATGAAAGCCGTCAATGGATGTACCGGCGCAGCGTTGCTGCGCCCCGACCGAGCGGCTGCTACAACAGGAGAGGTTGAATAGGTGCGCCGTGACCATCGTCGTGGATACCTGTAGGGGCGAGGCGGCGCCTCGCCCTGCCTCGTGCAGCTCATCAATCGCGTTGCCTCCATCGCCGAGGTTCATCCGTCGTGATGTCATAGGGGATCATTCGGATAGGCGCTCAGAACTCTCTTGTTCTCGTGCGCCGTCGCGTTGTGAGGTGAGCGGGTGAGACTCGTCCTGTAACCGACCGTTTCGGGTAGGTTCAGCATTACCGCGTTTTTTCGTGTAACTTTTTGGTCGCTCAAACGGTTTCTTTATTGAGCACCGTTTTGAGCACCAGGAAGACACGATGAATGGAAAACACCACCACCCGCTGCCCGTTGCGCTGCCACCCTCGCCCCTGCATCCTGCCCAGCGCTGTGCTACAATACCGGCAGACTCACCTACCACAGCAAGGAGGAACTGCGATGACCCATCCTACTGCCACTGGAATTCTCACGCTACGGACGAGGAAGGGAGATGAGCGGAGCAGAAGGGTTCCTGCGTCTGTCAACGCTACCGCGTTCACGCACCAGCTCCCCCTCTCCCCCAGCGCGGGAGAGGGGCCGGGAGTGAGGGCTGCCCTCACCTTCCCCAGCCCTTCCGCTCCCACGCTGTGGGCGAGGAAGGGGAGATGCTACCTGACGAATCGAGACATCCTGCAGGCTCATTTGTGTATTTCTCCCACGCTACGGACGAGGAAGGGAGATGAGCGGAGCAGAAGGGTTCCTGCGTCTGGCAACGCTACCGCGTTCACGCACCAGCTCTCCCGCAGCGCGGAAGAGGGGCCGGGGTGAGGGCTGCCCGCACGCAATGGTTGCGCGGGTACAGGACGTACCCAACGAGACATCTGGGTTTTTGATCAGGCTCTACGTGCCGATCCGAATCACCGTCTCACGGTGGAACGGATGAAAGCCGTCGATGGATGTACCGGCGCAGCGTTGCTGCGCCCCGACCGAGCGGCTGCTACAACAGGAGAGGTTGAATAGGTGCGCCGTGACCATCGTCGTGGATACCTGTAGGGGCGAGGCGACATCTCGCCCTGCCTCGTGCAGCTCATCAATCGCGTTGCCTCCATCGCCGAGGTTCATCCGTCGTGATGTCATAGGGGATTATTCGGATAGGCGCTCAGAACTCTCTTGTTCTCGTGCGCCGTCGCGTTGTGAGGTGAGCGGGTGGACTCGTCCTGTAACCGACCGTTTCGGGTAGGTTCAGCATTACCGTGTTTTTCGTGTAACTTTTTGGCCGCTCAAACGCTTTCTTTATTGAGCACCATTTTGAGCACCAGGAAGACACAATGAATGGAAAACACCACCACCGCTGCCCGTTGCGCTGCCGCCGTTGCCCCTGCATCCTGCCCAGCGCTGTGCTACAATACCGGCAGACCCACCTACCACAGCAAGGAGGAACTGCGATGACCCATCCTACTGCCACCGCACCTGCACCGCTCCCCGAAGAAGACCCCTTCCGCTACGGCTGGCGCTACGTCCGTCGGCCCACCCCGACGACCCCGACCACCTCGAACCGGTGCCGCTCACCCTCGAGGACGTGTTGCACCCCGAAGTGGGAGACTTCATCGTGCACAGTGACCGCCACGAAACCGACCGGATGTACCTCACCGCGGTGTTGCGCGCCCGGCTCGAAGCGCACGGGCGGGCCATCGTGCTGAGTGATGTGCGGGTGGCGTGGGACGTGCCCGACCTGCGGCCGCACGGACCGGACGTGATGGTCATTCCGGGACTGCGCGAGCGGCGCGACTGGAGCACGTTTGACGTGGCGGAAGCGGGGGTACGACCGGCGTTGATGATTGAGATCACCTCGCCGGAGACGCGGGAGAACGATGTGGTGTGGAAGGTGGCGCACTACGCACGGGCGGGGGTGGCGCAGTATGTGATTGTGGACAACGTTGGACGGCGGGGGAGCGGCAGCTCCGGTTACTCGATTACCGGCTGGTAGGGGACACCTACCGGCTGCAACCGCCGGACGAGCGGGGGTGGGTGTATCTGGAGCTGGCCGACCTGTGGGTGGGGGTGGAAGGCGACCACGTGGTGTGCTACGCCGACGACGGCACGGCGTTTGGCGACTACGCGACAGTGGTGCAGCAGGCGGCGGAAGCTGAGGCGCGAGCGCGACAGGAAGCGGCAGCGCGGGCGGAGGCGGAAGCGCGAGCGCGACAGGAAGCGGCAGCGCGGGCGGAGGCGGAAGCGCGAGCGCGACAGGAAGCGGCAGCGCGGGCAGAGGCGGAAGCACGAGCGCGAGCAGCGGAAGAACAGGCCCAACGCGAAGCAACAGCGCGGGCGGAGGCGGAGGAACAGGCTCAGCGGGAAGCAGCAGCGCGGGTCGAGCTTGAAGTCCGTCTGCGTGAGTTAGAGGCCGAGTTGCGACGGTTGCAGGGGTTGGCGTAGGTACGTACCACAATCAGACATTGTGGCGATAAAGAGAGGGAACTTGACAAGGAGCCGAATAGCTAGAGATGCAGGAGATGCAGTACTGGCAAGAAAATATTCAAACTCATTCTCGATATTGTTTTCGAGAGACGAAAGAGATTAGGCAATACACGGTATGTAGCTCTGCCTGCTTCCTCTATTGCTTACCCCGATATTACAACGAGTCACAGGGGGCCTGTTATGACTTTCAGCGATGAGCTGTCTGACGTATGTATCGTAACGATAACGAGGTAAGACGGTCGTTCCACACTCAGGTGTGCTACATCTATTTTCTGGCGTAGCGATACATGGTATCTCAGGTTTCATCTGCTTGTTCGTAGTCGTTAGGGAGAACCGAGACATTGAGCGACAGTGTGCGAAGTGCGACTTGCATATCCTGAAGCTGTGCTTCAATCTGATCCAGAGCTTTGAGATCGCCAGCACGAGCCGCCGTGAGAGCGGCATTGATATGATCTTGAATCGCATTCAAGTGTTTGACACTACGTTTACGACGCACTTCGAGATCGGCAGCATAGATGGCAAGCGAAATATGGCAGGCAACCAGTTCAAGCAGATTGAGATGCGAGCTGTCGAAACGACGGCTACGGGTTGTAGTGACGGTGATAGCACCAAGTAAGCGCGATCCCCAGCGTAGCGGCGCAGCCATTGCACACCGCGTCGGTGCATCGATCTCGTGTGTACGTAATGATAGCCAGCGTCGATCAGCTTCAGTTTCATCGATGATCAGCGGTTGCCCTTCGCGCAATACCAGACCGGCAAACCCCTGATCGCGCACTTCGCGGGCACGCTCAGGGGTCGCTATGTGACCATTACTGAGGATCAGCAGCGGTGTTTCCTCGTTATCAAGCGGGATCAACAACAGTGATGCCCGTTCACCACCAACCATCGCAGGTACCTGCGTGGCGAGCTGTAGACCGAGATGGAGTGGATCGGCAGTAGCACTGATGACCAGACGACCAAAATGCAACAGTTGGTCGAGAGTATCAGCGTGCGCACGAGCCTGGTTGAGATACTGATCGAGCTGTCCTTGTAGCGATGATTGTTCAAGAACAGCACCGACAACTTGCCCAAGCGCGGTGAGCAGTTCGCGATCATCGCTATCAAACGGTGGGTTAGCGCGCGTCACTTCGATGCGACCGACAACACGGCGCCCGATAGTGATTGGGCCAACCAGCATGGTCGGCGCGTGCGAACGCAAGCTGCCGGTACCAGCAGGCACAACAATATCGACCTTATCGGCCAACAGCCATTCGCCACACAGATCGCGAAGCATTGGCAAAGGATCGGATTGGCGAGCAGTTGTGAAAAAAGCGCCTACCGTCATTAATGCGTTGCGCAGACGAGCAGCCCGGCGCTGAGCAGTAACGAGTTGAGTTGCAATATCAGATGTTGTCACGGCCACTCCTGATCTGAGAACAAACACCTGCTGCGTATCAATTACGATCATACCACGATGCCGGATAAATAAAGATGACAAACCCGGCATCGTAGATTACAGTTCACGCATCAAGTGGTTCAGCAGGGCGGGGTTCCTCGATGGTGAGGACACCACCGCGATGGAAGACAAGCTGGCCGTTCTCGACATCCACCTCAATCAGATCGCCTGGTCGGAAGTTCCCTTTCAGCAACTCACGCGAGATAGGGGTTTCGAGCAATCGCTGAATTGTGCGGCGGAGTGGTCGCGCACCAAAGACCGGGTTGTATCCTTCCTGAACCAGGTACTCTTTGGCAGCCTGGGTCAGGGTAAGGCCGATCTGTTGTTCGCGCAAACGCTCGACCAGTTCGGCAACCTGCAACTCAACGATCTTGGTCAGATCATCCATTGAGAGCGGATGGAAGAGAATAATCTCATCGATTCGGTTGAGAAATTCGGGCCGGAATGTCTGTCTAAGCGCCTCATCAACCTTCTTCCGCGCCTCGCGCATATCGAAGACTTTTGCGCCTCGGCTACCGACACTGAAGCCGATCCCGCCACCCTGCAAATGCTCAGTACCAGCGTTGCTGGTCATGATAATGATTGTATTGCGGAAATCGACCGTTCGCCCCTGACCGTCGGTCAGCCGACCATCTTCGAGCACCTGTAACAGTGCATTAAACACATCACGATGAGCTTTTTCGATCTCATCGAAGAGTACCACCTGATAGGGACGGCGACGGATGCTCTCGGTCAACTGACCACCTTCGTCATAACCGACATAACCAGGTGGGGCACCGATCAAGCGACTCACAGTGTGACGCTCTTGGTATTCGCTCATGTCGATGCGGGTCATTGCCTCTTCGCTATCGAACATAAATTCGGCGAGGGCTCGCGCTAACTCGGTCTTACCGACACCGGTAGGACCAACGAAGAGGAATGAACCAATGGGACGACGCGGGTCGCGCAGACCTGAACGTGCCCGACGGATCGCATCGCTGAGCGCAACAATAGCCTCATGTTGCCCGATAACCCGTTCGTGCAGCCGTTCCTCCATGTGGATCAGCTTCTCACGTTCGGTCTCGAGCATTCGACTTACCGGCACGCCCGTCCAACTCGAAACGATTTGGGCCACGTCCTCTTCATCAACAACCTCATCAAGATTGTTACGCGCCAGCCATTCACTACGTTCTGCTTCAAACTGGCTTTGCAGGGCGAGATAGCGAGCACGTAAGAGAGCGGCTCGCTCGTAGTCACGGCGAGCGCCAGCCTCTTCCTCTTCAGCCTGTAAGCGCTTCAGCTCTTCTTCCTTTGCTCTTAGTTCGGGCGGCATCGAGAAGATGTCGATGCGGAGCTTGGCGCTGGCTTCATCGATCAAATCGATAGCCTTATCGGGCAAGAAGCGATCATTAATATAACGATTCGATAGCTGCACCGCCGCTTTCAGCGCTTCATCGCTGATGGTCAACTGGTGATGCTCTTCATACCGCTTACGCAAACCGCGTAACATTTCGATGGTTGTCTCTGGATCCGGTTCTTCCACGAAGACCGGTGAGAAGCGCCGTTCAAGCGCAGCATCCTTCTCAACGTGTTTGCGGTACTCGTCGATAGTAGTAGCACCGATCACCTGAATTTCACCACGCGAGAGAGCCGGTTTTAGCATATTCGAGGCATCAATGCTGCCAGTGGCTGCACCAGCTCCGACGACGGTGTGCAGCTCATCGATGAAGAGAATGATGCGCCCCTTCGCATTGCGCACCTCGTCCATGACAGCCTTGAGACGTTCCTCGAACTCGCCGCGGAACTTAGAACCGGCCACCATTCCGGCCAGATCGAGCGCCAGTAGCTTACGGTCGCGTAGCGTTGGAGGCACATCACCACGTGCGATACGTTGTGCCAGGCCCTCAACAATCGCCGTCTTGCCAACACCGGTCTCACCGACCAGTACCGGATTATTCTTGGTACGACGCGACAAAATGCGGATGACCCGTGCGATCTCAGCTTCCCGGCCAATAACCGGATCGAGCTTGTCTTCACGAGCCAGCTCGGTCAAATCGACGCTATATTTCGTTAGTATCTCGTAGCGGTTCTCTGCTGACGGATCATCGCTGCGCTGATTACCACGAATATCCATCAACACCTGGTAAATCCGCTCCTGATCAATCTGATAACTCTGCAAAATCCTTGCCGATGGGCCATCGCGTTCGTTGGTTAGCGCAATCAGCAGATGGTCAAGGCCAACATACTGATCACCCAAGCGATTGGCCTCTTCCTCGGCTCGCTTTACCAACCGTTGGGTACGCGGTGTAATGTACACCTGCGTGCCCGTTCCATAAGGGCTAAGAATTTTAGGCAACTTTTCTAGCTCACGCTCGACACGACGGGCAACCTCTTGTGGATCGACGTTGAGTCGTGTCAAAGCTCGAACCGCCAGACCGTCGCGCTGACGGAGCATCGCCAGAAAAAGATGCTCGACATCGAGCTGCGAATGCTGATGCTCCTGCATAATCTCTTGCGCAATATGGAAGGCGTTTTGCGCTTTTTCGGTAAATCGCTCCAGTCTCATTGCAGTCCCTCTATGTTGTCCGCCGGATGGCGGGTGTGCAGATCACAACATTGATCTGCTTTGGTAGTATAGCACAGGAACAATGTCAAAACAGGGGAAGAGTGTATGATTTGTGTAAGAGGCACCAGGCCTGAACGGGTGGACATTGTCGCAGAGGCCACGCTCGTCTCTACGCCTTGGGTTGCATTTCAGGTATGCGTGGATGGTCTCCGCACGACTCATTGATATTCACTTTGGCGCTTATCGGGAACTACCACTACGGGAGCAATTATGAGACAGCGGCTTCGACACTTATCGCACGATGTTTGGTTCATCATTGGCGTGATGCTAGTGGGGATGGTTTGTGCTGGTCTGGCAGGCTTAGCATCACCTGCTGGACAGATCGATATTGGTACCACATATGCACTGCCGTACATCGAGGGTTTTCATGGGTTAGAACGGAATCAACAATTCTCCTACTCGTTTACCAAAGCTGAGGCTCGTGTCTCGTTCCCCGGTATTGGATCGAGTTGGACAACACTGCTCATAAAAGCTAGCGGATACCGACCAGAAGGTGTGTCATCGGCTGAGTTGGTGATCGACACCCAAGAGATTGAACCGATAAAGGTAAGCCTACGCAGTGATATTGCTCGTTACTACATTCTCTTGCCGCCCGGTGATGATGATCTGAACATCCATCTTACCAGCTCAACGTTTACCACTCCTAATGATCCCCGGCAATTAGGCGTGGTTATCGATTGGATCGCGGCGTATCAGTTGGAATATGGCTGGCCATTCTGGCAAGCCATTCATCTGGCGCTGATTGGTGGTCTGGGTTACTGGCTATTACGACGCCTAGCTGTCGAGCGCGCACTGGCAAGTGTGATCGTGGTAACCGTCCTGATCACTCTGGGGGGGTTATTGGCCACTTTCCGTATCTGGTGGGCTATCTTTACGCCAATGCTGTGGGGATTGTTGTTGGGATTCCACGTCTGTTTAGGTCCATTGCGGAGCTTCACCCGTTTTGCATTTGCCCGTGGTGGCGAAACGTTGCCGCAGTGGCATGAAATGTGGCTCTGGCGCATTGTATTGCTGGCAGCGTTGATCAAGATTGGTGGTGTCATCTATCCCCAGACCATTGTCTACGATGAACGCTGGCATGTACCGCGCACGCAGTTAGTTCTTGACGGACGCTTCATGGAGCTTGTTGTACCGAGTAGAGTCACCTTGCTTGGCGAGACGGTCGGCTTCGAGGGTGGACATTTTCCCTACTCGCCGCTCTGGTACCTCATTACGGCCCCATTTGGCTTGATTGGCATCGATCTGGGTCTGGCGTCGAATGTGTTAAATACAGCACTCGACGTTTCACGCAGTCTGTTCATTGCGTACATCGCCCTCCGTCTGTTCGGACGACCGGGACTGGCGGTAGCAGCAGCCGGTTGCTATCATCTCTTGCTGATACCATATTTTCTGATTTCGTGGGGAAACTGGCCCACTCAACTAGGACTTTGGGGCACGCTGGTACTGATTGCAGTTGTTCTGGCCTACGACGATCAGCCCGGCGAGCGACGGGCATTGTGGGGCGTTGCAGCCGCCGCAGCGCTGGCAATGCTTACATATACGGTAGTGGGAATCATGGCGTTTACAATGATGGGTATCTACGCTCTGTTTGAGCTGATCCGGCGTGAGACGAAAGCAATACAACGGGGTAAGCTGTTGCTGTTGGGTCTGGCTATCGCCGAGGGGATAGCATTTGTTATCTATCACGTGTGGTATGTACCGGTGATCGTCACCGAGACATTGCCGGCTATCAGCTCCGCCCTCAGTCAACGAGTGGTGCGCGCCGAAGCATCGCCGCTGCCCACACCGGCTATTGATGGGGCGTATATGCTTAACCATCTGACCTGGCCGGGTATTGTGCTGATTGTCGGTGGAGCAATTCTGGCATGGTCGGCTGCGCGCCGTGCGCATGGATTGCTCTTCGGCTGGTGGGCAGTGCTCGTGCTCTACTCGCTCGTGAGCTGGAACATTGCCGATATGATCCTCAAGCAGGTCTTCTTTATGCTGCCGCTAGCAGCGCTGTGTATGGCGCTGGCATTAGAGTGGCTTTGGAAGCAGTGGTGGATCGGTCGTACAGCAGTAGTTCTGACGCTGGTGTATCTCGCACTGCGGGTTGCCGACCGGTGGTACGAGTATATTATGGTGAAACGTCATATCGGATGATCCGCACCTTCCTCCAGCCTTTGTTTGCGCTCATGCTGAGAAAGGGAGGGAAGGTGCCATTCTCTCACCTTCCCCCTCCTTCTTTTCCTGCACGGGGAACGCAAACCATTAACAGGTTTGAAACCCATCCTTTGGCGGAAGAGGAAATAATCACGCGCCGGCAATTGCATCACGCACCTGCATGAGCATCGTGATGACGGCCATCGCTCGTTCGTATTCATCGCCGACCAGCGTTTGACACAGATCGATGAGTTGATCAATTGCCTGGCGACGTGCAAGCGGTGGCAATGCCATCAGAGACTCAATGGCCATCGAATCACCGCTTAATACGTTGCGTAACCGATCATCATCAATCGGTGCTGCTCCTAATACGCCACCACGCTCGCTCAGCGCAGCACCGAGTTGCGCCATTGCAGCACGCATAGTACTCTGAACATCAAATCTGAGCTGAGGCGCATCGACAGTAGTCGGCAACGTACAGGTGTAAAACAGATCGGCATCGCGTGCGATTTCACCCTCGATGGTCGTGATCGTTGGCGCGGTTGCCCCCGCTGCCCCCTCACCCCCCAGAATTGGTGGTTCACCGGCGCCAATCAGCATTGCCCCAACCGCAAAATGGCCCGAATCGGTGCCGTGCAAAACTAGTCGGTAATCACCGGCAGTCGGATGGTCAATGACAACGAGATTCAGTGCCTTTCCCGCATGACCATAATTTCGTCCCCGAATCCGTCGTCGGCGTCGTGCGGCTCGTGTCACGCTAGCCCCTAATACTCCAGCCGGGGGCAGCGGTGGCCCGGACGGAACTTCAACCTCTACCGTAAGCGGTGATGCTGTCATGATTACCAGGCGGGGTGTAGGCGATGGCAGTGCGGCTGCTGGGACGGCGCCCAATACCGGAGGAGCTACGCCAACCTCGCTGAACACAAGCGCCAACGCCTGCGGACTATCGGGCAATGCGCCGTGACTCACCGGAATTGATGGGAGATTGTTCGCCTGCGGCACAATCGCCATCCGCTGGAGGACGGTTCCGTCACCCTGGCTATCATACTGGCGCGTGAGCGGTACACCATCCGCATAACGGAGGGGATGATCGGTTGGCGGTGGCCCAACGAGGATCGTGCTCAACGTATTAAAACCAACGCCGGTAATCGTTGTCACCGGTACTCGTTTGGTCAATGTTGCAACTGATGCCGGTTGATTAACCATCTCACCCCACAGATTCCGGCTTACCATACTGGTTACCGGTTTCAACTGCGGAGGATTTCCGGCTAACAGGTAGTCATCAATCGGTAGCAGATCACGTACCCCTGGGACCTGAGTGTGGATTGTCTTAACAGGATCAAGCTCAGTTTGCAGTGGGTGAGCATGACGCAAATACCACAGGTAGACGGCGAAGATGGTGCGCAGCGTCTCGTCTGCATGCGGTTCGGCGCCGGCCCAGGCAGTGTAGGCTTCCGCCGAACCACGATGGGGCGTGCCAAGCGTTATCAGTCTGTCAACATCGTTGCGATATGCGGACGACTGAATATAACTGCGTGCAACCAGGCCACCCATGCTGTGACCAATCAGGATCACCTTATCAGCTCCGGCAGCCTTCTTTGCGCGGTCGATCCAGGGAACAAGGTAGTTACGGGCACTTTCCTCGACCGGCTTCCGCCAGTCGTAAAAGGCGACAAAGAGATCGCGATTGCGACGATAGCCGGCTTGAGTGAACGTTTGCAGCAACGTTTTGCCGTAATCGACAAATGGCGGAAAATTCCACCCATTCAATGTTGGACCGCGCCAATCGAGCAAGACTGGGAGATTGAACGAACCGGTGAATCCGGGAATGAAGATCACGGGTAGGCGAGACATAGGCGCTCCTTGCTGATGCTACGACGCGCGGGTAGTATTGGATAATGGTAGCGCAATTTAAAGGTCGGGTATACAGGCAGTATACTTCAGCGCAAAGCTCTCTGCAAGCGGGCAGTGTATATTGACAGAACTTTTCTTTCCTAATTGTTCAATGATAATGAATGGGTAGTGGTATTGAGCCTTCAACCCGTCTGTACCGTGCGCGGATGGATACAGCGTGCCGGGTTGTCGTTGTTTTCTGTACGATGCCCAACAGATCGGCGATCTTCGGTATACTGATGCAAAATGGTTTCCAGTCACGCACCGCTCGATGCGGCCTGGAAGTGTATGTGGATAACGTTTATCGGCGAACGCGACCGAACATCGGCAACGTTGAACATCTTTATTGGGTATGAGAGGCTTGCCATGCAAGTGCGCTGATCCTTGCGCTCGTTCGGCGATCACTTCGGTTTTTTCTACTATCATAGCGCTCTATGAAACGGATAACGCACTGGTTTATCGTTGTTATCCTTCTGGTTAGTTGTCATTCACCTGCGCAGCAAACCGCTGATCAGGTATATGAACCATTCCGTAGTGCCTGGCAAGCCGCCGGTGGAATGCAGATTGGGCCACCGTTAAGCGAACCACGTTGGATCGATGACGCACTGGCACAATACTTTGCAACGGTGAAGATTGTTGCTCTGGCAAACGGAAGTGCCGTTGCTGAACGCTTACCAGAACACTGGCGCGACCAGACTCCAGCAGCGGTGATTACATTGCCGCCAGCGACTCAACGAGCATCACTCACCCTTGCCAGACCGATGAACGTTGTCCAGCCGCTGCAATCTCTCCCGATTGTGGTGCAGATTCCTGCATATCGTGGTTCGGTTGAAGTACAGCTCTATGATGCCCGTGGACGGTTGACTGCCCAAGGTACAACAGTTGTCACCGATGGAACGGGGGAGATTGTTCTACCAGCAGGCGGCGCATTGGGGCCACAATGGGCAGTAGCACTGATCGATGGTCGGCTAGCGGGTGCTCGTAGTCAGATCGTGATCCTCGATGCCCAGACCAGCCTGATCAGTGGGCAGAGTGATATCGACTCACTCTACCCTCGTATCAAAGGACTCATGGCAGAGGCACGGGTAAGCTACGAACTGAATGGACGGCTGATTAGCGGCTACCGTTCACCCGATAATCCCCTGCTTTGGCTGCGCGATCACGTGTATCAGGGGCGCGGCTTTCGCTATTTCGAGCATGATGTAACCAGTTTACTCGATGCGTTCCGTGATGCCCAACAACCGGACGGAAGTTTACCCGACGTAATCGATTACCCTGAGCGCTATGTGAAAGCATTTCGGAAAGAGGTCGAATCTGACGTCGAATTCCTCTACATTCAGGGGGTCTACGAGGCCTGGCAGATGACCGGTGACGACAAATGGTTACAGAGCCATCTACCAGCACTGCGGCGGGCGGCTACCTACATCACGACTAATCCATTGCGCTGGAATGCCGACCGGGGATTAGTACGACGACCGTATACCATCGATATGTGGGATTTTGCCTATGGCCCGACCACCATCAGCCCTGACGGTAAACCGGCGCCACGCCACTGGATCGAACCTGATACCGTCTGGGGAACCTTTCACGGTGACAACACCGGGCTTGCTTACGCCCTTTTTCTTCTGGCACGAATTGAGAATCGGGTTGGCGATCCAAAGCGAGCGCAGCAGTATTACGAACTCTCTGATGCTATCATGCAGCGCTTAAACGAGTTGGCGTGGAATGGCCGCTGTTTTACCCATTTTATTCCTGAAGACCCTACGTTCACTCCAACCGGTGTTGATCCGTCTACCCAGCTCAGCCTCTCGAATGCGTATGCGCTTAACCGTCGTGTACTTTCTGTAGGGCAGGCACAGGCCATTATTGAAACCTACTACGCCCGTCGCGATTTCAACCGCGCCTTTGCCGAGTGGTACAGCATTGACCCGCCTTTTCCAGCAGGGAGCTTTGGGATGGCAGGCGGTAAAGGTGAACAGCCCGGCGAGTATGTCAATGGTGGGATCATGCCGCTGGTTGGTGGTGAACTGGCTCGTGGCGCCTTCACATTTGGCTTCGAGCCGTATGGACTCGACATTTTACGCCGCTATGCCAATCTCCTGCGTCTGACCAACGCTTCCTACCTCTGGTACTATCCTGACGGTCGGCCTGGCATCTCGGGGCCTGATACTATTCCTACCGATGGCTGGGGAGCCAGTGCGATGTTGGGCGCACTCTTCGAGGGTCTGGCCGGAATCGTTGATGACTCCAGTCGTTACGAGGATACTATCGTCAGTCCACGCTGGCCGGTAGAACCTTCTATTACCAGGGCTGAGGTGGTAGTACGCTACCCGGCATCCGATGGCTACCTCGCGTACCGCTGGCAACGTAACGAACGGGGAATACAACTATACATAACCGGTAGTGGCCAAACGGCCTCTGTACGTCTGCTCTTGCCAGAAGCTGTCGGTGAAGAGGTGACAATGACGGTAGATGGCGTGGTCGTCACCCCAACGATTGAGCGGATTGGTATCAGCCGCTATGCCAGTATTGCACTTGAGCGATTAAATGCGACAATTACTGTCACATGGCCATAACGATGAGGTAATGCAGGCGTGTCTGTGACGTGTTGCATCCCCCCTGGCCCTCACCATCCCCCCTAGCCCCCCTTCCTCTCCCACGCTGTGGGAGAGGAAGGGGGAGATGATACTTGACGCTCTCGCTGCGTTCGTGTCGCTTACAATTCCCACGCCGGGGGAGAGGAAGGGGGGGAGATGATGCTTGACGCTCTCGCTGCGTTCGTGTCGCTTACAACTCCCGCGCTGGGGAAGAGGAAGGGGGGAGATGATGCTTGACGCTCTCGCTGCGTTCGTGTCGCTTACAACTCCCACACGGGGCGAGGAAGGGGGGTGCGGCGCAGGGCGCTTCTGCGCTACTCCCCTCTCCCGCAGCGCGGGAGAGGGGCCGGGGGTGAGGGCAGGCCCCTCACGCAATGATTGCGTGGGTACGGTACGTGCCCGATGCGACGGCTGGGTTTTTGATCAAGTGCTGGATGTGCAGCACCGTCGCAACCCGACCACCTTCTCTCGGCCAACCGAACCAGGATCGGTCTGGGGACTGTTACCGACACTATTGTCACGCCAGGTATCATACAGGCAAGGGAGGTGTCTATGCGACGCTTACTGCTGATACTCTTCATAGTATGCCTCATCGGCGTGGATCAAGCGGGATTGTTGGGACAGATACAGCCAGCCTACTCTTACCATACCCGACAGCAGAGCCGCTCGGCGCCACCCTCCCGTCCTGGTCCCACGATTGAGGTGTTTGTACGACCTGAGTTTGCGGCGCGAATGCACCGTTTACGCGCTACTATCTTGAAAGCGGCAGCGCAGCATAACCATCCGCAGTTGTCGGGGATGAGTGATTACGAATTTGCTGTAGTAATAGCTACAATTCTCTACAACGAAAACTTTGGCTGGGCGGAAGAGCTGATTCCGCCGTTGCGGATGGTAACGCCGGTATACCAGTCTGCTCAGCAGCAGGTCAATTTGCACGGACTGGGGACAAATTTTAGTGTCTGGCCGGCGAATCTGCGACCGTCGGTTGCGGCTGAAATACTGGCCGGTAAGGTACCGCTGGCCGATGGCCGTGTGCTGCATGTGCCGCTGCGGGTGGATGGAAGCCAGATTGACCCAACCACTTTCAACGATCAACGGGCCTTGTTTGCGGCACTCACGGCTGAAATCAGTGACGACGAGCTGGCAATCAACTATCTGGCAGCAAATCTTGAACGTGGCGTCTGGCGGGCAGTTATCGAGGGTCAACCAATTTCTTGGCGAACACTTGCCGCCTGGCATAACCAGGGTATTGTTGATCCGGTTGCCATTCGGAATAATCCAACCGCTCGTGATTACGTGCGACGGGCGGCGGCCTATCTTCCTCTGGCGCGTTCCCTCCTTGCCCCTGCTAACGATGCGTTGACGATGCATGCAGTGTAATTAGTAGTGAAAATACACCGATTGGTACGCACGAGAAACGTCACTTAGCCGCTCAGGATAAATCCGATTCCTGCCGTCATTCGGTATGCGGGTCGGATGTCCACAAGCCCCAGCAACCGCGTAGATCGGGAATGTCAAGCGGGTAGGGAAATCGTTCTTTGGCGAACAGTGCCAAAACCTGAAAACTTTGTAAAACCCTATCGCCCTTTCACCTCTTGCGCAACCCTGATAACTGATCAATAATCAAATAGGTTTCCGATTCAACTCTTTGCTCGACGCGCAGTGATCATCGCTCTCTCCGGCTTTCGCCGCATCGCGTCTGATGGATGGCCGCCATGATGCTCGCCAATGCTGAACTGGCGTGTTATCTGCCAGGAATTATTCGACAACGTTTGAATAACATCAATCCTGATGGTCGGCTCGAACCGGCAAAAGAGACATTTCCGGCGGCAATACTCTCGGCAGACCTTTCCGGCTTTACGGCTCTTACAGAGTATTTAACCCACACCAGTCCTACAGGCGCCGAAGAACTTACCCAGATTCTAGACCTCTATTTTGGTCATCTGGTGCGGATTGTCACTTCACACGGTGGCGATGTGATAAAGTTCGCCGGTGATGGTTTAATTGCTCTCTGGTACGGCGCCGAAGACTTAGCCCTTCTTACGCGCCGTGCTGTTCAATGTGGACTGGCGATCCAGATGATGATGTCGCCAGCAATCTGGAGCACTGAGGCCATTGATGTGAAGGCTCGTTCATTGCGGGTACGGGTAGGAATTGGCGCCGGTGACGTTACATTGATGCATCTGGGAGGTGTCTTTGAACGGTGGGAGTTGCTGATTGTCGGTGATGCAGTTCGTGATACTGGTGCCGCCGAAGCTGCTGCCCCGCCCGGTGAAGTTGTCTTGACGGAAACGGCCTGGAGGTTGGTACAGCCGTGGTGTGAGGCGGTACAGCTTTCGGATGGACGCTGGCAACTGACAGCCCTGCTCGACGACGTACCGTTGCGGGCTTTTGCCACACCAGCTATTGACCAGAGTCAGATTGACTTCTTACGCTCGTATGTACCGAAGGCAATCTTGAGCCATATCGATGCTGGTCAAACGGCATGGCTGGCCGAGCAGCGTTATGTCACCGTCCTCTTTGCACATCTTGGTGATCTGACTGCCGAGACACCATTACCAGCAGCTCAGGCTGCAATCCGTGCGCTGCAAACATGTCTCTACCGGTATGAAGGGAGTATCAGTCGGCTTGGCACGGATAACAAAGGGCCAACGTTGCTCGCTGCCTTTGGCTTGCCGCCGTTTGCCCATGAAGATGATGCCTTGCGGGGTGTGCTGACGGCGCACGATATTGTGAATACGCTCTCGAATCTCGGTTTTAGCTGTACGATTGGCGTAGCCAGTGGAATGGCGCTGTGTAGCTCGGTCGGCGGCCAGGATCGGCGTGAATACACGATGATGGGATCAGTCGTTAACCGCGCAGCGCGGCTGATGCAGGCGGCACAGCAAACTGATGTTGCGATTTTGTGTGATAGTGAAATCGCAGCCGCCTGTCGCGACCGGGTCAGTTTCAGTGCACTCCCCCCGCTCCAGTTGCGTGGCATCGCTGACCCAGTTACTGTTTTCCAACCAATCTTCGATCCTGCCAATACCCTCAGCGTACAACGGATTCACATTGATCGTGATGGCGAGGCACTGATTGGACGAGCCAGCGAGCTGGCACTGCTGCGCGATCGTTTAGAGCGTCTTCAGCGTGGTCAGAGCGGTGGTGTGTTAATCCTTGGCGAGGCCGGTATTGGCAAATCGCATCTGATCCAGACCTTTCTCGCTCAGGCTCGTGCGCATGGAACCATCGTCCTGCATAGCACGGCACGATTTATCGAGCGCAGTCCATACTCTGCGCTCCGCAGTGGATTGCCGGTATTGCTGAACGATGGACGGCTGGCGACACTCAGCGATAGCATCTACAGTCTTGCTGGCGAGTTGTGGCCGACCAATCGGGGAAGTCAGGGCCTTTCCGCGCATACGTTGCCGCAGATTCATACCCAGCGGCTCCATGACGGATTGATTGCAGTGCTTAGCCGAGTTGCTGAGCATGCCCCCCTTCTGGTCGCCATTGAAGATGTGCAGTGGCTCGATGACCCAACCTGGACCCTGTTAGCCGATCTGCTTGATCAGGATGCGCCAGTCCTGATTATCCTGACCGGTCGGCCACCGCTCTCCATCACGGAAGAACGTCAGCGCCTGCTTCACCACCGGTTGCTTGATCAGATCAAACTCCACGGGCTAAGTCCACCGGAAATTCACGACTTGCTCGCACGCTATCTTGACGTGAAGCAAGTCGATGAAGCTATCTGGCGACTGATAGCGGAGCAGACGCAGGGACACCCCTTCTTTAGCATTGAGCTGGTCAAGGCGCTGCGCGACGCCGGGCTGCTGATGCGGCAACAACATATCTGCCGCTTTGTGCCCGGAGCAGCCAGACGTGCGCTTCACATGGTGCGTCTCCCCTCTACCGTGCAAGGCCTGATCACTAGCCGCTTTGATCAACTGACGCTTGACCAGCAATTAACGCTGAAAGTAGCGAGTGTTATCGGGGTTGAGTTTGATACGGCGACATTGCAGGCCATTCATCCAGATCACATTCCTGAAGAGCAATTAACTGCTCAACTCTTTGCAATACAGCAGAGTGGCTTGATCGCCCTTGAACGTTCTGGGCCAACGATCAGATACACGTTCCGACCGGCGGCTATCGCAGAGGCTATCTACAATCTGATGAGTTTTGCCCAGCGCCGGCAATTACACGCCCAATTTGCCAACTATCTTGAACAACATTATGGTCATGATCCACAGCGGGCGATGACCATTGCTCATCACTGGAAAGCAGCCGGTGAGTTAATCCGCGCCCGACCATACCTTGATCGGGCCGGTGAACTGGCGCTGCATAACGGTGATTACGCTGGTGCGATTGATCTGCTAGAACAGGCGCATCAAATCGGCGACGATGAGCCGGCAACAACTGTTGGCCACCGAGAGCGTTTACTGGCAGCAGCCTATTATGGTCAGGGACGACTCACTGAGAGTTATCACTTTTTGCAACGTGCGTTTACCCGTTTTGGGCTTCCGCTTCCGACTGAGCGCCGCACTCTTCCCTGGCTCATCCTGGCTGAACTTGGCCGTTATCTTCTGACGCTGCTCAGGCTCGGTAGGAAGAAACCGTCGATCAACGACCATCTGGTTGAGCTTGCTCAGGCGGCAAATGTGCTCATTCAGATCAATTTCTACCAGCACGATCTGTTAAGAACCATTCACAGCCTGCTGTTCGCCCTCAACCTGGCCGAAACCGCACACATACCGGCAATGAAGGCACGCGCTTACGCTTGTATGGAACTTGCGTTGAATCGTTTCCCTCCCCTTGCCCGTCTGTACCGCCGTAAAACAATGCGGCTGACCAGTGTTTTGAACGATCCTTCAACCACCGCCTGGGTTGCCCAGATGCAGGGCTTGGCCGCATTGGGACGGGGTGAGTGGCGCCGTGCCCAGGCAGCACTGGAATTCGGGAGTTCTATCGCTCAGCAAACGGGTGAAACGCGGCGCTGGATCGAATGTCGTGCTATGCTGGTGATGTTGCAAGTGCGGCTAGGGAACGTTGATGCGGCCATGACCGAGATAGCCGAAATTGTTGCCCGTGGTGAACGGAGCCGCGATCAGCAGGTTCAAATTGGGGGGCATCTGAGTGCTGTTGAGTTATACCTGGCAATCGGCGACACGGCAGCGGCGATTACCGAATGGCAGACTGCCAGCAATCTCTTCACCGATGCGAGTCGGATCAGTCGTGCCGATCAAATCTGGCATACTACGCTGGCGGCGCGGATTGCATTGCTCAGGGGTGAAACACATCAGGCACACGAATTGGCGGTACAGGCTCTGCAACAAATCGACAGCGAACCACCACTGGCTATTTATCTGCTCCGCAGTTATGAAGCCCTGACGACCATGCCACTTTCCTGGCGACAACGCTGGATGGCACGATTTGTGCGCTGGCAGGTTGGCCTGGTGTTCCCGCTCGCGTTTTGGAAAGAGAAGCGGAAATAGGGGAGCAGAAAGCAGTAAGGTCGGGTATTGAGGTTTGGTAACGTTTTTCCCTCTCCGGCAGTGGGAGAAGCAAGGTTACGACGATCTGCGATCAGGATGCTGTCTGCCATCACAGCAGTGAGGGCGGGTTCTCAACCCGCCCTCATACGTGCTTCCGAATAGACACGGGCTAGCGGCCCGCGCCAGGCCACAATAGCCTCTTCGGATGCCCTCTTAGTTCACCGTGTACTCACCCTCAACGACGCCGTCATCTTTCCGGCCACTGCTGCTAGCGCCTGGTGCTGCGCCATCACCGTAGGCGGCCTGCGAGACCTTGAACAGCGCTTGCTGCAAGTCGCTCGAGAGTTGCTGGATGCGGCTGCGATTCTCTTGCGCAATCGCCTCGCGCAGATCCTTAATCAAGCCCTCGATCCGACTGCGCTCAATGCTGTCAACTTTATCACCCAGCTCCTTCAGCGACTTCTCGGCCTGGTAAGCCAGGCTATCGGCCTGGTTCTTCATCTCGACCAGCTCGCGGCGAGCCTTATCTTCGGCGGCGTGCAGTTGGGCTTCACGCACCATCCGCTCCACCTCTTCTTTCGAGAGGTTGGTGCTGGCGGTAATGGTGATCCGCTGCTCTTTGCCGGTTGCTTTGTCACGTGCGCTTACGTTCAGGATACCGTTCGCATCGATATCGAACGTCACCTCGATTTGTGGCACACCACGCGGCGCCGGTGGAATCCCTTCGAGGCGGAAACGACCCAGTGAGATGTTGTCGGCAGCCATCTCACGCTCGCCCTGCAAGATGTGAATATCAACCGCCGTCTGACCATCAGCCGCCGTCGAGAAGATCTCGGTCTTACGGGTGGGGATGGTCGTATTCCGTTCGATCAGTTTGGTCATCACCCCACCGAGCGTTTCCACACCGAGCGAGAGCGGCGTTACGTCGAGCAAGAGCACATCTTTCACTTCACCGCCCAACACACCGGCCTGGATCGCTGCGCCAACAGCGACCACTTCGTCGGGGTTTACGCTCTTGTTCGGCTCTTTGCCGAGCATTTTGCGTACCAGCTCCTGAACGACCGGCATCCGGGTTGAACCACCAACCAGCACGACTTCATCGATCTGGCTTGGCTGCAAACCGGCATCCTTAAGCGCCCGCAACACCGGATCGCGGAGCCGCTCGGTCAGATGCGCTGTTAATTGCTCGAACTTGGCGCGGGTTAGCTTCATGGCCAGGTGTTTCGGCCCGCTGGCATCAGCCGTGATGAAGGGTAGGTTAATCTCTGTCTCCATCATCGAGCTGAGCTCCATCTTGGCCTTTTCCGCCGCCTCTTTTAAGCGTTGTAATGCCTGGCGGTCTTTGCTCAGATCGATACCCTGATCTTTGCGGAACTCCTCGATGATCCAGTTAACGATTGCGGCATCGTAGTCATCGCCACCAAGGTGAGTATCACCACTGGTCGCCTTCACTTCGATGACGCCATCACCAACCTCAAGGATGCTAACGTCGAAGGTACCACCACCCAGGTCGAAGACCAGAATGGTCTCGTCCTTCTTCTTGTCTAACCCATAAGCGAGTGCCGCAGCCGTCGGCTCGTTGATGATTCGTAGTACCTCCAAACCGGCAATCTTACCGGCGTCTTTGGTTGCCTGACGCTGGCTGTCGTTGAAGTAAGCCGGTACAGTAATGACAGCCTGTGTCACCGGCTCACCCAGGAAGGCCTCGGCATCAGCTTTGAGCTTCTGCAAAACCATAGCCGAGATCTCCTGCGGTGCATATTCCTTGCCGGTCTGCGGGACATAAATGCGCACATCGTTGCGCGGCCCTTTGACAACTTTAAAAGGCACTCGCTCTCGCTCTTCCTTCACCTCGTCGAAAGAACGGCCAATAAAGCGCTTGACTGAATAAAGTGTATTTTCAGGATTGATGGTTGCCTGACGCTTAGCGGTCAAACCGACTAATCGCTCACCATTCTTAGCGAAGGCAACCATCGATGGTGTCGTGCGGTTGCCTTCGGCGTTCGGAATGACAACCACGTCACCACCTTCCATCACTGCGATGCACGAGTTTGTCGTGCCCAAGTCAATTCCTACAATCTTGCCCATATTTCTAGCCTCCCGTTGCAATGTTGTTGTATCCCCTGCGGGCATTTATCTCTGTGTGTAGTTTACCCGTTTTCTACCAACGATACACTAGCGGTATGTTAGAGGTGTGTTTGAATCTAGCCCACTTGCGGGATGTATCTTTCGCGCCTACCATCTTGAACAAGTATTCAGCACAATATTCGGGTCTGATTGAATAGAAGAGAAACTGCCTCTGCTTAGATCCTATCCGGAATACCTTGTCGCAGAAGAAGATCGGTTGGGGCGCAACGCCGCTACGCCCGTACATCCCTATCAGGTTTCATCCGCTGTAGGGTGAGACAATGATTCGGATAGGCTCTTAGTGCCGCATTTTAGAGTGGTCAACGCTGGAGAAGCGTTATCTTCAGCCCGACCGCGACAGCAAGATTGCCCGTGCCGCACGTCGTCCGCTCTCGAAGGCCCCATGCACCGTAGCAATCTCAGCACCGGTTACTGTTGCTTCACCGGCAAAATGGATCGGGCCGAGTGGTGTTGCCAGCGTTACACGGTCCGCCAGGGTACCAGCAGAGCTATACGTGTATGCCCCTCGACTCCACGGGTCTCGCGACCAGTCAATTAGACGCCCGTCTAGGAAGTATGGTTTTACATCAACTGCAAACAGGGTTTGTAGCTCGCGCAACGCGACTGCAATGGCCTCGCTTTCACCCAGGTCAGCCACCTTAAGCGCCTGCTGCCCACCCGTGTAACCCATGAGCGTTGGCGTTCGGGTACTGGACACCGGCCACCACGTAGCAATTACACCATTGGTGCTAAGGACCGTAAAATCTGACCAGAACTGCTCTGCAAACCAGAGCACTAATTTGGTCACGTAACCCATTGGAATTACCGCTATTGCCATTTGTTTGTCGGCCGGTAGCGGTGGTTCAAAGGCTGGCAATCCGGCCTGCAATAGTGAAACCGGAACGGTGACAACTACACGATGTGCGCGCCACTGCCGTCCGTCGGCTAATACAACGTCAACCCAATCAGCGTTCCAACGGATGAGTGTGACCACTGCCCCAAGCTCAATTGTTAGATTGGCGCTGAGCGGTTCAAGTAGTCGCTGATACCCATAATCGATATGAAAATTGTCCTCACCAATTGTACTCAACCGACGCTCGCGGGCTAATGCGGTGGCACTTAATTTGCTCAGATCAGCGCCTTCAAGATTAGCTAGCCAGCGCCCAACCAATTGCTTCACTACCGGCAAGGCAGTTGATTGTTCGATCAGTTCGGCAACGCTTACTTCAGGGCCACGATAATGACAAATCTGCTGATAGAGTTGTAGTACCGCTGCCCCAATTGGGTCATCGGCTGTCAACATCCGACCACCGATGGCGAAGCGACGGTCGCGTCCCCAACGCGAGGTTGGTAAACCGGCCTGTTGTACTAGCTCCCAGGAAGCTGCGCGATGACCATGAATAAACTCGGCGCCAAACTCGACCGGCCCATAGCGCGTATCAGTCCAGATTCGCCCCCCGATCCGTTGCCGCGCTTCGAGCACCAACACCTGACAGCCGGCTGCCTGAAGCGTATGCCCAGCGGCTAATCCGGCAATGCCCGCGCCGATCACAATCACGTCATACATACAAATACCTTTCAACCTGTCAGACGATGGCAGAAGGAGCACGGCGGAAGGTCAACTCGTTATGCCGTTAGCCCCAGGCTAAGCAGCGTTGTCCTTGCCTCTTCACCCAACAATCCTTCAACCACAATATCAACGATGCGATTCACCGTGCGCTCTCGTAGCCGGATTAAGTACCATTCCTGTACAAATGGCTGGCCGACCAATGTCACGACGCCGATCCGATCTAATCGTGAGGGAAGGACACTCACCGGCAAGAAGGCTAACGCTTGCCCGGATTCGACTGCCGAGCGCAGCAATAATGGACTATCTGCTTCACACACAATGCGCAAATCACTGATAACGACACCCCGTCGGCGCAGGCCGTCTTCGATAGATCGGCGTAACGGGTGCCCTACCCTGGGCAACGCCAGAGGATAATCACGTAAAACCCCAACCGGTGTCTGTTCGCCGTGCAAGAGAGGATGTCCGTTCACAGCCGTCAGAACCAATCGTTCACCGGCCAGCACACGCATCTCAAAGCCACGTCGTCGCGGCGCATCACTCAGGATCGCAAGATCAAGGCGTCGTTCAGCCAGACCTTCAAACAACTCATCAGACCCATGAAATTCAATATCAACCGTTACTGCCGGATACTGACGCTGGATGATCGCCAGCAGGTGGGGCAAAAACGCCTCGGCACTGCCGGCCAGGCAACCAATGACCACTCGACCACCGATCTGACCGCGTAGCGCACTCACGGCTTGCACAGTACGCTCAGCCAATGCAACCAATTCACGAGCACTCCCTAGCAATTGTTCACCGGCAAGGGTCAATACCATGTGTTGGCCGCTACGCCGGAATAACCGCACACCACCGACTTGTTCCTCAAGCGCACGGATGTGTTGACTTACCGCCGGTTGCGACATATGAAGCCGTTTTGCCGCTGCCGAAAAGGAACCAGTCTCTACCACGGTGAGAAAGGTCTGCAAATAGACGGTATTGAGCATAGCGCCTCAATGATCCTATTTTGTTGTATCGTAGCGCTGATGAAGTTTCACCGGCTGCCGTGCTTTCGCTGCTACCCGCAAATTGAGCATCTCGACCATAACTGAGAAGCCCATCGCAAAGTAGATATACCCTTTGGGAATATGCAACTCAAAACCTTCGGCGACGAGCGAAAAGCCGATCAACAAGAGAAAGCTGAGTGCCAGCATCTTGATAGTAGGGTGATCGCCGACAAATTTTGCAATCCCTTCCGCGAGAAAGAGCATCACCCCCACTGCGAGAACGACCGCCGTCATCATGACCCATAACGTATTGGCCATGCCAACAGCCGTGATGACCGAATCAAGCGAAAAGACAATATCGATCAAGATAATCTGCATAATCACCGCCTGCATGGTTGTGACGGCCACCGCTTTTTCCGTATGTTCAGCACCTTCCAGCTTTTGATGAATCTCAGTAGTTGCCTTGTAGATCAAGAACAAGCCACCACCAAGCAGAATCAGGCTACGCCCCGTTACATGCCATGGCCCAAGCTCAAACAGCGGCTGCGTCAGACCGGCAATCCAACTGATCGACAGCAACAAGAGCAGGCGCGTGATCAGGGCAAGTGATAAGCCAATTTGTCGCGCCGGTCGTTGCTGATGCAATGGCAGTTTACCGGCGAGAATACTGATAAATAAAAAAGATGATGTTGTCTACCCCTAATACAATCTCCATGACGGTCAGCGTCACTAATGCCAGCAGATTTTCGACTGAGAAGATCGTCTCCATACATTATTCTCTATTTGCTACATAGACGGATTTGTGGCATTTATGGTAGCATCTGGCGGGAAGACGGTCAATGTGTGACCAGGCGTGGTATGGGCCTGCAACGTTTTCAGCTTTGGATTACGAGCAATGAAACAGCGACGAACGTCATGCACTTGCCGACAGCAATCTCGAGCCGTGCTGTTTTCTCAGAGTATGATCAAAAACCTGGATGGTTGATGCGGTTCTGCAATGGCATTCCAAACGATAGGTACCGGATCGTTGCGGATGAGAACCGTTGGCCGGCAGGGTCTGCGTCGCCCTTCCGCGATGGGAGGGGTGTGCAACGTCTTCCGTCCCGGTGCTGCGGCGCACGGCTGGCGCGCCCTCACCTTCCCCCTGGCCCCCTTCCGCTCCCACACGGGGAGCGGAAGGGGGGACGTGGGGGGCTGGCGCGAAAGCCTGTTGGCCCGCGCACGCAATGATCGGAGATGCACGGTACGAGCCTCATGCAACATCCGGGTTTTTGATCAGGCTCTTAGGAACCCGCCCCTACCATTGCCGGGAACACGAATGAATGCCGACCGCGGAACACAGCTTCAGGCATCCGTACCTAGGTGCGCGCCTGGGTGCGCACCTGGGTGCGCGGGCCTCCGGCCCGCATGTGCGATGTCCAGAGGGAAACTATCGGCTGACGCATCAGCAACCATCACCTACCAGGTCCCCGTCCCCCAGCTCCTCCTGCTTGCAGGTTAGGAACCCGCCCCTACCATTGCCGGGAACAGGAATGAATGCCGACCGATGCATAATGTGTTGGCGACGGCCATTCCTGCGGGCTGGTTATGCGGAACAAAGAAGAGTATCCGGCCCTACAATGGGGTGACGGGCTAGTACTCTCGGAGACGCAAGCGTTGCCCATCACTGTTTCCCTGGACCATGAGGCGCTGTCATAGTTGAGATGCATCAACAGCCCAGGTTTTTGATCATGCTCTTACTCTACCCTCGTGTTGCATTGGTATAATGGATAGTGTTGATGACCAGAGGCAGGCAAAGGCTATGACACTTCAATTCATACAAAGCTATCCTGATCGCGTAACTATACACTTTATCCCCTGGCTGACCTGGAGCTTTGCCGGTCTGGTGGGGTACGGTCTGTTCACCATCTTGCAGCCAGTTATTGCCGGTACCCAATCGTTGACTGGCGGGATCGCACTCTCGGTTGCCCTCCTTGTTGGGATGGTGCTCTTCACCTTGATCATCGGCGGTCAGTTAGGGATTTGCCAGATCGATCATCAACGCAATGTGATTACCGTAACCGCCTATGGCCTGCAAGGACGCACCCGGCACGAGCGCTCTTTGAGCGACGTGAAAGGGTTAGAAGTGCGTATCTTGCGCCGGTCACAATATCGGCTTCTGCTCGCACTGCGTTCAGGAGAGCGGCTCCCGCTGGCACCGTTCTACCTGGTCAGCTTTAGCGATCGTGACATTCGTCGCATTGCCGCCGCACTGCATGTCGAGCCACAGATGATTCAAGAAAAGCAATCGGTGCGCTGAGTGAAGTTCTCGCTATTGTTCTCTATCAGCATTCGCTATGATTCCATTACACCTTGCGCTGCGCAATTTTATGTGTTACCGCGCCGATGAAAACGGCGATCCACTGCGACTCGACCTCGATGGTCTGCATGTCTTGTGTCTCTCGGGCGAAAATGGCGCCGGCAAATCTACCATCCTTGACGCGATCACATGGGCGCTCTGGGGGGAAGCGCGCCGTCCAGACGATGAACTTATTACCCTGGGTGAGACCGAGATGATGGTTGAGTTTATCTTTGCGCTCGATGGTCGGAAGTATCGGGTGATACGCCAGCGCCAGCGGGGACGCAGTAGCGGTCGTGGAAGCGGTAACGGCAAGACCTGGCTCGATTTGCAGAGTTTTGATGGGACGAACTGGCGCCCTATCGGCGAAACCGCGATTCGCGAAACCCAGCGCAAGATCAATGACTTGTTGCGGATGTCGTATAAAACCTTCACGAATGCCTCGTTCTTGCTACAGGGTAGAGCGGATGCGTTTACCGCCAGTACACCATCCGAACGCAAAGAGGTATTAGCCGAAATTCTCGACCTGGCCGAATATGCCAGCCTCGAACAACGTGCTCGTGAACGGGTGCGCCTCTTGGAAGCGGAACTGGTGAGGGTTCGTGGTCGGCTGGAAGGGCTGCAACCGACTGCGGCCAAGGTTCAGTTTTGGCAACAAGCCGTCGCTGAGAGTGAACAACGTCGTGCCCAGCTTCAGCAGCGCCGTGCCACCCTGGAACGTGAATACACTCGCGCCACCGAATACCTGCGGATCCTCGAAGAACGCGCCCGTCGCTATCGTGAGCTGCAACAACGTATCGCTACATTGAACGATACCCTTCAGCGCTACCTGCGCGAGCTACAAGAGGTAAACGAGCGTATCACCCAGGCCGAACGGATGATCGCCCAACGTCCTCAGATAGAAGCTGGCCTGGCCGAACTACACACTGCACGGTGCGAACTTGAGCGCCTGGAGCAGGTGCATGAGCGGTATACCGAGCTGATGGCGCGGAAACGCGAGTTGCAGCAAGAGCTGAAGGCTGCTATTGAGCTGATGAAGGAGCGGTTGTCACGGGCTGAAGAACGCTGTAAACGTCTTCGTGCAGAGGTCAAACGCCTCGCCGATGTGCAGCAACGAGCGGAAACCATCCAGCAACGGCTCCGTGAACTGGCGCCAATGCAAGAGCAGGTACGGCAATGTCAGATGCAACGCACTGCGCTCGAACAGCAACTGGCGTACATCCGTGAGCTGATGATGCGGCAACAGATGCTGCAAACCTCGCTTGAACAACGTCGCAATGCGATCACCGTGGAACGGGATCGGTGTCAACAGGAACTTGACCGTCTCGATCAGGAGTTACGTGATGTTGAAACCTGGCGTACCGCCCTGCGTGCCGCTGAAGTGGCGCAGGTACAGGCGCAGGCCCTGGCGGAAGAGCAGGCGGCACGTCGCCAGTACGAACAGACGGTCGTTGATCATTTGAGCGCAGCTCGTGCGCTCGTCGAACAGACCCGCCGCGAACGAGCGACGCTCCAGAAGAATCGTGAGCTGCTGGCTACCGGCAATGGAACGTGTCCGGTTTGCCGTCGCTCGTTACCCGCCACCGACGCTGAACACGTTGCGGCACACTACGATCAGAAACTGGCCGACCTTCAGGCTCAGGAAGCTGAGGCCCTGGCAACGGCCCAAGCTGCCGAACGTGAACTGACTGCATTGCGTGAGACCATCGCTACTGTCGAACAGGAATTAGCCAACCTGCGCCAGCAAGCGGCGACCATTGATTCGCTTATCCACCGTCTGAATCAGGCTGCTCGGCGCGAAACCGAACGTGAGGCACTGAAGCTCCGCCTGGCAACGTTGACTGAACAACTTACCACCGATACGATCGACCCAGCGCTTCAGGCTGAATTGGTGGCGGTGAACAACCAACTTCGTGCACTTGGTGATATTGAAGGCTTGCAGCGCGATCTGCGCATGATCACTGACGAGTTGAACACCTTCGAGCAGTACCTGCGCGAGCAGAGTCGCCTGGAAGGCGAACTAGACACGTGCCAGCGCGATATTGCCCGGCTTGCAGAGCTGATGAACGAATTACCCGAGGCTGAGGCCGAATATGCTGAATTACAGCGGCAGATTGCCGAAAACGACTTTGCCCACGATATTCGGATCGCCGGCCGACAGGTCGTTGCCGAACTAGAGGCATTGAACTACCGGCCCGAAGACCTTGAGGCCATGCGCACGACCGTTCGATCCCTCACCCGTTGGGAACAGGCCGAACGTGAGGTATTGCTGGCCGAGCAGCGCTACGCAACCGATATTGTGGTGCGTGAACGGACCCAACAGCTGCGCCATGACGCAGAACATGAACGACGGATGGTGCAGACTGAAGCCGATGTTCTGGCTCAGCAGGTGAGCGCATTACCCTCTGCTGAAGCTGACGTTGCCAGGCTCAAGCAGCAACTCAGCGATACTGACAGTGAGCTGCGGATCGTTGAGCACGATCTGGTCGAGAAACAAGCCTACCTGAAGCAGGCAGAAGCCGCCGCTGCCGAAGTCGACATTCTTCAAGACCAGGAACGTCAGCTCCAGGAACGAACAGCTCTCTTTGGCGAATTGGCTGAAGCCTTCGGCAAAAAAGGGGTGCAGGCGATGTTGATCGAAACGGCCATTCCTCAGCTTGAAGACGAGGCGAACCGAGTGCTTTCGCGTCTGAGCGACGGGCAAATGCACCTCCGGTTCGAGATGCAGCGTGACACGAAAAAAGGGGATACCGTCGAGACACTCGACATCCGAATCGCCGATGCGCTGGGGACACGTGATTATGCCGCGTTTAGTGGTGGTGAAGCGATGCGGGTTAACTTCGCTATTCGCATTGCGCTTTCACGATTGCTCGCGCATCGCGCCGGTGCACGGCTTGAAACGCTGGTGATCGATGAAGGATTCGGTACGCTCGACGCTGATGGTCGTGAACGGATGGTCGAGGCCATTACTGCCATTCAACAAGATTTCGCCCGTATTATTGTGATCACGCATATTGATGAGTTGAAAGATCGCTTCCCGGCAATCATCGAAATACGCAAGACATCACTCGGTAGCCGTTGGGAAGTACGATAAGAGGAGCTTGTTTAGATACTCGTCGGGAGACGAGCCGTTATTTCGGCAATGGCAGGGAGAAGCGACCCGCAGACGAAGAGATTCAGTGCTCTGATAGAAAGGAAAACGCTATGGAGCTTGTTCCAACCATCCTCAAGTATGGCTTCGTACTGGCAGTGGTTATTGAGCTGATTATCATCGGACGGGCCATTTTTAGCCTTGCTCGCGAGAAGGCCCAAGCCACCGATGCACCGGTACCAACCAAGGGAGAGCAGTGATATGCCATTCCGCATCCTCCACATTTCTGACATCCATACCGGACCACCCTTTAACCCTGTTGCTGCTGAACGATTGATCATCGATGCTCATCAACTGGCGCCCGATTTGGTAGTTATCTCTGGCGATTTCGTCCAGCGCGCCGATTTTGTTCGTCAGTGGCAAGCAGCCCGTGCACTACGCGAACGTCTGCCACAACCACAACTGGTCGTTGCTGGCAACCACGATGTGCCACTCTTTCATTTGCCTGAACGTCTCCTGGCGCCGTTACGTCGTTATCGCCGCTACATTACTCCCGAACTCAATCCGGTGTTCACCACGGCAGGTATTGCAGTCATTGGTGCGTGTACCGCACACGGCTGGACCATCGATGGCGGAAAGCTTAGTCGCGACCAGATGATCGTACTTCGTCATCGTCTGGCTGCACTCGACCCCACCACCTATAAAATTGTGGTCTGGCACCATCCGGTAGGGTTTCCACCCAATTATCATCGCAGACGGCCGCTCGTAACCAATGCACTTCAAGCAATACGTCTTCTCGACGAGTTTGCCGTTGATATGTTGCTCTGTGGTCATCTTCACTTGAGCTTCGTAGGAAATACCCGTGACTTTTTCCTTGATCTACAGCATGGAACGTATATCGTGCAAAGCGGGACAACCACTTCACGACGTGGTTACGGCGACGAGCGTGGCGCGAATACCTGCAATCTGATTACGATTGAGCCTGACGGAGCACGTGTCCAGCATTTACGCTTCGATCAAAACGATACTGGTTTTCGTCCGGTCGCTGAGCATTGGCTGCCCCGCCCCAAAATTACCGTGACGTAACATTACCACTGCACACCGGTAAACAGATCATCCTCTCGTACATTAGAGGTTGCCGGTGGGTATGCTCGCATAAAGGTATCGGATCGACCCAACAGGTTTGCAACTTTTCCTAATAAGCTGCGGATCAAGGGATTGCCTGCACTCTGACTCACATGGGCCAGCGCGGCAGCATGCGCCTGCGCCTGCACCGCAGTCGTGTCGATCCGGGCATGGGTGGGAAAATCCACGGCAACCAGTTGCATCAGATCAATATCGCGGTTGCGCCCAAATGCCCGCGGATCACGCCCGAAGAGTGGCATGAGTTTAACCAATAGCCGCAGTAAGCGCCGTGAGAAGGTTGTGTAGTAGAGTTTTTGTGGCGCATACGCTGATCCAGCTTCTGGGAAGGCAGTCGGATCGCCAGCCGCGTGAAACGCGGCGACGGTGGCTTCGTGAATCGCAATGTGATCAGGATGACGATAACCTCCAATGGGATCAAACGTGATGACAACCTGTGGCCGTAATTGGCGCATGAGACGAACCAACTGCCCGACTACTCGTTCACGTGGCTGGTTAATCAGTGCTGCCGGATGTCGATTGGCTTCTGTGCCGGGCATGCCGGAATCGCGATACCCCAACAGGGTAACACTACTCAGACCCAACGCCTCAGCCGCACGCAGCAGCTCGGTTCGTCGCAACGCTGCGACCGAATCGTATCCGCGCAACAATTCAGCATCAACCGTTCCCTCTTCACCACCGGTTGCACAGATCAGGTGTACCGCTACGCCAGACCAGGCATAACGGGCAAGCGTACCACCTGGGCCAAAACTTTCATCATCTGGATGTGCAAAAACCGCTAACAACGTTGGACGCACCTCTGGCAATACTGTTGGCCGCAAGATGATTGTTTCTTCCTTGATCTCCATCATTATCCTCTCTAAATGCGAGCGTCGGTGCACACACAGCCATCTCTCACTGACAAATCCTGTCTCGTTAGCTGGCTGCATGTCCGGTATCCCGGACACGATAATATCAATGTCTCTTTTTCACCTTATTCATGGTATCATAACGCGCAGAACGGATTGCATCAGCGGGTGCAACCCGAACAGGTCACAGAACATAGTCACAGGTAACCAACAACTATGCTTGCCGACTTACCAATTGCGATTATTGGCGCCGGCGCGATGGGGGAAGCGATTATCGGTGGACTCTTGCGCAACGAACTGGTTGCCGCCGAGCAGATTCTCGCCAGCCACCCCCGTGAAGATCGCCGACGTGAACTTGCTCATCATTACGGTATTCGCACTACTCACGATAACCTGACGGCTGCGCAATGGGGCCGCGTGGTTATCTTCGCCGTGAAGCCGCAACAACTCCGGCGCGTCTTGCCGCCACTGCGCGGAGCACTGCGCGACGATGATCTGGCAATTTCGGTCATTGCCGGTGCTACGATAGCCTCTTTTGCCGAAGCCCTTGATCATCAGGCTGTTGTGCGCAGTATGCCAAACACCCCCGCTCAGATCGGTTGTGGCATGACCGTTTGGACGGCAGCGCCGGCCGTAACTGAACGTCAGCGGAGTTGGGCGGCGACCGTTTTGGGTGCACTTGGTCGCGAATTATTTGTTGATAACGAAACTTATCTCGACATGGCCACTGCAATCAACGGCACCGGGCCGGCGTATGTCTTTCTCATGATGGAAGCGATGATCGATGCTGGCGTTCATCTCGGTTTATCGCGTCGGATTGCCGAAGAACTGGTGCAGCAGACAATGTTGGGTTCAGTTCAGTACGCAATCCAGAGCGGACTGCATCCGGCCCAGTTGCGGAATGCAGTCACTTCACCCGGCGGTACCAGCGCTGCGGCCCTCAGCGAGCTTGAACGCGGTGGTCTGCGCACGGTATTAGCCGATGCAATTTGGGCAGCTTATCGGCGATCAGTGGAATTGGGAAGGCAAGGATAGATGGCTGTCAGCTATGCACGAGCACGGTTAACCACCGAAGACGACCGTCGCTACCGGGCTTACGTTGAGACCTTCAAGCTGCAACGCAAAAATCAGAAAGCGATCCGTCCACCTCGCCAACGCGATATTTTTGGTGGACAGGCAGAGGCTGCGTTGCGCGACTGGTTGGCAGCCCGTCTGCCACTCGATGAGCGACGGATTCTTGAATATGAAGAGCGTCGTAACCGTACTGCGCAAATGAAGTACCGTGAGCTTGACGCGCTGGCGATTGTTGATAACGTGGCCTGGGTGTTTGAGATCAAGGCCAGTCGCACTGCCAGCGCCCTGCGCCGTGCCGTTGCCCAGCTTAATGAGACTCGCCAAATCCTGCACTTGCTTTTCCATCGGGTCGGGGTGACCATTCTGCTCGTTGATACCGGTATTCCGGCGGATACTGCCGCCGCCGATGCTTTGATGATGAGTGAACGTCCACCACCACGCCGCCCTGAACCTCTCGCTGAAGTGCTCGCTGCATTACCACAGTTGCGGCTGATCAGTGATTTGAACGCTCGATCTGAAGCGGACGATCAGGTGAATCTCTTGCTCTTTAGTGTTGACGATATTATCGCGCTGGTCGGTGCTGAACATCTGGCGCTAAACTGGGAAGAAGACGATATGTTCGACGATTCCGAACTCGAACCGCCACCACCGGCGTCGCTTTTCGCTAGTAGCGGCGATGATGATGATGACGACGATAACCCGCTGGCTGCTGCATTGCGCAAAGCGGGTCTTCGCTGAACCCTATGAGCCGACTGCGCACGACCACAGCTCTGACCCTGGCCCGTACTGCCGGTATCCTTTCACGTCGCCTTGGATTTGGCGGTGGTACCAGCCTGCCCGGTCAGCTTGCACGGGCTATCGATCCGGCTATTCTTACCAACTTCTGCCATGCCTTGCCGGCGGGCGTGATACTGATCGCCGGCACCAACGGCAAAACGACCACCAGTCGTATGCTGGCTGCTATCCTCGAACAGGCAGGTGTGTCTCTCTTGCACAATCGTGCCGGAGCTAATCTGCTCCCTGGCTTAACAACGGTGGCAATCAACAACGCAGACTGGCGCGGGCTGCCGCGAGCAAGTTGTGCTTTGTTTGAGACAGATGAAGCAGCGTTACCGCAGGCGATTGCCGAAACGCACCCCCGATTGGTCGTACTGCTCAACCTGTTCCGTGATCAACTCGACCGCTACGGCGAAATTGACACCATTGCCCGCCACTGGCGTCAAGCGCTTCAGCAACTTCCTGCAACCAGTACGGTTGTGTTCAATGCCGATGATCCGGCAATTGCCGATATTGTGCATCAGCTTCCTGTTCGCACCGTAGCCTTTGGTCTGGCCGATGAACGTCACGCAGTCGGCGCTGCTACCCACATCGCCGACTCACAGTTTTGCCATACCTGCGGCCATCGCTACCAGTATCAGCGCATCTTCTATGCCCACATCGGTCACTACGTTTGTCCCCAGTGTGGTCATCGGCGCCCCGACCCAGTCATTGCGTTGACCGTTCTTGAGCCACGTGGACTCGAGGGAAGTGATCTCCAGATCGACCATCCCAATGGGCAGATTCGGTTTCACGTACCATTACCCGGTCTCTACAACGCCCAAAATGCGCTTGCGGCTACAGCGGCAGCACTGGCTTTAGGTATCGATACATCAACAATTTGCATAGCGCTGAGTCAGATTCAGGCTGCCTTTGGGCGCATTGAGCGTATCTCTGCCGGTAGTCATGGCCCAACGATGCTGATCGCCCTGATCAAAAATCCAGTCGGGGCTTCAGAGACGGTACGAATGTTCACGACAGCAACGACTAGGCCGCTCCATCTCTTGATCGCTATCAATGATCGTTTTGCCGATGGTACCGATGTCTCGTGGCTATGGGACGCCGATTTTGAGCCATTAGCTCAGCGGGTAGCCCATGTGACCGTCAGCGGTACTCGTGCTGCCGATATGGCGTTACGTCTCGATTATGCTGGTGTTGCGACTGAAGCCATTACTGTAATCGATGATCTGCCGACTGCACTCGATACCGCTCTGGCAGCCCTGCCACCTGGTGAAACGCTTGCCATTCTGCCGACGTATACCGCGATGCTCGAATTACGCAGCGAAATCACCCGCCGCGGTTGGGCACGTCCCTTTTGGGAAGCGTAGAGACAGCTCAGAATTATCATTCTGTATAAGAGTCAAAAAATCCGGATTTCTCATCGGTCATATAACGCTGATCATGGCCTGGCGCAAGCGCCTGCGGCAGGGCTGCGTCAAAAAACCCGGATTTCTCATCGGTCATATACCGCACCCGTGCAACCATTGCGTGAGGGGTTCCAGCGTTCTTGCTCTCAGCCCCACTCTTTCCGGGCGGGGGGCCAGAGGGAAGGTGCGGAGGTTGGGGGAAGGTGCGGAGGTTACCATCCCCCCCTTCCTCTCCTCCAGCGGGGGAGAGGAAGGGGGCTAGGGGGAAGGTGAGGGCCACCAGGCGTGCGCCGCAGCCCAGACCCTGAAAGGGAGCAACCCAGTGCCTTCATCCGTGCCAGGACCTTATCTTTGAGGGCTACCCGGCGCGGGACGTTCTTGCGCATGTAGCGGGTAATGTCCGTCTCGACGCACACCTTCATCAAGGCGTATTGAGCGTATTGCTTGGCAGACGATTGCGAATCATTGTTGCTGGTGTTCCTAGCCGGTTGCAGGACGAACGCAGACCGCGCACCGTGCGCACGTGGGCAGGCTGCAACCACACGTCCGGCACGATGGCGGCGATCAACAGCTGGAACAGGCGTTGCAGGTCTTCCGTGTCGGGCTTGCCCCGTGCGTCGGCAATCTGCCGAACTGCCCCGGCGTGCGCGACTACCGTCCGCGTGACGAGCGGGCCAACACTATCGGAGATCGCCCAGACGGTACCGGTCGTCTCCAGGATGACGGTGTCGCCCTGGCACAGGTTGGCGGCGGCCCACGTGTGGCAGCGCATCATCGCCACCTTGCGCGGTCGCAGGACCCATTCCTGGGCAGCGTTCATTACCCCGACCATGACGTACTCCTTGTGAAGGTCGAGGGTGACGTAGCGGTGAATAGTTCTTGATTCTCGTTGTGCTTTCATGCTATGCTTCTCATAGAAGTCTGGGGCACGGATGTCGGGCTGAGCGGGACACCAACCGATTCGGGTTCTGGCGCTGCGATGCGCCGTCGCAGATGAACGTATTCGCCGGGCAGCCAGTGAACGCAGCGGGCTTGTCCTGCGCAGGGCATCCCATCGCGGCTGTCGGCCAGCCCTGACGCTCCACCCCGCAGCGACGTCCTCGGCGACGGTATCACGCCAGGGATACGCCTCCTTTGCGCCCCAGACTAAGGATATTCTAAGAAAACCAACCGTTAGCCAGCGTTCATAGGGCACCTTATATTTCCAGAAAGGTTGGCGAAATGCTGCAAGTTAGTCTAGAAGAAGCAAAATCACGTTTGCTCGAGTTAGTGAATGCAGCGCTCAAGGGCGAAACGGTCGTTATTCTCAAAGACCTCCAGGAAGCCGTGCAACTGGTGCCTGCTATACCACAGGCACGTCGCCAATTTGGGAGTGCCAAAGGACTCATTGTCATGAGTGAGGACTTTGATGCGCCACTTGCCGATTTCAACGCCTATATGCTATGAAACTATTGTTGGACACTCACAGCTTTTTGTGGTTGATTGGCGGGGATGAACGTCTCAGTTCAACAGCGCGAACGTTGAGTGAAAATGTCAACAACGACGTCTTCTTGAGTGTTGCCAGCCTATGGGAGATGGCTATTAAAACAGGTTGGGTAGGCTCCGACTGGCACAACCCTTTGAGCCCTTTATTCCGCAGCAAATCAGTTTGAATCGTATCGGGATACTGGGTATCACCATCAGTCATACGGCTCAAGTGGCTATTTTACCGTTTCACCATCGTGATCCATTTTGATCGGTTGCTAATTGCCCAGGCCCTTGTCGAGCAGATGCCGATTGTGAGCCGCGACCCTGAATTTGATGCATATGGTATCACGCGGTTGTGGTAGCGGTAACCGAACAAACGCTGGCTAACATGCGCTTGCACCTGACACCGCTGCGCTGCGTGGCGCAGGTGAAGCGCAAACCGTTGGGCGGCCTCATGGTCGCAGGAGTGAATCAGATGCAGTCGTACAGTCAGGGCTTCGCCCGAGTCTATAATTTGAGATGGTCTGGTTTTGCCAGGCAAGTTGCTCCGCTTATCCTCGATTTCTATGCCGCCACGCCGATTGGACACAAGGATAAGACCGTCCTCGATCTCTGTTGCGGTACTGGACATCTTGCGGTCTATTTTCTGGAGCAGGGGTATCGCGTCGTTGGCCTTGATCTCTCGGAACACATGCTCGAATATGCTCGTGAAAATGCGCGTCAATACATTGATTCGGGGCAGGCCGCTTTTGTCCAGGGTGATGCAAGTAACTTCACGCTCGATGAACGCTTTGGTTTGGTCGTTTCTACGTATGACGCGCTCAATCATCTCGAAAGCGAAAAGGCATTGTACAAATGTTTTCAATGCGTCTACGCCGTTTGTGATGGTTACTTTATCTTTGACCTCAACACACGCAGCGGGTTGAGACGTTGGAACAACGTTTATGTTGACGAAAGCGACGAAGATGCGGTGATCATCACGCACGGCATGTACGATGGTACCGGCGATAAGGCGTGGACAAGAATAAGTGGATTTGTTCGCTTACCCAACGGACTATATGAGCGCTTTGCAGAGATCGTGTTCAACACCGTCTTTGAAATGAAAAAGGTAAGCGATCTATTACATGATGCTGGTTGGAAGAACACCTACTTTGCCAGGATTCAAGACTTGAAGACGGCCATTGATGAGCCTGAAAAGGAAGGGCGTGTCTTTGTCGTTGCGAGCAAGTAGGATTGCCACAAGAATGGCCGCCCAACACGCGCTTCCAGCCGACTGCTACCTCGCTCGCTTCACTCGCCTCGGTCGCAGCGGCTGAGCTCGGTGCCGTTAGGCTGCTGCGTGTGCATGATCGAACTTGCAGCGGAGTGCATACATGAGTAAATTAGAGGTGCAACATGAAACGCATGTTCAGCATCGCAGAAGGTTTGTTGGGCCTGCTGGTGCTTGTAGGCCTGGCAGTGGTTCTTGCCATGACCTTTGGCGGACTGCGGAAGGGAGCACAACCGGGATTTCAAGCCTTTCAATCTCCTATCGAGACGCCGGCACCGCCACCCTATCCTCCACCAGAAACACCTACGGTCGTTCCTATGCCGGTGCCACCTTGCCTATTTGCGGGTCAGCCTGTGCCTGCTGAACCCGCTCCGCCTTTGGAGGCTTACCGGTTTTCCGAACCCCGGGTGGTTCTGACCCATACAGGAGCTATCGGAATCGCCAGTTGGCTGCCAAATGGTCAGCACTTGCTCATCACCCGGGACATTCCCGGCACCAACCGCCAGTTTATTGAGACTTTCAACGTCCGCACCGGTGAGTTGAACACTTACGCCGAGCGTGAGGGGGGCAGCGGCAAGCCAGTCTGGTTGCCAGCCCTAAAGGCCGTGGCCTATATCACCCTAATGGCGGAAAAGGACCAGGAACAGCCGCTCATCTATCACCCGGAATTGTGGCTCAGCTATGGCGACCCCCAACAGGTGGAGCGCCTGACATCAGACATATCGGGGGCGTTGGCGGTTGAACCGGGTGGGAAGCGGCTGTGGTACTTCTCCCGCTCGGAGCCGGACCGTCCGCAGGTTTTCGATGGGGAAAGCCGGGTCATTCAAACGGTGCCATGGAACGTTGCCGCCTGGAAGTATCCGAAGCCGGAATTGGAGTGGGCCATACGCTATCGGTCGCCGCAGTTCATTATGGCTTGGCATCCCGATGGCACCCAGGCTGTGCTCTATTCGCAGTTCTGGACGTTTTTGCTGGACGTGCAGACCAACCAGGTGTGCGAACTGACGTTGGGGGAGTACACCGAAGCGATGGAGATTCCGCCGTGGCCTTTGGAGGCGCAGTGGAGCCCGGATGGGCGCTATCTGGCATTTATCACGACGGGCCATCTGGATTTGCCTTTTGAGCGCACCGAATTGACCATCCTGGATATGGCCACGGGGGAGCGCCGCACGCTCTCACCAGGGCCGGATATCGAACCCGGCCGACACTATGTGACCGATCTCGCCTGGGCGCCTGATAGCCGTTATTTGGCTGTTTTAGGAATAGTTAGGATGACAGAAATGGGTTCTGAAAAAGCAGGCGTGTTTATTGTCGATGCAAGCACAGGGGAATTCCAACGGATTTTTCCTGAACACGATTTCGGTGGCGGGCTATGGTTTACGCAGCTTGCCTGGGATTCCACCGGCTCACAATTGGCTGTGAACTGTCCAACTCTTGAGGAAGGAAGGCTATGCATCATCTCGGTAGAATCTAAGAGCATACGGTAGGAGGGGTGGTCATGAGGACAATAGGCTTTATTCTTCTGTGTATATTTGCTATCTTGGCTCCACGAGCTACAGCCCGAACACCTATGGCCTACTCGCCGCCTTCTCAGATAAGCGTTTGGTTGTATTGGCTTACGGCCAGTGGTGCGCGTAGAGAACCTTACACTCTATGCGCTTCTGGCCATACAACATGGGGATGCACTGCCTTCTGTAATGAGTCTGGTTACCCGTGCGAACGTAGTCAAACTCGTGCCTATCCTTACTCTACCAATCCTGCAACCATCTCCATCGAGACCGACTATCTCTTGGACGTAGTGCCCAGGGAAATGCCTGTTGATCCTTTCCATCCCACGGCCATCCAGGCGCAGGCCATCGCCGCCCGCTCCTACGCCTACTGGCATATCCGCCAGGGGAGCGCCATCAATAACTCGAACCAGTTTCAGGTCTTCGTTCCTTACACCTTTGAAGCCCTCTCGTCGACCACCTTCCCGGACAATCCGAGCGACCCGTGTGCCAGCAGCAACCTCAACCGGTATCAGCGGATTGTGTGCGGGGCCGTTGCTCGGCGTCACTACATCGCCTATGGCACCTATCCCAACGATGACCTGCCGGCCTTCAGCGAATTCTTTGCCGATATTGGCAACCGCACGGTCAATGGTGGGCAGCCTTACTTGATCGCTGTAGATGACCCCATCAGTTCCCATCCGGACATCGTCCCAGACGGGCATGGCCGTGGCATGAGCCAGAAAGGAGCCGGCCGCTGGGCGCGAGGCAATCTGAGCTTCAACATGAATCGGGACCTGGGCGCCTGGAGTGTGCGCTGGGAACGCGCCGAGCAGATCCTGGTGCACTACTACACCGGCGTCCATATCCGGGATGCAGCCAACAATAATGCCTTGCTCACCCCGTCCTACCGCTGGAACCCTTTGCAGATCAACTGGGGCACGCCGGACAACCATCCGCCGACCATGGATCACGGTGGCACGTATCCCATTGCTGTGAAAGTGCAAAACACAGGCGTCGCTGACTGGACGTGTAGTTATCCCCATTTCAGCTACGAACTCCGCTATCGCTGGGCCAAGGCCGGTCACGGGGAAGTCACGGGCAGCAGTTGGGCCTCTGTGTGTGGCACGCCAAAAGGCGACCCTTCTCCTATGGTGAACCTGACCATCCAGAACATCCCCAACTGGGGCCCAGGGGCTTACACGATCCGTTTCGACATCTACGTGACTTCTGCTTATGGCAACTTCTGGTTCAGCGAGCGGGGCTGGCGTTCGTATGACGTCAGTGTGTGCGTGGGTGGGCCGTGTAAAGGGTTCATTCCGGCGGTGAGGAAGGACTATCCGTAGCGGCGGCCTAACCACTCGCTCCAGCCGACCCGCCTCCGCTGGGCTCAGTCGGGCGACTGAAGCGCAAACCGTTGGACGCAGATGGCAGGGCTAGTGCCTGCCGCCTGTGCAGGTTCTCCGGCGCACCGAGCGGCTGGCTGTCCCACCACGCTGCATCCGTGAGACCGTTCTCGCCCACCTTCAGGTTGTGGCGGTGCAGCAGGCGGTGCAGACGATTGCGAATCATTGTTGCTGGTGTTCCTAGCCGGTTGCGGGACGAACGCAGACCGCGCACCGCGCGCACGTGGGCAGGCTGCACCCACACGTCCGGCACGATGGCGGCGATCAACAGCCGGAACAGGCGTTGCAGGTCTTCCGTGTCGGGCTTGCCCCGCGCGTCGGCAATCTGCCGAACTGCCCCGGCGTGCGCGACTACCGTCCCTGTGACGAGCGGGCCAACACTGTCGGAGATCGCCCAGACGGTACCGGTCGTCTCCAGGATGACGGTGTCGCCCTGGCACAGGTTGGCGGCGGCCCACGTGTGGCAGCGCATCATCGCCACCTGGTGCGGTCGCAGGACCTATTCCTGGGCAGCGTTCATTACCCCGACCATGACGTACTCCTTGTGAAGGTCGAGGGCGACGTAGCGGTGAATAGTTCTTGATTCTCGTTGTGCTTTCATGCTATGCTTCTCATAGAAGTCTGGGGCGCGGATGTCGGGCTGAGCGGGACACCAACCGATTCGGGTTCTGGCGCTGCGATGCGCCGTCGCAGATGAACGTATTCGCCGGGCAGCCAGTGAACGCAGCGGGCTTGTCCTGCGAAGGGCACCCATCGCAGCTGTCGGCCAGCCCTGACGCTCCACCCCGCAGCGACGTCCTCGGCGACGGTATCACGCCAGGGATACACCTCCTTTGCACCCCAGACTAAGGATATTCTAAGAAAACCAACCGTTAGCCAGCGTTCATAGGGCACCTTATATTTCCAGAAAGGTTGGCGAAATGCTGCAAGTTAGTCTAGAAGAAGCAAAATCACGTTTGCTCGAGTTAGTGAATGCAGCGCTCAAGGGCGAAACGGTCGTTATTCTCAAAGACCTCCAGGAAGCCGTGCAACTGGTGCCTGCTATACCACAGGCACGTCGCCAATTTGGGAGTGCCAAAGGACTCATTGTCATGAGTGAGGACTTTGATGCGCCACTTGCCGATTTCAACGCCTATATGCTATGAAACTATTGTTGGACACTCACAGCTTTTTGTGGTTGATTGGCGGGGATGAACGTCTCAGTTCAACAGCGCGAACGTTGAGTGAAAATGTCAACAACGACGTCTTCTTGAGTGTTGCCAGCCTATGGGAGATGGCTATTAAAACAGGTTGGGTAGGCTCCGACTGGCACAACCCTTTGAGCCCTTTATTCCGCAGCAAATCAGTTTGAATCGTATCGGGATACTGGGTATCACCATCAGTCATACGGCTCAAGTGGCTATTTTACCGTTTCACCATCGTGATCCATTTTGATCGGTTGCTAATTGCCCAGGCCCTTGTCGAGCAGATGCCGATTGTGAGCCGCGACCCTGAATTTGATGCATATGGTATCACGCGGTTGTGGTAGCGGTAACCGAACAAACGCTGGCTAACATGCGCTTGCACCTGACACCGCTGCGCTGCGTGGCGCAGGTGAAGCGCAAACCGTTGGGCGGCCTCATGGTCGCAGGAGTGAATCAGATGCAGTCGTACAGTCAGGGCTTCGCCCGAGTCTATAATTTGAGATGGTCTGGTTTTGCCAGGCAAGTTGCTCCGCTTATCCTCGATTTCTATGCCGCCACGCCGATTGGACACAAGGATAAGACCGTCCTCGATCTCTGTTGCGGTACTGGACATCTTGCGGTCTATTTTCTGGAGCAGGGGTATCGCGTCGTTGGCCTTGATCTCTCGGAACACATGCTCGAATATGCTCGTGAAAATGCGCGTCAATACATTGATTCGGGGCAGGCCGCTTTTGTCCAGGGTGATGCAAGTAACTTCACGCTCGATGAACGCTTTGGTTTGGTCGTTTCTACGTATGACGCGCTCAATCATCTCGAAAGCGAAAAGGCATTGTACAAATGTTTTCAATGCGTCTACGCCGTTTGTGATGGTTACTTTATCTTTGACCTCAACACACGCAGCGGGTTGAGACGTTGGAACAACGTTTATGTTGACGAAAGCGACGAAGATGCGGTGATCATCACGCACGGCATGTACGATGGTACCGGCGATAAGGCGTGGACAAGAATAAGTGGATTTGTTCGCTTACCCAACGGACTATATGAGCGCTTTGCAGAGATCGTGTTCAACACCGTCTTTGAAATGAAAAAGGTAAGCGATCTATTACATGATGCTGGTTGGAAGAACACCTACTTTGCCAGGATTCAAGACTTGAAGACGGCCATTGATGAGCCTGAAAAGGAAGGGCGTGTCTTTGTCGTTGCGAGCAAGTAGGATTGCCACAAGAATGGCCGCCCAACACGCGCTTCCAGCCGACTGCTACCTCGCTCGCTTCACTCGCCTCGGTCGCAGCGGCTGAGCTCGGTGCCGTTAGGCTGCTGCGTGTGCATGATCGAACTTGCAGCGGAGTGCATACATGAGTAAATTAGAGGTGCAACATGAAACGCATGTTCAGCATCGCAGAAGGTTTGTTGGGCCTGCTGGTGCTCGTAGGCCTGGCAGTGGTTCTTGCCATGACCCTTGACCAGCTACAGGAGGGAGCGCAACCGGGATTTCAAGCCTTCCAATCCCCTCTCGAGACGCCGACACTGCCACCCTATCCTCTACCAGAAACACCTACGGCCGTTCCCAAGCCGGTGCCACCTTGCCTATTTGCGGGTCAGCCTGCGCCTGCCGAGCCTGGTCCGCCTTTAGAGACTTACCGGTTTTCCGAACCCCGGGTGGTGCTGACCCACCCCTCGGCCATCGGCATCGCCGGGTGGCTGCCGGATGGTCAGCGCCTCTTGATCACCCGGTTGACTCCTGACCAGTCCGGGGAATACATTGAGACATTCAATGTAAAAACGGGAGAACTACAGCGCTACGGGGAGTGGCAAGGTTTCAGCATTGTCTCTAATCCCAAACCGGTCTGGCTGGCTTCCGCACAGGCAGTGGCCTTTGTCGATGTTTCGCATAATAAACAGAATGTGTTGCTTATCAGTCGGGGAGAAGGGTTACCTCTGGAAGAGGTGGTTACCGGCTTGGCAACCCCTTACCTGGCCGTTAGTTCTGACGGTCGACGGGTGGTCTTTTTCACCGCCCAGGATCGGCCTGAAGCCTTTGATGTAGCCCAGGCTCAACGGCAAACCTTTCCCTTTACTTTGCCATTGACGCCGTGGCAGGAGTTGTCCGCTTTAGGACAACAATTTGGACCGGAGCCGTATCGGGCTGCTTGGCATCCCAATGGTGACCAAATTGCTTTCTACAACGATACAGGTTTTTATTTAGCCGATTTACCCTCAGGGCAAATTTGCGAACTAGACCTTGGCTTTGAGAAAAGTGAAGCCAGATATGGCAAGCGGTGGACATTTCATGTGCAATGGAGCCCAAATGGGCGTTATATAGCTGCATTAACCACTGTGGGGGATCCCCCTGTCCATTTCACTGACCTGACGCTGATAGACATGAATACCGGAGAACGGCGCTACCTCAATCTTGGGCTCCAATACTTATATGCTATCGCCTGGGCTCCCAATAGTCATGACCTCCTGGTTATCGCCAAAAAAGGTACCAGTGAGAACGGACTGGAGCTTCACGGCTTGTATTTCATCAATGCCACTACAGGTTATGCAAAAGAGATACTGGCAGATCACCAGTTTGTTAATATTGGTGCGTGGGGGATCGCATGGTCACCGACCGGCCAGGCGATAGCATTAGCGTGCCCAGTGGTGGAACCGAAAGAACATTTGATGATTGAAGGTCGGCTCTGCATTGTCTCGGTGGAGGTCACGCGATGAAAGCCCAAGAAAAACTTCCTTTGCGACGAGGAATCTTGAGCTGGGTTCTGAGGTTCGCAGGGATTCCCCTCATTCTGCTAATAGCCGTGCTGGGATCAGCAACTGCTACACCCGTATCTTCGTTTACTCCACCGGATTCGATTACTGTAACCATGTACAGATTGGTTTACCCGGGCGGAGGAAACACCAATATTGCCTGCCAACTTAATCCACCTGATAAAAATTGGGGCTGTACTTGGTTCGATCAGTTTCGCTACCCCTCAGACCAAGTACGTCCCTATCCATATACGAACAATCCCGCCACTGTGTCCATCGAGACCGACTACCTTTTGGACGTAGTGCCCAGGGAAATGCCTATTGATCCTTTCCATCCTACGGCCATCCAGGCGCAGGCCATCGCTGCCCGCTCCTACGCCTACTGGCATATCCGCCAGGGGAGCGCCATCAATAACTCGAACCAGTTTCAGGTCTTCGTTCCTTACACCTTTGAAGCCCTCTCGTCGACCACCTTCCCGGACAATCCGAGCGACCCGTGTGCCAGCAGCAACCTCAACCGGTATCAGCGGATTGTGTGCGGGGCCGTTGCTCGGCGTCACTACATCGCCTATGGCACCTATCCCAACGATGACCTGCCGGCCTTCAGCGAATTCTTTGCCGATATTGGCAACCGCACGGTCAATGGTGGGCAGCCTTACTTGATCGCTGTAGATGACCCCATCAGTTCCCATCCGGACATCGTCCCAGACGGGCATGGCCGTGGCATGAGCCAGAAAGGAGCCGGCCGCTGGGCGCGAGGCAATCTGAGCTTCAACATGAATCGGGACCTGGGCGCCTGGAGTGTGCGCTGGGAACGCGCCGAGCAGATCCTGGTGCACTACTACACCGGCGTCCATATCCGGGATGCAGCCAACAATAATGCCTTGCTCACCCCGTCCTACCGCTGGAACCCTTTGCAGATCAACTGGGGCACGCCGGACAACCATCCGCCGACCATGGATCACGGTGGCACGTATCCCATTGCTGTGAAAGTGCAAAACACAGGCGTCGCTGACTGGACGTGTAGTTATCCCCATTTCAGCTACGAACTCCGCTATCGCTGGGCCAAGGCCGGTCACGGGGAAGTCACGGGCAGCAGTTGGGCCTCTGTGTGTGGCACGCCAAAAGGCGACCCTTCTCCTATGGTGAACCTGACCATCCAGAACATCCCCAACTGGGGCCCAGGGGCTTACACGATCCGTTTCGACATCTACGTGACTTCTGCTTATGGCAACTTCTGGTTCAGCGAGCGGGGCTGGCGTTCGTATGACGTCAGTGTGTGCGTGGGTGGGCCGTGTAAAGGGTTCATTCCGGCGGTGAGGAAGGACTATCCGTAGCGGCGGCCTAACCACTCGCTCCAGCCGACCCGCCTCCGCTGGGCTCAGTCGGGCGACTGAAGCGCAAACCGTTGGACGCAGATGGCAGGGCTAGTGCCTGCCGCCTGTGCAGGTTCTCCGGCGCACCGAGCGGCTGGCTGTCCCACCACGCTGCATCCGTGAGACCGTTCTCGCCCACCTTCAGGTTGTGGCGGTGCAGCAGGCGGTGCAGACGATTGCGAATCATTGTTGCTGGTGTTCCTAGCCGGTTGCGGGACGAACGCAGACCGCGCACCGCGCGCACGTGGGCAGGCTGCACCCACACGTCCGGCACGATGGCGGCGATCAACAGCCGGAACAGGCGTTGCAGGTCTTCCGTGTCGGGCTTGCCCCGTACGTCGGCAATCTGCCGAACTGCCTCGGCGTGCGCGACTACCGTCCCTGTGACGAGCGGGCCAACACTGTCGGAGATCGCCCAGACGGTACCGGTCGTCTCCAGGATGACGGTGTCGCCCTGGCACAGGTTGGCGGCGGCCCACGTGCGGCAGCGCATCATCGCCACCTGGTGCGGTCGCAGGACCTATTCCTGGGCAGCGTTCATTACCCCGACCATGACGTACTCCTTGTGAAGGTCGAGGGTGACGTAGCGGTGAATAGTTCTTGATTCTCGTTGTGCTTTCATGCTATGCTTCTCATAGAAGTCTGGGGCACGGATGTCGGGCTGAGCGGGACACCAACCGATTCGGGTTCTGGCGCTGCGATGCGCCGTCGCAGATGAACGTATTCGCCGGGCAGCCAGTGAACGCAGCGGGCTTGTCCTGCGCAGGGCATCCCATCGCGGCTGTCGGCCAGCCCTGACGCTCCACCCCGCAGCGACGTCCTCGGCGACGGTATCACGCCAGGGATACGCCTCCTTTGCGCCCCAGACTAAGGATATTCTAAGAAAACCAACCGTTAGCCAGCGTTCATAGGGCACCTTATATTTCCAGAAAGGTTGGCGAAATGCTGCAAGTTAGTCTAGAAGAAGCAAAATCACGTTTGCTCGAGTTAGTGAATGCAGCGCTCAAGGGCGAAACGGTCGTTATTCTCAAAGACCTCCAGGAAGCCGTGCAACTGGTGCCTGCTATACCACAGGCACGTCGCCAATTTGGGAGTGCCAAAGGACTCATTGTCATGAGTGAGGACTTTGATGCGCCACTTGCCGATTTCAACGCCTATATGCTATGAAACTATTGTTGGACACTCACAGCTTTTTGTGGTTGATTGGCGGGGATGAACGTCTCAGTTCAACAGCGCGAACGTTGAGTGAAAATGTCAACAACGACGTCTTCTTGAGTGTTGCCAGCCTATGGGAGATGGCTATTAAAACAGGTTGGGTAGGCTCCGACTGGCACAACCCTTTGAGCCCTTTATTCCGCAGCAAATCAGTTTGAATCGTATCGGGATACTGGGTATCACCATCAGTCATACGGCTCAAGTGGCTATTTTACCGTTTCACCATCGTGATCCATTTTGATCGGTTGCTAATTGCCCAGGCCCTTGTCGAGCAGATGCCGATTGTGAGCCGCGACCCTGAATTTGATGCATATGGTATCACGCGGTTGTGGTAGCGGTAACCGAACAAACGCTGGCTAACATGCGCTTGCACCTGACACCGCTGCGCTGCGTGGCGCAGGTGAAGCGCAAACCGTTGGGCGGCCTCATGGTCGCAGGAGTGAATCAGATGCAGTCGTACAGTCAGGGCTTCGCCCGAGTCTATAATTTGAGATGGTCTGGTTTTGCCAGGCAAGTTGCTCCGCTTATCCTCGATTTCTATGCCGCCACGCCGATTGGACACAAGGATAAGACCGTCCTCGATCTCTGTTGCGGTACTGGACATCTTGCGGTCTATTTTCTGGAGCAGGGGTATCGCGTCGTTGGCCTTGATCTCTCGGAACACATGCTCGAATATGCTCGTGAAAATGCGCGTCAATACATTGATTCGGGGCAGGCCGCTTTTGTCCAGGGTGATGCAAGTAACTTCACGCTCGATGAACGCTTTGGTTTGGTCGTTTCTACGTATGACGCGCTCAATCATCTCGAAAGCGAAAAGGCATTGTACAAATGTTTTCAATGCGTCTACGCCGTTTGTGATGGTTACTTTATCTTTGACCTCAACACACGCAGCGGGTTGAGACGTTGGAACAACGTTTATGTTGACGAAAGCGACGAAGATGCGGTGATCATCACGCACGGCATGTACGATGGTACCGGCGATAAGGCGTGGACAAGAATAAGTGGATTTGTTCGCTTACCCAACGGACTATATGAGCGCTTTGCAGAGATCGTGTTCAACACCGTCTTTGAAATGAAAAAGGTAAGCGATCTATTACATGATGCTGGTTGGAAGAACACCTACTTTGCCAGGATTCAAGACTTGAAGACGGCCATTGATGAGCCTGAAAAGGAAGGGCGTGTCTTTGTCGTTGCGAGCAAGTAGGATTGCCACAAGAATGGCCGCCCAACACGCGCTTCCAGCCGACTGCTACCTCGCTCGCTTCACTCGCCTCGGTCGCAGCGGCTGAGCTCGGTGCCGTTAGGCTGCTGCGTGTGCATGATCGAACTTGCAGCGGAGTGCATACATGAGTAAATTAGAGGTGCAACATGAAACGCATGTTCAGCATCGCAGAAGGTTTGTTGGGCCTGCTGGTGCTCGTAGGCCTGGCAGTGGTTCTTGCCATGACCCTTGACCAGCTACAGGAGGGAGCGCAACCGGGATTTCAAGCCTTCCAATCCCCTCTCGAGACGCCGACACTGCCACCCTATCCTCCACCAGCAACACCTACGGTCGTTCCTATGCCGGTGCCACCTTGCCTATTTGCGGGTCAGCCTGTGCCTGCCGAGCCTGGTCCGCCTTTCGAGGCTTACCGGTTTTCCGAACCTCGGGTGGTGCTGACCCATCCCTCGGCCATCGGCATCGCCGGGTGGCTGCCGGATGGACAACAGTTGCTCATCACCCGGGACATTCCCGACACTAACCGCAGTAGCATCGACCTTTTCAACGTCCGCACCGGTGAGTTGAACACTTACGCCGAGCGTGACGGGAGCAGCGGCAAGCCGGTCTGGTTGCCGGCCTTAAGGGCCGTGGCCTATATCACCCTGGTGGCGGAAAAGGGCCAGGAACCGCCGATCGTCTACCATCCAGAATTGTGGATCAGCTATGGCAACCCCCAACAGGTAGAACGCCTGACGTCAGACATAAGGGGAGCGTTGGCGGTTGAACCGGGTGGGAAGCGACTGTGGTACTTCTCCCGCTCGGAGCCGGACCGACCGCAGGTTTTCGATGGGGAAAGCCGGGTCATTCAAACGGTGCCATGGAACGTTGCCGCCTGGAAGTATCCGAAGCCGGAATTGGAGTGGGCCATACGCTATCGGTCGCCGCAATTCACTATGGTTTGGCATCCCGATGGCACCCGGGTTGTGCTCTATTCGCAGTTCTGGACGTTTTTGTTGGACGTGAAGACCACCCAGGTGTGCGAACTGACGTTGGGGGAGTACAACCCTGAAGCGATGGACATTCCGCCGTGGCCTCTGGAGGCGCAGTGGAGTCCGGATGGGCGCTATCTGGCTTTCATCACGACGGGCGATCTGGATCTGCCTTTTGGGCGCACCGAGTTGACCATCCTGGACATGGAAACGGGAGAGCGCCGAATGCTATCGCCAGGGCCGGATATCGAACCCGGTCGGCATTATGTGACCGATATGGCTTGGGCGCCAAATAGCCAAATGCTGTCCGTATTGGCTACTGTAGAATATCGGGACGGGACAACGTGGGAGGGTCTTTATTTGGTTGAAGCCACAACTGGGCAAAACAAGCATTTGCTGCCTCATATGGTATTCCCGGCTGGGAATTTCGGATGGAACTTGGCTTGGTCCCTCAATGGTGATTCCCTCGCTGTAACCTGCCTATATGGTCCATTGTGCCTTATAGAAGTAACATGGCCGTAAGGGGGATATAATGTCTATTCGTTTTAAACGTCTTTCGCTGACTTTACTCCTCGTAGGAGCGATCAGTTCTCAAAGCGCTTTTGCCTCTTTTAATCCTCCTTCACATATCACCCTACGTGTGTATCGATTGGAGTCAAGTGGCGCTCTGTGGGTCAATCCTGCTACCGGAACCTATCATCTCTGTTCATCCAATGACACATACTACGGTTGTACGGCTATTTCCAGTCGTCCCTATCCCTATACGAACAATCCCATCACTATCCCCATCGAGACCGACTACCTTTTGGACGTAGTGCCCAGGGAAATGCCTGTTGATCCTTTCCACCCCACTGCCATCCAGGCGCAGGCCATCGCTGCCCGTTCCTACGCTTACTGGCATATCCGCCAGGGGAGCGCCATCAATAACTCGAACCAGTTTCAGGTCTTCGTTCCTTACACCTTTGAAGCCCTCTCGTCGACCACCTTCCCGGACAATCCGAGCGACCCGTGTGCCAGCAGCAACCTCAACCGGTATCAGCGGATTGTGTGCGGGGCCGTTGCTCGGCGTCACTACATCGCCTATGGCACCTATCCCAACGATGACCTGCCGGCCTTCAGCGAATTCTTTGCCGATATTGGCAACCGCACGGTCAATGGTGGGCAGCCTTACTTGATCGCTGTAGATGACCCCATCAGTTCCCATCCGGACATCGTCCCAGACGGGCATGGCCGTGGCATGAGCCAGAAAGGAGCCGGCCGCTGGGCGCGAGGCAATCTGAGCTTCAACATGAATCGGGACCTGGGCGCCTGGAGTGTGCGCTGGGAACGCGCCGAGCAGATCCTGGTGCACTACTACACCGGCGTCCATATCCGGGATGCAGCCAACAATAATGCCTTGCTCACCCCGTCCTACCGCTGGAACCCTTTGCAGATCAACTGGGGCACGCCGGACAACCATCCGCCGACCATGGATCACGGTGGCACGTATCCCATTGCTGTGAAAGTGCAAAACACAGGCGTCGCTGACTGGACGTGTAGTTATCCCCATTTCAGCTACGAACTCCGCTATCGCTGGGCCAAGGCCGGTCACGGGGAAGTCACGGGCAGCAGTTGGGCCTCTGTGTGTGGCACGCCAAAAGGCGACCCTTCTCCTATGGTGAACCTGACCATCCAGAACATCCCCAACTGGGGCCCAGGGGCTTACACGATCCGTTTCGACATCTACGTGACTTCTGCTTATGGCAACTTCTGGTTCAGCGAGCGGGGCTGGCGTTCGTATGACGTCAGTGTGTGCGTGGGTGGGCCGTGTAAAGGGTTCATTCCGGCGGTGAGGAAGGACTATCCGTAGCGGCGGCCTAACCACTCGCTCCAGCCGACCCGCCTCCGCTGGGCTCAGTCGGGCGACTGAAGCGCAAACCGTTGGACGCAGATGGCAGGGCTAGTGCCTGCCGCCTGTGCAGGTTCTCCGGCGCACCGAGCGGCTGGCTGTCCCACCACGCTGCATCCGTGAGACCGTTCTCGCCCACCTTCAGGTTGTGGCGGTGCAGCAGGCGGTGCAGACGATTGCGAATCATCGTTGCTGGTGTTCCTAGCCAGTTGCGGGACGAACGCAGACCGCGCACCGCGCGCACGTGGGCAGGCTGCACCCACACGTCCGGCACGATGGCGGCGATCAACAGCCGGAACAGGTGTTGTAGGTCTTCCGTGTGGGGCTTGCCCCGCACGTCGGCAATCTGCCGAACTGCCCCGGCGTGCGCGACTACCGTCCGCGTGACGAGCGGACCAACACTGTCGGAGATCGCCCAGACGGTACCGGTCGTCTCCAGGATGACGGTGTCGCCCTGGCACAGGTTGGCGGCGGCCCACGTGCGGCAGCGCATCATCGCCACCTTGCGCGGTCGCAGGACCCATTCCTGGGCAGCGTTCATTACCCCGACCATGACGTACTCCTTGTGAAGGTCGAGGGTGACGTAGCGGTGAATAGTTCTTGATTCTCGTTGTGCTTTCAGGCTATGCTTCTCATAGAAGTCTGGAGCACGGATGTCGGGCTGAGCGGGACACCAACCGATTCGGGTTCTGGCGCTGCGATGCGCCGTCGCAGATGAACGTACTCGCCGGGCAGCCAGTGAACGCAGCGGGCTTGTCCTGCGAAGGGCATCCCATCGCGGCTGTCGGCCAGCCCTGACGCTCCAGCCCGCAGCGACGTCCTCGGCGACGGTATCACGCCAGGGATACGCCTCCTTTGCGCCCCAGACTAAGGATATTCTCATAAAACCCTTTACCATCGCGTCGCCGCGACGCATGCGTTACCTGCCACCATTCCCCGAAACACTAGTTGTGCATCATTGTCGAGACTCATCAAAAACCTCGGTTGTTGATCATGTGCTAAGGTTCACTCTCTCTCAGCCCCTTCCTGGCGCGCCGACATCGTTCTGAACAGTAACGTATTTCCTGCCAGCAGGTAGCCCATTTTTTGCGCCATTCAAATGGGCGATGACATACCACACATATTTTGGTTGGCAATTGACCTTTGCGCTTCGGGGTGTACTCAGTGGCATTGGTCTGTTTTGTACGGGCCATATTTGCGTATCCTTTTGCGCTGAAAAACGTTCTGATCTGTAGAGTAGGTTCACTATTGTCACAATAGTGCTCTACAGGTATTGTACGTGCTTTATCGTGATAGCAGGACGCGATGTGGTATGCTTGAACATATCCTGAACTGGCTGTTTCCTGAGCGCTGTGCTGGCTGTCATCGTCTGACCGGCAACCTCTTCTGTGCTGCCTGTCGCGAGCGGCTCCAACCGTTTCCGCCCTTTCCGCCACCTCCTGGCCTCGATGGCGCATGGGTTGCCTTTCGTTATGAAGGCGAATTGATCAGAGCTATCCATCAACTCAAGTACGGTCGGCGACGACGGATAGCTTACGCTTTAGGCGATCTGTTGGCGACTGCTGTTGGTCCACTTAGCGCCGATGCTCTGATCGCGGTTCCTCTGCACCGTGACCGATTTCGTGAACGAGGTTTTAATCAGGCAGCCGAGATCGCCAGTCGTCTCCGTCGTCCTGGTGGACCACCACTACTCGACGGCCTGGTGCGGGTGCGCGCCACCAATCGGCAGGCTCGGCTGGCTGCAAGCAGTCGTGCAGCCAATGTTGCTGGGGCTTTCGTCTGGGTAAAACGCACGCCACCACCGTGCCGTATCATCCTGGTTGACGATGTGCTTACCACCGGTGCCACACTCGCAGCATGTGCAACCGCGTTGCGTAGTGCCGGCGCACAATCTGTCAGTGCAGTGGCATTAGCCCGTTCGTTAATTGGCGACTCCGTTGTACAATAGAGATATACGTCTGTGAACCATTCGTCAGTCAGGAGGGACGATGATGTCTGACATTGAGCAGCTTACTGCCGCCCACGAGCAATGGGAACAGCAGTGTCTCTGGCCAGCTCTGCGCCGGACACCCGAACGCTCAGGCCCGTTCATGACTACCAGTAGCTCACCAGTTGAACGGCTCTACACACCACTCGATCTGACACGCGACGGTATTTCGCCGACAGAACATTTTCTGCGGAATGTTGGCTATCCTGGTCAGTACCCTTTCACACGGGGCATTCACCCAACCGGTTACCGCGGCAAATTGTGGACAATGCGCATGTTTGCCGGTTTTGGTAGTGCTGAAGAGACCAATGCCCGTTTCAAGTATCTGCTAGAGCAAGGTCAGACTGGCCTATCCATCGCCTTTGACATGCCGACACTGTACGGACGTGATACGGATCATCCGTTGGTCGAGGGGGAATTTGGTAAATGCGGTGTGGCGGTATCCTCGCTAGCCGACATGGAGATTCTGCTGGCCGATCTGCCGCTCGATCAAGTCAGCACCTCAATGACTATCAACTCGCCAGCAGCGATGATCTGGGCGATGTATCTGGTAGTTGCCGAAAAGCGCGGGATTCCCTGGAGCAAATTACGCGGTACGATTCAGAACGATATTCTGAAAGAGTATATTGCCCAGAACGAGTACATCTTCCCGCCTGAACCGAGCATGCGCCTGGTTGTCGATACTATCGAATTTGCTACCCGACATGTACCACAGTGGAATCCCATTAGCGTGAGTGGATACCATATCCGCGAGGCCGGAAGCACTGCCGTACAAGAACTGGCTTTCACGCTGGCCGATGGATTCGCTTATGTTGAAGCAGCGCTAGAGCGCGGTCTGGATATTGACGAATTTGCACCGCGAATTAGTTTCTTCTTCAACGCCCACAACGACTTCTTTGAAGAGATTGCGAAATATCGTGCTGCGCGCCGCATCTGGGCGCGGGCGATGCGCGAACGCTACGGAGCAAAGAACGAACGTTCGTGGTGGTTACGCTTCCATACCCAAACTGCTGGTTGTTCATTAACTGCTCAGCAGCCTGAAATTAATATTGTGCGTACTGCCATTCAGGCCCTGGCCGCAGTACTCGGCGGTACTCAGAGCCTCCATACCAATTCGATGGATGAAGCCCTGGCCTTGCCATCAGAAAAAGCGGTGACAATAGCCCTACGCACCCAGCAAATCATTGCCTATGAGAGTGGTGTGGCCAACACGGTTGATCCGCTCGGCGGGAGCTATTTCGTGGAAGCCCTGACCGACCGCATGGAGCGCGAAGCACAACACATCTTCGATGCCATCAATGCGCAAGGTGGGGTTATTGCTGCGATACGTAACGGCTACTTCCACCGCGAAATCGCCGATGCTGCGTATCGCTACCAGCAAGAGATTGATCGCGGTGAACGCATCATTGTCGGTGTAAATGCCTTCCAGGACGATGAGCCGATAACCATCCCAATTCTGCAAATGGACCCAGAGGGTGAGAAGCGTCATCTCGAACGCCTCAATCGGGTGCGCCGCGATCGTGATCAGGAACTGGTAAAGCGTCGGCTGGCCGAATTACGTGCTGCTGCGCAAGGTACCGAAAATATGATGCCGGCAATCCTCGAATGTGTGCGTGCTTACTGCACGCTTGGCGAGATGTGTGATGTGCTGCGTGAAGTGTTTGGTGTGTATCAGCAAGATTCGGTGATTGTATAGATGTACGCCCATCCATAGGGATTGTGTGCTAATGCGTCTGGACGTCTCTGAGAGTGGCGGTGATAATGCGGTAGACGGTGGCAGTCGGCATGCAAACGATGCGGAACCACACGGTGTATCGTCCGGTCGTGTACGTCGGCTGTTATCGACCAAGAATCCACTGTCACGCCGTCACTTCAGCCGATGATGTAGCATCTGCGTTGGGGGCTGATCCATGGGCACGAAGGGTTTATCCGAATAATCATGTCACGACAGATGAACCTCGGCGATGGATGCGAGACGGTTCACGATGAGAGGCGAGGCATCGCCTCGCCTCTACATGTGTCCATGACGATGGTTACAGAGCGCCAATCCGACATCTCCTGTTGCAGCAGGAGATAGGGTCAGGGCGCAGCAACGCTGCGCCCGTCCACCTATCAGGGTTCATTCACTGTACCGTGAGACACCTTCATCTGTCCTGATGCCCGAATATTCTCTTCTTCGCCCCTTTCAAACCATGGACGAGGAAGGAGCTGGGGAGCAAACAACCGCCGGGAAAACGCTAACCGCTCTCTTCACACTGTTTACCTCTCCCTGATCGCCTCGGCAGTTGTTTCAACGGTAATGACCCCCACGTCAACCATCCCCTGATTGGGTACATTAACCTCTACTTCCCAGGCAGTGCCGGAAAAACCAACGTAGAGCATCTGTCGTCCAGAAGGAACATCAGGTAGCGTAAAACGACCATCTACGCCAACCGGGATTTCGGTAGGGTTTGTCAGTGTAAACACAACTGCCCCTTCACTCGGCGCAATCACTTTTCCGACAATTGTGCCACGACCACCGGGCAACGCGATCAAGTTGCTTCGCCAGAGTGCAACTGCGGCCATGATTATCAGTATTCCACTGAGCACGAAAATCGCAATGCGGACTACTTGCCGTCCCTGCCCTGGTGGAATAAGCGGTGGTCGCCATTTCACGTAGTAATCGGGGTCGAATTGCTCACCCGTACTCATTGCTACCTCCTTAGCCCCTTGCGCGTTTCTCGAGTTATCCCTGCCAATCGCGGTACACGCTAGCGTAGATTGACAGTCACCCTGCTCACGGCCTGCGTATCCTAAGATCGTCGAAACAGACACTCGTTGCATCCCAACTACGCAACCCAATCCCGCCCTGAGTGAACGTAGTGTCACGAGCCTGAACGACCAACTGACCGTCAATGAAGGCTGTGAATGTATCACCGCGTACCTCTACGCGCACCTGTCGGTCGCTACCATACCAGTTATACCCGGTTGGTGCGTCAACGCGGGCAATCGGTACCGACAATTCTCGGCCATTGATCCACTTGCGAAAAATAAATGCACCTTTCCCGTACCCTGGGTCATATTGAAACGTATAACCGTTGAATGCCGGCCCACCTGAATCGCGGAAGAAGATGCCATAACCATTGCCCTGGCTAATACGAGCCAGATTTATATCAATAACGTAATCACTCCGGTTAAGTGAGTGATAGATACGGCCTGTACCCTCAATGCAAAGACGACCATCACGAACTTGCCAGCGCCCATTCTGGATCGTCCAGTTATCGAGATGAGCGAAATTATCAACAAACAAGTCACTACAGTTGCTGCCAAAAGCACCGGCAGCCCGACAGAGTGCATCGCGTGTACCTTCACCGGTAAGAGTTAGACTGGCTATCGCCACTGCTGCCACCAATCCGAGCAAAATTGTGATTTCGGTCATTGATTGACCATTCCCAGTCCATGAGAGGCGTTTCACAAACCATCATCCTTTCGTTGCAGCGATTCGGATGGGCAGGTTGAAGTACTCTCAAGGCCTTGCCGCCCTGATCTGCACTCGATTGCTATGAAATGTGCTCTGTCCACCTAAATCGGCCAGTGCGTCGGGAGTTGTCCAATTGACGTTCCGACCGTCGGGTGAAAGGCTTGCCCAGTGTCCTTTTGTGGCAGCGACCACGCCTACCGGTACATTAGTGCTGATAACCGCACGCAGGCAACACTGCCCACGTTCGTTGCTCACAACTACCATATCGCCATCGCGAATGTCACGGGCAGCGGCATCGATTGGGTTTATCTCGACGTGTGGCTCTCCTTCTTTGCGACGAAGACTCGGCTGGTTTGCCATGCTTGATGAGACAAAATGGTGTGGCGCAGCAGAAATCAGGGTTAGCCATCCGTCTTCAAGCGGATGGGTCACATACTCGGTCGGTGGCTCATAGCGGGGCAGTGGATCGAGACCCTGAGCAGCCAGTGTGGCACTCCACAGCTCCACTTTGCCCGATGGTGTTGGAAAGTGGCCGTTGGCAAAGGGAACTTCATCCTCCGGTGACAGGTTCAGTCGTACCGTTCCCTCGCGTTGTAAGCGTTCAAAGGTGATGTTGGCTAGAAATGGATTACGTGCCCGTGAGGCTTCCAAAACCCCACGGATCGCATCCTCGGCGCTCTCGTGCAACCACGGTTCGGTATAGCCCATCGCTCGTGCCAGCAGACGGCTTACATCCCAATTACTCTTTGCTTCACCCAATGGTGCAATGGCCGGTTGATTGAGGGTCAGATAGCGATGACCATAGGCGCGATGCAGATCGAGATGTTCAAGCTGGCTGGTTGCAGGTAAGACAATATCGGCGTAACGAGCGGTATCGGTCATAAAGAGGTCATGCACGACGGTAAACAGGTCTTCTCGTCGTAATCCCTGTTCGATCAGACCAGCATTGGGAGAGGAAGCTAGCGGGTTTGCACAGTACACGAAGAGCGACATAATCGGTGGATCGGTTACTTCACCTGTGAGCGCTGCACCAAGACGGTTCATATTGATGGAACGGGGTGGCGATGGACATTCCGAGGCGTGTCCGATGGCTTCACTATCCCATACGGCATAACCGCCCGTCGAATAAGCCAGACCGCCACCACGCACACCGTATTGACCGACAACGGCCGGCAGGCAGAGCAGGGCACGGAAAGTTTGACCACCATTCTGATGGCGCTGAATACCATCAGCCGTTTTGATGATTGCCGGTTTTGTGGTTGCGTAGCGACGCGCCAGCTCGATGATGGTTTGCGCTGGCAAGCCAGTAATGGTTGCGACTCGTTCGGGATCATACTCAGCCGCCCGTGCTCGTAGGTCACGCCACCCTACCGTGTGTGCTTCAAGCCATGGTTCATCGTGCAAATGCTCGGCAAAAATAACGTGCATCATCCCAAGCGCTAACGCGCCATCCGTCGCCGGATTGATCGGCAGGTGCAAATCGGCCGAGCGGGCAGTAGCAGTTCGTCGTGGATCGATCACGACCACATAAGCCCCAGACCGTTGCGCCTGGCGGATAAACGGCATCGCATGGGGGCCAGAGCTGGCCGGATTGTGCCCCCAAAGAATGATCAATCGGCTGTGCAAGAGATCATCGTAATCCGGGCTGTACCGTGCGCCGAGTGTGGCATAAACAGCAGCGTGCGCTGCAGCACAGCAGATAGTGCGATCAAGAGCGCTGGCGCCCATCCGATTCCAGAGTCGCGCATCAACAATCGCGGTTTGTAGTAACCCCAGTGTACCACTGTACGAATAGGGGAGAATGGCCGCAGCTCCATATTCGGCAATAATGGCCTTCCATCGTTCGCTAATCGTCGCGATAGCCTCTTCCCAGTCAATCCGTTTCCACGATCCACTACCTTTCGTACCGGTACGACGAAGCGGGTACAGTAAACGGTCCGGGCTGTACACTCGTTCGAGGTATGGCCGTACTTTCGCACAGAGCCATCCTTGCGTAATCGGATGTTCGGGGTTGGCATAAAACGCAACCGCACGTCCATCGCGTACTTCAGTAATGGTAGCACAAGTATCAGGGCAATCATGGGGGCAGCAGCCGCGAACAAGGGTCGTGGTCATAAAACTTCTCCGCTGGTGGTCGTCAGTGTGTAGCTGAACGTTGGTGCAGATTTCACACGTATGATCGTTAGCCCTCTTCACGCATCAGTTCAGAGATTAGTGACGATCAACATTCGCATGGACGCTCTTTGAGAGGTATTGTAGCACTCGCGTAAAGGTGTGTTTCAGGTGCGGGTCAACAAGTTATCCCCAACATCTCCACGATCTCCTGTCGTAATGTGGATAACTTGTACGAAAATGTGGATAACTTTTGGGATACGGTGGATTACAAATTGATGACAACTCAGGCCAATCGAACTCATCTGCTTTCCTTAGCCCCAGTTGCGAAGCGCGTAATCTGTGCTATGCTTTTGATCGAACAGCAACCCTGCATGTGGGCAATAGTCAAAACGGTATGACCGTCATCCTGTTTGAAGATGAACTCTGGCGCCACTTTGCAACATTAGTTCAGGCTCGTCCGGTCTTTGAACTACGTTGTGGCGCCTTCTCGACTCGTGAGCGTGTTATGGCGATCCTTGGCCGACCGGCCCACGGATTGATGCGACCCCATCTAATGGCGTACTTCGGGCCATCCGGCGGGTTAGCCTCATTGTTAGCGAGCAGTGATCCCATTCTGTTGGTGAACGGGCGGGCTCTCAACCTTGAATGGTTAACTGCACTTGCCTGTGAACCGATCAACACCGCTTATATCACCGGAGAGACACTACTTGGGGCACGAGTATCTCCGGCGCTTGCCAGTGCGATCATCTATTATCTTCGTGAGCAGCAGGCAGAAGCTGCCCGCGACGAGTTGCTCCGTTTTGCGCGTGTAGTTGAACTACAGCCCCCAGCAGCACTCTTGAGGTATCCATGGGACCTCATCACTGAGGCTGGTGAGCAGTTAATTCGCGACGAACCGTTGCTGGCCCGTCGTCTCCCACTCTTCTCTGCCGACACTCCTCATATCATTACGCACGGCAAGCGCGTCTACGTTGACCCGGCAGCGCAACTGATTGGGCCAGTGGTGTTTGATAGCCGTGATGGGCCGATCTTTGTCGAAGCGGCTCACATCGAACCGTTTAGTTACATCCAGGGACCCGCCTATATCGGTCCTGGCACAATCATCGCCAGTGCCCGCATTCGTGCAGAAAGTTGTATCGGGCCGGTCTGCCGGGTCGGTGGTGAGGTCGAGGCGTCGATTATTCACGGCTACTCAAACAAACATCACGATGGATTCCTGGGTCATAGCTGGCTCGGCGAATGGGTAAATATCGGTGCAATGACAACTAATTCCGATCTAAAAAACAATTACGGTTCGGTACGAGTAATGCTTGAAGGTATTGGACAAATTGACACCGGTATTCTGAAGTTAGGTTGTTTCCTGGCCGATCACGTAAAATTAGGTATCGGTCTTCATCTCACCGGTGGAACGATGATCGGTACCGGTTCCAATGTCTTCGGTATGCACAGTGCCCCCAAAAATGTCCCTCACTTTACCTGGGGCGGCGAGGTGTTTCGTGAGTATCGAATTGATACGATGATTAGTGTGGCGCGAATCGTCATGGCACGTCGCAAACGTGAACTGACACCCGCCTATGAGCAAGTGCTGCGTAAGGCGTTTGAGCTAACCCAGCCGAGTCGTGATGGTTTGGGGTGAGAACGATGTCATTTCGCTCGTTGCCAAGTGTTGATACGTTGATCCGTGCTGTCCAGCCCGATTGGCCGGAGCTACCGCACGAATTAATCCGCGATGCGGCGCGGGTGGTATTGGCCGAGGCGCGCACGGCGATCAGCAATGGTCATCCACCACCAGAGGTATCGGCATTGGTAGCAGCAGTTCATGCGCACCTGAAGGCCAGTTTTGCCCCAAGCCTGCGGCCACTAATCAATGCTACCGGCGTGGTTATTCAAACTAATCTGGGGCGTGCACCACTGAGCGAAGCTGCACGGGCGGCAATGCAGTCAATCGGCGCCGGTTATAGTAACCTTGAGTATGATCTTACTCAGGGTGAACGAGGTTCACGCCACGTTCATCTGGAGTCGTTGCTAACGCAGTTGACAGGAGCTGAGTCGGCATTAGTTGTTAACAACAACGCTGCCGCAGTGTACCTGGCACTGATTGCACTGGCTGCTGGTCGTGAAGTGATCGTCTCACGCGGGCAAGCGGTAGAGATTGGTGGTGGGTTCCGTATCCCTGATGTCTTACGCGCCAGTGGAGCAACGCTGGTTGAGGTTGGCACCACCAATCGTACTTACACTCGTGATTATGTGGCTGCGATCAGTGAACGTACCGCTCTGATCTTGCGCGTCCACGCCAGCAATTTTCGCCTGATCGGTTTTGTCTATGAACCATCCCTGGCCGAACTGGCTACCGTCGCGCATCAGCATAGCTTGCCGTTACTCGACGATTTAGGTAGTGGCACGCTCATTGATACGCGCCAGTTTGGGCTACCACCCGAACCGATGGTACAGGAGAGCGTTGCTGCCGGTGCCGATCTGGTGACCTTTTCCGGTGATAAGTTGCTCGGTGGACCACAAGCCGGAATCATCGTCGGACGCCGCGATCTGATCGGGCAATTGCGTCGCCATCCGTTAGCCCGTGCGTTACGGGTCGATAAGAGTACCATTGCCGGCCTGGCGGCGACACTGTACAGTTATCTGCGTGGGACAGCACTACAAGAGATTCCGGTCTGGAAGCTGATTAGTACGCCAGTAAGCGATCTGCTAGCACGAGCGCAAGTCATCGCTGCTGCGCTGAGCGCAGTCGGTATTCCGGCACGTGCTACCGATTGTGCCAGTGCCGTAGGAGGAGGTTCGTTACCGGGAGTCACTCAACCGAGTGCAGGTGTTCTGCTTACACCTGCAACTGAAAATGCTACTGCACTTGCTCATCGCTTGCGTATGGCCGATCCTCCGGTTGTAGCCCGAATTGTTGATGAGCAGGTGCTGTGCGATCTACGCAGTGTCTTTCCTGCCGAGGATGCGGTGCTCATCAACGTGTTGCGCGAGGTCTGGCGATGAACATCTACGGTCTCTTGTTGGCTGCTGGTCAATCGGTACGGATGGGGCAACCCAAACAACTTCTCTCCTGGCGTGGACAGCCGCTCGTCGCTCACATCGCCGCAGAAGCGCTCGCCGTTCCGCTCACCGGACTGGTGGTTGTTGTTGGGGCAGCCGAAGATGCTGTTCGTGCCGCTCTCCGCGATCTCCCCGTTACCATCGTTCCTAATCCAGACTTTGCAGCAGGCTTAAGTACTTCACTGGCAACAGGCCTCCGCGCATTACCCGCCACTGCTGATGCGGCGATGATATTACTTGTTGATCAGCCGCTAGTGACTGCCCGACTGATGCGACAATTGATCAACGCCTATCAATCTCGACCTGACGTACTGGCTGTGATCCCACGCTATCGTGGTCAGCGTGGCAATCCGGTAATTATCGCTGCTCCTCTATTCAATGAACTCTATCAGTTGAGCGGCGACAGCGGCGCCCGCACTGTATTAGAGCGCTATAGCGATCAGATTTGCTGGCTAGACGTTGACGATCCGGCAGTAGTGACCGATGTTGATACACCTGCGGCCTGGCAGACGGTGGTTGGTGAGTATGGGCAGTCTTCGACGAATAAATAGTCGATAGCTCCTTTCGGCACGTGATACAGCGGGTTCCCAACCTACCTCGGAGAAATACTTGTGAGTCTTGAGGTACTCGTACACCATAACGTGTGGAGATGGCAGGCAAACGGACATTCGTCAGCGTATCATAAGCAGCCGAAAATCAGAAATGATGAAAACCCCTATCGCCCATTACGATAGGGGTGTCTTCACTGTACTTACCACAGATGATAGTGGAGTTTGCAATACACCTGCTTCTTCTCATCCACGCAACCGCCGCAACTCGGCCTCTAGCTCACGCAGACGGGCTGCAAGCTCCGCTCGTGCGGCTGCTTCCCGTTGCGCTTGTTCTGCTGCCGCTCGCGCCAGCGCTTCCGCCTCGGCCCGTGCGGCTGCTTCCCGCCGGGCCTGTGCTTCTGCCTCGGCCCGTACGGCCGCTTCCCGCTGCGCCTGTTCCGCTGCTGCACGTGCCAGCGCTTCCGCCTCCGCCCGCGCTGTTGCTTCGCGTTGGGCCTGTTCTTCCGCTGCTCGCGCTCGTGCTTCCGCCTCCGCCCGTGCTGCCGCTTCCTGTCGCGCTCGCGCTTCTGCCTCCGCCCGCGCTGCCGCTTCCTGTCGCGCTCGCGCCTCAGCTTCCGCCGCCTGCTGCACCACCGCCGCATAGTCGCCAAACGCCGTGCCGTCGTCGGCGTAGCACACCACGTGGTCGCCTTCCACCCCCACCCACAGGTCGGCCAGCTCCAGATACACCCACCCCCGCTCGTCCGGCGGTTGCAGCCGGTAGGTGTCCCCTACCAGCCGGTAATCGAGTAACCGGAGCTGCCGCTCCCCCCGCCGTCCAACGTTGTCCACAATCACATACTGCGCCACCCCCGCCCGTGCGTAGTGCGCCACCTTCCACACCACATCGTTCTCCCGCGTCTCCGGCGAGGTGATCTCAATCATCAACGCCGGTCGTACCCCCTCCTCCGCCACGTCAAACGTGCTCCAGTCGCGCCGCTCGCGCAGTCCTGGAATGACCATCACGTCCGGCCCGTGCGGCCGCAGGTCGGGCACGTCCCACGCCACCCGCACATCACTCAGCACAATGGCCCGCCCCTCTGCTTCGAGCCGAGCGCGCAGCACCGCCGTGAGGTACATCCGGTCGGTTTCGTGGCGGTCACTGTGCACGATGAAGTCTCCCACTTCGGGGTGCAACACGTCCTCGAGGGTGAGCGGCACCGGTTCGAGGTGGTCGGGATCGTTGGGGGTAGGCCGACGGACGTAGCGCCAGCCGTAGCGGAAGGGGTCGTCGGCAGGCGGCGGCACCGGTGTGGTGACGGTGGGATGGGTCATCGCAGTTCCTCCTTGCTGTGGTAGGTGGGTCTGTCGGTATTGTAGCATAGCGCTGGGCAGGATGCAGGGGCAACGGCGGCAGCGCAACGGGCAGCGGGTGGTGATGGTTTCCATTCATCGTGTCTTCCTAGGGCTCAAAATGGTGCTCAATAAAGAAAGCGTTTGAGCGGCCAAAAAGTTACACGAAAAAACGCGGTAATTGCGGAGGACGATGCGGAGCGTGGGCACGACGTGGTGTCCAGTTTACCCTGGTGCAGCGCCAACGCGCAGGGGCACCCGCGTTGGAAACCCTCTTCCTCCCATCTTGTGGAAGAACAAGATTGAGACGAGTTTGAAACCCATCCTTTCCTTTTAACACCTGACGTGTCCACGCCAACGTGTTACACAACTGTTGGTATAATACCGCCATGCGTTATACGAGTTACCTGTTGCTTGTTATTGCCATCGCGTTATGTGGCTGTACGGCTCCACCGCCGTTGTCGACTCCTACGCCAGAGCCAACACGTTTGCCAACAGTCATTCATGCAATACCGACACTCGCAACGGCTACGCCAGAATTAACCCCTGTTCCGACCTCAACACCAACCTTGATGCCAACGGCAACACCGCTGCCCGCAGTCCATCCACTGTTCGATCCACAACGGCTAAGCTACGACCACAACTTCAGTGGTCCTGAGATTCAGGCATTCCTAGAGGCGCGTAACAGTCCTCTGGCGACAGCCCGAATATCTATCGGCAATCGTAGTCATTCGTTTACCGATGTGCTGGTCTCATTAAGTAATCTCTACAGTATCAGTCCACGTTTATTGCTAAGCCTGATGGATCTGCAAAGTGGCGTTCTGAGCACATCCACCCCAAGCAGCGAGCAGTTAGCCTGGGCTGCCGGATTTCAGGGCGATAACGGGAGTCGACGTGGCCTGTTTGCTCAGTTGCGTTGGTTGACCCGTGAACTGCGGGCTGCCTTACGTGATTATGCTCTGCTCGATGGAACTGCGCTCCCGCCGTTGAATTTTGTCAATGGGAGTATACTTGCTGTACCGTCAACGATTGACCTCAGTCGCTATGTGCTGAGTCGGGCGTTAGCACCGACAACGACTCCTGATCGTCTCGATGCGCTGCTGGCAGGAGTGGCGCCGACGTATCAGCGATTATTTGATCTTGATCCACGACTGGCGCCAACTGACTGGCCGCCACTGGCCGAACCCTTTCTCAGCCGACCTTTTGAACGCAACTTCCCGGTGACCTCTTTTTTCGATCACGACGCTCCTTTTCTGCGGCCTAACGGCTCACTGCATACGTTCTGGGGGCGTGCCGAAACCAACCCGGCTTTTGCCTACGATGGTCATACCGGTTGGGATTATGCAATGGGACCACCAGATCGGGTACTGGCTGCTGCACCCGGTTTGGTCGTCTTCGCTGGCTACTCTGATGATGGCTGTAAGACCCCGGCTGGTGCAGTGATTATCGAGCATGGCAATGGCTATCGCACGCTCTACTGGCACCTGGCCCGCGTGGATGTGACGGCTGGTCGGACTGTTGAACGCGGTGCCGTCATTGGTATTGCCGGTGATACCGGCTGCGCCCGCGGTGCTCATTTACATTTTCAGGTGCAATATCTGGGACGTGACGTTGATCCTTACGGTTGGTGTGGCGCCGATCCTGATCCGTGGGCCAATAATCCGGTTGGTCAGATCAGCGTCTGGCTGTGGGTTGATATGCCTTCCCCTTGTGCGCCACCACCACCGGGGGTTGTCATCGTTGATAACGGTGATCCAGGTTTTCGGCGCAGCGGCGACTGGCAAACGGTAGATACAGGCTACGGCGGAAGCGCTCTGTTTGCTCCGTCTTACCTGACGAGTAGCATCACCCGTCCCTGGCGTTTCAGTGATTTTGCCGCGCCACAAATTGCTCTCTGGCAACCAGAACTCCCCGCTGTTGGGCAGTATCGGGTGCTGGCTTATATCCCGTTTGCTCTCAATGGCTTTGATGACTCACGTGAAGCCAGGTTTTTAGTGCGTCATCGTGACGGCGAAACGATTGTGACCGTAGATTTAGAGGCCGAACGAAACTGGTGGGTAGATTTGGGTGTCTTCACCTTCGATCCCTCGCTATCGCCACTGGTGGCAACCGGCACGACAGCCGGTGATCGGCGACGTGGGATTTGGGCCGATGCGGTTGCTTTCATCCTACTCACCACATCCATCCCTACGACGCGCTAAAGATGAGATCACGGCGGTTGAAAGCGTAACAGGCCAGGCCGAGAAAGGCAAACAACAGCAAACCTTGCGCCAACAGGTTGGCCCAGGCTGAAGCATGATCGAGGTTGCCAATAATACTAAGCTGATACCCGTAAAAGATTGGCACGAGTGGCCCACTTAACAGAGTTTGAAGTGCCCGCAAAATGGTAACCAAGAAAGGGTTTATCTGCTCGATCTGATTGAGAAGCGGCCCACCAACAACATTACTCGATAACGCCAATGCGATCAAGGTGAGTACGAAAAGGCGCCAGCCAGTACTCAAAATAAGTGGTGAGAGAAGCAACGTGAGAGCCGATACAAGACTAATGTTAAGTACGAGTGGTAATGTCGCTAAGACCCATTTGATTAGATCGAGTTCGGCTACAGGGTTGAACAGGGCGACTAACAGGCAGAGGATGCCGTACATGGTCAGCACTGCCGAACAGGAAGAGCAAAATAGGCCGATTAGATATACACCACGACTGACATTATGAGAGAGGATGATGTACGCTTGAGGTCGATCTCCCATCCCGATAATGGCACTGGTTATCAGTGCGGCTAATACCGGCCCAAAGAGACCCGACACAGTGAAGAAATGATCGGCACGGATTGGTGTTCCGGTGGGTCGAAAGAAGACAACAAAACTGGCTATTACCATTCCCAGCTCGAGCAAGAAGCGACCCGAACGTAGATACTCGAGCAGAAAAAAGCCGCTAAGCAACGACACCTGTTCACTGCGTTGGATCATTGGTTGCCATCCTTCGGATCGGTTGGGTTGGTAGCCTGACGTTGCAATAATCGCTTCAGAAGCGGATCAACCTCGTCGGTTGGGGTTGGTGGAGGCATATCGCGCAATAATACCTGTAGCGGAGGTTTTCTGGGCACAAGCAGATTATCAACCGCTTCACCACGTACTGTTCGCATGTAGATTTGGGCCAGGCGGCTCATTTGCGGTTCTAACGCATGAATTGGCACGTTGGCCTCGATCAGTACTTGCAACACCCTGGCCTGTAACTCAGGGGTATGTGGGTTAATCACGACAACCTGCTCATCACAGGTAACTTCTTGTCCAATCATCTCAAGCTTTTGCCGCAGCGGTAAATCAAGCGGTCCTGTTCGCACAGCGATACTTCCGGCTACTTGCCGCACCTCGGCTACGTTGACCTCTAGTGCAATGTGCCCATTGGTTAAAATGCCTACTCGGTCACAGAGATATTCAACTTCGGCCAACCGATGCGTGCAGAGGAAGACCGTATGACCACGCTGTCGGACATCGTTGAGGAGCAAAAGCAATTCTTGCTGACCGTCGAGGTCTAATCCACTTGTCGGTTCATCGATGAGCAACAGATCAGGATCGGTCAAGAGCGCCTGTGCAATACCCAGACGCTGAAGCATTCCTCTTGAGAAGGTACGAAGATACCGATGGGCAACGTCTGCTAATCCGGTCAGCTTCAGTAACTCGTCGATCCGTTGCCGTAATTGTGCCTCGGGAATCCCATCACAACGACCGAGGAAGGTGAGATATTCACGGGGTGTACAGAAGCTGTGATAACGCCGACGTTCTGGTACATAGCCGATTAAACGGCGCTGCGCTTCCAGATCGGCACTGCCCAGGATGCGAATCCGTCCGCTATCAGGGTGGAGAAAGCCAAGCAATAAGTGGATGAGCGTTGACTTCCCGGCACCATTGGGGCCGAGCAAGCCATAGACTTCACCCGCAGTTACGCGCAGATTGACCCCGCGCAACACCGAGACATGACCGTAGCGTTTGGTAAGTCTGTCAACTAAAATAACATCGGTCATGGTGCGGCTCTCCAGAACATCGTGCTCGAAGCAGTTATCTTTGGCCCAACACAGATACGATCAGCGCCAGTATCGCCAGGCTACCGGCGCCAAGCAACGTCGTGCGGAGGGCTGATGGGACACTCAGGCGTGGTACACGGCCTTGTAACCAGCGTAACACGAGCGCGGTTCCAGCACTCCCCCCCACGATGGCGAGTAATCCGAGCCAGGGTGGCAACAATGCGAGTGGTAAACTTCCCAACCAGCCCGCAGCGATCAACGCCGCAGCCACGGTGTCGCGGGCAAATGTAAGTTCCCACGCCAGACGAGTTGCCAGTCCCGTAGTAATACCTTGTGGCCCCAGCGATGGTTCAGGACCAAATGGCCCCCAGTTGATAGCGGCTGGTAAGCTTAACAATGTGCTGAGCAAGATAAGCCCATGACCAATGCCAGACCACCCACTTACCGCGTCAGCAATTGCCAAACCGGTTGCAACCGCCCCCCATAGTATCGTGCGGCCCAACATACTGATCTGCGCCTCACGAACAGCCGCCCGTACAAGATGAGGTGCCCCTGCCAGTAACGCCGGTAAAAACGGCAACCATGCGGCAAATTCGAGTAAGACCCATGCACCTAACCAACCAAACGGTATCGGCCATGGGTGCCATGGCCACGGCAAACAGGCTAGCCCGCCGGCAACCAACACCAACGAAGCCCAAACGAGGCTACCTATCAGGCCAGGTGAGAATCGCAGAATGTCCTGAAACGGCAATAGCCGATTAGAGAGCAAGCGATAACTCATGCTTAACCCGATAGCAAGTAATCCACCCGGATATACCAGAAATGCAACTAACCCCGCCACTATCATGCCCGTTGCACATCCTCTCTGCCACTTCACATTACATCGCGCTGATCACTGCCAGACTGCGTACCGCCGCTTCAATGGTTGGCAACAATAGGCTGGGGAAGATACCGATTATCAGCATTGTTACCAGTAAACTCCCGATCAACCACCTTGCGCCCCATGGTTCACGAGGGAGCCGCATCGGGGGAGGGCGGTCTACCTCTGTTTCGCCAAGCAGCAACGATTCAGGAACAGGTGTTCTGGTACGTGGTCCGATCAGGTATTGCACCGTCAATTGAACCAGCGCCAGGGTTGCCAGTATCATTGCGATGAGCAGAACGAATAATTCACCCCAACCGGCTTTTGCTGCCGCCTGAAGCGTTAGCAGATAACTTGTACCACCTGGCAATGGTAGCCATCCGATGAGCGCCAGCCCGCCACCCAATAACCCGGTGCTAGCGATTGGCCGACGCCAGAGTAAATCGGTGTGCGCTGGCTCAGAAGGTCCCTCGGTTGGATATTCAATCATTTCCAGACTGATCAAAACGGTTGTCACGGCCAGCGCAAGATTGATCACCCCGAACATTGCCCCACTCAGACCCGCCAGCGACAATGAGGCGAAGCTATAGAATATGATACCGCAATGACTAGTGATCAGGTAAGCAATCCGTTGTCGCAGCGTGGATGCAGTGAGGGCAAGCGCCGCAGCCAGTAACGCACTTACCGCGGCCCCAATTCGCAGCACATCGAGGGCCTGTCCCCCCTCGAAGATGAGGGTGGGGAAACTTTGGAGCGTTAGTAAAAAGACCAGCAAGCTCGCGGGAATAGGAAGCGCAATAATTAACACTGCGGCCAGTGACCCGACGTATCCTACCAGATCAACCAGCCAGGTATGAAACGGAGTCAGCGCCATCCGCAAAGCGAAACCGGCTGCCAGTAAGGCTAGAATGAAGCGTGCCGGTGAAATACGACCTGGTAATTCGCCCGGTCGAAAAATATCGGTGAGGACGTAGGCCGCATAGAGCAGAATACCGGCAATGACCATCAACACCAGATACTTTAAGGCCGCGACTAATGTCTGTCGGCTGATCAGTACACCAGCTCCAACCGGTAGATCAACGATTGCCAGCACCGCAGTAAGCCCCATTGCCACCAACACCAGAGCCGTGACAAACGAGTCTTGCATGACGAGAATGGCAACCGTTTGTGCAATGATCAGTAACCCGGTGGCACTAAAATTTTCGCCGTGGGGAAACAATAAGGCGGCGATCAGGGTCACAATCCCAATGCTCAGAAAGAGAAACAGAAAAATTTGATGCAGCGGGCTGAGGAGGAGCGTAACCCCTAACACCCGTATCGGATCATCGACACGCACCTGCATGGCGAGGAACAGTTCAATGACAAGTGTCCCGATCGCCAGGCTCACGGCGATGCGCGGTAAACGACGTAGCAGAAAGATGCTAAACGCCATGCTGATCGGAAAAAAGATGAGCAACAGGTACAGCATAATTATCCGCGGTATAGCTCACTGATCGCGAGCGTCTTTAACCGCCCATACACTAAGCCGGCCAGATAGGCAACGGCTAGAGCTAACAAGATTTGCACCACACTGAGCAATAAGAGCGGCATGATCTTTAAGCCACTTGCCGTTGGCGAACTAACCACCGCACTATACAAGAGATCAATCCCGCTCATGCAGAGCAGCATGCCCAGCCCAATTTTTAACACATCACCAGCAGTCGCCATTGCCAGCACACCACTGAGCACCAGCCAGTACCAGGCAAAATCAAGACCTGGACTGGGAGCGATGGGATAAATGATCGGGAGCATTAGACTCGCCACCAGCCCGGCAATGCCCGACCAAAACGGCAAGATGTAGTCATTCAACCGTGACGTTTCTGCCGAACGTTGACGAACAGCCGCCCGCAGGGCGCGACGAAGTTCGGCCTGACCAAACTCGTCAAGACCTTCCAGGCCGTAGTCACGCGAGAAGGTTAACGCGGTTACCCCGAGAATAAGCGCTGTACAGATGCCGATGATGATCTTGATTAATGCTAACGAGCTAAAGTTGAATTGCGCGATGTCGGCGGGCACGAAAGGTTGTTCATTGAGCAAAAATGCTAATGCAATATAATTCAGCATAAGCAAGCCGACGGTTGATCGCCAGTCGCGCAATAGTAAGATACCACCAGCCGAGATCGCGATCAGAATAATCCAAAGATCAATGCTCATAGAAGATAGTCCTTGATCTACTGTGCCATCAGGATGAGTATCGCCAGCAGTGCAACCATAACGCCGAAGAGATAGTATCGCTGCTCAAAGATGATCATGACGGTATGGAACAGACTGGCTATCCAGTCAAGCCCTCGACTGATTAGGCTCAGCGTCGTGCGTGCGTCAGCTACCTCACTCAGACCGTATAATAGTTCTCCCATTCCCTGCCAGGTTGGGGTTACGGCAGGGTCTTCTACACGGGCCGTCTGATACGGATTGTCTTGGCGTAGCAAAAACCAACATACCACACCCAACAACACTGTCAGCCCGATCAACGGCCATGCAACTGGTTCGGCAGGGAGAGCAGGTGGCGCAAACGACGCCCAGCTTAACCAGAGGGGCCACGCCAGCCACGGCGCCAGGCCGATCAGGATCAACGGCGCAAGGATGAGCGTTCCTAACCATCCTTCTGGCCAAAATCTGGTCGTTGTCTGCCGACCTTGCCAGCAACGAAAGAGGAGCGGTAATCCGCTGGCAAACCCCAGGACAGCAGCCGCAAGTAACGGGCCGATCACCCACCCATAATCGATGGTTGCTGCTTCGATCAGCCAACGCCAACCCCAAAAGCTCCATACAAACGGGAGACCGGTCGCAATTGCCGTCGTGACCAACCAGAGGAAGCCGATCAGCGGTAGCCGTATAGTAGGTTGCGTCCCGTCGAGAAGATCAGAACCTTGTTGACGTTCGATAGCGGCTCCGACAAGCCCACCCGCAATTGCGTGTAATTGCAAGGCCGGAAACAGTGCCGCTGCCGCCAGACTAGCTAACGGGTAGTTAAGAGCAGCCGCGCAGATGATGACCCCAGCTTGCAGTGCGCCCTGCCAATGCACCAGTTCGCGCCCAGAGGCAGCGTTAAGTGCGCCAAACGCAGCCCCCAGTGCCCCAAAGGCGCCAATGGTAACCAGGATATGACTGGTGGAAGCCGGTAAAGGCGGTAACTGGAGGAGGGCACGTACAATAAATCCTAAGCCGATGGTTGGTAAGATCAGACCAGCCCCAAGAGCACCGATCAGAGCCGGAGCAGTGACAAAAGCTCGCCGTGCCCCGTGAAACGGTGGTGCACCCGCCAGCGCCAGGGCGCCAAGCAGGGTTAATCCAACCAACACAGTTGGCGGTAAGGTGTCGGCCGGTACGAGTGCTGTAGATACCACCAGACCAGCACCGGTCACGAAGGCTATTCCGCCACCAACTAAATGAGGCGGTAATTGGTTTGGTTTCGGATCGACCCCAGATGCTACCAACGCCCCATGCGTAGCAATGACGGCCACTGCCCAACTGAGCGGTGTTAGAAAACTGAGCGGAGGGATCGTCAGGCTAAGCAATGCCGCACTCAGCGCGAGCAGCAACCACCCGAAAAGCGCACCGAATCCTTCTGCGTCTGCCGAGACACTCAGTGCCAGGGCAAGGAAACCAATCGTCCCTGCGAACAAAAGTGCTATCGCAAATATTCGTTCACTGAGATCAGGTGGCGTTGGTAGTACAACTGGCACTGCGCCGATAGTGAAGAATGGTTCCACAGGGGTTATTGTCACCGGGTCGAGCACAACACCTAGCGTTGCCAGACCGGTAACCAACGCGGCCAGGAATGCTAATCGGCGCGTGATGCCAATCTGCGCCAGACTGAAGCAAAACGCAGCTCCGGTGAGTAAGCTGATAAAACTAACGGTAAGACCCATGCGTCCTCGATCCTGCAATCGCCGAGCGCGACGGATATGGTACAAATCATTAGCGTTTCAGTATCATGTACGCCGTAATTGTACGCTTACCAACACCAAACTAACTGCGACCGATCAGGTATGTGGCTGCCTGCCAACATGTGGTACATGGATCGGTCGAAATCGCGATCAGCAGTGCATCATCAATCGCAGCCTGTTGCAACAACGTTCGCGCTAGCAGCCGATCAAGTTGCGGCCCAATCCCAATCTGGACCTCAGTCAACTGTCGGCCATCACTGCACACAGTATAACGCAACGGTCCTCGTGGGGCTTCAACCGTTACGATGGCTTCACCGGCTTGCAGCGCAAGCTCTTCATATACCGCACCGATTGGCAGATTCTGCAACCAGCGCGAAACCAGACGTAACGATTCTATTGCTTCGAGCAACAAGACTACTGCTCGCGCATGCACATCACCGCCCTCTTCTACCACCAGCTCTGGTGTCAAGACATGGTACGCAGCGTAGGGTGCATGGATGCGGAGATCGGTTTCGACACCACTGGCCCGCGCCAATGGTCCTGCCAAACCAAACTGTCTGGCAGCGGTGGTGTGTAAGGTTCCGATGTCCACCGTTCGGGCCAGCAGCGAGCGCCGCGGAATACTCTGCTCGGCGACTGTAATCATCTTCGGTAGCAGCTCATTGACCGTCTGCGTAATCTCGCTTAGCGTGTGATCGGCAGGTGGATTGGCTAATCCACCCGGACGAATGTAAGCAGTCTTACTGTTACCGGCCAGGCTAACGAGCATCGAACGCAGCCTGGTCTCAAGTCGACTGAGACGTGCAGCATCATTTAGACCAAGCGCCATCGCCAATGCGGCTAACGTGTTGATGTGAGAGGCAGCACGCTCGAGTTCGGCGAACAAGACACGTATAGCCTGAGCACGTAATGGTGGCGTTACGCCGGCAAGTTGTTCAATTGCCAGACAAAATGCTAAGGTATGGGCCACACTGCAATAGGGACAGACGCGGCTGGCAGCGATCAAAGCTCCTTCAGGACCACCCTGAACAAGCCGACGCGCATATGTACCATCACCTACTGAAGGGCGATAGTCGACATCGACGATACGTTCGCCGCGTACTATAAGTGTTAAGCGCTCGCTATGCCAGGCTCCAGCTACCGGGTGGAGCGTCAATTGGTACTTCAAGAACCCTCCTTTTCCTACCGCGGCGCATTATACCACGCTCGTCTGGGTGGATACATGACATTGCCTGATCCAACCTCGATTCCACCCGTTGATCCACCTGGAGTGGGTGTAAATATTGCCGACGTCATGCTACTGTATAGATGCGTCGAGCTGACCTCCGACGCCACGCATAACACCTGAGACTGTCAGTTTTGTGAACAGGCTAGGTGTTTTTATCATTTTAGGTGGGGGATAACAATGTTTCTATGCTCTGATTTTTCATATCGTCCGATGGATGATCGGGAGATAGTAACATATCGACGCGAAAGTGAAAACCCTGTGGAATATCGCTTATTTATTGCTGATCAAACGTTACATATTCGCTTCGATGATCCGCATACGTGGCGTGGTCGCATCTTTCGTCCAACCGATGGTCTTGAAGCCTTTTTTAGTAACCGCGCCTGTTTAGAGCATCTGATCGAGGGTTTCGTTGGTCGGCGGGTATGGCCTCAATACAGCCAACAGATTTCGGCTATTTTTGAGCAGTTTCAGGTGAATTGACTTTACGTTTCTCTGAAATCAACATGCTGACCGGCAAAGAGAGGGCAGGTTTCCCTACCTGCCCTTCCTGTTTCTCTGAAATGTTGTATTGCCCGATTCTGCTCCATTTATTGTTCGTTTCAATTGCCGCGAATTATCACCTGAATTGTTACGAGTCAGTGGTTTTCTCCATTTTCCCTGCCCGGATAGAAAAGAAGTGTTTGGAGTGAGTAGGAAAGGTGGGTGCTCAAGCCTCCTCATGCTCTCCTGCCTCTCAATCAGAACGAGAAGATGATGGCCGTCTCTCCCTCCTCGATAACTCTTGACGGGCAGCAAACATTCAGACAAACGCTCAGGTTGAGCAGAGTACCTACACGATCAATTTCGTGCTCAAATTTACCGAATCTTTTGGCATGCGGCTGCGTTTTACTTATGCAAGCCTTTTTTCAGCACATACAGGAGGTTCAGATGAGCGACCGCGTACTCTCGACCGCTACAGCCCGCGAAGCCATTGAGCGTTTTCAGCGCATTGTACAAGGACCGCTGTTGCAACAGATTAGCGATCTTAACCGTGAAGGGCAGGTGCTCTCCGACCCCAATAATTGGGATGGGCGATTGGCTGCCCAATTTCGTGCCCATTGGGCAGAAACCCATCAAAAGTTGCTCGCAATTCGCGATGCGCTCGAAGAACTACGGCGACAGGTAGCCCAGATTAATCAGAACATCATGCAGGCCGGCGGACAGTAAAAATTCGACCAAAAGGCGCCGAGAGGCTGTCTTGAACAAAACGAAATGCAGTCTCTCGGCGGCCAGATTGCTCTTCGCATCAGTTGCTCACCAGTCACGGAGAAGGTTATGACCCGAACCTTTCAGATCAGCCATGCCGAACTGCTCTTACTCCTCGGTCTGCTTGAACTACCACGTCCCTTTGCACTCGGTCAGAGCGCGTTGCCTGAGCGCCCAATGCTCGAAGGAGTGCTGAGTGCGGCTGCCGGTAGTCTGGCGGCTCGTGACTTGCTCACAATGCCCACACAACCCGATCAGCAACCGCAACCCCTCCCTGAACTGGCGACAGTGCTACGTGTATCTGCATTGGCCGAACATCTGTTGATTGTTGCCAGTGGACCACCGACTCGCCTCTGTCACATCAGTCGCGCCGACGAGCACCTTGTGATGCACACCAGTCCTATCCCTGACGTGCATCGCTTTGCGTTACTGCCCGGTGCAGGGCAGGTACTCGACACCTTGCTGACCACGGTGATGCCGGTCATCCTACCGGAACCAGCGATTGAGCAACCACTGTTACTGAATGGCGAGGCACTGTTAGCAGCGTTCAACGCTCTCCAACGCAATGATCTCAATCTGGCAGCATCGCTGATCGAGCAGCAAGGACATCCGTCGGAAATGGCCCGGATGGTGGTGAAGACCGTTGGCCCGCAGCCTACGCGCCATGCGCTTGTTGCGATCCGAAAGCTCCGCCAACCGGATTCGGTGGCCCGTGGTGCAATGGTTATCGCCGGACAACACGGAGGCTGGTGGATTGCGCCGGAGTCTGAAGGCTCTGATCTGCTGGCGCTGTGGCCGATTGGTGGCCGTGGCATGCGCGCCAGAGTGAGTGAGTTTGGTGCCTGGATCTGCGAGGCTGCATGATATGAACACGGTTGCTGCTATTCCCGATCATCTGCGGCGCTTCGCTGCTGCCGTCGCCGTTGAAAGAGATCATCTGCACACCGAAGTAAGTCGGCTGAGCCATACGCTACAACACTTTTCCGGTCGTTGTCGTGAGTATGATGTGCCGCAACTCAACGGCCTGAGCGATCACCTTTTTGCTCATTGTCGTGCTATCGGCGAGTTAGTAGAGTGGGTTCGTAGCACAGCCGACCGTATCGAGGCTGCTGATCGTGGAGCACTTCAGAGAATTTCTTTTGATCATGCCCTGACCATGACAATGACCACGCTAGCAGTCACACAACGGTGGTTTCCGTCACCCTGGTCAGGGTTGAATATCGGAGCACGATTCGCCTTGCAAACGATCTGGACGCTCCGCCGACCGATATACTCATTGACGCGAAATGCTGTCGGGTTGCGAGCTGCTACCTGGCTGATGCGAAGCTGGGTTGTACAGGTGGCTCCGCCCTACCAACGATGGTGGCTTCGTTTGCTTTGGCCTGACCTGCCTGTGGCCGTAGCCCAAACATACTGGCAGGTTCAACTCGCGTGGGCGGTCGTGTTGCCCTGGCAGCCATTCCCGATTGCCCTCAGGATAGGGTACTACATTCAGACTATGCAGCAGGTACTCGCTCACCTGCAATCGGCAGCGGATACGGTTGTCACCTCGTTGACAACGGTAGGTTGGCTAGCGCGTTTCGTGCCTGGAATATTCGGGCCAATGACGCCACTACTTTCACCGCTCGCCTCTTTTGGTTCACCATCGCCAGCAGTGGTAGCGATGGTGAACCAGATAAGCAGTTCGATAGAAACTATCGGGCAAGAGGGTGCCCAACTCGTCTGGCAACACTGGCAGCAGCAGACATTGCACTGGCTATTGCCCTGGATATTGCTTTTGCCCAACCGCGAGCAGTGCTGGCATACCCTCAACCAGAGCCTGGTAATGAGTACCGGTATGACAACAGTAGGGGTTCCTCCCACCGTCATGTTTTTCTTGTTTGGAGCGCAGATTAGTGCCCTTGTTGGCTTGGTCAGCGCGCCGCGTTTACCCGAAATCGTCCAATATCCTGCTGAGGCCCTGGCAATTATTGAGAGTGGTTTCTGGATCGATGCCTTTCACTATTTATCGAACGACGAAATTCGGGCGTTGGCCGCAAATCTAGAACGAATCGGTGCTGTAGCCCTTAGAGGGCTACCGCTGAGTCTATTGACCCGCCCTGCTGAAGGCCCAGATGCTGAACCAAATGGTCAGGCCGCAGTAACTGTAGTCTTTCCTCCGGCTGATACCGTGTGCGATCCGACCAAACCATATCAGGTGACACCGGCTGCATTACAGGCTAACAACCACGGTTTGATCAGCTCGTACCTGGGTGAGGAGGTACGGGCCGCACAGATAGGACAGGGAGTGTATGCGGTTGGGATCAATGGACTGAACCTGACCAACATGGCTTACAGTACCAACGGTCTGGTGTCGGTGATTGAGACAGCGAGTGGCAAAGAACGAATTGCCTACAACGAATACTATCAGACAGTGCGCGAGCGAATCTTGCGTCTGATCGAGACATTGCCGTCCGGCAGTACCCTGCATTTGACCGGTCACAGTATGGGGGGTGGCATGTGTATTCTCTTGAGTAACGATCCACAAGTACAGGCAGCCCTGGCGCAGCGTAATATTCAGTTGGCCAGTGTCACGACATTGGGTGCAGTACGACCAGAAGGTGAATGGGACGATGTACCACCTGTGATCAACGGACAATCGGTGATCGTCCGTCACTATGTTGATAGTGATGACAAGCTAGCGTTGTCGGTCGGAGCCGGTCACAGCGATGCACGTTACCGCGATGTCGTCTATACCCTGGAAAATGGCCGCATCGATCAACCTTTTAACGTTCACAGCGACTATGACGATCTCGATTATTCTCAATTGCCCGTTGTAGCGCAAACTCTGCCCTTTACTATCGATCCAACCCAATTTAGGCTCATTGAGATACCAACACCACCAGTTGATGACTGGAATTGGGTGCACGACCCGCTATGGGCTTGAGCGCGTCGGTCCAAAAGAGGCAAACCTCTTCTCGTCGCGGTGAGAACTTTGCCCAGTTCTTTCCCCACCTGACAATGGTGATGGGGATAGATAGATAAAGAAGTGAAGAATGAGCACGAGGATCGGTTTCCCATCTTACACCATTGCGAAAAGAAGTGAGGAGTTACCGAGCAGAATCAGACCACAGCTCAGAGCTGGTTCCGCTTATGAGCGCGTCACGACCGAGATCAGAAGTCTACGCTCACGCGCTCCTGGGTAGTGGACGTATGACTGGCACTATACCGCGAGAACAGGCTACCAAATCTGCCGAATGATGGCGCGCCAGCGACGATTAATGCTGTCGATCTGGCGGCTGAATCTTGAGTCGGTATGCTGCATAAGCGTACAGGAAGTCTCATACGTGTTTCGGTTCTACCGAATGAGTTGTAAGGAGGACGATTATGTCAGGCCGATCTGATGTCTGGTGGGATTGGAATGCATCCGATGCAGCCATTGGCGCCCTCCGTCGTGTTGCAGACGCCGTAGATGCCGCGCAAAGACAACGCTCCCGTGCTGCCACCGAACTCCTTGCCGATTGGCGTGGGCCACGTCAGGAAGAATGGGCATTACGCCAGGCTGCGTTGCAGATCACTGCCGTTCAATTGCGTGATCGCTGTTTACAGGCTGCGCAGGCAATTGCCCAGGCCAGCGCACGAGCGCGTGACGAGCAAGATCGGATCAACCGTGAACGAGCGACATTACAACAGATAGCATCCTATGGCGGACAGTAATTTTAATCGGCCACCTCGGCTACGTCCACGTTGGCGTGTTGAGACGGTAGAACTGCCAGCATCTCCGGTCCCTCCTGCACCGCGAGCGAACACGGCATGGATGCAGGCCTTATTACCGATCATCGCAGCACTTTTGTTTGGGGCAAGTGCGCTGTTCGGGTTTGGCTCGTGGTGGGCGGTGCTACCGGCACTTGTGCTCGCAGTGCTGAGCGGTGGCTTCACCCTATTCCAGGAACACGATGCTTCCCGACGACATGCCCAGACGTATGCCGAACAGCAAGCAATCTTTGCCGATCGATTGGCGACGGTCAAAGCTCGCTTACGTCGCTTGCACGAAGAGGAACGGGCTGCTCGTCGGTATCTGGCGCCCGATCCTGCTGAATTACTCCGGATTGCAGGTGCTGACGAACGGCCACGGACGCCAGAGCCTCGCTTGTGGGAGCGTCGCCTGAGTGATGATGATGCGCTCGAGCTGCGGTTAGGCTGTGGTACGTTACCGGCATCTGTGCGGGTAGTTGCCCCCACAGATGCACCTACCGACCGGCGGATCGATCAACTGATTGCCGAATATACCAGTCTACATCAGGTGCCAATTTGTTTACCGTTGCTGCAACTCGGCTCGCTCGGCATCGCCGGGCCACGACCGGCAGTATTGGGGCTGATCTACGCAATGCTTGCCCAGGCTGCGGTGTTGCATGCTCCCACCGAATTGCGCATCGGCATAATCACCAGCGTAACAACTGCTGCTGATTGGCAGTGGTTCGTGCGTTTACCGCATTGTCAATCGCTCGACGAAACACCGGTCGGACGGGCACTGATTGCTACCGAACCAGCCGCTGTAGAGCGTCTGCTAACCTTCCTTCTTGATGAACTGAGTCGGCGTCGAGAAGGTTCATCAGCCCAGCAGATTCCATTCGTGATCATTGTTGATAGTGCTTCACTGGTAACGGTACATACCGCGCTCGGTCAGATACTGCGTGATGGCGGGGCACATCGTTTCATTGTGGTGGTGCTAACCGATGATTGGGCAAATGTGCCTGAACATTGCGCCGCACTAGTCGAAGTCGATCAACGCATGGGACGTTGGACGCGGGCCGGTGAGGCATGGCCGGTAGCTCCGTTTCAGCCCGATTTACTCGAGCGTCGCGATATTGAACGCCTAACCCATCGCCTATCAACGATCCGCCTGGCCGAAGTTGGTACTGGTCATCACCTACCGCGACAGGTGCGCCTGATCGATCTGCTCACCGCAATGCTTCCCGATGAAGGAGGTATTCCCTCACACTGGCAACAGGTGCCATCTACTGCCTGGCATCATGATGTACCAATTGGTGCGGTGGGTGAAGGAAAATGGTGCTATCTCAATCTCAACGAACATCATCACGGCCCTCACGGTATTATTGCGGGGGCAACCGGCGCCGGGAAGAGTGTCTTGCTTCAGACGATTATTACTGCACTTGCAGTAATGCACGGCCCTGATCGGCTGAATATGATGCTTATTGACTTCAAAGGTGGAGCTGCACTGGCGCCCTTTGCTAACTGGCCTCACACAACCGGTTTTGTTACCGATCTCGACGGACGGCTGGCGATGCGTGCGATTGCCGCGATCAGCAGTGAATTGCGCCGCCGCAAAGCGGCCTTACGCCACGTTTCCGAACACTACGGTATTCATCTTGAAAATATTGCTGATTATCGTGCACTGGCCGGACGATACTCATTACCACCGCTGCCTAATTTGCTCATCGTGCTCGATGAATTCGACGAGATGACACGGAGTTGTCCCGACTTTGTCAGTGCGCTGATACGGGTCGTGAAGCAAGGTCGTTCGCTTGGCGTGCATCTGCTGATCGCAACCCAACAACCGGCACGAGTGGTAAGTGATGAAATTCGTAGCCAACTGAGCTATTTTATAGCTTTACGCTTAGGAAGCAGCGACGATAGTCGCGAGATGCTTCAGCGTCCTGATGCGGCATTCTTGCCATCACAACTCCCCGGTCGTGCCTATATCCGTAGCGGGAGTGATGTGCGTTTGTTCCAGGTGGCACGGATGGCCGGTCAAACGAACGGTCAGAGTGATCTCGAACTGATCGGGCAAAGACTGATAGGCGCCGGTCAGGTGTACCTCAAAGCTTTGGACTGGCAACCGTTGCCAATCTGGCATCCGCCACTTCCGCCCCGCTTAACGATGCAACTCCCGGCAACCAATACACAAACAGTCGTGGGCTTGCTCGACATACCCCAACAAAGTCGGCAGACGCCACTGCTTATTGATCTACGTTCAGGGCATGTAGCGATCTTTGGCGGACCTGCGAGTGGCAAAAGTACGCTACTGGCTCGTATTGTGCTCGATTTCGCCGAACGGTTATCACCTTCCTCACTCTGGTGTTATTTGATCGACGGTGATGGTCGGCTATTGAGCCTACTGGCCGATCTACCACATGCGGGTGCGCTCGTGCGTCCATTTGAGCGCGAGGCGCTTTTGGCACTTTTTCGGCAACTCGAACATCAATTGCGCGAACGACGGGCTAGAGTCCTGGCCGGTCAATCACCAGGGCCAGCATTACTCGTTGTGATCGACCGTCTGGCAGTGCTGCGTGATGAGTTGCGTGATACCCACGGCGAAAGTGATCTGTCCGATCTGGTACGCCTGGCACGTACCGGACGCGACCTCGGTGTACATTTTGTTGTTTGTGCTGACCGACCTGCTGATATGCCTTATCGACTGGCTGCCTTGTTTGAACAACGACTGGCATTGCGGATGGCCGATCTCAACGATTATGCCGATGTGTTTGGTCAACGACCGGTCAATCAGTTGCCACCACAGACACCTGGCCGCGGGTATTGGCTGCATCCTGATGAAGGATTACTTGAGATACAGGTTGCACTACCGACAGGGTGTAGCGAAAGTGGCGATTCGCGTGAGCTGATGCAAGGCATACGAGCACAGGTAGCGGTACTGAAGGCTACGGTAAACCATACCGACCAGATGCCGCCACCGCTGGCGTTATTGCCAGAACGATTGTCTACCACTCACCTACCACCATCAGACTATGCCAATGCAACGTTACGTCTGGTGTGTGGTTTGGCCGCCGAACCACCTGGTCCAGCACGACTATGCCTTACTCCTGAGACATCCCACGCACTTGTGTTTGGTCTGCGGCGAAGTGGCAAAAGTACTGCGCTGTTGACACTGGCTCAGAGTGCACTTACTGCCTTCCCGTCGTTACGGTTGCTGGTGATTGACGGTCCGCGTCGCAGTTTGCACCATTTGCGCACACTGCCGCAAACAGTACGATATGTCGCCGATGAATCAGGCATTGTTACGTTAAGTTCAGAATTAGTTGGATTACGTCGTGATCCAACTACCTGTTATCTAATCGTTATCGACGACTACCAGCTCTGCCGTGAACGCTGGCGTGATCAATTCAGCCAAAGCTACAGTGCAACACCGAATCTCTTCCAACACCTTGTGGAAATCGCTCAGACCGGCAATGAACCGTTCCACCTGCTCATCGCGGCCAGCATTAGTTACGCCGACGATCCACTGATGCGCATACTCGATGGTGCGCGCAACGGTTTGATACTCTGGCCGGGACGCTACGAATCAGGCACTCGACTACTCGGTTTGAGCTTACCCCTCATCGAGCAGCGCAACAGCGACCAGCCACCGGGCCGGGCACTACTAATCAGTGGTGATGAGGAGCCAATAGTGATTCAGGTAGCCAGACACGGAGAGGAGTGAAGATGTTCGCTATTGCCCTATCACGTGCGCTGCACGCACGAGACGATAGCGCCGAGCAACTCCCTTTTGTTCCCTGTAAGGGTATATGGCGCCACTCTCACACTCGTCGGTCCTTTCAACCACGTGAGAGAGGACGGGAATCAGGGCAAAGGTGTGTGCACCAGATACACTTCACAGCGGGCGCTGAAAACGTTGCCACTCTCTGACCGGTGCACCATTGACACACTCCGTCATGCTGTGCTATTATCAATGACGCAGTGTGTTATAAACCAAGCGGAGCGGAGCGGCATATGCGCTGGATCGGTTGGTCTCTAGCCGGAGCTGGCATAACGGCAGCAGCTATCTTTGCTGCTCGTCGCCCGTTCCTGGCACGACTACTTGACCTACGCTCCGCCGAATATCAGGTCAGCGTGACTCGTGATATTCCTGTGCGCATGCCCGATGGGGTTGTGTTATACGCCGACCACTATGCACCCCGCTCTGGGGAAAGGCACCCGACAATCCTTATTCGCACCCCTTACGGGCGCCCCAGCGAGCTAGGACCATTAGGTATCTTTGAGCATACCGGTTGTATGCTCTTTGCCGAACGTGGCTACCACGTTATCGTCCAGAGTGTTCGTGGCCGTTACCGCTCGGAAGGTGAATTTGAGCCATTTGTAAATGAAGCTGCCGACGGCCGTGCCACGGTGGCCTGGATCGCTTCTCAACCGTGGTTTGACGGCAATCTGGGGTTATGGGGACCAAGCTACGTTGGGTATACGCAGTGGGGGCCAGCAATTGATGGACCACCGTATCTGAAGGCCATTGTCCCAGTTGTAACCAGCGCCCGCTTCTCACAGCTGTTCTACCCCAGTGGCGCTTTCGCATTCGAGTCGACGCTCCGTTGGATTTTTCTGATCGACGCAACCAACCGCCATCGACAGCGACTCGATCCGGCGGCGCTCTGGCGGTTGTTGGTCTTGCGAGAGCGCATTCTGGCCCGTGCGCTCCGTTACCAACCGTATGCCCACGCCGACGTTATTGCAACCGGTGCCACGGTACCCTTTTTTCAGCGCTGGCTTAACGATCCCGATCCACAGGGTGATTACTGGTCAAAGGTCGACATGCATCGCCAGTTGCATCGTATCAACGCAGCCGTGCATCTGGTAGCCGGTTGGTACGACATCTTCCTGCCTGGTCAGTTAGCCGATTATACAACGCTGGTCGCCGCCGGGAAGCGTCCTTACCTCACCGTCTTACCACGTGCACATACCGATCTGGCATTGGTTTTTGAGGGCATGCGTGAAGGATTGTGGTGGTTTGATGCCCATCTCAAGGGGAAACGTGAATTATTGGCCCGCCGGCCGGTTCGCATTGCGTTGATGGGGAGTCATGAATGGCACGAGATGGATTTCTGGCCGCCACCGGCAACGCTGACACGCTATTTTCTCCAGCCGAATCGTGGGCTTGATCGTACTCCAGCACCTGCTGATGTACCATCGAGCTGGTTCATTTACGATCCCACCGATCCAACACCGGCCATTGGGGGAGCAGTGCTCAGCGCGCAGGGTGGGCCACGTGATCAACGATCGGTGGAAACTCGTGCCAATGTTTTGACATTTACTAGCCAACCATTATCTACCGATCTCGACGTCATCGGGCCGGTGCGTCTCATTCTTTACGTGTGTAGTGATCGACCATTCTTTGATCTGGTTGGCAGACTCTGCGATGTCTATCCTGACGGGCGCAGTATCAATATCTGCGATGGAATAGTGCGGGTACGACCAGGTGTAGGTGAGCAACAGGCCGATGGCTCCTACCGTATCGAAATCGATCTCACCGCAACCGCGCAACGGTTCCGAGCCGGTCATCGCTTACGGGTTCAGATTGCCGGGGGTGGCAGTCCTCGCTGGGGACCGCACCCAGGTGATGGCAGCCCTTATGGGCAGGGGTACGGTGGTTCGCCTATCAAACAACGTGTGCTTCACGATGCTGCCCATCCTTCGGTCATTATCCTACCGGTGATGAATAACGATCCTACCAGATAGTAGGGGACGATGGCATGCACCGCACCCTGCTCCTGTAGGAATACATGGTTTCTTTGAGTTCAGGTCAGGTACTGTATCAGCAAAGGAGAGCTACGACAATGGAGTACGAGCACAGTGCAGAGATCAAAATGTTCCGCCAGACGGTACGTGAGTTCGTAGACAAGGAGATTCGGCCAATTGCCCGCGCTATCGATGAAGAAGAGCGGGTACCTTTTGAAACGATGAAGAAAGCGGCCGAATTAGGATTACTCGGCGTCCCCTTCCCCGAACGTTATGGTGGGCTTGAGCTGGGCATCACCGGTTACTGTGTGCTCATGGAAGAGATCAATCGGGTCTGTGCCAGCCACGCCACTATCATCGGCGCTCATTCGCAATTGGCGGCAATGAGTATCTATCTCGGTGGTACTGAACAGCAGAAGGAGACATACCTGCGTGCATTGATCGAGGGTCGTAAGTGGGGAGCGTGGGCCTTGACCGAACCTAACGCTGGCTCCGACGCGGCACACATCCAGACTACTGCCGAGCGGCACGGCGACGAATGGGTCCTCAATGGGCAGAAGATGTGGATTACGAACGGTAGCTTCGCCGATGTTATCGTGGTCTTTGCTGCAACCGACAAGAGTCTGGGGGCACGCGGTGGAATTACTGCCTTCATTGTCGAGAAGACGATGCCTGGCTTCCGTGTTGGCAAGGTCGAAGACAAGATGGGGTTGCGTGCTTCGCATACGGCAAGCCTCTACTTCGAGAATTGTCGCGTTCCAGCCGAAAATGTCCTTGGGCAGGTTGGCATGGGCTTCCCCCTGGCAATGCGTACCCTTGACATTGGCCGCTGTGGTCTGGGAGCCAGTAGCATTGGCTCGGCGAAAGAAGCCTTTGAAATGAGCCGACGCTACATGATCGAACGTCACCAGTTTGGCCGTCCTATTGCTGAATTTCAGGCCCTCCAGTTTAAGCTGGCCGAGATGGCGGTCAAACTATACACGATGGAGCAGATCGTTTACGATTGTGCCCGTCGGGTGGATGCCGGTCAGCAGGCAACGCTTGAAAGCAGTATCGTGAAGCTATACTGCACCGAAATGGCGAGTCAGATTATTGACGAAGCTATTCAGATTCACGGCGGCATGGGTTTCTCACGCGAACTACCGCTCGAACGGATGTACCGTGACGCACGAGTTACCCGTATCTTCGAGGGCACGAACGAAATTCAGAAGCACGTGATTGCCAGTGAGTTGCTCAAACAGGTCGGGTACAAGATTCGGCTTTATTGAGGGATAAGTGCCCATCGAAGCATCCGAGTCGTTGGAGATAAAGATCAGCGAAGAACATCCCTGACACTTCGCAACCTTGCTCACCGACACCGTGGGCATCACAATCATCGGAGGGGCAAGGCGATGCCTTGCCCACGATTCACGTGCATGATGACGGCTGGGGGAGGGGGGATAGACTCTCATCACCGTAGGGGCAAGCCGGTGCCTTGCCCCAAACTTGCCCCTGCCTTGCCACCTGTAGGATGAAACCCGTCGATGGATCAAACACGATAGACGATCAGCCTGACAGTGGCAAAGCCAGAATTCACCCCCTTATCATCCTCGTCTACCGTTCACGCGGGTCGAGCGCATCGCGTAACCCATCACCCAGGAAGGTGAACGACAGCATCAGTCCGGCAATCAGAATGACCGGAAAACTAAGCAGCCATGGTCCCGACGAGAGATTATTGTAGCCTTCGGTGAGCATCACCCCCAGACTGGTAGGGAAGGGATTGTCGGGGTCTAGTGAGGGACGCATACCAACGCCGAGGATCGTCAATACCGCTTCAGTACTGATTAATGCTGGAATACTAAACGAGGTCGAGACAATAATCGGTGCTAACGTATTGGGCAAAATATGCCGCCAGAGAATAGCCAGCGTCGGCACACCAATCGTACGTGCTGCCTCAACAAACTCTTTTTCCTTGAGAGATAGCACCTGACCCCGGACCAGACGTGCAATACCGGTCCAGCTCACCAATGAAACGGCAACGAAAATGAGCAACAGACCATTAAATGTGCGACCGAGCCAGGTCTCGCGAAAAGCGGTTGATAAGGCGATGATAAAGAGTAAATCAGGGAATGCAGCAACGATCTCGGTAAACCGCATCAACAAATTATCAAGCCACCCACCCGCAAATCCAGAGATCAGACCAATGGTAACGCCGATGAACAAAATGGCTACCTGTGGCACAACACCAACGATCAACGACACCCGGATAGCATAAATCAGACGCGACAACACATCACGTCCTAGCGTATCGGTTCCCAAGAGATGCTCAGGTACACCCATGCGAGCCGGGTTATCGGTAACCCAGGCTGGTGGTCGCAAACTATTGTTCGGAATCTGCTGCACCGGGTTATACGGCGCCAGCCATGGAGCGGCCACAGCCACGATAATGTAGAAAACAATGACGATCAGCCCCACAACGGCCGCACGATTACGCAGTAAACGACTCAGGGCATCTGACCACAAACTGCGCGGTTTCGTGTTCAGGGTCTGGAGATCAATCGGGTTAGTCAGCGACTTAGCTGATGAAGTCACGACTGCTCCTCACTACTTATAACTGATCCGCGGGTCGAGCACGCCATAGGCAATATCAACCAGAAGATTGGCAATTCCCAGAAAGAAGACATAAATCAGTGACCCAGCCATAATCATCGAATAGTCACGCTTGCCGATAGCATCAACAAATGTTCTTCCCATACCAGGAACTTGAAAGATGGTCTCAACAAACAACGTGCCGGTAATTAGACCAGCTAACGCTGGCCCCAGAACCGTCACTACCGGCAACAAAGCATTTTTCAGCATGTGACGCCAGATAACAACCTGATCCGACAGGCCTTTCGCCTGCGCAGTACGAATATAGTCTTGTCGCTTCACTTCAAGCACACTGGCTCGGGTGAGGCGGGCAATAAACGCCATGCTGGTCGATCCCAAGGCTACCGTTGGCAAGACCCACGGTTTAACAGGATCGCTCCAATCGGGGATTACGGTGAACCAGTTGAGGATCACAGCAAATACAATGACCAGAATCAGACTGGTAATCAGCGTACCCAGTGCCACAAAGATCGTTGACGACAGCGAGAGGAGGTAATCGAGCCAGGTATTCTGGCGTAACGCTGCCATCACACCCAGCGGAATACCGAACACAACGGCAAAGGCCAGCGCCTGTAAGCCCAACCGTGCTGAGTAGTAAAACTTACTCGGTCGCGATGGCGTTCCCTCAAACAGTTCCTGTTGCACTGTACGCGCACCACGGGAAGTGTAAGTTGGCCCCAAATTACCAGCAATTGCGCCCCACTGAATCTTCCATTCACCACTGCGTGGGTCACGCATAACATCAAAAAACATATAGCGGGTAAATTGTCGCCAGAACGGAAGATCCATGCCAAAACGTTCGCGCAAGATGGCTTCAACTCGTGGCGAAAGTTGGCGACGTTCAGGTTGGGTGTCAAACGGCCCCCCCCGGTGTTAGCTTGGCAATGCCAAAAGTAATAAAACCGACCAAAATCAACACCGGGATGTTCCATAAAATACGCCGAATAATATAGGCAGTCATAGCAATTACCGGGTGGCGCGAGCAGTTTGTGCTCGCGCCACCAATGGGGCGTCAGCGACGCCACTAGGGTTGCACATCAACATTAGGCAGGTTGAAGAAACCGAGCCAGTAATCAAGAGGTGTAATGGTTTCAGGTGTCACACCCTTAACGTAAGGCTTCACCAAGACCGGCCCACCATTGTTGAGCATAAACACGACTGGCACATCTTCAACCAGAATGGTCTGAGCCTGCGCGTACAGCTCAGCCCGACGCACCGGGTCTTGCTCGACATCGGCCTGACGCACCAACTCATCGAGTTTCGGATTCGAGTAGTTGACACGGGCACTCAGTAAGCCGTTCGTCTGGAAGAGTGAAATCCAGTTCTGCGGGTCGGGATAGTCGGCGCACCAGCCGAGCGAGAACATCTGCGGTGGATTATCCTTAGTCGCAGCAGCAAAAGCCGTCGGATCAATTGGATCGAGGATAACGTCAATGCCCAGATTCTGCTTGAACTGGTTCGCTACCCACTCGAAGCGCGCATTATTGCGTGCCGTACCTGAGTAAGTCAGGCGAATCTCCGGCAATCCCTGGCCATTGGGATACCCAGCCTCGGCAAGAGTCTGTTTTGCCTTCTCTGGATTGAACTCCCACATCTTCAAATCAGGCTGGTAGCCAGGGAAACCGGGTGGAATGAAGCTGTAGGTAGGCGTACCCAAACCCTGGAAAACATCACGTACATACGCTTCGCGGTCGAGCGCCTGTGCAAAGGCCTGCCGCACCAGTTTGTTGTCGAACGGTGGTTTCGCAAGGTTAAAACCGAAGTAGAAGGTGCACGACCCAGGTACATCAATCGTCTGCTTGCTCAACACCGGATCAGACTTGACCGTTGCCAGGTCTTCGGCACCAACACCGAGCATGTCGATCTCACCGTTCTGGTAGGCCTGGAAAGCAACCTGGCCATCGGTGATCATGTAGTACTCAACACGCTTGAGTTTAACCGGACCGAGTGGGCCAACGTAGTAGGGATTCGGCTCCCATACCGCCTTACTATCGTGCTCCCACTCTTTGAGGACGAACGGCCCATTCCCAACATAGTTTTCGGGGTAGTACCACCAGTCATCACCCTTTGCCACATCTTCTTCGCGAACCGGTGCGCCGATCCAGAGCGCGGCCATGCTGAGGAAGTAAGGTGCCGGTGCAACCAGCTCGATCTGGAGTGTGTAATCGTCGAGCGCTTTAACGCCGAATTCATCACGCAGCTTTTCAAGATCGAGCTTCATGACCTCTTCCATCGACAGACCCTGACACGCGGCGGCACTGTACTCACTGTAGCCCTTAATAATGCCACAAGGCAGCGACTGATACTCACCGGCTGTTTCCGGATCGGCCAACCGCTTCCAGGCATATTCAAAATTGTAAGCAGTGAGTGGAGTACCGTCACTGTACTTGCCATCGCGCCGCAGCGTAAAGGTATAAAGCTTCCCATCTGCTGAAACATCGACCTTTTCGGCGGCGCCAGGAATAGGGTTCATGTTGAGATCGAAGGTCATCAGAGCCTGATAAGCCATCATGATGAACTGAATCTCATTGACGAAGCTCGCCTTCTGCGGATCGATATTGTCTGGTTCAGACCCGGTAACCAGGCGAAGTACACCAGGTTGAGCAGTACCAACAACCGGAGCCGCTGTCGGTTGGGCAGCCGGTGCCGTGGTTGGCTGCGTAGCAGGAGCTGAACCGCCACCGCAGGCCGCTAAAATGGGCAATAGTATGCCAAATAGCAGAGCCAGGGCATATGGATGACGCCAATGTAGGAGACTCATTGCTATACTCCTTGGGGTATCTGGGAAGCGAAAGATTATCTGACCAACGAGGAGACCCAACAATCGAATCATGTTTCACCAGACGCTCTCGTCGTTAACGTTCAGCTCAGGAAACGAAGAGTGCCAGACAGTGCAATAAGGCACCTCCTTTCTCCTCTGTTGCAGGATGAAAACTTCTGTGTACAACCATTGCCTGTGTGTGGCAATGATCGTAACATGCTTCACAGATTCTTGTCAAGACAAAGAATACAATTGGAAGAATTGAAGAAGAGGTAGGGGTAGATTTTGAACCCATCTCTAGCGCGTGCCAGAGATTGCATTGCTCATTTCACGTTTCGTTCAAACACGCGCTCGCAACACTGCTGCCGCAGCAATGATAAAGAATATCTGTACTCCTACCGAAAATCCCTGCCAGAGACGCGCAGCCAATGGGCTACGTTGATAGACGATCAAGCCACCGAGGACATTAACCAACGATGTAAGCAATGCAGCAATTGGCAGAAAAAAGATACGCACGCGGGGAACTAGCTCAGCAGCCGCTCCAATCTGATCGCCGCGCCATTCAATTTCGGTAGGTAATGCAGGATAGATGACGGCTAACGCTCCAAACAAGAGCAAGTTCAAGGTTAACGTGATCAGGAGTAGGCGACGAACCACCGCGTCGGCCCAAAAGTCGTACCCCAGGAAGTGAGCAACGTGAATACCTGGAGTGAGAGTCTGAACAGCACCTAAACGGCGTCGCTGTTCCAGTTCTTGCACAAAGGTCTCCTGATCAACCGGTGAGATCGCATACGCCTCTTGACCAACGTAAATGACAAGCGCTTCCGCTAGGGAGCGGGTTGTAAAGCGATGAATGGTTATACCATCGAGGGTTTTGACTCGGCCATGGTAGTAACCGATGCTGGCAAGAGCAGTCTGCCAGTTGTCAACAGCGCGGGCTCCGCGATCAATCCGTTCTATCAGATGTAGTGGAATAACAGCCCGACTGCCCAACCAGTAGATGTAGAGTCCATTCCGGTCAAGCCCGTACTGTAGGGTCAATGTAGCCCCGAAGCGATACCATAGTGCGCCGGTCAGAATAAGCAAACCAAGGCCTAATACCGCCTCAGCAAAAAACCAGCCATCAATCGGCCACTGTGCAGGGGAAGCGGCAGTCACGTGCGAAAACAGGTTGGCAAACAGCCCAATTGCCCCTACCAGGCTACTAATGGCAAGAGCAAGGGCAATCCAGATTCGTAATGATGGGAGCGGACGCCAGCGTTGCATAAGCATCATGCGTGCCGAAGCCATAACTTCGGCACGCCCTAGACTATGGAACGGTCGTTGTTGTTGGGGTTGGTGTTCCTTCCACAGTTGGCTCGACAGTTGCTTCCACGGTTGGCGCTAATGTTGGTGTTGGAAACGGCGTAGGCGGACCAGGAAGATACGTTGGCACCGGCGTTGGGATCGGCTGAGTTGGCACTGGCGTTAACGTTGGTGTCGGCTCCGGGAAACGCCGAACATCGGCCGCGGCGCGCTGCTCGGCGATCCAACGGTCAAAGGCTTCGGTACGGGCCTTCCGCAACTGATCCTCTTTGGATGGGATCGTCTGGTCGGTGACTTCCAGGATATGCCAACCAAATTGCGTGCGGATCGGGTCACTGATCTGATTGACCGGCAGGATGAAGGCGGCTGTCACCAATTCGGGCGGATAGGTGGCACCATTATCGGCGACACCATTACGATCAAACGATCCAATATCACCACCATTCTCACGCGATCCAATATCATCGGAACGTTCTGCAGCCAGGGTTGCGAAATCAGCACCGGCGCGTAACCGGGCTACAATGTCTTGCGCGGCAGGTAATGCGGCGGCAAACGCGGCCTCGATTTGCTCAGCCGTTGCTTCAGCGGGCGGCGTCACCGCTACCAGAATCTGACGCGCTCTTACCCGCTCCGGCTCGGTGCTGTAGGTGAACCCGTCTTCAGGCACCAGACGCGCCTGAATCTGGTCATTGAGTAAGCGCTCACGGTATTGTTCGAGCAGCGCCTGTCGAAACTCATCTTTGGTCAGCTCAGGCTTCTTCTCAGTCACCACCAGTTCAAGTTCGTAACGACGGTAGATTTCATCGATAATCTGGTCAAACTGTACTCGTGCCTCAGCCGGTAGCGGAGTCGGTTCAGGAGTAAAGGTTGGCAATGGTGTCGGTGATGGTTCTGGCGTAGGTGTTGGACCACCGGGCGTCGGCGAGGGTATAGCGGTCGGTTCGGTGGTAGCCGTCGCTGCTGGATCAACAGTTGGCTCTGGCGTCACATTTGGATCGGGCGTTGGTGTAGGCGAAGGAAGTGGTGGAATAAAGATAAATCCAAGATCGGCCACAATATTCTGCACGACCTCATCATCATTTACCACAATTCCAAATTCACCGGCAGCCCGTTGCTTGAGCTGACGGTCGATCCATTCTGAAACTACCTGCTGATCAATCTCGGCACGGCGTAAGGTACGAATTTGTTGATCGATTACAATACTCCGCCCCTGAAATTGCTGGGAAATTTGCGGATTGCTGCCGAAAAGATCGAGCAACTGAAAGTTCTGAATAATCTGGCGTGCATAGGCGATCCGCTGTTCACGCCAGTAATCGCTACGAGTCAGGGTAGCAGCACCAACCTGCGCTACTGGTCGGCTGGGGATCCAGAGTTGTTCGTAGGCCAAACCACTCACCACAGCCAGTAACGCAATCGCGATGGCAGCGGCAGTGACAGTGACAATCAGCCGTTGACGACGCTCTTCTTCTAAACGACGACGTGATGGACGGCGCGGCGCGGGCGTTTGCGCCGATGACGGAGCGCTCCGTGGCGGTTTGGTTTTTTGTGACATAGGCTAAAACGGAATATCATCATCACCAATGTCCGGCGGCGGTTCACGATGAGGGCTACGTGATGGATCGTCGATACGTGATGAGCGTTGATCGAGCAAAATCATATCCTGCATCACGACCTCAAGTCGTGAACGGGCTTGGCCGGTCTGCGCATCTGTCCACGTTCGCGTTTGCAAACGTCCCTCGATATAGACTCGTGCACCACGACTGAGATATTGGTGACAGATTTCAGCCAATCGATTCCAGGCAACGACATTAAACCATTCGGTCTCTTCGTGCAAATTACCATTCTGGTCACGCCATTGGTGACCAGCCGCAACGCGAAAGGTAGCGACCGGCGTGCCGGCAGCAGTGTGACGAAGTTCAGGGTCGGCGCCAAGGCGACCAATGATTAAAATCTTGTTTAAATCACGTGCCATGGCGTTTCCCCCATCTATCACATGCGCTGCCGTTTACACACCGGTCTGGCAGCTACGCCTCAGTCGGTGTTTCCGTTGTTTCCGTGGCCGCCGATTCGACGGTTTCAACCGGCTCAGTACGAATTGGTTTTTCGTCCACCAACACCAGGAGATGGCGAAGAATGTTGTCGTTCAACCGGATCGCTCGATCAAGCTCAGCAACTTTGGCCGCACTCAACTCAAGCGTGAAAAAGACGTAGTATCCTTCGGTGAACTTACGCCGGCTTGCTTCGCCAGTCACATATTCACGGATGGGGTATGCCAGCTTACGGCGCCCCCACGGCGACGACTGGCTCACGGTGTGGACTTGCCCGCCAAGCTGTTCAACTGTCTGCTTGATGCGGTCGATGTTGGCAGGAATGCCCTCTTCGTTAGCGTACAACGGACTGATGATGATGACAAGCTCGTACTTTCGACGACGATCGCGCACAAAATCCTCCTCTGGTGATGTTTCGCTCAGCGTGCAGTCGGCAGCGCGTTCCGACTGGGTGGCGAAACAGAAAGACTGACGGGAGCTTCCTGTAACACTCCCTCGTAACATCAAGCGATTATAACACAACCTTGACCAATATGATGTCGGATATGCAACGGTTTCACCTCACCCGACAGTGGAATGAGATGAGAGGGAAGAGCAGTGAAGAGAGATAGATACATTCCTAACCCGTCCGCTCTACGTGTAGAGACGCACAGTTTTCCGTCCCAAAATGAACGGCCCGACTTCCTGTTGGCTCACCAATCATAGGCTGAATATGGTCAGGGGGTGGGGTGCAATATAACGCGGGTTGCCGCCTGCCCATCCAGGCAGTTGCGTAGGTCGCGAGTCATCAGCAGCGGGCGGGTAATAGTTTTCAGTGTCGCTCCGCTGTTGAACCGTTCGGTCATTAGTGTCGTATCAGAAGCTGAGCACTCTAAACAGCCTTAAGTGGGTCATAAACCTATTGACGGCTCCCTGCAACAGATGTATAATGCATCTCCGGTTGAGCCAATCAACCATGTCATTCGCGCCCCCCGTTACGTTTGGGTTACGGGTTTCGCGTTTCGGGAAGGCACCCGATACTCGTAACACGCAACACCGAACGCCGAGCGGAAATCGTCGTCACGGCAATGTCGATTGCCCTGGGTAGAGACGGCGTCGGGTGGGCTAGTGTGAGGCAGTATGGACGGCGCATACAATTTACGCGCGATTCAGCGCTTACCCAACTGCACACCTGTACGCCGTGCGTCGGTAGAATGGCTCTACTAGACGTGCGCGAGTGACGCTGCACGCTCTCGCTCCTCCGGCCACTGCATCAGGTGCAGGGCCTTTTTTAATCCCCTGACGCTGAATCGCTATCGCCATGGCGTTGTTGTGCCGGTCACAACAACAGCCACTGTACGCTTGTGATCTTGCCCGCTTCTGGTGGGAAGGGCCTCGTCTTGCCGTGGTTTCGTTACGTGGGTCACCACCCGCTTTGCAGACAAATGGAGGGATGTGGTACAGTTGAAGACGCTAACCTTTGCCGATTTGATAGCACAACAGACCGGCTTTGCCGGTGAAGGCCGCCTGACCGATTTCGTGAGCCGCTACGATGGTGAGCTTTACTTCGGCGATCGTCTCAACTTGAATCGGCTGGTACGTCAATATGGCGCACCTCTGGAAGTTGTTTATACCCCGCAAATTACTGCTCAAGTTCAACAAATGATCGATTGGGCTACGCAGGCTCGTATCGCTACAGAATACGCGGCGCCATTTCATTACGCCTACGCGACAAAGGCAAACTTTGCTGCCGAGGCAGTGAAAACGGCATTGGCTGCCGGCGCTCATTACGAAACCTCGGCAACTGCCGATCTCATCATTGCTCATGGTCTCTGGCGTCAGGGTGTTTTACCTCCTGATCGATTGATCTGTTGCAATGGATCGAAGGAGCCAGCCTACCGCGATGCAATCCGTCAATTTCGCCTCGACGGTTGCGAGACTGTTATTCCCGTGCTCGATGATCTCTCCGAATTGCGTGATCTGATCACCACTCCCGCACCGCTGCAATTCGGTGTGCGCGAACGGGCTGCTGGCAACCGTGATGGACGTCATCCCGGGAACGATCGTTTTGGGCTGACAACGGCCGAAATTGAGCAGGCTGCTGTCTTAATCTCGGAAACTGACCACAGTCTTGTGCTTTATCACGCGATGATCGGTAGTCAGATCGAAGATGAGGCACATTTTTTACATACCCTCCGTGCTTCGATTGAAAATTACTGTCGTCTACGCCGTCGTGTGCCAACGTTACGCTATTTCAATTTCGGTGGTGGCATGCCAACGGCCGGTTATCAATTGCAGTTCCACTTTGATTATCAACGCTTTCTTAGTCGGCTGATGACGACAATCCAGGAGATATGCGCCGATTATGAGGTGCCTGTTCCTGAGTTAATCGGAGAGTTTGGGCGCTATACTGTCGCAACCCACAGTGCTTATCTGGTTGAAGTAGGCGCCGTCAAGCAGGGTCAACCCGATCAACCGGATTGGTATCTGGTTAATGGGTCACTGATGGTGATGCTGCCCGATACGCTCTTCGTCAGTGGACAGGAATTCGTAATCTTGCCACTCAGCGACTGGCATCGTCCACTACGTCCAGTACGGCTTGCCGGTCGTCGCACCTGTGATAGCGACGACATTTATCCGCGACCTGATCGGCCACCGTTGTGGCTACCGGCAACTGATGGCGGACTGATACTGGCTATCTTTGGTATTGGTGCATATCAGCAGATGATTTCCGGACGGGGTGGCGCACACCACTGTCTGACCCCAGAAGCGGCGCGCTTCATTGTCGAAGAGCGCAATGGTCGCCTTAGCTCTCGTTTAGTGCCACAGCAAGACCAGGCGACAATTATGCGGTTACTTGGCTACCGACCGCAACCAACTGCAATACCCATCCCATTCCGCCAACCAGCCCGTCCGGTCGCTTTGGCTACTCGACGGCGTACCCGTGAACGGGCTATGTCGATGTAGGTGCCTCCTGCTCGTTTTGCAATCCAGGAGTGGTACAGCAATGCTGTACCACTCTTTGTTCTCCCTCCTATCTCCTTACAACACAGCACATACTGGACTGCTACAATGTGATAGGATGGAGCACACCAGAAAACCTCTGCTTCCACATCAAGGGGGTTCCCATGCGAGCTGTTTACTACGAAGCGTTCGGTCAGATGCCCTGGATCGCCAATCTCCCTGATCCAACCCCACCTGCCGAGGGGGTTGTGCTCGCGGTACGTGCTACTGGTCTGTGCCGTAGCGACTGGCACGGTTGGATGGGACATGATCCAGACATTAAGTTACCCCACGTACCAGGGCATGAGTTGGCCGGTGAGATTGTGGCTGTAGGCGCACAGGTGCGACGCTGGCACATCGGTGATCGGGTAACCGTGCCTTTCGTTTGTGCCTGTGGTTTTTGCCCCCAGTGTCAGGCTGGTCAGCAGCAGGTGTGCGATAACCAGTTTCAACCAGGTTTTACCCACTGGGGATCATTTGCCGAATATGTTGCCATTGATCGTGCCGATCTCAACCTCGTGCGCTTGCCCGATGATATGAACTTTACCACCGCCGCCAGCCTTGGGTGCCGTTTTGCCACCGCCTTTCGTGCCGTCGTTGATCTGGGCAGAATCACTGCCGGTGAATGGGTAGCAGTCTATGGCTGCGGTGGTGTTGGGCTGTCGGCGATAATGCTGGCGGCTGCACTCGGTGGACAGGTGATCGGCATCGATATTAATCAGGAACGACTGGCACTTGCCCAAACGCTGGGCGCCACGGCAGTGGTTGATGCAACCACCGAAACCGATGTCGTTCAAGCCGTGCGCGATCTCAGTCGGGGTGGCGTGCATCTCTCTATAGATGCGCTGGGCAGTCCAACCACATGTGCCAATTCCATTGCCAGTCTGCGCAAACGCGGGCGGCATGTCCAGGTAGGATTACTGTTAGCCGAACAACGCATGCCGCCACTGCCGATGGATATTGTCGTAGCCCGCGAGTTAACGATCATGGGTAGCCACGGCATGCAGGCGCATCGTTATGATGCTATGCTCGACCTGATACAATCCGGTAAAGTACATCCGCAACGACTGATCGGACGCACTATCCGTCTGGACGAAGCACCAGAAGCGCTGGTCGATCTCGATAGCTTTCGCGGTGCTGGAGTGACGGTAATTACCGAGTTTTAGCGTCAGAGCTAATGGGAGGGCTATCAAGACTGTCTGGTCACATGCGTGCGCGAAAGTACCTGTACTTTCATTGCCCTGCAAGCATCATATCCAGGCCCTTTCCGCGCTTGATTGTGAGTGGAAGGGATGAAATAGAAAGCGAGGAATTTCAAACCGGCTCCGAGAGTCGACCTAACGACCGTAGCACCTCATGCACGCCGCGTAGGCGATAACCCAATTGGCGTGCACGACTGATGTCAAGCGCACAATTACGCGGCCGTGGTGTCGGACTTTCGGCGCTAAACCCACCAACGATCCGGTCAGGATCAAGACCATGCGCTTGCGCGAGCAGGCGCCCCCATTCGTAACGGCTGAGTGTCTCGGCGCCAGCAAAGTTGATCACACCGTAATAATCGCTCTGCGCCAGATCGAGCAATGCCGTCGCCAAATCTTCTACAAACACCGGACAACGAAGCTCATCACGGAAGAGTCGTTCTGACCGTTCACCACGCGCTATCGCTAGAGCAAATGCACTGTGACGATCAATTGGCTCGAAGCCATAAATGAGCGATGTACGCACAATAGCTGCTGCTGGATGATACCTCTGTACTAGCGCTTCAGCGCGTGCCTTTGCCTGACCATAATCGGTGATCGGGTTGGGTGGATCTTCCTCGGTATAAGCCCCAACTTTCTCACCGTCGAAAATAACATCGCTCGATATGTGAATCAAGCGTGCCCCTACTCGTGCTGCTGCCTCAGCGACGTAACCAGCACCTTCACCAGTAACTGCCATGAGATCGGGATCGTACTGTCGAAATGCAGTGTGAATAATGACGGTTGGCTGAACTTCGTGAATCACCGACATAACCGCTGCCGGTTCACGTAGATCGAGATGATACCAGCCAACATCTGATGTTAGCGATTGCGGTTGCGTATGAAATGTCGCTGCCACCTTTAAGCCACGATGACCAGCCTGACGGATCAATGCACGACCAAGATACCCCGTACCACCGGTGATCAGATAACAATCGGCATTCATCTCGTTTCCGTTCTGCTACGTATGGGTCTGAATATGCTCTTTTCGCAGGTGACCGTCTGTCACCGCCCTCTTCCGCTCTCGGATGCGGAAGGAGCGGAGAATGGTAAGGTTGCAGGGTGTGCCAACCAGGTATTACAGAGTACTATCAGTCACCAGCTCAGATTCGGATACCACCCACTCGTACCAGAAAGCGAACCGGCGACCGCGATCTCAGCCAAGCGTAAGAGCGTGTTCAACGCTACCTATGTCCTTCCTGGCGGTTATCTTCTGCTCCCATTATGAATGAGATAAGGAGAAACAACCTGCAAGTTCACCCTACTGCCGCAACCTACTGTTATTCCACAATTTTTGCACCAGTTCCAGGCTTACTTTAATTTCGGAACAATCGGCGTTAACGGATCGAGACCACGTTCCCCCCAGGCTGCCAGTGCTTTACTCGCCGCAGCCCGCTTCGCCTCTTTCTTACTCGCACCAAAACCGGTAAACTGGTGGCCCACAACATTCACCGCCATGACATACTCGCGACAATGTTCAGGGCCACGCTCCTCGACCATCTCATAGACGGGAAGCTGCTTAAATCGCGCCTGCATCAATTCTTGCAGCCGCATTGTTGGATCAAGATCGAGACGGGTGATCTGGTCAATGCGTTCTTGCCAGAAACGCAAGATAAATGTGCGTACTGTTTCCAGACCTTGATCAAGATAGATCGCACCAACCAATGCCTCAAACAGATCGGCCAACAACTTTTTGCGACTCCGTCCCGCTGGATTGTCCTCACCACGTGAGAGATAGGCGTACTGTCCCAAATTGAGTTGACCAGCACATTCGGCCAGTCCTTTCGTGCTTACCAGCTCAGCACGCCAGTGGGTCAGTGTTGCCTCATCTTGTTCAGGAAAGGTCGTAAACAGCCAGGTCGTTGTCACGAAATGCAACACCGAGTCGCCGAGAAACTCCAACCGCTCATAATCGGTCGGCTGAGACAATCGATGAGATTGTTCGTTAAACAGCGAACGGTGCATAAATGCTCGCTGTAATAACGAACGATCCTGAAACGTAATCCCAATCACCCGCTCAAGCTCTGCTAATCGCTCGGACATACGCGCTATCCGTGGTATTTGCGGAAGGCAAGACAGACGTTATGCCCACCAAAACCAAATGAGTTACTCAGAGCCACTTCGATCTGGGCCGGACGGGGATGGTTCGGCACAAAATCGAGATCACATGCCGGATCGGGATGCTGGAGATTAATCGTCGCCGGTAACAGATTGTTTTGCATTGCCAACACGGTGACAACCGCTTCGATGGCCCCCGCTGCACCGAGAAGATGACCGAACTGCGACTTGCTGGCACTGACCGGCGGTGACTGTTCACGACCGCCGAAGACCTGCTTGATAGCTGCGGTTTCTACCGGATCACCGGACGGCGTCGAAGTAGCGTGGGCATTGATGTAATCGACATCGCCTGGCGTTAGACCACCTCGTTGCAACGCCAGCCGGATCGCTCGTGCCACCCCCTCACCATCTTCGGCCAGATTCGAGATATGATACGCATCAGACGTTGCCCCATAACCGACCACTTCAGCCAGAATACGGGCCCCACGAGCGAGAGCAAATTCGAGGTCTTCGAGGATAAGCACTGCTGCCCCCTCACCCATCACAAAACCGTCTCGCTCAGCATCAAACGGACGTGAGGCGTGGTCATAATCTTCATTACGGGTGGAAAGGGCACGCATCGCATTGAACCCAGCCACCCCAATCGGAGTAATACTGGCCTCACTCCCACCCACAATCATCGCCTTCGCCCAGCCACGTCGAATGGTCTCTGCGGCCTCACCAATTGCATGCGCTGAACTGGCACAGGCCGATGTCACACAGTAGCTTGGCCCACGGGCGCCAGTGACAATCGAAACCTGACCGGCAGCCAGGTTCGTAATCATCGCTGGAATCAAGAAGGGGCTTATCCGTCCTGGCCCACGACTGCGTAGCACCTCTAGCTGCTCAGAGAGTGTTGCAATCCCACCAATTCCACTGGCAATAAAGACCCCAATCTCATCACGATTGGCCGGTGTAATCTCTAGTTCGGCATCACGCAACGCCTCTTTCGTTGCTGCAATTGCAAACTGGACAAAGCGGTCGGTGCGTCGCGCCTCTTTGCGATCCATATAGTTTATCGGATCGAAACCTTTCACCTCGGCGGCAAAGCGGGTATCAAAACCCGTCGGATCGAACAATGTGATCGGACCGACGCCGCTCCGCGCTGCGACGATCCCCTGCCAGAGTTCGGCTACGCTGAGGCCAAGTGGGCTAATTGCCCCCATTCCGGTCACTACCACCCGTCGATCCATGATCACTCCTTAGTGTTGCAAGCAACGAATAACATCGGCGCGCATTATATCATGTTGTACCAGGAACTATGGCAAATGGCTCCCAGTACAACAACGACAGCACCCGGCACAACTACTCGACGGTATTCCGTAATACTCCAATGCCATCAATCTCAGCTTCCATGACGTCACCGGCTTTCAACCAACGCTGTGGCGTCATCCCCATTCCAACCCCAGCTGGCGTACCGGTCGCAATAATATCACCAGGCTCAAGCGTAATGCCGCGGCTGAACGTAGCAATACAGGTCGGAATATCAAAGATCATGTCGCGAGTGGTCGAATTCTGAACTAATTCACCGTTCAGCCGCAATCGAATACCAAGCGCGTGGGGATCGGGAATTTCGTCGGCAGTGACAATCCACGGCCCTAGCGGCGCGCTGCCATCGAGACTCTTGCTGTAGAAGAATTGCTGGTGGCGCGTCTGCAAATCACGGGCACTCACATCATTCATGATGGTATAGCCAAAGACGTAATCGAGCGCAGCACTCGCCGGAATATCCCTTCCGCGTCGTCCAATAATGACAGCTAATTCCACCTCCCAGTCACGCTGGGCCGATACATCGGGCATGAGCGGAACCGGTGCGTTCGGGTGATTTACCGCTGTCGGCATCTTACTAAAGAAGACCGGATATTCCGGCAGTTTTTCCGGCAAACCTTTCGCCCGCAGCGACTCAATCGCGTGCGCGGCATAATTCATGCCTAGGCAGATGATGTTTTTACGCGGACGTGGAATCGGTGCCCGCAGTTCAATCTCAGCCAACGCCAGCCCCCCTTCTGCTGCTGCCACCAGTTTCCGCGCTTCAGCCAGCAGATCAGGCCCGCCATCGATCAGTTCCAACATCGACGCCGCCAACGGCGACAGATCGATGACCTCATCGCCGCGTAGAGCACCAACACGCTCAGCCCCATCATACCGATACGTCAAGAACTTCATACGTCCTCCATATATCCCTTCACGGCGTATTCACCGTAATCGGAATCGGTGTAAAAACCAGGATAAACGTTAAGATACCGATGTATGCCAGCCACCGCCACGGGCCCTCGAGCGGAGAAATCTCGTTCCGCAATGGACTACGCTGCTGACCGATCAAAGCAATCATCACTGCCCAGATGAACCAGCCCGACCAGAAAAATCCCAGGCCGAGGAGTGCCACTGCAACAATCGCACTCATCAGGCGGGCCGCACGCGGGCCAAACAGGGCAAAGAAAATGTGCCCACCGTCAAGCTGACCGGCCGGCAGTAGATTAAGACCGGTCACCAGCAGACCTGCCCAACCGGCAAGTGCCATCGGGTGCAGATAAACATCTTCACCGCCGCTCGGCAGAAAGCGCCCGAAAATCAATATCTTCATTGCCGCGTAGAGCAACGAATTGCCTTCGGTAAAGCTGCCTGGCAACGGTACGACCTGTTTTACTTCCGAAATGCTCAATCCGATGGTCAGTACCGGTATGGCGACGAACAGACCGGCCAATGGCCCGGCAATCCCGATTGCCAGCAGCGCCCGCCGGTTTGGCACCAGGTCTTTTATCGCAATAAATGCCCCCATTGTCCCCGGCAAAAAGAATGGCATTGGAATGAAAAAAGGGTAGCTAACCGCCACGCGCTCACGACGAGCCACAATAAAATGACCTAATTCATGGGCGAGAAGTATCGCCAGCAGTGAACCGCTGAAACTCAGGGCATAACCCCAGTTGAACACAACTTGACCGGTACTTTCGATATACTCTTGCCCGCCAACCAGCATCGTTGAGGCAACAGTAAGCAAAAAGAGCAACACTGCCAGCCACAAACGTGAAGGCTGGGCTTTAGGCGGTGTAGGAATAAACAGAATTGCCGCACCGGCTGGATCATGCTGAAAAAGCGGTGTGTAACCCAATCGCTCTGCTCGACCCACAATTGCATCATGCGCAGCCTGTGCCTCTAAGAGCAACTGTCCTCGACAGCGGACAGCCCGCTGATCACCATTGGTCAGTTCTTCCGTGGCGCTAACCAGCATCACCTCAGCGGCCAATATGCGGAGTGTAGAAATCGTGTCAATCTCGAACATCATGGTGTTTCCTTTGCTGGAACAGTGTCATTGTTCATCTTACCACAGGCCTGAACAGACCATGCGACCGTTTGTAGATTTCCAGATATTTTCGGAGTTCTCAGCTTTGGGTTCCATTCAATAATAGAACGGTTTACCAATGGCTCGGACCCGGCGAATATCAGGCAACCACTACCGGCAATCGCCAATCCGTGCAATCTCCCTGGGATCGCAGGCCTCTGGCCCGCATTGTGTAGTGCGCAACGAGACCCCCGTCGAGTCGCAGCACGAGCCAGCACAGGAACACCGCTATGTACATCGGTGCGCGAAGATAAGCGTGGTTCCGCCTCATGCTGTGCAAATAGACAGCCGATATCTCGTATAATGAGATAGATTTCAAGAGCGGCACTGTATTCTGTCCTGGATTTTGACCACTAACCAGTGGCCGAATATGAGTATCTATCAACGCCGGGAACAACTATGGCAAACCCCAATGTTATCCTGCGTCGCGATCCCAATACCGGCGCTGCCAATTTGTTGGCCTTCGCCGAATGGCTCTCCCAACCAACGCTACCCTGCCATCTGATCGATGTGCAACTACCACCTGCCCTGCCGCCAACCACCCTCCGCTGGCTCGCACTTTTATTGCGCGAAGAACTTGCAGGAACACTCTACCAGCCAGGAAACACTCAATTTGTGATTGTTGCTCCTGTCAGTAACCACACTGCGCAAACGATGCAGATCGAGCGTCTGCGAGCATTGTTCCAGCGACAAATGCAACGACTCGATCTCAACACCATACCTGTTATTCGGTACCATTCGATTCCTATCAACAGCGATCCGGCAACAATTCTGCAATACCTCACTCCCGACAACGCCGACCCTGGTGCACTCCTCAACCGTTTGATCACGCAACTGGCAGCGTTAGGCACAACCATTAATAACCAACGGCAGTTTGAGGTTGATCCAGTCTCTGGCTTACCCAACAGCCTTATCGCCCGCAGACGTCTCGACGATCTGATACGAATTGCGCTTGAACAAAATCAGCCGTGTAGCATATTGTTGATCAACGGTGACCATCTGCGTCGTTACAATGAACTAAGTTACGCCGCTGGCGATCAACTAATCCGTGATCTGGCAGCAACATTGCGTGAACAATTGCGGCCAAGTGATATTCTCGCCCGTTGGGAGACAGGCGATCAGTTCCTGGCGATACTGCCTCAAACCGGCGTCAGTGGTGCGTCTGCACTGGCTGAACGATTACGCCAACGAATTATCGAGCGTTCACAGCTCTGGCCTTTTCCGGTCACTATCTCGATAGGAATTGCATCCATTCCCCAACATACTCGCGACGCTGATACTATCCTGCGCATCGCAACCGAAGCTGTACTGCGAGCAAAAGCTGCTGGTAAAAACCGCGTCGTGGTCGGCCACTCAGTATGATAAGCAAGGAGCTTGGCAAAACCACCGGCGTGGTGTTGAAAAGCTCTGTATCACTCGTGACACCCAAGCATCAGGCAGTGCGACGTGGTACAATAAAGAGAAATCTGAATCAGGTTACACGCACTGGCAGGTGCCTATGGCAATGATCTTTTATCGAGATATGGAGTTAATCTGCCGCAGTTGCGGAGCAACCTTCATCTTTACTGCTGGCGAGCAAGAGTTCTACGCCGATAAGGGCTTTCTCAATGAACCGACTCGTTGCCCAAAGTGTCGTAACCGTCGCGAGACTCAGCGTCGCCGCACTGAGCCGCGTGCAGAACTAGCAGAGCTAGATGAAGAGTGATTGACCTCCGTTGGCGTCAGCGCATCATCTGGGCAGCTTACACCCTGCTTACAGTCGTTGCACTATCACTTGCCCTCCGTCCTGACCCTTACGATACATTACGTCAGGCCGACACCCTCTTTGTTGCCGGTCATTACCGTGCAGCGCTCGTTACCTACGCTTCGCTAACAAACCTCCTGAGCGATGCCTCCCTACGGCTTGGCATCGTCCTGACGGTGCGCAATGAAACCGATCTGGCGCGACGAGCCTTCGCCTCTGCCATTCAAGCTGGTTTGCGGCCACGTGAATATCAGCTCGCTGTACTCTATTTAGGTAATCTGGCGATGCGCGAGGGAGACACGGCAGCAGCATACCGCACCTGGCAGACATTGACCGACTGTACGCCCTTACTCTGTACAGTGCGCGATCTTTTGTTGGCCGATGTCGATCTGAAGGAAGGTAGACTGGATCAAGCCTTCCATATCTACCGGTCAGTCGCTATCGAGCAACTACCCTCTGATTGGGCCAAACTCACCGTTGAACGCCAGACACTATTTGCGACCTTATTCAATCCAACGAACGTATCAATCACTCCAATTCCACAATCAGCAACCTTCGCAGACCCCTTTCTCCAACCCCTGTTACCGCCAATGATCGGTTCAGATATGCTCAACCACGTCCTTACCCTCGATTCAGCGACCCGGCAACAACTCTTTGGCCAGTTGGCACTCGATATGGGTTACGAGCGTTTAGCGCTGGCTTTCTTCGATCAGGCTGAACCAACTGGCGAACATGGGCTAGCAGCAGCGATCTACCGTGCCTATACCCATCTGCGCCTCGGTAACCGACAAGAGGGTATTGAACAGCTTAAACAACTGGCTGACGCTCATCCCGACGATGTCCGCATCTGGTCATTACTAACCGCAGCGTATATCTACACTGGGGATCTGAACGCAGCGGTCAATTCCTTACAGCGCATACAGGCGAGTGGTCGCTCTGATCCGGCCATTGCCTTGATTCAAGCCAAACTGGCCTTCGCACAACGCGATTTTGTCGCTGCTGCCGATGCTTACGAGCAGGCCGTCATTCTTGCACCAACCAACGAGCGGTCTTACTACCTGACATTAGCCGCTCGTTTCCACCTCGATAGTGGCTTCGAGCGCTGTACCAGTGGTTTGCAGGCAGCACAGGCGGCTGTGAATATCAGCCCAAACGACCCCGATGCCCTCACCATCTTGGCCGGAACACGGTACTACTGTGGTGATCTGCCGGGAGCTCTGCAAGCTGCCGATGCCGCGCTCGAAGCCGGTGCCGGTAGCGAAGCCCGTTTTTACTACGGCCTAACCCTCAGTGCGCAAGGTGATTTAGATCAAGGTCGCGCTCATCTTGAAGCCGTCGCCGATCAGGCCCCGGCCAGCGTGTGGCGACAACGAGCCGAAACAGTCCTGGAATTGACAGGAGTGAAGTTACCACTGTTTCGTAATCCATGACGTAACAGCATGCTCTGGAGTATCGGTAGCGGCAGGTGCTGAGGTATTAGCGAGGAGCAGCTTCCCAAATCATCTACAGAGCGCAAGGATACACTCAGCTTATCAGATGTACGGGCGCAGCGGCGCTGCGCCCCAACCGATCTTCTTCTGCGACAGGGTATTCCGGATAAGCTCTACCTCACCTTCCCCCAACACAGTACTCGCCCACCAGAAGAGAGCACAGGGAGGCTAGCAGGAGGTTCCGCTCACCCCCTTGCCTCTCCCGTCGCTTCTCTCGCTTGGCACCGGCGTGCCTGCTGCGCACGGCATCCTCGACAAACCACCCGCGTCCACACCACTTGACAAACCGCGCAAGTTCCGGTATACTTCCCCACGTTGCTAGTGCAACGGTCTCACCTCGCCGGTAGACCTGACAACCCATCGGGCGCGTCATCGCCAACTAGTGTCACAGCCGTGACCTAGTTTTTTGTTCCCCCGATGGTGCCTGCACCTGAACAACCAAGCGTGATCACTCACGCCCTCGTCCAAGTATGTAGAGTTTGATCCTGGCTCAGGACGAACGCTGGCGGCGTGCCTAATGCATGCAAGTCGAACGCAGCAGCTTCGGCTGGCTGCGTGGCGAACGGCTGAGGAACACGTGGGTAACCTACCCCAGAGTGGGGGATACCCCGTCGAAAGACGGGATAATCCCGCATACGCTCTACGGAGGAAAGCCCCTACGGGCGCTCTGGGAGGGGCCTGCGGCCCATCAGGTTGTTGGTGTGGTAACGGCGCACCAAGCCACTGACGGGTACCCGGTCTGAGAGGACGGCCGGGCAGACTGGGACTGCGACACGGCCCAGACTCCTACGGGAGGCAGCAGCAAGGAATTTTCCCCAATGGGCGGAAGCCTGAGGGAGCAACGCCGCGTGGAGGACGACGGCCTTCGGGTTGTAAACTCCTTTCGGGTGGGACGACCACGACGGTACCACCAGAAGCAGCCCCGGCTAACTCTGTGCCAGCAGCCGCGGTAAGACAGAGGGGGCAAGCGTTGTCCGGAGTTACTGGGCGTAAAGGGCGCGGAGGCGGTCTGCGGCGTCGGCGCTGAAAGCGCCCCGCTTAACGGGGCGAGGCGTGCCGATACGCGCAGACTTGAGGCGAGCAGAGGGTGGTGGAATTCCGGGTGGAGCGGTGAAATGCGTAGAGATCCGGAGGAACGCCAGTGGGGAAGCCGGCCACCTGGGCTCGTCCTGACGCTGCGGCGCGACAGCGTGGGGAGCAAACCGGATTAGATACCCGGGTAGTCCACGCCGTAAACGATGCCAGCTCGGCGTGTGGCGCACGGTTGTGCGCTGCGTGCCTTAGCTCACGCGATAAGCTGGCCGCCTGGGGACTACGAGCGCAAGCTTAAAACTCAAAGGAATTGACGGGGGCCCGCACAAGCAGCGGAGCGTGTGGTTTAATTCGACGCAACACGAAGAACCTTACCTGGGCTTGACATGACGCTGCACGCCGTCGAAAGACGGCCGCCTGCGAGGGTGCGTCACAGGTGCTGCATGGCTGTCGTCAGCTCGTGTCGTGAGATGTTGGGTTCAGTCCCGCAACGAGCGCAACCCGCGTCGGTAGTTACCCGTGTCTACCGAGACTGCCGCCGTGACCGGCGGAGGAAGGCGCGGATGACGTCAAGTCAGCATGGCCCTTACGTCCAGGGCGACACACACGCTACAATGGCCACGACAATGCGTTGCCAAGCCGCAAGGCGGAGCTAATCGCTTAAACGTGGTCTCAGTGCAGATCGGGGGCTGCAACTCGCCCCCGTGAAGGCGGAGTTGCTAGTAACCGCGTATCAGCCATGGCGCGGTGAATACGTTCCCGGGCCTTGTACACACCGCCCGTCACGTCATGGGAGTGGCCAATGCTTGAAGTCCGTGTGCTAACCCCCCAACGGGGAGGCAGCGGCCGAGGGCAGGGGCCGCGACTGGGACGAAGTCGTAACAAGGTAGCCGTACCGGAAGGTGCGGCTGGATCACCTCCTTTCTAGGGAGTCACTCCCATCATTCCTTCTTCTACGAGGCGTGATGTGATCACGCTTGCCTGTTCAGGTGCCCACCCCCAACCTCACGGTTGGGGGTGGTTACGTTACGGGGGATATTTTTAATAGTTTACTCACCCCAGGCACGAGCCTGTAACGCCCAGTAGCGTCGCCCCAGGTACGCCCGTGCCAGCCGGGCTGCATGGGCAACTGCTCGTTCGGTAGCCGGGCTGAGCGCCAGATTGAGCGTCGTGTCATAGGCCGGAATGGTTATTAGAACAGCACGAGGAACACGACCATAAAGGAGACGTGCCAGAGCTAATAACCCTGCCGGCTCACTCTGATGGCTGACATTCCGTAACGGCGCGGGTTCTACCACACGCACGTCAACATCGGTTCGATCTACCACTGCATCAAGAAAGATAACGCGACGAGCCTGCGCAATCACGGACGCTAACTCAGGCGAGAGTTGAGCCTTTGTGATCACATGTGCCCCGACGATGCGCCATTGTCGTAATCGCTCGGCCGCAGCCTGTCCCGCATAATCATCCCCACGCAGTGGGCTGCCGTAGCCGATGACAACTCCTCGTGGCGCTACTGCCGGACATCGACGCTGGCAAATGCTTCCCATAGCCAACTCTTTCTACGATGTTCCCTGATACCGGTAAGACAATTATACCGCAAAAAGATACAACAGATGAACCCAGGTGATGTTCAGAACACGACGCGCAATCATCCTGATGCCGATTAGTGGCGCACGGTGGGGTAGTCTGACGGACGAAGGCGGAGACGGACGGACGCAGTAATTCTACCTCCCGACAGATGCACGCTGACGGGAAGAGACGGTACGCCGTGCGCTGATAATCACCACCCCGCAGTATTGGAGGTGCGGTTTGCGAACCGCACCTCCTCCGACACCAGGCCGAATGTTCGGATTAGCTCTCTGCACGATGGGCAACTTGATTCAGGCATAGACATTCAAATATTCGCTCGCCTGACCGTTTGCCAGGCACGGTATGCTTCGCCGTCTAACGACAAAGTCGACCTACCAGCTCACCACGAGCATCGTACAACTCCACCTCCATTGCCATTTGACCAACGGCATGGGTTGAGCAACTGAGACATGGATCATAAGCACGCACACCGGCTTCAATCCGGTTGAGAATTCCTTCATCAAACCGACCGTTCTGAATATAGCTCTGCGCAATCTGAGCAACAGTACGGTTTATAGCGAGATTGTTTTGACCAGTAGCGATGATTAGATTGACGTGCGTAATCAACCCCTTTTCATCGACTCGATAATGATGGAAGAGGGTGCCCCGTGGCGCTTCACTTACCCCTACCGCCTCGTGACGATTGACACCAGCGTCAGCACGTAAATCTGACGAGAGTAAGTCGTCATCTTCAAGCAAAACTTCCATCCGCTCGAGTGCAGCAATAATCTCGATGAGGCGTGCGTGGTGGTAGTAGAAACTCCCTTCAATGACCGGCCCAACTGCCTGACGTAGCTCCTGTAATTCGGCGTCGGCTCGCGGCGCACCCATTGTTGTACAGATGTTGATCCGCGCCAGCGGCCCGACCCGGTACATCCCTTGCGGATAGCCTAAAGCCCGAATGTACGGGAATTTCAGATAACTCCACGGTTCAGCCGCCTCACCAATAACATCACAATAGTCGATGGGATCGAGTTCATCAACGAGAATGTTGCCACGGTGATCGATCACACGGAGCTTCCCGCCATAGTGCATCCATCGTCCACCAGGGCCAACCATACCTAGGTAGAGACTGGGGAAGACACCGAATGTTTCAATTTCACGTTGATACGTTTCACCGAGCTGCTTAAGTCTACCAAGGGCCTGACAGGCAATGGTCAGCATGTCTGGTAGTTTTGCCCGGATGTGATCGCGACTCCGCTCGCTAAGGCCACTGCGCACACCGCCTGGCACAGCCCAGGCCGGATGAATCTTGCGTCCGCCTAGCAGTTCAATCACCTCTTGTCCAAACTGACGGAGCCGAATGCCATTGCGTGCCAGCTCTGGATCGGCTGCAATCAGACCAAAGATGTTGCGCTGAGCCGGATCACTATCAAAACCAAGCATCAGATCAGGGCCACTCAGGTGAAAGAAACTCAGCGCGTGAGATTGAATGATCTGCCCCAGATTCATCAATCGACGCAATTTCTCGGCAGCAGGAGGAATTATCACAGCGAGAATGCCGTCACCGGCACGTGCCGAAGCAAGCAAGTGGCTTACCGGACAGATACCGCAGATGCGTGCCGTAATACCAGGCATCTCCCAAAAGGGTCTGCCAACACAAAAGCGCTCGAAGCCACGAAACTCGGTGACATGAAACCGTGTTTCCGCGACATTACCGGCCTCATCAAGATGAATACTGATCTTGGCATGACCCTCAATGCGCGTGACCGGATCAATGAGAATACGTTGGCCCATTGTTCACTCCCTCGCTCAACGTAGTTGTAGCACCAGCGCTTGCTTATCCGTAGCGAATATCGACCAGTGGTTCGCGCCCTTCCAGCAGCGCCTCTAGCAGTGCCCGGATGCGTGACGCCGAGGGCGGACAGCCCGACAAGTAATAATCTACGGGAATGACCTGGTGTACCGGCACGACTTTATCGAGCAGAAGCGGGATAATTCCCGGTTCGTGAGGAATAACCCCTCGTGGGTCACTGTGCTCGACATACACCTGCTGTAGCACATTCCTGGCCGGGCCAAGTGGGTTGCGCAGCGCTGTTACATTACCGGTTACCGCACAATCACCGAAGGAAACGATACATTTGCTCTGACGGCGTGCCGTCTTTGCCAGCTCACGATGTTCGTCGCTAGCAATCGCACCTTCGATGAGGGTCAGATCAACCTCTGCTGGAAAATGTTTCGCATCGGCAATAGGACTATAAACGAGATCGGCACGAGCGGCCAGCTCGATTAGCCACTCATCGAGATCGAGGAACGACATGTGGCATCCCGAACATCCACCCAGCCAGATCGTCGCAATACGCAAGCGGCTCATAAGTTGCTTCCTCTCACCTGTGGCTCACCATTGCGCCAGCACTATCTCACACGGCAATTATGTTCTGCTTACCAGCGTTGCTTCCGTGCCTCAATAATCAGCGCAATCCGCTCGCTGGCATGTGGCCGTTCACCTACCGTTACACCACGCGGGAAAATAGCCCCCGTCGGACAGGCCAGTTGACATTTGCCGCAACTGGTACACGTGGTTGATGTTCCCCACGGCTGGTTCATATCGGTAATCACCCGTGCCTGCACGCCACGACCGGCAACATCCCAGGTATGTACACCCTCAATTTCATCACAGGCACGAACACAACGGGTACAGAGGACGCAACGGTTGTGATCAATGCCAAACCGGGGATGCGAGATGTCAACCGAACAATCAGGTGAAAGATAGTCGTAGCGCACGTGATCCATACCTACCATTGCGGCCAGCCGTTGCAATTCACAGTTGCCACTGGCAACACAGACGGCACATACATGGTTGCGCTCAGCAAAAAGCAATTCAACAATTTGACGTCGATAGGCTTGTAACCTTGGTGTAGAGGTGCGCACAACCATCCCTTCACTCACCATAGTCATACAGGCCGGCTGTAACCGCCGTTGACCTTCGATCTCGACCAGACAGAGCCGACAGGCGCCTACATCCGATAGGCCGTCGAGATGGCAAAGAGTAGGAATAACAATCCCCGCTTCGCGAATAGCCTCTAGCAGCGTCTCGCCGGGTCGGGCTGAAACCAGGTGATCATCAATTGTGAGTGTTTTAGCTGCCATGATCAACCTCCACGCCAATCAGTTGCTCATACTCGTGCCGGAAGTATTGCAACGTACTCAGCACCGGATTTGGTGCTGATTGCCCTAACCCGCAAAGACTTGTTTCGCGCATTAACTCGCACAACTCTTCTATAGTATCGAGATCGCGTGGTTGTGCCTGCCCGTTCCGTAATTTGGTCAGCAGATTGAAGAGCTGTACTGTACCAACCCGACAGGGAATACATTTGCCGCAAGACTCGTCTTTACAGAACTCGATATAAAAGCGAGCAACATCAACCATGTTGGTGTGCTCGTCCATGACCACCATCCCACCGGAACCCATAATTGAACCGACGGCAGCCAGTGATTCGTAATCAACCGGCGTATCAAACAGCTCAGCCGGAATACACCCACCTGAAGGGCCACCTGTTTGAACGGCTTTTACCGGCGTGCCATCGGGTGTACCATCTCCAATCTCGTAGACAATCTCGCGTAGCGTGATCCCCATCGGCACTTCGATTAAACCGGTATTGCGAATCTTGCCGGTCAACGCAAAGACCTTTGTCCCTTTACTCTTCTCAGTTCCAATCTGACGGAACCACTCTGGGCCATGTTCAATAATGGCAGTAACGTTGGCAAAGGTCTCGACATTGTTGATCAGAGTGGGCATGCCCCAGAGACCCTTTTCTGCCGGATATGGCGGACGCGGACGTGGTTGACCGCGCCGTCCTTCAATTGACGCGATCAGAGCTGTCTCTTCACCACAGACAAAAGCGCCGGCGCCAACCCGAATATCAACCCGAAAGTTAAAACCGCTCTCAAAAATCTGGGCACCGAGCAAACCCAGCCGACGAGCCTGCACAATCGCTTTCTGTAACCGTTCAATTGCCAGCGGATATTCACCGCGCACGTAAATAAACCCTTGTTCGGCGCCCACTGCATACGCTGCAATCGCCATACCCTCGAGCACCAGGTGCGGATCGCTCTCGAGCACGCTGCGATCCATAAATGCCCCTGGATCACCCTCGTCGGCATTACAGATCACAAACTTCCGTTCACCGGGACTTTTGGCAACAGTAGCCCACTTTAATCCGGTCGGATACCCGGCACCGCCCCGTCCCCGCAGACCACTGCGCGCAATAATCTGGATGACCTCAGCCGGAGTCAGGTCGTGAATCACATGGTAGAGGGTGCGATAGCCACCGACTGCAATATAATCCTCAATTCGTTCAGGATTAATCCGACCGCAGTGCCGCAGTACAATCGGTTGCTGGCGGGTAAAGAAGGGATGGTTCAGGTCGCAGTGCAAGACATTACAAGGGCCTTGCTCAAGCGCACTTACAATCTCTTCGGCATCTGCCGGAGTCACCCGCTCGAACACTGTCCCCTCGGGTTCAATGCGCACCAGTGGCCCATGACCACACAGCCCCATGCACCCAACCGGCGTCACTTCGACCTCAGCCAGCTTACCGGCGGCGGAGAGGACTAACTCTAACCGACGCTTAATCTCTAATGCGCCTGAAGCCTGACAACCGGCCGCAGCACAGCAGAGGATACGTAAATGAGGACGTTGAGCCTGCTCGCGTTCAGCAATTGCCTCAAGTTCGTGGAGATCCATACGCTACTCCTCGCGGCCAAGCAGTTTCTGAATACGGGCTGTCAGATCAGAGCAATCGGCGTGACCAATGACCTCACCATCAAGCACGACTGCTGGCGCAATGCCGCAGGCACCTAGACAGCGCGCTGTGAGTAGGGAAAACCGTCCATCGCTGCTGGTGTGACCAGCCTTGACACCGCTAAGTGTTTCAAGATCGTGCAATAGGTGTGCTGCACCACGCACGTAGCAGGCCGTACCCAGACAGACCGTGCAACTATGTTCACCCTGCGGTACGAGAGAAAAGAAGTGGTAAAAGGTCGCCACACCGTAGACTCGGCTCGGCGGCAACCTGAGCCGCTGAGCTACTTCGCTCAACAACTCCGGTGACAGAAAGCCGTACAACTCTTGGGCTTTGTGGAGAACCTCGATCAGTGCATCGCCTTGATACTGGAAGCGTTTCATCGTCGCTTCGAGAATCTTACGGCGATTGTCACTAACAGGGCGAACATTGCGGTCGGTAGCAATATCGGTCGTGGGTGTCGTCATCACACTTCTCCCAGACTGATGAGCGAATGCTACTTTGATCCTATCCTGCTAGTAACAGTTTTTGTGGAAAAAATTCACTACCAACCGTTAACAGTCAGGATGGGTAAAGTTCTGATAACGAAAATGAGGTATGAGTGAGCTATTAATGATTTCAGCTTCGGGTTGCATGTGATCACCGAACTGCACAACCACGGAGCGACATTGACGAACATCGCATGCTTGCAGACAGTAATCCCCGCAACCGCTGTACGGACCCCGCCTGTGAGGAACCTAATGAGGATGATAGGGTGCTGATGTGCCAACTGATAGGTTCACCTGGAAGTTAGTGCACGTCATAGAAGCATAGCACTCCCGTTTACCTTTCCCATAACCCCTTTTCTCTCCCATAGCGGAAGAGGTATCGTCGAGAGGAAATAGCCAGAAACAAATTCAGGGGTAGGTTCATCACCCACCCCTACGTATCACCTTCAAGAAACATTTAATCAGCGGAAGCTGGCGCCTGAGCAATCTCCTTCAGCGCTTCACTCTCGCGCTTGCTCTGCCAGATCGCCCAAATCAACGCTGCAACACAGATGATCATGGCGATAATCACGCCGGGGCTACCTGGTTCAACCGTCACCACAATAGGCGCAATAATGAGCGCTACCAGGTTAATGACCTTGATCATTGGGTTCAACGCTGGCCCGGCTGTATCCTTCAACGGATCACCAACGGTATCGCCAACCACTGCCGCCTTATGCGGCTCGCTATGCTTACCGCCGAAGTTGCCTTCTTCGATATACTTCTTGGCGTTATCCCAGGCGCCACCGGCATTAGCCTGGAACACCGCCATCAATTGACCAGTAAGGATAATACCGGCAAGGAAACCACCCAGCGCTTCGACACCTAATGTAAAGCCAACAATAATCGGCACCATCACCGCGATCAAACCCAAACTGATCAGCTCTTTCTGAGCTGCCGTCGTCGAAATTTGAACCGCACGAGCGTAATCGGGCTGTACTTTACCTTCCATCAAGCCAGGGATACGGAACTGTCGCCGCACCTCATTGACGATCTGGGCAGCCGCCCGTGACACTGCACGAATAGTCAGGGCCGAGAAGAGGAACGGTACTGCACCGCCGATCAACAGACCGATAAATACCGGTGGAGCCGCCACGTTAATCGAAGCGAGTAGTTCAATACCTTCCTTACCCTCGTTGATCATCTGCAACAACACCTTATTCACATCCGTGAAATACGAACCATAGAGCGCTACTGCTGCAATGACCGCCGAACCGATCGCAATACCCTTGGTAACGGCCTTGGTTGTATTACCAACTGCATCAAGATCATCCATTACATTGCGGGCATTCTTATCGAGGCCGGCCATCTCACCAATACCATTGGCATTATCGGAGATCGGCCCGAAGCTATCCATCGAGATGGTGTTACCGGTGAGTAGTAACATCCCGATACCGGTCAATGACACACCGTACAGGATAGCGGTAAACTGAGTTGCTGCCGGTTCCCCTGAATAAATCAACACCGAGGTAAAGATCGAGGCAGAGATCACCAGAATCGCCCAGACACTACTCTCCATACCCAGTGCCAGGCCAGAGAGGATATTCGTCGCCGATCCGGTCTGCGAAGCCTTGGAGGTCTCTTTTACCGGGCTATAGTGGGTACTGGTAAAATACTCGGTCAGCTTATCGAGCACAATAGCCAGAACCACACCCGACAGCGTCGCAAAGAAAGGCCGCCAGTCCACTACGCCGGTGGCCTCACTCACCATAAAGACAGGTGTTGCCGCAGCGCTAGCGGCAATAGCCAGGCCAGCGGCAATGTAGAAGCCGCGGTTCATCGCCGCCATTGCGTTACGCTTGCGCTCATCGGTAGTTACAAACAGGTTCCCGATAACCGACGCTACAACCCCAATGGCCCGCAACACCAGGGGGAAGATGATAAAGCGCAGATCATAGTCACCATCGCCGATTGTACCGACGACCGCATCGCCCAACACCAGACCCAAAATCAACGCTGAAACGAGCGTGACTTCAAAGCTCTCAAACACGTCGGCAGCCATACCGGCACAGTCGCCAACATTATCACCAACCAGGTCGGCAATCACTGCCGCGTTGCGGGGATCGTCTTCAGGGATACCGGCTTCTACTTTCCCGACCAGATCGGCGCCTACGTCAGCCGCCTTGGTGTAGATACCACCGCCTACACGCATAAAGAGTGCGATCAGCGAGCCGCCAAAGCCAAAACCGAGCAAGGCATCAGGAGCAGCAATACCAAACACCATAAAGATCAAGGTTCCACCCAGCAACCCCAGGCCGACGGTCAGCATACCGGTTACCGAACCGGACTTATACGCCACCTGTAACGCCGGGTTATACCCTTTGCGTGCAGCCGCTGCCACGCGAACATTCCCCTCAACGGCCACATTCATGCCCACAAAACCAACGGCATAGCTGAAGAGTGACCCCATCAGGAAGGCAACGGCCCGCCCAATGGCGACCCAAAGCGTGGCCGCTTCTTTGCTGCCAAAGCGCTCAACCGCTTCGGTTGTTGGGGGAATGATAAACACACTTGCCGCTAGAACAAACGTTAAGATAACGATCAAGATAGAAATGGTGCGGAATTGCTGGCTTAGATATGCGTTCGCTCCGGTCTTGATGAAGCCCCAGACCTCACGCATTTTTGGGGTACCCGTATCCTGAGCAAGGATTTGACTGCGAATGAAGAAGGCGTAACCGATACCGAGCAGCGAGATAACGAGAACGACCCAGACTGCGAGACTTTGGACGGCATTCAGATCTTGCATGATCCCAACTCCTTCGTTGCACGAATGCACGAACCGATGAACTTGCCGGCGCGGCGTGCGACTCAAGGCTCGCGCGAAGCGCTGGTAACAGTGGAAAATCCCCCGCTTGTAGACGTGAATTATTCTAGCATAGTCGAGTTACGATTGCAACGGGCGGCACAAAGGGAGTGTTGGGCAGAAGTGGTGCGAAGATTGTGCATGCACAACATGGGCTGCAAGCCCGACATGGGTGACGGTGCTACTCATCTTCCCCGCTCCGCCAAAAACCGTTCCGCATTTCACCCGCAGTGCGCCGGAGATGAGTTTGGGCAGCAGTGCGGCAGACGTCGGCCAGTCAGGGATGGCGAATTTATGCAAATCGCACATGTTACCTGTGCTTAGAGCCTATCCGGAATACCCTGTCGCAAAACGAAGATCGGTTGGGGTGCAGCGACGCTGCGCCCGTACATCTATCAGGTTTCATCCGCTGTACGGTGAGACAATTATTCGGATAGGCTCTTAGTAACTGCGATTCTCCCGATCCATAGACCAACACGATGGATTTGGATTGGTGGCGATATACCGACGAATCCACACCAGCAACGCCACACCACGGATGATATGTTCATAATAATCGCTGCCAGACCACCGCGCCCGGCGTACCGCGTTGTTCGTTGATGCGTTTGGTGGACACCGTTCTAAATGCCCCCACCAGCCGCCCGACCGATTTGCGCCGGGTGAGGGCGGTTCGTGAACGCCCTTACCCTGATCGGCATCCCCACCGGGGTCGGTGATCACCATAATCCCGTGCAGGTGGTTGGGCATGACGACCCAGGCATCCAGCATCACGTAAGCGTACTGTGTGGCCAACCACTGTCACGCCTCGGCAACGATACGTCTTGTATCGTTCCGGCATATCGCGCCATCGACAACATCGCTGAATATACACACCCGCCCCTGCGCGACGAGAGTAATGAAATAGGCCCCCGGCTGGCTGTAATCGTATCCCTTCAGGCGGATACTGCGGCGATGGTGCTTTTCGGGATCGTACCCTCATCCCCCCGTTCCTCCCAAAACTGTTCCGCTACCCGCTACTCCAAACCCAAATATGCCTTCTGCACCATCGCATTGTTACGCAGATTGGTGGCAGTATCTTCCAGCACAATCTCACCACTCTGCAACACATACCCACGATGGGCAATTGAGAGAGCCTGCAAGGCGTTCTGCTCCACCAACAGAACGGTTGTACCTTGCTGATTAATCGTCTGAATAATCTCGAAAATCTGCTCGACTAATACTGGAGCTAGCCCCATCGATGGTTCATCGAGCAACAACACCTGGGGACGGGTCATCAATGCACGACCGATAGCGAGCATCTGCTGTTCACCACCCGACAGCGTCCCCCCTTTCTGGCTCACCCGTTCGCGCAGACGCGGGAAGAGGGTCAACACCCGATCAAGGTCGGCCTGATATTCAGGGCTGCGGGTATTGTAGAGGAAGGCACCCATTTCAAGATTTTCCAGCACGGTCAGGCGTGGAAAGATCCGTCGGCCTTCGGGCGCCTGAGCAATCCCTAGCTTCACAATCTCATGCGGTGGTAAGGTATCAATCCGCTGCCCCTTAAACAAAATCTGACCATGGCGAGGTTTCAACAACCCTGAAATAGTACGTAGCGTTGTGCTCTTACCAGCACCGTTCGAGCCGATCAGGGTCACGATCTCCCCGGCTTCAACCCGCATCGAGATACCTTTGAGGGCATGGATTTTTCCGTAGTAGGTATGTACATTCTGCAATTCCAGCAGCGCCATAATTTCCTCTGTCCTAAGCCATGGTCACCCAGAACCCGATTCGAGCCTATAAACGGCACAAGGGGGAGTCATTGGTGCGCGATCACATTTGTCTGTCCTGAGCGGAGAAAGGTTTCAACCATCTTCTCTAGCTTCTGAACGACTGATCTGGTTGCCATGGCTACACATTCACAATGAAAGATCAAGCAGCGTGACCAGCGGCGCCTCTACCGAGGTAGGCTTCAATCACCCGCGGATTGGTACGGATAGCCTGCACATCGCCTTCGGCAATCTTACTACCGTAATCAAGCACTGTAATGCGTTCAGAAATCGACATCACCAGCCGCATATCATGCTCGATCAAAATAACAGTGATCCCACGTTCATCGCGCAAACGACGAATCAACTGGGTAGCCTCTGTCGTCTCGTGCGGGTTCATACCGGCGGTTGGCTCATCAAGCAGAATGATCTTCGGATCGCCTGCCAGGGCACGAGCGATCTCAAGCCGACGCTGGTCGCCGTAAGGTAAATTCTTCGCCAACTCGTTGCGCTTGTCAGCAATACCGACGAAATCGAGCAATTCGATAGCCTTGTTGCGAGCTTTCGCCTCTTCCCGCACCATATTGCGCGCACGGAAGATCACGCTCCAGATCGAGGCTTTCAGATGCACGTGCATGCCGATCAGAACATTCTCTAGCACGGTCATGTTGCCAAATAGGCGGATATTCTGAAATGTGCGCCGCATTCCCAGCGCAGCAATCTGGTCGGGTCGCCAGCCGGTAATATCCTGACCGGCAAAGATCACCTGACCTTTATCAGGCTTATAGATGCCGGTCAAAACATTGAAAAACGTGGTCTTTCCGGCACCGTTCGGCCCGATCACGCTGACAATACTTCCCGGTTCAACGGTGAAGGTCACATCGTTGACTGCAACTAGACCACCGAAGATTTTCGTAATATGTGCAGCTTCTAAAAGCGCCATAGCTATCTCCCCGTATCGGCGCCGGTTGGGGCAACGGCCTTATCGGACGCTAACTCTTCTTCACCAATTTCTACCTCATGCTGCTCTTCACGACGTCGTTCGTCAGGCCAGAGTCCCTCGGGGCGGAAGATCATCATAACGACCAACAACAGCCCAAAAAAGAGCCGCTGATACTGGGTTGGATCGAACTGGCGAGGAATGGGTAAGCCAGCCGCTTGCGCTTCACGGATCACCGCTGCGATACGAGGTAGGATTTGCAAGTCAAGCATCGTGACAATGATAGCGCCAAGCATCGCGCCGGGGATCGAACCCATACCACCGAGAATCACCATGACCAGAATATTGATCGAGCGTAATAGATCAAACGTCGGCGGGTTGATGAAGAGCTGTTTCGAGGCAAACACCACGCCCATCACACCTGCAAAAGAGGCCCCAATCGCGAAGGCCAATAGCTTCATGCGCACACGCGGGATGCCCTGAGCAATCGCGGCCACCTCATCTTCGCGAATCGCTTCCCATGCCCGACCGATACGCGAATTCTTCAGCCGGGCCACAACAATCACGGTCAGGAGCAAAATGATTAGCACCAGGTAGTAAAAGAAGAGCTGGTAAAGCCGATTGTCATCAGCCTGCACACCCAGATTACGCACCAGATCGACCAATATCAATGGCGGGCGTTCAATATCCCGAATACCCTGAGAACCATTCGTAACGTTAATCGGACGATCAAGGTTATTGGCAACCACCCGGATCACTTCACCAAAGCCTAGCGTCACGATTGCCAGATAATCACCACGCAAGCGCAATACCGGCAAACCTAACAGCACACCAGTGATCAGGCCCAGGATCAGACCGATGACCAGAAATGGATAGAACATAATCGGGTCAACCGGACTCCAGGCCGGATTGATCTCAGTAATCTGTGGAGTGCTAAAGATTGCCCAGGCATACGCACCGACAGCAAAAAACGCCACATAGCCAAGGTCAAGCAGACCGGCAAACCCAACAACGACATTCAAACCGAGGGCTAATGCTGTGAAGATACCGGCCTGGGTCGCCACATCGATGTAGAAAGGATTAAGCGTCCCAAAGTAGGGTAAAACAATGCCCAGCGCAATCGCTCCGAGCGCAACCTTAAACCACGCTGACACCCGCGACCGATAAGCTACGAGCATCGACAACATAAAGAGCACAAACACTATATCGGTGCTCAGTTCGGTACGTGGGTTGGTCAAGAGAAGAACAGAACAAACCACCACATAGAACGTTAGAAACGCATACGCGGTAGGTCCACTACTGAGAGGCGCTGTTACACGTTGCCATAGACTCTGCGAAGAAGTGCCTGTGGTCATATCGCTCACACCTTCTGCGTTGTCGCCTCACCGAGCAGACCGGAAGGCCGGAAGATCAACAGCAAGATCAAGATACTAAACGCTGCAATATCGGCATAAGCTGCACCTGAGAAATTACCACCCGTGAAGATAGCCAGGTAAGCAGCGACAAAGGCTTCAAGAAAGCCCAGTACAATACCACCAACCATGGCACCGGTAATATTGCCGATACCACCTAACACAGCAGCAGTAAACGCTTTCAGGCCAGGGATCAGCCCCATGTATGGATTCACGGTACCAATGCGCAAGCCGAACAATGCACCAGCGGCGCCACCGAGTGCTCCACCGATCAAAAAGGTTAGCGCAATGATCCGATTTACATCAACACCCATTAAGCTCGCCGTCGGCATATCTTGTGCTGTCGCTCGAATCGCTTTACCGAGCTTTGTCACATTTACGATGTAATTCAGCACAATCAACATAATAGTTGCCGCGACGATAAAGATAAGATCACGCGGACTGAGAATGACCGGTACGCTACGTTCGCCAACCTGCATCTCAAATAAGCGAAGCGGTTGACCAAAATCAGGGGTCTGGTACCGTGCGTTGAATCCCAGCGGACTGTTGGTCATCACCAGGCGAGCCAAGTCTTGCAAGATCAGTGACATCCCAATTGCCGAGATAAGTGGTACCAGACGTGGGGCATTACGAAGCGGTCGATAAGCGATTCGCTCAACTGTGACAGCCAGCATCCCACAGAAGGCCATTGCAATCAACACAACCAACAGAACGAAGACCAGTGGCGGAATACTTGCCAGTGTGCCGGAGTTCACCAGCAGCAAACTCACCGTTGCCCCCACCACTCCGCCGATCATGAAAATCTCGCCGTGGGCAAAATTGATGAATTCAAGAACGCCATAAACCATCGTGTAACCGAGAGCGATGGTAGCGAAGAGAAACCCACGGACTAATCCGTCGATAATAACCTGGGGCAGAATAATCACTACCCGCTGCATAATATCGGGTTGGCCGGGTGAGAGTACGAGAGCAAGCACCACTACGATCAACGACAGACTAACCGCACTCCCAACGATGAATGCCAGAAGTTGACCGACCGGACCCAGAACAACCCCTACCACTTCTCCCAGCGACCGACGTGCAGTCGTGGATGCAACCGTTGCATCGACAGCCATGAATACTCCCGAACTAATCATTAGGCAAGTGCGCGGGATAGCGTTTCCCGCGCACTGCACATTCCCTTACATCCTCACTTTACTTTGGCGGTGCGATCTCGAGACGGCTAATCAGCTCGTTCTTGTTCCAATCCGCCGCATTGACCTTCAACACAAAGTAGGTAGCAACCGTTGGATCACCCTTCTCGTTGAAGTCATAGGTACCGGTAATACCTGGGAAGGGCGGCAAACCACGAATGGCCTGCACCACCTGCGCACGTGTCGGCTTGCCACCCGCTGCAATAGCCGCCGACAGAATACCGGCAGCACAAATGTTGGTCGCATCGTAGGCCTGTGCCGAGAACGCAGGTGCAGCGTCGCCATACGCAGCCTGGTAATCCTGTGCGTACTTCGCCGCCTTCGGGAACTGGCTTACCGGTGCGGCGACAGTCGTATAGTGCATACCATCAACCGCATTCCCAGCCAGATCAACCAGCTCAGATGACTCAAGACCGTCAGGCCCCATAAACTGGGCCGTGATCCCCCGGTCACGCGCCTGGCGGAAGAACGGCCCGGCCTGGTCGTAGATACCACCAAAGAAGATCAGGTCGGGGTTTGCAGCCAGGATTGGGGTCAAGATCGCTGAAAAGTCACTGCGCTCTTCCGTGCCCTCGAAGCCCAGCACTTTCAGGCCGTTGGCCTCAGCGTTGCGACGGAAGAACTCGGCCACCCCCTGCCCGTAGGCCGTCGTGTCGTGAATGATGTAGACCGACTTCACCTTCAGCTCTTCGCGGGCAAACTTCTCGGCCACCGCACCCTGCACATCGTCGCGTCCCACCACGCGGAAGGCCACTTCGTAGCCACCCTCGGTAATCTTTGGGTTCGTGTTCGCCGGTGAGACCATCGCCAGACTGGCATTCTTGTAATCCGGCAAAGCAGCTAGCGCCACTCCTGAATTCAGGTGCCCGACCACGCAGAGAATATCCTGATCCGACACGATATTCTTTGCGTTCGCCGACCCCACCTCTGGCCGAGCCTGATCGTCGAAAGGCACCAGCTCGAAAGTAATCCCAAGTGCTCCCAACTGGGCATTAAGTTGCTCGACCGCCAGTTCAGCAGCATTCTTCATACCGGTACCGAGCGCGGCTTGCCCACCCGAAAGCGGACCCTGGGTAGCGATCTTAATCTTGCCAATCTTGGCAGCAACATTGCCAAGCTGTGCTGCTAGTGCAGTCAGATCAAACTCACCAGTACCACCAGTGGCACCTCCGGTTGTACCACCACTTGCCGCCTCACCAGGCGGTGCAATCTCAAGTCGGGTTACGAGCTTGTTCTCATTCCAGTTGGCAGCATTGACCTGAAGCACGAAGTAGGTTGCCGGATTAGGATCACCCTTCGCGTTGAAGGTGTAAGTACCGGTGATACCTTTGTACGACTTGAGCGCCTTAATTTCGGCCAAAACCTGAGCCCGCGTCGGCTTCCCACCAGCAGCCTTTGCCGCATTGGTAATGGCAGTAAGACAGATACCGGTCGCGTCATAGGCCTGTGCCGAGAACGCGGGTGCGGAGTCGCCGTAGGCTGCTTGATAGTCCTGTGCATACTTCGCCGCATCAGGGAACTGGCTTACCGGTGCAGCGACGGTGGTGTAATACATCTTATCGACTGCATCACCAGCAAGGGTTACCAGTTCCTCCGACTCAAGACCGTCAGGCCCCATAAACTGGGCCGTGATCCCCCGGTCACGCGCCTGGCGGAAGAACGGCCCGGCCTGGTCGTAGATACCACCAAAGAAGATCAGGTCGGGGTTTGCAGCCAGGATTGGGGTCAAGATCGCTGAAAAGTCACTGCGCTCTTCCGTGCCCTCGAAGCCCAGCACTTTCAGGCCGTTGGCCTCAGCGTTGCGACGGAAGAACTCGGCCACCCCCTGCCCGTAGGCCGTCGTGTCGTGAATGATGTAGACCGACTTCACCTTCAGCTCTTCGCGGGCAAACTTCTCGGCCACCGCACCCTGCACATCGTCGCGTCCCACCACGCGGAAGGCCACTTCGTAGCCACCCTCGGTAATCTTTGGGTTCGTGTTCGCCGGTGAGACCATCGCCAGACTGGCATTCTTGTAATCCGGCAAAGCAGCTAGCGCCACTCCTGAATTCAGGTGCCCGACCACGCAGAGAATATCCTGATCCGACACGATATTCTTTGCGTTCGCCGACCCCACCTCTGGCCGAGCCTGATCGTCGAACGGAGCAAGCTCGACGCGGAAGCCCAATTCAGCAAGCGGTCCAGACAGTTGTTTAACTGCCAACTCGGCGGCATTCTTCATACCGGTACCGAGCGCGGCCTGCCCACCTGACAATGGGCTTTGGGTAGCAATCTTAATAACTTGTGCGGCAGCCGCAGTTGGCTGAGGCGCCGCTGTAGCCTGGGTTGCCGGTTGCGGTGTGGCCGTCGGCTGGGCCTGTGGCGCTCCACAAGCTGCCAGCAGCGAGGCCAGCATACCGACCAGCAACAAGAAACTGATCGAACGTTTCATGACCATCTTCTCCTTACCTCCTCAAACAGGCAATCTGCTGTCTCCAAAGGGTTGCCATAGGCAACACAATGCATGACTAAGCGCTTTGAGCGAGCGCTGCGCATCATTGCGTTGCGAACGGTTAACCACAGTGGATGACAGTAGTCGAATATAAGCTATTCACGCCAGTTTGTCAAGCAGACCAGCCCTGGCTAGAATAGAGATAAAGGGCATCGGGCATGCTGCGAAGCCGTGCACGGTGAAAGTAGGGTTGTCTTTCGCACAGATCGCTTACATCCGATGCAGTCTGGGTCATTAGATACACACAGAGCTTAGGAAGAATATAGGACACACAACACCAGGTATTCTTGAGATAAATGAGGGATAAAATTGTATGCACGATGATGCACCACCCATACCATTCTGGATGATCGGCTTATTGGGGGCATTTGTTTTGATCGGGATCAGTATCTTTATGCAACAAACTCGTACCGTTGCTCTCAGCGATCAGTTTGCGCGTCAGCCAACCCCAATACTACCACTCCCTGCGTTACCGCAGTTGGAAGTACAGAATCTGTCACCAGAGATACAAGAAATGGCTCGTAACCTTTGGCGACAGATCGGCGCCGGGAATCGTTCACAGCCGATTGATCCTGTTGGTAGTAGTCAACGGCTACGAGTTATTATTGATGCGCTGGAACCAACCGCAAATGGAATACGGATAAGGGGAACGGTTACGAATCTTACTAATACTGAATTATCAGTCCCGATTAGCGCTTTTGAACTGCGTGACAGTAGTGGCGAGAGCTATCGAGCGCCGGGAACAACAATTGCCAACCTACCACCTGGTGGATCAACACCGCTTGAACTGAGTGTACCGTTACCGAACGGACGGGGGCTTTTACTCATCACGCACCTCCCGCCTGATCCGCCAATCGAGCAACGCCTGCTGATTGATATTCAGGAAACGCAACCATGAGCGAAACGCTACGTGAACGTCTGGCATTGGTACAGGCCCAAATTGCTACTGCGGCAGCCGCTGCGGGTCGTCAGGTACACGAGATACAACTGATCGCGGTTAGTAAGACCCATCCGCCAGAAGTGATCGCTGAGGCAGCATCTGCGGGTATCAGCGATTTTGGCGAGAATCGGGTTCAGGAGGCGCAGCGAAAGATTGCCGCATTACACCATCTTCACCCGCGTCCACGCTGGCACCTGATTGGCCATCTCCAGCGCAATAAGGCGCGCCTTGCAGTGGAACTTTTCGATCTGATCCATTCAGTTGACAGCTTACGACTGGCCGAAACGCTTGATCGTTATGCGCGTGAACGCGACCGTCGGCTGCCGATTTTGTTGCAAGTGAATGTCAGTGGTGAGACGAGCAAAGAGGGGTTCGCGTTGACCGGCGGGATCAACAACGAGCCAGCATACCGGGTATTTTTGCACGACGTAGAGGCGATCTTGCAACTGCCTGCGCTTGAAGTGCGTGGACTGATGACCATTGCGCCAATCGTCGATCATCCCGATCAGGCACGGCCCTACTTTGCAGCACTCCGTGAGCTACGTGACGATCTGGCCCGCCGCTATCCAAACACCGATTGGCGCGAACTGTCGATGGGGATGAGTGATGATCTGACCGCAGCGATTGCTGAAGGGGCGACAATGGTGCGGATCGGACGGGCCATTTTCGGCGAGCGCCATTATGACCAGGGATAAGAAGGTACTGTGCAATGAGTCAACTTCCTGCCGATTTTACGATTCTGGCTCTTGAAACATCGTGCGATGAGACAGCCGCTGCCGTTGTTCGTGGTGGACGGACGGTCATCAGCAACATTGTTGCTTCTCAGATGGCAACTCACGAGCGTTACGGTGGGGTCGTGCCAGAGATCGCATCACGCCAACATATTCTTAGTCTCGTGCCGGTGGTGCGAGCAGCACTCGCTGCTCTTCCCAACGGCTGGGCTGATGTGCACGCCGTAGCTGCAACCCACGGGCCGGGTCTGAGTGGTGCGCTCCTTACCGGTCTTAATGCGGCTAAGGCAATGGCTTGGCAGCGCGGTCTGCCTTTTGTGGCGGTTAATCATCTCGAAGCCCACCTATACGCCGGCTGGTTAGGAGATACGCCACCACCACCGTTTCCGCTTGTCGCTTTGCTAGTGAGTGGTGGACACACGTTGCTGGCCTTGCTGCGTGACCATGGTCAGTACGAACTGCTCGGTCAGACACGCGATGATGCGGCCGGTGAAGCCTTCGATAAGGTAGCCCGCATTTTGGGACTCGGTTATCCAGGTGGACCGGCAATTCAGGCTGCGGCAGCGCAGGCTACTCCTGGCGGTGTACTACCACGAGCCTGGCTCCGTGACAGTTACGATTTCTCATTTAGCGGACTGAAAACGGCTGTCTTGCATCGAGTGCAGGATCGGTTAGCGCAAATCTCTCGTTTGAGTGGGCGTAAGGGTGTCGCGGAGCCTTCCCAACTCGATGCACCGTTTGTTGCTCAGATGGCTTACGCTTTTCAAGAGTCGGTCGTAGATGTGCTGGTCACCAAGACAGTTGATGCCGCACGGCGTTACAAAGCTCAGGCCATTCTGTTGGCCGGCGGTGTCGCCGCCAACCGCCGTCTGCGCGAAGAGCTGATCCGACGGGCCCATGTGCCGGTTCATTTGCCAGCACTTGACCTTTGTACCGACAACGCAGCTATGGTAGCGGCGGCTGCCTTTTATCGTTTTCATGCTGGTGTGCAGCACGGCTGGGATGTCGATGTTACGGCTAATTTGCCACTCTGAACACCAAACGTGCGTTGGTTGAACACATTGCACCTCGGCTGAGGTATTGTTTGACCAGAATCGGCTCAACTCAACGACTACAGGTTCAACAAAGAATCTATTCTGCCCGCCGACGCAAAAACCAGATACCGGCAAGGATGAACAGAATGATGGCCAAACCAACAACCACTAGCAACGGGGGCGGATTGGGGCGGGCTGGCTGGGGCGAAGCGGGCAACCCGGCATGCCCGCCATCGGCAGGTTCACGAGCAGCGCCATTCGTTGGCTCCGATTGGATCGCAGCGATCCCTGCTGCTGGTGACACTTGTTCGGCCATTGCACTTATCTCCGGTTCGGAAGTTGGCTCCTGTCGAGCAAGAGCCTCTGGTTGGGCAGCGAGTGCCGGTACGTTTTCAGGAACAGCCGTTGCAGCCACAGGCGCCGCCGTCTGGAGTGGCATACGGTTGAGATTGAGCAATTGCCAACCGATCAACATCACCAGAACCAGCGCGCCTAGCGCACCGAACGGCTGCCACCAACGCGAGAACGCAAAGCGACGAGGACGCACACCAACCATCTCAGGTGTGAGTGTAAACGAGCGCGGTGGTGTTACCCATGGCTGTTCACGGAGGATGTCGCGCACTGCACGCAGCTCGGCTAATTCACGACGCAACAACGGATCAACTGCTAATCGCTGTTCAAGTGCAGTACGCTCGTCTGGCGACAGCTCATTATCGATATACGCCGAGAGCAACTCGCGGTCACGCTCAGGTAATTCAGTTGGTGAAGAAGACGAATGGATCATCTGCGTACTCGCACGACCATCTGGCGTGTTTCACGATGTCTTTGACTCATCATCTAGACGATATTTTAACGGTAACAGTTCCCCTGCGCGGAGAATATCGCGCAATTTGGCCCGTGCCCGACTCAAACGCGATTTGACTGTTCCTAACTGGATGCCGGTAATTTGCGCAATTTCTTCGTAGGCCAATCCTTGAATATCGCTAAGGATAAGGACAATGCGCTGATCTTCTGGTAATTCGGCCAGACCACGTTGAATTGCAGCACTTAGTTCATGTTGCAGTACCATTTCATCGAGCGTTGCCCCCTGGTCGGGCAGTTCAGATCGACGCCCCTCCTCTTCATGATCCATTATGTCGAGCGACACTGATGGACGTCGCTTCCGCGTGCGTAGGACATCGTAGCAGGCATTGGTGGCAATACGTAGGAGCCACGACTTCAGCACACCACCCCGAAAGCTCGCTAAACTACGAAAAGCGGCGATAAATGTATCCTGGGTTGCATCAGCGGCGGCATCAGGATCGCCGAGCATCCGATAACAGAGGTTGTAAACCCGCGTTTCGTATAGCCGAACGATCTGGTTAAACGAATCGAGATCTCCTGCCTGGGCTGCACTGATCAGTCGCTGCTCTTCATTCACCATACCATCGCCCGTCTCTCTTGGCCGGCCTGGGAAACATTATACAGTTTCTGCGCCAGTAGCAGGAACGATGCGGGCACGTTGAAAGAGAAAATCTGTCACTCGCCGCAAGCTGATCAGGTGCAGACGAGGCGGATGATGCGGTGCGAACGCAATCCCTTCGACCAGACCAGGACGTGACGCCTGCGGTGGCGCCGGATTCCCGACAATAATTGGGCTGATCGTGAGGAAGACTTCATCGATCAGGTGATCGCCCAGCAATGCGCCATACGTTCGCCCACCACCCTCACTCAGCAATGTCTGAACACTGTATTGCTGGCGGAGGATCCTCAGTGCAGACGCGAGATCGATTTGACCGTCAGTACCGATTAGCGGGACAAGTTGTGGATAGCGTGCACGAGCGCGCTCAGCACCATGGGCAGTGGTGATCAAAAAGAGGGATCGTGGCGTATCCAGCGCAGCAGCAGGCGGCAACTCACCACTGGCCGAGAGGATCACCAGTGCCGGTATTGCAGGACGCCCTTCAGCCGCACGCAGCGCAGCGAACGACGGTGAGGCGAAAACTTCACCCGGCACCCAGTGATGGCGCCGGGCAACCCGCAGCGTACCATTGCCCACCAGGATCGCATCGGCACGGGCCCGTACTAGCTCCATGAGCCAATGATCATGCCGATTGTGCCGACTAATCGCATTCCCACCATTCCAACCAGGCTGATTGAAAGCAATCCGACCATCGTGCGAAACCACGAAGTTCGTCCAGACTGCGGGGCGATGCGTCGGGATAGCGGGTAGACGCCAGTCACCATTGTAGATCGAGCGGAGTTCTACCGGTAAACCAGCGCCGGAGTTTATCTCTTCTTCAAACAAGAGCGTAAAGGGAGCGATCATGGAGCAGGATTAGGCTACCACCGCACCCAACCGACTACGACCGGCTAATGTTCGCGCACCAGGCGCTACCAGTGGATCGAGAACATCGCGCTGAATATAGAGATCAACCTGGCCGCCAAAGCGAATACTGGCAATACGCGCACCAGCGTTGAGCGTCGCACCCTGAGTTGTTTCACAACGCAGCCAGCGGCCTAAAGGTGAAGCAATAATGGCGAGAAGGATCGGCCCCCATGCCGTCTCGAGACCGATGTATAGACGCTGATTACGTTCAGGAGCATGCGGATCACGTAACGGACGATGATCACCCATCAGTTGTTCAAGGTACACCACACGACCCGCGGTCGGTGCGCGGCAAATCGGTACGTCGAGTGGACCCACGACTGTGGTCAGACGCAAACAGTCGCTGTGGACGAAGCGATGCTCGTACACTTCGCGCACTCCCTGCACCTGACCATCGGCTACCGCGAAGATGGTACGCGGCTCGTCGGGAGGAACACGGCGCGGATTACGAAAGAGAGCGGCAGTCAGTGCTGTGAGAGCCAATGCTACCGGCGCCAATCGTGGTCGCAAACCCAGGGCAAGCCCGGTTAAGCCCAGGCCAATCCCTACAACGGCAGTTGCTTCCACTTCAAGACCGGGTATTGCCGGCTGACGTTGATTGGTCGTCGGTTCAGACATATATTCACTCGACAAGGTAGCAATTCGCTGCTGATCGAAGGTACTACGATTCTAGCATGAATAAGTGCCCTGTGCAAACCGATACTGCATTCATTGTGACCGCAGTTGCTATGATACAAAATACACCAAGAGTGACCAAAACTGATATTGACGCACCGTGTTAGATTGATTACACTAAAACAACTATCGATATTTGACACTTCGCAGATCGAGGAAGGGAGGAGTCATGGAGCGAACAGTTGGTGAGGTGATGCACGTCGGCGTGCTCACGTGCAAGCGTGAAACCCCAATTCAGGATGTTGCCCGTCAGATGTCAGAACAAGATGTGAGTGCATTAGTGGTCGTTGATGATGATGGATATATGGTTGGATTAGTTTCCCGTACTGACCTGGTCAATGCACGGCTTTACGAGCAGTACTGGAAACACTGGCGTGGATTAACAGCCGGTCACATTATGGTCACCGACGTTGTATCGGTCACACCGCAGGATACTCTGCAACATGCCAGCCGGTTGATGATGGAACGTCGTATCCATCGGGTTATAGTCGTTGAGCCTGGTGAGAAGGGGTTGCGGCCAATTGGTGTGCTGTCAGTAACAGACGTGGTACGTGATATTGCTAATGAGTAGGATAGCGACCAGCGTATACCCTTGTTTGATCGGGACGCATATCTTTCATCGGGTTTTGATCTGATTGAGGCAACGTCTCCCGTTATCGATTGACTATGATGCGTGCACAGGGCGGACCTTGCATCCGCCCTGCTATGTTCATTGATCTCGCTACAAACGATGGGTGTCCATGCATCTGAATAGCAGCGCTGGAAACCTCTTGTTCGTCATCCAGACATCAGTGTAAGTAGTCGCGGATTTGGCCGATCCACAAACTCATGGACTGACCAAGGATAAGGGCCAACCAACTTATCGCGAGCCAACGTTGCCAGGTGGAACGAGTGGCAAGATGATCGAACACAACACCGACCGGAATGCAGAGTGCCGGGTAGAGAAATAGTGCCCAACGTAAGCCCTGATCAGCTACCAGGAGCAGAGCTAGCCCGCTCAAGGCACCCCCCCACCACATCCCAAGTAACCAGCGCAAACCAGCGGTATCGGTTCGCGATGCACGCCAGATCAGCCATACCCCACACAGCGTTGCGGGCAGTAGTGCAAACGGAATAGGCAGGCTGCGTCGTTGTGGCGGTTGCAAGCCCGCGAGCGCTAGTAACGTATCAAACAGAATCTGGCCTGGCGATTGACCACCCGCTACACCCTGTTCCCCACGCTGACCGATCAATTCGAGATAGGGTGGCGCACTGTAAACAATGATCAGCACGAACAGCAACGCACCACCGGCAGCAATCAACAACCGCTGTGGGCTGGTCAGTACTGATGGCTGTCGCCACGCCAGAATCCACGCCCAGGCAATCAGCAACCCAAATCCCAGCGTCACTCCAGAATGGGCCAGCAAGCCAGCCGCAATCGCAAGCACCATAACGAATATGGACAACCAACTGCTCTGCCGACCGGTTGCACCGAGACTCAAACCTATCAGAGCTGGTAGTATGAGAGCCTGACCACCGACATTCGCCAGTTCGCCTATGGATAATGCTTCGAGGGCCTGGGTTGAGCCAATGTAGCAAGCAGCACTCAGGAGCGCTGCCCGTGTACTGAAACCAGCCTGTTTGACCCACCACCAGATTGCCAGACAAAAGAGACTATCAAGCGCAGCCGCCATTACCGTAACTAGTAGACGACGGGTCGCGAAATCATCACTGAGTAAGAGCTGAAATGGTAAGACAACAAGGTAAAAACCGGCTGGATACGGTGCCATTCCACCACCAGAATCGGCAGGCAAACCGGCGGTAAGCAAGACTTGTCCCAAACCGAGCCGCAAGAGATTGTTGGCATGAAACCCGACATCACTGCTGATGGCGTGTGGATGGAGCAAACCGGCCAATCGCACAATCAATGCCAGCTTGGTCAGCGCCATTGCTTGCCACCAGACCAGGTGTTGCGGCCAGCGCAGTACCAACCCGATACTGACGATAGCCGCTACCAAGGTCATTCCAGCTAGAAACGGCATAAGCAGCGTTACGGCGAGACGTGCCACAATCAGGGCAGCAAGAGCTACACCACTCCCCATGCTAATCAGGCCAATTATCCATCGTGTGGGCAAGGCAACACTTTGGCCCCACAGCCACAGGGCCACAATTGTCACCCCGATCCAGCCCAGTTGGCCCCAATCAGGAGAACGCAGATCGAACGTCGAGGAGACCTGCACGTCACGCAAGACAAATCCCAGCAGCCGTGGATCGCCTTCGGCTTGCAACGGTTCGCTCCGAAAGCGCACATGCACCGTTCCATCGGCAGGAACCAGCAGGGTATAACGACGAGCCGGCGCAGCCGGTAAGGCAATGGTTATCGGCGGTTGATGGCCGAACTGCCATTCGGTTACCGTCGTACCACCATCAGGACGCCCTCCCTGTGCACGCACTGCCACCAACCAACGACCGCCACCAATGCCGGGCAGGTACAACACACTTTCTGGCTGTGTCCAGCGATACGGATCATCGGCACCGGGCAATTGCCACCACTCAGAAACCATCGGCGATGCCGGTTCAGCGGCATGTACCATCTGTAAAAACGGGGCATCGTCTTCACGGCGATAGGTATGCGGATCGCCACCCACAGCCAGATGGAGGGAGAATGGCACCTGATACGCCAGCGCACAACCCAGCCATATCAGCATGACTGACACCGCCAACGTTGGCAGTTGACGGCACAAGCTATTTGCCAGAGAAACGGCATGCGCTGGCATAACCTTACGATTTACCGCTGCCCCACGTAATCACGATCACGCCGATAACGATGATCAACGCCCCGATCAGGCGCATGAGCGAGATCGATTCGTTTAGCAGAATCCGTGAGGGGATCAGAATGATCACATAGTTGAGGGCCAGGAGCGGATAGGCAAACGAGAGATCGACGCGCGAAATAACCCCCAACCAAAAGATAGCTCCTCCAAAGACCAGCGCAAACCCGAGAATGACGCGCCAGTCGGTAAAAGTAGCCCACAGCACCTTTGGATCGAGGGTAAAAGCGCCCACATGGGTTGTAACGTGATTGATACCGATTTTCAATAAAACTTCACCGGTAACGGTCAGCGCACTGGCAGTGAGTAAGAGGGATAAAACCAGCAACATAGGGCGTAATTTGGGTGAATAGACGGATAACGGTTTCATGGTCGTCGGCGTAAAACATACACGGCGTAATCGCAAATACCCGAACGCATGTGATAATTGCGGGCAATATCGAAGCCCTGCTCAAACATTACCCGGTAATCGGCATCGTGACGGATATACCCACCTCGATCAAGGGCGTGCATCACATGACCGAGCGGATTCTGACCGGGCGGTGGGGGAGTATCTTCCATCACTAAAATCGTTGCTCCCGGCCGCATAACCCGATAGACCTCTTGCATCACCGCACCCGCTTTGGCATCGGGCAAGTGGTGCAAGACACCCAAAATCAGACCGGCATCAAACGTTCGATCGGCAAAGGGCAAAGCTTCACCACCGGCAGCAATGTAGGTTCCCGGGCGTCGTCGCACGGCAAACCGAAGATAGGTAAGCGACGGATCAACCCCTACATAACGGTGAGGCGGAAAATTCACGGCAAACTCGCCAGTACCACAGCCAACATCAAGAAAACGGCGATGATCGCCATACCACGGTCTTAACTCACGGGCAATCGCCAGATGTTCACCGGTGAAACCGGCTTCGACCAGCCAGCGTAATCGATTCCAGAGTTCAGGTGTAGCGCTTAGTTGATTCAGCAGAATATTAAACATAACCAAACCCGTCACTGATAAGCAGAATTATAATCGGGCGAGACACACTACTGACAGACCAAACGGCAAATGACCACCACGGGCAAGATACGCTGCTTCAGCCATCATCGGTAGACGCAACAAAGCGTTTATCGGCCTGGAAGGTAATGTCATCGCCGAATCATGTTGCTTCGTCGGCAGAACCCGTTCGAGCAAGCGTACCGTCGCCGATAGCGGAAAGAGAATGGTGAGGGCGTAAGTCAGATGTTCGATGACAAAGCCGTTTGTTTCAAGGAGACGACGCACTTCTTCGGCGGTGTAACGGTGACGAGTATGCACCTGCCGGTCGTGCTGCGAGCGTAGCCATTCGTATGCCGGCAGGCGGATCAGCAGCCAGCCATCGTGACGTAAGACACGACGCACTTCAACCAACGCCTGTTGTTCATCAATCACCGCACGATGGTATAGTACGTCAAATGATGTCACGAGATCAAAACTCTGATCAGCAAACGGTAACTGTACAACTGAACCGCGCACCAGATAGCCCGGAATCCGTTGTCTGGCGAATGCCAGCGCTTCGGTTGCTATATCAAGCCCAACGACCGTCCCGTAGCGCTGTAAAAAAAGCGCATCACCGCCAGTACCACAGCCAGCATCGAGAATGCGCAGATGACGCCTATCAGCAACGACTCGCTTCAGCAGCGCGGCGTTGATGGCGCGCATACCGCCATACCACCAGTGTTGCAGCTCAACGGCTGCCATTGTTGTGTATTCATTCTTTTCCATAGTCGGGCGGACTATACCAGATTGCGGGCAGACTGGCAAGTGGTCTGTTAAGGCCTGTCCAAATCAGCAACATCGCAGGAGGGAGGTACGCAGCGGCGCTGCGCCCATACATCAAGAGGCATCGGTCGGCTCAAAGTAGCGCTGCGCACAGAGCGCGAAGAGGAAAGGATGACCCGCACCTTCCCGACCAGCTACTTTCCTTCCTCAGCAGGGGAGAGGAAGGGGAAAATGAATCTATTCTTCTCGCTTCTCTTTCCGCGTAGGAGATACTGATGCTTCAGCCAATACCTTCCCGTCACCCACTACCCAACGTGAGCCAGCGACCCACGTATTTAGGGAAACCGCACAGATCGGGGATCACCGTCAACAGGGATGTGACGAGAGAAGAGATGTTGCCGGCACACTCGGCAACATCTCTACACATCACCATCAACGCGCAGATAATCAGCTCGCGGTGGGCTAAAGGTATCAATAGCGAGCGTATCCTCGAGAGTCCATACTGCGTGGAGGGTACCACCGGGAATAGCGACTGAACTCCCTGCAGATGCTTCAATGATTTCGTCACCGAGCTGAAAACGTAACCGACCACGCACTATGTACGCCACCTGATCTTCGGGATGGCTGTGTAACGGCACATGACTCCCCGCCGCCAGACGAACTTCCATCTGGTATATGCGTTCGGTCAAGGCGATCCGCCGACGCTGAACACCGGGGAACAGATCAATCCATGGTCGATCGGTCATACTCTTTCTCGACTTTCATCTGAGTCTGTTGTTACGGGAAGAGCACGTCTGCGAAATATTATACTGGAAGCTACATCTAAAGTCGCGCATTGTGAAAGTATGCGGTCGGAGTTTTCGATGTTTTCAGTGCTACGCTGCGAAGAGCGATGCCCTCGCAAGCCTGGAAGAGAGGCAGGTTGGACACCCGCCTCTACGGTTTCCTCATCATCATTGCGAAGAACGCTGACTCTCCCCAAGCATGCGGGCGGCAGCAGCCTGAGCTTCGGCCCATGAGGTTTGGGCCAGGTGCTCTTTCACGACCGGAATACGTGCCGGTGCCATACTCAACTCATCAAGGCCCAGCCCTGCCAGCGCAACAGCCGCTTCTGGTTCACCACCGAGTTCGCCACAGATACCGATCGGGATACTAGCCTGGCGAGCGGCGCGAGCAGCCAAGTCAATCATACGCCAGACTGCCGGATCGTCAGTCCGGTAGTGAGTAGTTAACGTAGGATGGCCGCGATCAACTGCCAGAGTATACTGCGCCAGATCATTACTGCCGATGCTGAAAAATGCGGCTTCACGGGCGAGTTGATCGGCCATAACGACTGCTGCCGGTGTTTCGATCATTATCCCGAGCGGCGGATCTGGCCGATGATCAATACCGGCAGCAGCCAATGCTGCGGCGGCATCCAGCATCTGAGCACGCGCCCAGGCCAGTTCAGAGGGTGTCGCGATCATCGGTAACATAATCCAGATGTCGCCGTGAAAAGCAGCTCGGAGTAGTGCTCGCACTTGTACCTGAAAAAGATCAGGTCGTTGCATCGAGAGACGTATACCTCGAATGCCAAGAAACGGGTTAGCCTCGGCAGCTATAGGAAGATACGGCAGCGGTTTATCACCACCAACATCGAGTGTCCGAATCACAATTGGGCGATCAGGGAATTCGGTTATAACCGCACGATAGGCCACATACTGTTCTTCTTCATCGGGCGGGGTCTCTCGATCAAGAAAGAGAAACTCGGTACGAAACAGGCCAATCCCTTCGGCGCCGTATTCGCGTGCCAGTCGCGCTTCAGCCGGACGACCAATGTTCGCCCACAAAGCGATATGACGGCCATCACGCAATCGTCCGGGTTGGTCGCGCAGCGCCATCTGACGGCGACGTATTGCCTGTAACGCTGCCATACGGTCTTGTGCGGCCTGTAGAGCATCTTCATCGGGATCAATCATAACAGTGGCAGCGTCGCCATCAAGCAGCACATTCACACCGGCGGGGATGCGCAAGATCGCATCACCGATTCCGACGACAGCAGGTACCCCGCGCGAGCGAGCAAGAATAACGGTATGACTGGTTGGGCCACCACCGGCAGTAGCGAATCCGGCAACATGCAGCGGCAGATCAACCGTTTCTGCCGGTGTCAAATCATCGGCAATCACAATGGCACCAGGCGGAATAAACAGCGGAGTCTGTTCACCGGTGAGTGCGCGCAGGAGTTCCACACCAACGGCGGCAATATCAGCAGCACGTTCGCGCAGGTAGTCGTCATCGAGATTGGCAATCGCAGCCTGCATTTGCGCCACCACAGCCTGGATCGCCGATGTTAATGGCTGTCCTTCCAAAACCAGCGTAGTCACGCCCTCGGTTAATGTCTCATCTTCAACCAGCATGGCCTGGGCATCAAACAGGTCAGCTTCACGCAAACCGGCAGCGCGTTGTCGTTCAGCCAATGATCGTAACCGGTGGGCTGCTGCATGTTGAGCAGCGTGGAAACGAGCCAGAGCTGCTTCTACCGATTCGTCAGGCGGATCGGCAACTGTCACTGCCCGTTTCCAGTGGTGGGCAGGACCCAAAGCCAAACCGGAAGCGCCACCTGTCCCACGAAGTACCATGCTCATACATACTCCACGTGCTACTCGCCAAAGTTCTCTTCAACCAGTTTGGTGAGGGCGGCAATCACTTCAGCCTCATCTTCACCACTAGCCCGCAAGCGAATTTGATGACCCTGGCGAACACCAATCTGCAACAAATTGAACGCAGTCACTGGTAACTCTTTCGTTTGCGGTCGACTCAGATTCTGAATAGTCACCGTACTCTTGTACGCACGAACGGTTTCAACAAAGAGCTTAGCCGGACGTGCATGCAGACCAACCGGATTTGTCACTGTCAATATTACTTCTGTCATACTGTTACTCATACACTTTGATCAACTCACGGGCCTGCAATGCTGCGGCAGCGACATGTTCAAGAGTTGCGGTACTGCTTGACGCTTCAATCGCAGCCAGATAAGCCCCTTCTACCAGTGGAGCATTACTGATGTGCACCGGTGGACCAGAAAATTGCTCCAAGGCGGTTTCCACACTCATCACAGCGCTCCCCAAATCTACGAGGGCCAGAATGCCATCAGTGGAACGCAATTGCTCCAGGCCGGCCAAAATACGTTCAACACTGGTACCAAGAGAACCATCGCTGGCGCCACCAGCAGCGATAATCGGTATCTGACCACCGCTGATCTGACCGACAAATTCTTGTACGCCTTCTGCCAGTCGTGCGCTATGCGAGACGATTAAGAGACCTATCATGCCACCTCCTCATTTCGGCTACACGTCATCGCCAGCGCTCGCAGCAGGTACGCCGTCGAGGTTGCGCCAGGGTCCTGGTGACCGATGCTGCGCTCACCAAGGTACGATGCGCGTCCCTTCATCGCCAGCATTGGAATAGTGGCTCTGGCACCGGCTTCGGCTGCCGCCGCAGCCTGCTGCAAAGCACGCCCTAATGATCGACCTTCCGCCAGAGCTGTGCGCAGGGCTTCAATTGCAGGGGCCAGTGCGTCAACCATGGTCTTTTCGCCACGTTGAGCTTTGCCACGTGCGATAATCCCCTCCAACGCCGCTTCTAGCGCGAGAACAACATCTTCATCGCTCATTTCGTGGCGATCAGCGAGTGCCATACCAGCCCGCACAAAAGCAGTACCGTACAGCGGTCCCGATGCACCACCAACTGTCGAGACAATGGTCATTCCAGTTGTTTTAAGAACTGTACCGATATCTTTGTCAGCAACCGTTGGCAGACGGTTAAGTACAGCCGAAAACCCGCGATCAAGATTTGCTCCATGGTCGGCGTCGCCAATAGCAGCGTCAAGTGCGGTAAGCTCATCGCGGTGCTCATGGATAATTACCGCCGCCGCAGTTAGGAAGTGCGTGACGTGTTCTACCGTAACTGGCATCGTTGCCTCGCTCAGGACTCAGAGTGCGTGCTGATAATTTTGCCGCGTACTTTAGATAGCGGTGAATAACGTGTATCTTACCACAGATACACTTCAGGCTTACGCGGCACGCTGTTGGTTGACGAGCTATTTCTTATGTATGCTAGAACATCCCTGACACCAAATCAAGAGGTCTCGACGCCATTGATGGGCGATTTTTGTTTCAATCCTGCAACATCTCATCCCAATGTTAAGCAAAATGTGAATGTCGTGAGCAGTTCCCCTCCGTTCACCATCTTCCATACGGCTGTATTCGTTTGTCTAGATGAGCATTTCCAGGAACTCCCTGCGCATCTTGATGAAGGATGACGTTAGTAGTCCAAACGATTAGAGAGGTGTTCAGCATCTTCAATAAAATAGTGAAGATACACCGACGAAACGGAGGCATCCGCTGTCGATGGCCTCCGACTCACGCAATCACGTAGAGCCTATCCGAATATATCGTCACGTCCAAGACGGAGGAAAAGGGCGAGGCGGCGCAGCGACCGTGCTCACGCTACTCACCCCGCAGCGCGCCATCAATCAGACGCATCCCGTGGTCGTCATCTCGGTGGATAGCGATGCAACGGATGCCGTTGCGACCGATGCCTCCCAGTGTACACTCGCGAGTACGCCAGACAGCACCCTTTTCATGTCTCGCTGTCTGCATTTCTCTTCCGGTAGCTCTCGCAGGCGCGGAAGGTGGCTGGATCATGGACGCCACGCACATCGTTCACCCATCTAGGAGACGATACATTGATGCTATAATGGCATTTGGTCACATTTGCCCTTTGCATACATATAGGAGACGCCCGGTAATCGTGAGCTGAACGGTTTTCCCGGTACCCGAACGGATATTGACACCTCGAACTAGACAAACATATGAACTTTGATGAATCATTAAAACGCCCACTGCTCTCGGTTATCATACCCTGTTACAACGAAGCGGCAACGTTGCCCATCATTCTCAACAAGGTTGAAGCAGTTGATCTCGATAAAGAAATCATCATTGTCGATGATCACTCGACCGATGAGACACCGACACTGTTGGCCGAACTGTCTTGCTCTCGTCCGCACCTTACCGTAATTCGGCACCCGCACAATCGGGGGAAGGGGGCAGCCGTGCGCAGTGGTTTGGCTCACGCCCGTGGCGAAATTACGATTGTGCAAGATGCTGATCTGGAATATGATCCGCAGGATTATTATGAGTTGGTGAAACCTATCGTCGAAGGACGGGTGAACGTGGTGTTCGGTAGCCGGTTTCTCGGCCGACATACCGGTATGTATTTCTGGAACGCCGTTGGAAATAAGTTTCTGACATTCCTGACCAACTTTTTGTTCAATTGCTGGATCTCAGACATGGAGACGTGCTATAAAGTGGTACGAACTGACATTCTGCGCGATTTGCAGCTTGAAAGTAACGATTTTCGGATCGAACCAGAAATCGCCGCAAAGGTATTACGGCGCGGTCAACGGATTTACGAAGTGCCGGTAAGTTATCTTGGCCGCACGTATGAAGAGGGGAAGAAAATGAAACCAATTCAAGGCATCTACGCCATCTTTGCCCTCTTCAAGTATCGATTCTGGTGGTGAACAGGAGTGAAAAGCAATCCCCCACACAGAGGTAACCGCAGGTCACCTATACTTGTGCAATCAAGTAATTTGTGATACAACACTCAAGAAAGGCGGGTTGTGTACCTGCTACCTATTTCGCTGAGAGGCGAGTGAACGGGGAACCGATACGCTCGCCTTTCGTTCGCTACGAGGCATCCATGCGCGTCGCAATGTTGAGTGTCCATAGTAGTCCACTGGCCCGGTTAGGAAGTAAAGAAGCTGGTGGAATGAATGTCTATGTGCGTGAGTTGGCCCGTGAATTAGGGCAACGCGGGATACTGGTTGACATTTTTACCCGTAGTCAAGAACGTGATGCGCCCACCATTGTTCCGTTAAGTCGTGGTGTTCGTCTGATCAATCTGCATGCTGGCCCGACAGCGCCTTACGATAAGTATCAGCTTCTGACCTATTTGCCCGAATTCGTGAGTCGGGTGCGCTGTTTTGCCGATGGTGAAGATGTGAGTTACGATCTTATCCACAGCCATTACTGGTTGTCGGGTAAAGCTGCCCTGGCCTTGCGGCGGGTGTGGCAGGCGCCGGTCGTACATATGTTTCACACCCTCGGTGCAATGAAAAATAGTGTTGCCCGTTCAGCAGAGGAGGTCGAGACGAGTCACCGCATTGCAATTGAACGTCGGCTGCTGCACGAAGTAGATGCAGTGGTGGCCGCGACACCCCTTGACCGTGCCCAGATGGTCTGGCACTATGGTGCTGATCCTGGACGGATCCGGGTTATTCCGTGCGGAGTTGATCTCCAACGGTTTCAACCAGGTGATCGCAACGCTGCCCGCACAGCACTCAGTATCGCAGATGACGCGATCGTGCTGGTCTGTGTCGGTCGCATGGAACCGCTGAAAGGTATGGACGCCTTGATCCGGGCAGCGGCACGTCTCATTGACCACCATCCTGAATGGCGCGATCGATTACAGGTGGTTTTGGTGGGCGGCGAGGACGAAACGCAACCTGCACAATGGAATAGTGAACAGCGTCGGCTTGATCAGCTACGACGGACGCTCGGCGTACAGGCCCAGGTACAGTTTGTCGGCACACAACCGCAAGAACGGTTACCGCTCTACTATGTCGCTGCTGATGTGGTGGCCGCACCGTCACACTATGAATCATTTGGACTAGCCGCGCTCGAAGCTTTGGCATGTGGTGCAGTGGTGGTAGCTTCTAATGTGGGTGGTCTGGCACTGACCATTGAAGACCGACGGAGCGGATTGCTCTTTCCACCTGATAACGACGCTGCGCTGGCCGCACACATCGAACGAGTTCTGACCGACGAAGACTTGGCTGCCCGCCTGCGTTCGGCAGCGGTACAGCGTGCAGCCGAATATAGCTGGCCGACCATTGCCCGACGGATCATTGCACTCTACGAAGATGTAACGACAGCGAATGCGGCATTCTGGTCGGCACGACGATTGGTGCGTGTATCGTGAAACCTTCACTGGCATTATTGATTGTTGGCACACTGTATCTGGGTGTGGGCTGGATGCTGTCAGCCATCGGGCCGAGTCTGCCCGCTCTCGCCAGGCAAGCAGGTCATGAAGTAACCGATCTGGGTGCCATTTTTACCGCATTTTCGCTGGGTGGTGTGTTAGCATCAGTAGGTGTCGGCGCTGCCATTCAGCGCTGGGGTTTGCGTACTGTAATTGCAGCCGGCTCAGCATGTATGGGAGCCGGTATGCTGGCACTTGGGCTTAGCCCACTGCTGGCCGGGATGTTGATCGGTGCCGGTATGGCTGGCTTTGGCTATGGCGGGATGTTGGCCGGTGGCAATCTCCTGATTGCGCGTCTGTATCACGGTGCCGCTGGCGCTCTGAATGCGCTTAATCTGTTCTTTAGTGTCGGCTCAATCGGTGGACCACTCCTCGTTGCATTGATGCTGGCCGTGATTGATCAACCACAGGCTGCGATCTGGATGGGGGCAGTGCTGATGCTAGGGTTGGTCTGGCCGGCATCGCGCCTGCAAGAACCGACACAGGCACCGTCAGCGCAGATGTCGGGGGCTCCGCGCTGGTTGGCAGCCGTCACGTTGGGCATTCTGATGTTTACCTACATCGGTACCGAGATCGGGATCGGTGGCTGGATTGCATTGATCCTCGAACGAGGGGTTGGTATGATCGCCCCGCTTGCCGCACTGGGGAGCAGTCTCTTCTGGGGTATGTTGACTGCTGGTCGAATGGCAGCAGTCTTTTGGGGTGATCGGTTAGGGCCGATCCGCCTGTTGTTGCTATGCGTCAGCGGGCTTGGTCTCGGAGGTCTCTTGTTGGTGATAGGTACAACCGAGGCCAGTTTGGCACTAGCAGCAGTGGCATTCATGGGGTTATCGTGTGGTCCGATCTTTCCTACAACTATTCTCTTGATTACGCAGGCTGCCGGACGTAGCCCAGCAGCCCTGAGTGTGGCCTTAACTATTGGCACCGGCGGGGGACTATTTCTCCCAGCCTTGTTTGGTCAATTAATCGGATGGTTTGGTCCGGTGAGTGGGGCCATAATGGTGGTGGTAGATGCTGGATGTATGCTGTTACTGCTGTTGGTTGCCCGCTATGGGATGAAGCGCGACCCAGCGGTTGCTGAGATGTCAGTGGGATAGCAGACAATGCTCACTATTGATCTCAATTGCGATTGTGGTGAGAGTTACGGTGCTTTTCGAGTAGGTGATGACGAAGGCATTTTGCCATTCGTTAGCTCAGCCAATGTCGCCTGCGGTGGTCATGCTGGCGATCCGATGGTTATGCGCCAGACAGTACGGCGTTGTCGCGAATTGGGGGTAGCAGTCGGCGCTCACCCTTCGTACCCTGATCTGCACGGCTTTGGGCGGCGGGTCTTGCCGCTGACCTCCGACGAGATTGAAAACTGGGTTCTGACACAAATTGGCGCTCTCGCTGCTATCACATGCGCCGAAAAGGTTGAGTTATGTCATGTTAAACCCCATGGCGCGCTCTACAATGTGGCTGCCCAGGATATGGTGGTAGCAATGGCAATTGCGCGGGCAGTTGCTGCATTCAGTCGTGAGTTAGCGCTGGTTGGGTTAGCCGGCTCAGCCCTGATCGCTGCTGGTCACGAGCTTGGTCTACCGGTACTGGCCGAAGCGTTTGCCGACCGAACTTACGAGGCTAACGGACGATTGCGCGACCGGCGTCATGCCGATGCGCTGATCATTGATCCAGCCCAGTGTCTGGCACAGACGTTACAGATCGTTCGTGACCGGATGGTGGTCGCTGTCGATGGTACAGCGGTACCATTACAAGCCGACACCATTTGTTTGCACGGCGATACTCCAGGGGCAGCAGCGCGAGCAGCGGCATTACGCCGTGGGTTGGAAGCCGCCGGAATCGCAGTACGGTCACCACAACGATGAGCGGGCGAGTTGATCCCTTTGGCGAAGCAGCGTTTTTGATCCGATGGTCATCATCATCGGCTGCTAGTAGTGCACCGCTGGCGGCTATGGCTGCTTTAGAACACGATCCACCGCTCGGCGTGCTTGATCTGATCCCAGCAATTGATTCACTGCTGGTCTGTTTTGACCCACTCGTTACTGATCGCAACCAACTGCTCGCCCGTTTGGAAGAATTGGTGCGTAATCCTGCCCCACGCATCACATCCTCTGGGCGCAAGATAACTATTCCAGTGCGCTACGGTGGTGATGATGGCCCGGATCTGAATGATGTGGCGAAACAAATAGGGCTGACACCGTCTGAAGTGATTGAACTACATACGACGACTGTACAACAGGTCTTGATGATTGGCTTTGCTCCCGGCTATCCGTATTTAGGCTGGTTACCGCCGGTGCTTCACCTGCCACGACGGGCAACGCCTCGCCCGGCAGTACCGGCAGGTTCAGTAGCTATTGCCGCCGGTATGACCGGTATCTATCCAACAACATTACCGGGCGGCTGGCATCTCATTGGACGTACCAACGTGCGTTTGTTTGATCCGTCAGCAGATCCACCAACCTTATTACGACCCGGTGATTTGGTACAGTTTGTGGTTGATGAGAGTGCTTAGAGAGTGTCTGAAAACACTCCTATGACCTCGTAACCTGGGCGAACGGGCCTCTGGCTCGCGTCCTAATGTGAACAGGCTAAGCCCCCCAACTAAACGGTTGTCTGATGTAATCGTGCAGGTCGGCTCACGGCACAGCCCCCATTTCCTTCCCCCTTCCACATTGCGAGGAAAGGGGAGAACGATTAGGAACACAAGAGTTTTTCAGACATACTTCTTTATTCATGAAAACCGTATATCCTGGTGCTCGGGCCTGTGGCCCATATCCTACCCTGAGTGAAAGAACGAAGGCACGTTCCGCTAGCTTGCCGATAAGACTTGTTCACCCCATCCCCCGTATGTAGGAGACCTAAGAGCCTGATCAAAAACCCGGATGTTGCATGAGGCTCGTACCGGGCATATCCGACCATTGCGTGCGCGGGCCACCATGCGTTCGCACCAGCCCCCCACGTCCCCCCTTCCGCTCCCCGTGTGGGAGCGGAAGGGGGCCAGGGGGAAGGTGAGGGCGTGCCAGCCGTGCGCCGCAGCACCAACGCTGACACCGGTGCAACCCTCTTCCAGCTCATCACGGAGACGCATACCTTACCCGCCAACGTTTCCCTAACCATTACGGCGCTGATCGCTTCCCAATCGGTTCCAACCATTCGCCGCACCGGCGGGCCAGAGGCCCGCGTACCCAGGCTGGTGCATCGGTAAACCACAGCAGAGAGTGCTGCCCCCTCGCTGATCCACCGTTCTGCTTGACTAGTATGAGAACCTATCCGAAATATCCTGTTGCGGGAGATGAAGGTCATCAAATGTTGACCCTTTATCAAGCGTCATCTCCTACGATCCCGAACCACGTTCGGACACCGATCAACGCGGGCCATTCAGTAATCAGTGGGTAAAGCAGTACCGAATCCTGCACGTTGGGGTTCATTCGTAAGGGCAAAGCAGTGAATCACCCCAAATTGTCGGAGAACGCTCTCTCCTGCGAACGATACCTGGCCGGGATCACGTTTCTGCATCGGGCAATCGATGGCGTAACACCAGGAATAGGGCGTAGCAGATCTACGCCCCATCCTTGATCATTGCGATCTACTCCTATTCCGGCGAGCAACAAACAATCCTGCGCCAACCAGGGCAATGACAAGTAGAACAATCCACAGCCAACCCGGAGCCGTGTTCCCACTCGGCGTCGGCTGTGGTTCAGGCGTTACAGCAGGTGCCTCGGGTGCGACAGTTGGCGTCGCCGTAGGTGGTACCAGGGGAGCCGCTACTAGTGGCCGTGGCCCGACAAAGACGGCTGTTGTCCGTCCGGGCACACTGAAGCTCCCGTCAGCATTGTAGCGTGATAGGGCGACTCGTTCATCGCTCGATGCGATCTGGACATCGTGCAGACGCAGATCGCCGTTAGCCAGTTCGGGGATGGTGATGGTTACCGTTTCTGGCCGTGCATTGAACAAGACAACCACCTGACCAATATTCGGATCAAGCCGATTTGGGCCGTTGTCGCTAATACTCATAACAATTAGACCGGGAATCTGATCAGGGCCGTTATTGAAGAACGACACCATACGCTCGACCTCAGCAGCCGTGCGTAGGCGGAAGAGAGGGGTACTGCGCCGGATGCGAAGCATCTCGCGGAAGTGCTCGTAGGTAGCTTGCATCAGCCGAGCATCGGGTTTTAACTCAGGATTAGCTAGCAACGGTGCCATGATGGGCCAGTTACTCTGATTATCACCGGCAGGTGGCAACCCTGAACCGAAGGTATTTTCCTGGCCGCTCCAGTCAATTCGGTTAAACCAGTCGGAGGAGTTGTAGCTATTGCGGTCGAGCGATTTCGAGCGCAGGAACTCATCTCCGGCGTGGAAGAAGGGAATACCCTGCGCCAGTGCTGTGAGCGAAAGGCCGAGTTGGGCCATCCGCACTCGCTCGGTAATCGAGGTCGTAGCGGCAGCCTTGAGCTGCACGGCATCGAACAGAGTCTCGTTGTCGTGAGCTGAAACGTAAACAATCTGCTCTTGCGGATCAAGGGTGTAACCGCCAGCAGCACCACGGTACTTGATCTGCTCACCCGTTACAAGGCGTCCCTCGTAGTTGATCATGCGGTACGTTTTGAGATTACCAGCCAACCCTAGCTTAATCAGATCGGTTTCGGCCAGCAGTTTGATCCGTTGGACATCAGGGGAACCCTGCGGAAAATCGCTCGGATCGGTCGCCAGACCAGAAATGAAACCCTGTAAGCGTGGATCATCGAACGGGCCACCACCACGGGCCGCATCACGCAGCCGATCAGAGAAGGTACCGATGCCGGTACCGGCCATATTGAATTGGGTCGCATTGATACCACGAGCATTGTTCGCAACTTCACCGAAGTTCCAACCTTCACCGTACAAGATGATAGATTTGCCGTCTACACCATCGTGCTCAAGAGTCAGTGCATCGAGAGCTGCCCGAACGGCCAGCATATTGTCTTTCATATGATGGCCCATCAAGTCGAAGCGGAAACCATCGACCTTGTAATACTTTGCCCAGAGCACGACCGAGTCGATCATTAACTTCTCCATCATACGGTGCTCGGTAGCAGTATTGGGACAGCACGTCGAGGTAGTGACATTGCCATCAGCATCGAGCCGATGGTAGTAACCCGGTACAATCCGATCCAGGACCGAACGCGGATGTTGGCCGCTGGCGTTGGTATGGTTGTAGACGACATCCATGACAACGCGCAAGCCAGTTTCGTTGAGCGCTTGCACCATCTCGCGAAATTCCAAAGTGCGTTGTGGCCCATCGGGGTTGGTACTGTAGCTACCCTCTGGCACCGAGTAATGGAAAGGATCATACCCCCAATTGAAACCATCGAGGTCGCGGATCGGTTCGATGATAGCTTGTTGTTCAGGTGAGTCGGGCGGAAGTGCCCGTAACTGATCGTAGGGGAGCGGTACTTGCCGTTCACGAATCTCTTCAATCGTCGCAATATCAAATACCGGTAAGAGATGCACGTGCGTCACGCCAGCTTCGGCAAGATCGGCTAGATGGCGCATCCCAATGCTGTCGCGAACCGTAAATGCCCGGAACGTTCCGCGCAGTTCAGGCGGCACAGTCTCGTCGAGAATACTAAAGTCGCGCACATGTAATTCGTAGAGCACAACATCTTCCGGTGCAGCAAGTGGTGGCTTACGCAGCGTGTCCCAACCGGGCGGTTGTAGAGCCGGATCATTCAGATCGATAATCTGGCTGCGCGTACTATTGGCGCTTAAGGCCACCGAATAAGGATCGGTCACCAGATTTGTCACAACGCGCCCAACATTCGGTACATAGACATCAACTTCAAACAGATAGTATTGCCCAATCCAACTTGCCTCACCGCGAATACTCCAGACTCCGGTCGCTGCATCGAGTGTCATCGGCAGGACAACCGCACGAGTTTCGGGATTGGCATCAGCAAAACGGTGTAAACGCACCTGACGAGCAGTTGGCGCCCAAACCCGAATGGTTGGCAGACCATCTTCAAAGGTCACCCCCAACGGGCCATCGTAAGGGAAGAGAGCATCGAGTGCACCGGGAATTTGCACCCGTGTTGCATCGAGCGGTTGACCATTTTCGTCATACATTGCCACCACCAATTGACCGCGCGTCAGACCAATCAAGCGAGCACGGTCGAGCGGAGGCAACTTGAACGCGCTGAATCCGGCTAGATGGGGGAATTGTTTCAGCGCCGACCCAGGCCCCGCTGGCGAAAATGTGAGATCGATCCGCTGCCCGCCCACTACACCTTCGGGGGTCAGTTTTATTGCACCAGTTGGGTCACTAAACAACGCATAGCGGTAACGTGGCGTACCGATGACATTCCAAACGATAGTGTCGGCGTTCACCCAGTATGCACGGGCGCGGGAAATATCGCCTTTAGGTGCGCCAGCCGTTGAAATCGTCACTTCACCACTCCCAACATTGTAACCAATGTATACCTCACCACCCTCGGCGACAGTGATCGTAAAGGGCGCTCCATCAGGCCCCCCTTCACCAATTGCGCCGGTTAGTGTTTCACCAATTGCCAGCCGCAATTGATACTCACCAGCCGGAATGCGATTGGTTGTAAACGTAAATAGACCATCGCCGTCGGGGTCTTGCAGCCATGCCCCAAGACACGTCGGATCGTTGGCGACCGGACACCCTAGTGCAGTCTGAAAATCACCTACCGCAACGATGATTGGAGTATTAATGCTGTCGGTAACCCAATGCGTCTTGTGATCATAAATGAAGCGTACCGTCGTCGGTGCCGGCACCTGTAACGGAATGTTAGGCCCATCACGGCGGGCGTTCAAGCCGTAATTTTCGGCCCAACTATCGTTGAGAGCAACCTTGTATTCGTAGGAGCCAGCAGGCAACTCAAAGCGGGCACTCCACACATCGGTTGCCGGATCGTAAGCCAAATACGTCACACTACACGACGGTTGCCAATCACCAGGGCATCCCAGAACACTCTGGATGGTACCGGGTATTGTGACGGTTTTAGGATCAGGCGTGGTTTGCGCTAACACCGGAGTCTGAATGAATAACCAGCAGAGCAACCAGATGACCGTGATTGCCGATACGGTGCGCCGGGGCAAGACAGCGAGTCTCATAGTCTTCACCTGGAGTTAGTTAGCAGCGAAACGATTTGCGCATAGTATAGCACAATGTTGATGACGCTGTGGTGATCATCGGCGCACGGCGGTACCGTTCCTCGCCTGCCAGGATGCATGTGTCAAGGCGCAGGGCGCTGCACCCATCCATCACGGTTCACTCAGCAGGATAGGGCGTCGTCTTATCTCATCAGGCGACTCCATCGGCATCAGGCTGATTGTCACTTTTCATCTGTTGTGCTGTGGGGCGTCGGCTGAAGGAGCGAGAAACGACGCGCCTCAGCAACAATCTGGGCTTTTGCCGAGACGCGACCATAGCATCTCCAGCCTGGTGCGGGGAACGGTGGCGAGCAACGCAGGCGTCTCTTCGCCGCGATAGAAATGGATAGCACCGGGTTCAGCGCTGGTGCTGCGGCGCACACCTGGTGCCCCTCACCTTCCCCCTTAGCCCCTTTCCTCTTCCACACGAGGCAAGGAAGGGAAGACGGAGCGTTGCTGGCGGGAAAGCATGTTGGCACCTCCTCACGCAATGGCCACACGGGTACGGGACGTGCCCAAGGAGAAAGCTGAGTTTTGATCAGGCACCGCAGGCCTATCCAAAAGATTCTGTTGCGAAAGATGCAGGGCATCGAGTACGATTTTGAGATCAGGTGCGGGTCTCAGGAATAGGGCTGGGCCAGTATCTGCCCATACCCCCGGTACGTATGTTAGGGCACTGCTTTACCCTACCCCGCATCGGAAACCACCGGTGCATCCAATTCGCGTTCCTAGCCTTCACCTCTAATCCAGGAATGGAAGTCAGCGTCAATGGCTCGTGAGAAACCGCTGATCATATGGTTCATCTTATGTTCCATTGCCCGCTCACCGATTGACTGCAAGACATGACCGGGCATAAACCAGAGAACTCTCGGCACCGGGATCGTCATTGCCAATTCCACAGCATATTCAACCTCGGTTATGTGCGCATGAGGATAGAATACCGCTTCCGCGAAGAGCTGACCGGGAAACACAAAACCAGAGAGGTCAATCGGTGGTCCATCATCAACCGGTACAATGCGAATCAGGCGGTGTGGTTCAAAGACCGCTGCAATATCAAAGTAACCGGCCATCGCGTGACCATGGCCATCAGTTGCCCCTACAACCAGCCGGTAGCGGTTGGGGGCATACGCAAAGACTTCAATCACATCGGGTAGCAGACTGAAGACCGCAGGTATGTCACAGAAATACTCGTAAGCCAGATCGAGCGGCCCATTGAAACGAAACAGATGAACGGCGGCACCGCTGAGATCGACTGCCCGGCGATGCTCTTCATTGGTTACAGAGGGTGAATAGGGCGCCGACATAGACGCTCCTCAGCGTTCATCCGAACATTCGGACAAACACGCTTTTCATATATGACATTAATTGCCGTCAGTATAGCATCTCCAAGCGCTTTCTGCAAGTAGAACCAGGATTGACGTTTTGCTTCTTGCGTAATAAAATGTTCTCAGAACCGCGATGACAGTCCGCAGCCAGGCTAGCGGCGGGAAGGAGCGATCAATGGCTGTGAAAGACAGTGGCGGCATCTTTGAGATGATGTTCCGCGAAGTAGGCTTCTTTTGGGAACAGGTCTGGCAATGGGCAGAAGAGCAGGCCAAAGCCGACCGTGAGCAAGAGAAGGTTGATCAGCAACGCCGATTGGCTGAAGCACAGGCCCGTTTACTTGAGCAGATTCGGTTGGCTAAGGAAGCAGGTCTCGACGTTGATCGTATCATGGCTACTATTCAGCAGGAGTTGAAGAAGTAGTAGCGGGATACGAGAGGTGTCCTACTGAGTTCGGGAATTGCACAAAGATACTGTGCTTGTTCGGGCAGGTGAAGGCAAATCCTTCACCTGTCTTATGTTGATCGGGCATACCGGACGATGGCCCGCACCTTGTAGTCACCGCACATTACGCATTGATGTGGATGGGTTGAGAACCCATCCATCCCTCTCCCTTTTCACGCAATCCCACTGTTAGGCAAAAAAAAGACGCTTCAGCCCTCTCTGAATAAGGAATCGGTCGCTTGCAACTAGTTCCGGCAAGTAAGCTATAATAAGCGAAGAAGAATCAGTGGCGTATCCTGCCAAGGAAATGTGACCATCAGCCCGAGGAAACGGCATGCCAAAAGATGTTATTACTCCACGCAGTGTAGACTATAACCAGTGGTACCTCGATATTGTCCGTGAAGCCGATCTGGCTGAAGTGGCAGAAGTGGTACGTGGTTGTATCGTCGTCAAAGCTCACGGCTGGGCGATCTGGGAACTTATGCAGCGTGAGCTTGATGAGCGGATCAAGGCAACCGGCCACTCCAATGTCCAATTCCCATTGCTCATTCCAAAAAGCTTCATTATGAAAGAAGCAGAGCATGTCGAGGGATTTGCGCCAGAAGTAGCTGAAGTGACCCGTGCCGGCGGCGAAGAGCTGGCCGAACCGTATGTTATTCGACCAACCAGTGAGACGATTATCGGCTACTTCTACAGCAAGTGGATCCGCTCGTACCGCGATCTGCCGTTGCTCTACAACCAGTGGGCCAATGTGATGCGCTGGGAAATGCGCACTCGTCCGTTCCTGCGCACGGCAGAGTTTTGGTGGCAAGAAGGGCACACGGCGCACGCAACCGAGGCTGAGGCAGAAGAAGAGACGTTGCGCATCCTGCACGAAGTCTACGCCGATTTTGTTGAGAAAGAGATGGCAGTACCGGTGATCCGTGGTCTCAAAACCGAAAAAGAGAAGTTCCCCGGTGCGCTGCGGTCGTACTGTATCGAGGCGATGATGCAGGATGGGCGAGCTTTACAGGCCGGTACGTCACATAATCTCGGTCAGAATTTTGCCCGTGCCTTCAATATCACGTTCACCGATCAAAACAACACCATTCAATATGCCTGGACAACTAGCTGGGGAGTGAGCACTCGACTGATCGGAGCGTTGATCATGACTCACTCTGATGATGAAGGGCTGGTGTTACCGCCGAAATTAGCTCCCATTCAGGTAGTCGTGGTGCCGATTTACAAGAACGACGAAGAGCGCAGTACAGTAATGGCGGCGATTGAACGCATGACCGCTCCCTGGAAAGGGCGCCTGCGCTTTAAGGTTGATGACCGCGATAACTACAGTCCGGGCTACAAGTTTAACGAATGGGAGTTGAAAGGGGTACCGGTTCGCATTGAGGTTGGGCCAAAAGATGTCGCTAAAGAGACGGTAGCGCTCGCACGTCGCGATCTGCCCGGTAAAGCCGGGAAGAGTTTTGTACCACAGGCCGGTTTGACAGAACGGATCGAGGCATTACTGGCAGAAATGCAGACGGCTCTCTTCCAACGTGCGCTCGCGTTCCGAGAAGCGCATACGGCTGACGTTTCCACCTACGATGAACTGAAAGCGCAGGTTGAACGTGGTTTTGCCCGCGCATTCTGGGCTGGTGATACTGCGGATGAAAAACGGATCCAGGAAGAAACACGGGCAACGATCCGCTGTATTCCACTTGAACAGCCGGGCGTTGTGGGACGTTGTGTCTACACTGGTCGCGAAACTGATCGCCAGGTAATCTTTGCACGAGCTTATTAGTGGCTGGCCCCGTTCGGCTAGGAAAGATGAAGATATGAGCATCGATACCATACTAAAGAATCTGGCCACGTTTATTCGCGAGCGGTTGCCCCAAACAAGCGAGCGATTACTGCGTTCTGTTCAGGAACATAGTAGTGGCTATGCCAGTATTCCACCTGCCGAGCTCCGTCCGGCGCTGGAACGTTCAGTGACGACTATTTGCACGCTCTTCGGTGACAATGACAACGGACCGATCAGCGAATGGGCTCCTCAGATCGGCAAGCGACGGGCCGAAATGGGACTTTCGCTTGATGATATGATGGTGGTAGTTACCAAGATTCGCGAGTTTTGCTGGCAAGAACTCACCGAATTCGGGAGTGATCGGTTGGCGATTGGTGACGTGCGGCGGTTTGAAGACGCGATCAGCGAATTCAGTCGTTTGTTGTTACTTGGCTACAGTCAGGCGATGATTGCGCTCCAGCAAGAGTTGCGCGATCAGGCTGAACAGATTGCTGCTCAACAACAAACGATCCGTGAGCTGAGTACCCCAATTTTACCGCTTTATGAGGGTATCCTTATCTTACCGCTGGTCGGTGCCATTGACAGCTTTCGCGCCAGTCAGATTATGGAACGGCTGCTGACCGCAATTGCCGAGCGGCAGGCAGATATTGTGATTCTTGACATCACTGGCGTACCCGTTATTGATACCGCGGTCGCTAACTACCTCTTACAGACCGCACGTGCGGCTCAGTTGATTGGCGCTCAGGTCATTCTGGTCGGTATCGGTGCAGAAATTGCCCAGACCATCGTTCAGCTCGGCGTAGAACTGCACGGGATTCAAATCGGCGCTAATCTCCAGGCTGGTATCGAGCTGGCATTGCGGCAACAAGGATATGCAATTCGCTAGTTGTCGTCCGGCGAGGTCGTAATGTCCCAGGTCATCGCGAACATCGTTGCCTTCTGTGAAGCACACCTGTCTGATACTGCTGAACGGTTTACTGATAGCCTTCGTGCCCAACAGCCAAATTATGCGGCAATGGATCGCGCAGCTCTGCTGCAGGCAGTTACCACTTCTTTGAAAACGCTTATTCAAGCGATTGGAACTGGTGATCTGGAACCATTCCTTCGTCATGCCCGGTCGGTGGGTCAAGCGCGAGCAAGTAGTGGTTTTATCGCTGCCGATATGTTTACCGCGCTCAATGAGCTGCGGCACGTAGCCTGGGAGCTGATAGAAGCGTTTGATCGCGAGTACCATACGATCACGGTAGCTCATGCGAAGCGGTTTGAAGACGCGATCCATGCCTTTGGGCAAGAGCTATTAGCCAGCTTTAGTATTGCTTACCGTCAGATGCAGTTCCAGATTCGTGATCAAGCCCTGCAAATCGAATCGCAGCAACAAACAATCCGCGAGCTGAGTACCCCGATTCTGCCACTTTACGAAGGCATCCTTGTCTTGCCATTGGTCGGGGCAATTGATAGTTTTCGCGCCGGTCAGATTATGGAACGGCTGCTAACTGCAATTGCCGAGCGGCAGGCGGATATTATCATCCTTGACATCACCGGCGTGCCCGTTATTGATACCGCGGTCGCTAACTACCTCTTACAGACCGCACGCGCAGCTCAGTTGATTGGTGCACACGTGATTCTGGTCGGAATTGGACCTGAAATCGCTCAGACTATGGTGCAGCTCGGTGTTGATGTGAGCAGTATTGAGGTCGGGTCTACCTTGCAGAGCGGAATCGAGCTGGCTCTCAGTCGGATAGGACGTGCTATCAGACCAATATCATAGTCTAACCTGCTGCGCTGCAAACGGTGTACTGCTAACAATGGCGTGCGCAGGCGAAAGGTCTTTTTATATTCGCATACCAGAATACCCGACGCATTGACAAAGCGTACTGGCGACAAGGAGGTCGCACGATGGCAGCAGACATTTTTACTCAACTGCAAGATTTTCTCCTTGCCCGATGTGACGAAATCGTATTCAAATTGGGTCAACAGGTGCAACAACAGAGCACCAGCTACGCCCGGCTTGACACCGCAGAATTACTGCCGTCGATGAGGATGACGGTTGAAACACTAGCCGAAGCAATTGGCACACGAGACATGCTACCCCTGTTAGCTTACGCCGAGGCGCTGGGTGAAATGCGCGTTCATACCGGTTTCGCTCTCGATGATGTGCTAACCGCTATGGAGGTCTTTCGCGTACTGGTCTGGAAAGCTCTCGAGGAGTTTGCCGCTGAACATCCAGACTGTAACGTTGAGACAGTACGAACAGTTGAAGATATGCTGATGCAATTTCGGCAGGCCCTTGTCACCAGCTTTAACACGACCTACCATCAATTGCACTTTCAATGGCGTGACCAGACTGAGCAGCTTATCGCTCAGCAACAGACGATTCGTGAGCTGGGTACGCCAATCCTCCCTCTGTACGAAGGGATTCTGGTCATGCCACTGGTCGGCGCTATCGACAGTTTTCGTGCTGGTCAGATGATGGAAAAGCTACTGACCACAATTGCTGAGCGTCAATCCGACATCGTCATTATCGACATCACTGGTGTGCCTGTGATCGATACTGCAGTCGCCAATTATCTTTTACAGACGGTACGGGCCGCTCAGTTGCTCGGTGCGCGCATCATTATGGTTGGGATTGGCCCAGAAATTGCGCAGACAATCGTTCAGCTTGGGGTTGATTTGAGCAAGATGACAGTTGGAGCAACCCTTCAGAGCGGCATAGAGCTGGCCTTGCGTTATGTAGGACGCGCTATCAGACCAATCGCATCGTTGACCGATCAACGTCATGCTCGTTTGGGACGAGCGTGAAACACGAGTAGTAAGACTATCACCGTACTTCGATCACTTTTCCTGTCATCAACGGAGAAGAAAGGCCAATCTTGCCCGACATGGGGTATTGCTACAGACTGAACAACGGGCAGCACACGACTATCATTGCGAATGAATGCGAAAGAGCAATAAAAAATCCTCTAACCAGATCGGTTAGAGGATACTGGAGCGGGAGACGGGACTCGAACCCGCGACATTGTGCTTGGGAAGCACACACTCTACCAACTGAGTTACTCCCGCATTTGCTAGCGCATATAAGTATAGCACGCTCAGCATTACCTGTCAATCATGGTTCAAGCCGATATCCAACTCCCCATTCGGTCAGTAAAATCTGGGGCTGGCGCGGATCATGCTCGATTTTGCGTCGCAGATGCCAGATATAAACCTTCAGGTAATCATTATCGCGTACCTGATCGCTCCCCCAAACCGCACGTAACAGTTGTTCGTGGGTAACTACCTCACCAGCGTGTTCAGCCAGTACCAGCAGCAGTTGATACTCAGTCGGCGTCAGGTCAACCAGCTCACCGCGCACACGCACCTCATGCTTGCGCTGATCGATGCTAATCAAGTTCTGGCCGACGACGAGCGGACGATTTACCGCCGGTACTCGTCTGAGCAGAGCACGAATCCGAGCCAGTAATTCATCATAATTAAAGGGCTTGACAAGATAATCATCAGCGCCGTAATCAAGACCCGTGATTACATCATGCGGTTCAGTCTTAGCAGTAAGCATTAAGATCGGTAGCGAAGCAAATTCTCGAACTTTCTGGCAGACCATCATGCCATCAAGATCAGGCAGCATAATATCAAGAATCACCAGATCGGGCCGCTGTTGACGGATGATTTTCATTGCCTCTATGCCGCTACTCGTCTGTAGAACGGTGTAGCCTTCCTGTTCAAGCCGCACACGCACCAGCTCTTGCAAATGATTATCGTCATCGACAACCAGAATGGTCTTGGTCTGTTCCATAAAGTTCTCCATTTGCTGTGACTGACTTTCCTCGCCTCACCGTGATTGACTACCGCCACTCGCTCGTAACTCGGTGAATCGAACGGCGATGTCGTCAAAGGTGAGTTCACCGATGTGAACATAGCGAATCTGCCCGTCAGGTGTAATGAAGAAACTGGTAGGAAGCGGAAACACTCGATAGGCCTCGGTGATGGTACCGTCAACATCAAGCGCGATTGGATATGTCACGTTATACTGATTCAGGAATGTTGCCACATCTTCAACGGTTCGCCCTTGCACCCGTTCGTCATCCGTAAGGTTCACGCCAATGATCATCAGACCCTGACCGGCGAACTCGTCGTATGCCCGCTGTAAAGCTGGCAATTCTCGTTTACATGGTTCGCACCACGTTCCCCAGAAGTTGAGTACAACGACATTGCCACGGTACTGCGTCAGATCGATAGTGCCGCCACGTAATGCTGGAGCCGTAAACGAGGGTGCCGGCCGATTCACTTCACCCATCGCCTGACCGCTCAATGTTTCACGGTTTGTAAACATCCAGACTGCCACAACAATTGCTACGGCAACAAAGGCGAAGGCGAAAGCACTCAACAATTCACGACGACCCGGTTCACGGCGCACCGGTCGAGGAGTTGACGGGATGAAACCCTGACTGATGTCGTACTGGCGCCGTCGTTCTGGATCACGGAGTACGGCATATGCTCGCTCAATCTCGGCCAACCGCTCTTGAGCGACTGCCCGCAGGTCATCGGCGAGATCGCCGAGCCGTTCCGGTGCATATCGTTGCCGTTGTTGTTCGTAGGCAGCATCAATGTCTGCCTGATCGGCCTCTGGCGTCACACCTAATAGGCTGTAATAATTTTGTCTAGTCATAGATGCAATTGTAGCATACCTTTAACCAAAAGCTAACGCTTTTTATTGACTATATTCATTGATCAGAATCTGCGCCTGCAATTGCAATCCCTGATTTACGCCGGGAATAGACAACACGAGCTGCCACTGCTGAATGGCGCGTTCGGTTTGTGGCGGATCGACAGCAACGAGGCAAATGCCATGCGAAAGCAACACTCGCGCATCTTGTGGCGCAGCCTGAAGGGCTTTTTCTGCTTCTGCCAATCCTTCCTGGGCACGCTGCGGATTCTTGGTATCGATACCATAGTAACAAAGACTGGCAGCAATGTCGGCCCGAACAGCATTATTGTCGGGCTGTAGCTCAAGTGCTTTACGATAAGCTTCAACAGCCTCTAACCAGCGCGGCAGGCGTTCTTGATAGATCTGCTGCGCCTCGGCATTACTGTTGGTAAGCTGTTCACGCACGTACACCACACTATCGAACAAGGCATTGCCAAGGTTGATCCAGGCATTCGGGTTTTCCGGGACTTGCCGAGTGACCTGTTGAGCTTCAATAACCTGGCCTTCAAACTGATCGAGAATCTCGCGGAACGTCGGCGTTGGCGGTACAACCGTTGCTGCCGGATTGGTACCAGAAGTTGCGGGTTGTGCAACCAGCGCAGTACTGATCAGTGTGCCGAGCACGATGCTAAACGTCGCTGCGGCCACCACCAGTGAAGGTAGCAGCCACACAGGTTGCTGGCGCTGGACAGTGCGCCCCCGAACCGATGCAGTTCGTGAGCTACGACTCAGGTATGGCTGTGGATTAAAGCCCGGTGGGCGCTCCTGGCGCCGCGCGGGTGGCAGTGGCCGGTAATCGATCAGATCGTCATCATCCTCGCTGACAGGAACCGCTGGAGCGGTCGCCGATACCGGCGGTGGTGCTGGTTGAAGGATCGTTTGCAGTTGCCGATCATACTCAGCCCGCCGCTGCGGATCACTCAAGACAGCATATGCCCGCTCGATAGCTTCGCGTCGCTGACGCGCCAGATCAACCAACTCTTCAGCCGCTCCCTCAAGTCGCTCCGGAGCATATCGTTCCCGCAACCGCTCATAGGCTGCGCGAATCGCCTCAGCATCAGCTTTTGGGTGAACTTGTAAAATTTCGTAGTAGTCAGTCATAGTGCTCACAACAATAGTCGCGATTGGCGGCCATCGGGCCGACCCACCAACCGCGACTATTCCATCCTCATCTGTCACCACATCCCGTCAGCATACCAACATGACGGCTTATTACCTCACTTGCGCAATACGTTTATGCACCGTATGCAGACACTCGCCGACCGAATCGAGTATTCACGAACCTGATAACCGGTGAGGACGGCGTTCAGCGCCCGGCAGCTCGCCAACCCATTTGTGCCACCAGTTCCGGCAGAGCCTTGGGCAAGCGAACACGGACACCGGCCAGCGCCAGATTACCTTCAAGGTAGCGCCGGATTAGGGCAATGGCGCCTCCGATTACCATGATAATCACACCCGTCCAGACCAAAACAACCAGCGGTTTAACACTGACCGCAATCACTGCCTTGGCCGGTACAACCGGTAACTCATCAAGACCAGGACCTCTGCCCTCGAGGAGTACCATCCGATTCGTTGGATCGAGTTCGGCTAAACGTAACGTATGACCACCCGGAAGCGTTACTGGAATAAACTGCAATTCTCCTTCATTAGTGGTCGGATTCGGCACGATTTCAACTCGTGGCTCCACCTCAAACGTCTGTCCCTCGTATATCACCTCTACTCGGGCGCCGACTTTTGCCTCACCGCGCACCATTGCCTCGCGGTCGATATTAAAGCCACGGAAGGTCAATGTATACGGCCCCATCTGGACACTTTGATCGACACCTAAGACCGGTCGTGACGGATCGCGTTCGGGATCATAGCCGGCTGGCGAGATATAAAGATCGTGCCAGAAATAGCTATGGATCGAGGGCGTTTGCATCGTCGCCCCCATTCGTTGGTTGTAATAGAGGTATGGTCGGGCCGAAAAGGTGCGCGAGCCATCGCTCACCGTTACATCGAGCACACCGCGCTGCTGATCATCGAGTTGATAGCCATTGAAGATGAATTCGTAGCCAAACAGACGAGCAGATTCGCCAGGCGAAAGTGTCAAACGGGTATCAGGGGTAGCATAGGCTGATGAGGCCACCATCCCGATAGCCATTACCGTAAAGCCTAAGTGAGCAAGATAGCCACCAATCCGCAGCCAACCACCACGCAATGTGCGAATAATCATGAGTAGATTGGTTCCGAATGCAAAAGCACCACCCGCAACGTAGAGTAACGACAGCACATCGCGTACATTAATGAAGATTGCGACGATCGCAGCCACGACTGCCAGTACTGCTGGCCAACGGAGGGCACGGAGCAGATGGCTCAGGTTAGAGTCGCGCCAACCGAGCAGTGGCCCCACTATCAACAACACAATTGCGACCACACCGAGCGGCGGTACGGTGCGTTGATAGAAGGTTGGTGCTAACGAGAAGCGACCATCCGCGAAGGGTTGGGCTTGCGGATTCATCAAGGTGCCGTCGTCTAGTTCAAAATAGCGTCCCATCCACTCTTGCAACGTATGGCCTACGCCAGGGATAGCCGAAATGACCGGCATAGAGGTACCGATACCGACCACCAATGCCGTCATCACAATGGTTATAATTCCCAAGACGAAGAAACTATCGCGCGAGAAGAACTTATCACTAAGCGGACGTGAGGGAATATCGTTCCAGCGAACGACTAACGAGACGACGGCAACCGCCAGCAAGAAAATCTGAAAGCCGACTAGCCCCTCGAAGATACCTTCAGCAACGAACGAATGAACGGAGAAGTTGGCATACACGCCACTGCGCGTCATGAAGGTGGCATAAAAGACGGTAACATAGGTTGCTAAACCTAACACTAAGTTTGTCTTGCGGAGGCTGCCATGGGTTCGTTGCACCAACATACCGTGGATCAGAGCAGTAAGAATGAGCCAGGGCACCAGGGAGGAGTTTTCTACCGGATCCCAGCCCCAATAACCACCCCAGCCCAGGGTCTCGTAAGCCCAGTAGCCGCCGAGCAAGAGCGCAAGCCCCAGAAATGCCCAGGCTGCCAGTGTCCACGGCAGTGCCCGTTTAACCCACGTATCGTAATCGCGGCGCCAGAGTGCTGCCAGTGCGAACGCAAAGGGAATCATTGATAGTGCATAGCCGACGAAGAGGATCGGTGGGTGAATGATCATCCAGAAGTTATGCAGCAAGGGATTCAGGCCACGCCCATCACCAGGGTTCAGAGCCACGCCGGTATTGGGATCAACCAGTGGCTGAAAGGGATTGAGCACCAGCGTGAACCCAATAATTGCGGCCTGAATCGCCATCACAACCATCAGCACATACGGCTCAAAGTGCTTTGTACGACGAACCAATAGCACACTGGCGATGGCACCCCAGAGGAGCCAGATCATAAAGCTGCCCGGCTGACCCGCCCAGGTCGCAGCAATGGTGAAGAAGAACTCCAGATCACGTGAGCTGTAGTTGTACACGTAATCCAAATCAAAACGACGAGCCAGGAAAACGGTAATCAGCAATGTCCACGACATGATAACACCAGCTAGCGCCGCATAGACCCCAAACCTGGCGTAGCTGAGTGCTACTCGCTGACCACGTAGCACCAATCCATAACTAATGAGTGCCAGCAGAGTCATGCCGAGGCTCGCCATAAGAAGGAATGTACCGAAAAGATACATATGTCACACTTTCTAGTGATTACAACGTTTTCATACCGTACTGCCGTTTACTTCTTCAGGAACCAATGCCACAGTAAGGCAGGTCGCAAACCCACCCTCTTGATACGGTACAGAACGTCAATCGCTCAAAACGCACAAGTACCAGTGAGTGAAAAAGGTTCAGTCGCTAGATTGTTACAGCGAATGACTTGATCCCAATTTTCTCAGAACGCCACGGTGCCTATCAGGCGTTAGCCCAGTTCAGCAACGCCTGACAGGGCATCTAGAAACCATTTCAAGGTTTAGCCTGATTAAGTTCCTGGTACTTCGATGGGCATTTCACCAGCAAGTCATCGGCCATAAATGCCTGCTCCTTCGGGTCATAACGACCAATCGCAACAATACTGATCGCCTGCTCGAAGTTCGCCGGACGTGGATCATCAGAGATCACCTTGATCAGTTTACCATTTTCATCTTGCAGCATAAAGGTAAACCGACCTTGCTCATCGATCTCGCCAGTACTACCCAGAAAGCCAGCCAACTGCACGCTGCGGGTACTTTGCATGGCCTCATCGACGCTCGTCGTGTAAGCTCGAAACCCTTCTTGAAAACCGAACAAACCGTACACGATTGCCAGCAAAATAATGCCCAGGCCGGCAACATGGATTGGCTTAATCGCCAGACCACGACGAACAGGAGTAGTTGCAACTGCCATACCTATCCTCACATTATGAACGGCGCTCAACCGGCTCATCGGCCACATCGGTTGATCGCACACGATTCACTTCGGCTTTCGGCAAAGCCGTTTCTGCTTGCTCACGCTCACGTTGCAGCTCGCGCTGCAACATACGTGCTGTTGTGTCGATCCGCCAGAGATAGACAAAAATAGCGATCCAGACCGACAACACTGCGGCGGTTGCGACAAAAATTGCGGCGCTATCCATACATTACTCTCCCGCGTTGTGCAATTGCCCACTGCAAGTCAAGTACCAGCGAACGAACCTGCAACATCCAGAAAAAGAGTGCGGTAAAGCCAATATTCGCAGCCAGGAAGACATAGAGCGTTCGCCGATTTTCTAACAGATTTGTGCCTGGTGCTTCCATGTTCAACCGCACTGCTCCGGTCGCTTCATCGTATTCTTCCAGTCCCAATCGGAAGCGTGAGCCGGGAAACTCTGGTCGATCAGCCATGCCGCCGTCTACCAGATCAAGGCTTGGATAGAGAATTGCCTCCTGTTGCAGGCCCGGTGTACTCACCTTAACTTCGGCAACCAACAGATTCCCTTTACGCTCGAGACCGAGTAATTGCACTTTTTGGTCACCGATCAGACCGACTTTGCCCACTTCGAGGACAACACCATCGCAATTACTACCTTGAATAAAAGCACAATTTGGGTGCAGGGTACTGTCAGCGATACGGGGAGCAATAAAGAAGAGGAAAGGCATCGTGACAAACGCGAACAACGAGTAGACGGCACTCAATTGGCGGCGCCGATCAATATCGTCGATAGCAGCACGCAGCGCGAACAACGCGGCATAAATGAGGAGGAGGACAAAGATTGAGGTCTGGCGCGGATCCCAATTCCAGAAAATGCCCCACGCTACCTGTGAAAAGATCATTCCGGTGATAGTAGCTAGTAGCGTAAAGAGCAAGCCAGCCTCAGCCGCAGCTACCGCAATGTGGTCATCGCGTTCACGGCGTCGCCACAAGTACAAACCGCTAAAGATAGCCGAAATGGTAAAGGCAACAACACTGACCCAGGCCGTGGGAACGTGGACGATAACAATGCGACCGGCATCACCTAAGCCTTCATACTGCGGTACAACTAAAAAGGTTGCAATTGCTACGCCAGCCATCCACAACCCGATGCCAATTTTTGCCGTCTGTGCCAATCGCTGCACCATGACAACTCACTTTCTAGCCTGCGGAGTGGTTTTCTGCTATTCTCATCATACAACAGAATTGTATAAAAAAACAAGAGACGTTTGTCATATGTGTCAATTGCGCATATTGCTATCATTTAACGGGTGTACCGCGTATCGGCTTAAAGGAAGCCTAATCTATTGTATCATGACTACTGTGAATTGTGATGGCACAATCGACGCGAAAAATGAGATCGCACCGGTATACCCTTCATTATCAGAGAGGAACGGGTATGGGCGAGTGCCCAACCTGCTCCCTGGCGTGTGCTGATAAGTCGTACAACAGAGCTATTTGACTGCCTTAGAACGTGCGGATGCCGGAAAGAGAAAGAGAATGTTCAAACACGTTGCGTCGTAGACCGGTAGTTATGACTCCCATACAAATGGGAACAGCAGTAGTGACGCGGTGAAGGTCGCTACCACATAAGCAAACAAGAAGCGTAGCGAACCAAAGACAACATCAAAGGTGACATTTTCCAGCGTTTGGGCAGTGCCCTGAATAGCAACAATCAGTGGCGCAACCAGCAAAGGAAATGCAAGCACGGCGAACAACGCACCTTTGAAACTGGCACGAGATATGATAGCGGCGATAATGGTGGTCGCTGAGGTCAGGGCTAAGCCACCCATCGTTAACATAGCCCCAAAGGCGAACGGACTAACCACACGAACGCGCAGCAAGACGATGAAGAGTAGACTCGTCACCAGATTGAGGGTAAGTACCAGCGTGAGGTTGAAGCAAAATTTCCCTAAAAAGACAGCAGTCGGTGAGGCCGTCAATCGCAGCGCGGTAAGCGTTCTGGTCTCTTCTTCGTAGACGAAACTGCGTGACAGACCATTGAGTGCGGCAAACAGCAGGGCAATCCACAAGAGGGCCGACTGGATAAGCAGAGCTTCTTGAGTGCGACGAAGGCCAAGAAAGCCAACACCAAGACTGATCGCGGTCGTGGCACTCACGGCAAAGAGTAAAAGCGTGTTGATCGCGTAGCGTGTGCGCAATTCGCAGGCAATGTCTTTGCGGAAGATTGCCCATGCAGCACGCAAGGTAGTGGCAATACCGTTGGCCGGTAACGCCGGAATATCAGTATCGGGTGAGTCTATATCAACAGATTGCGTCATATAGGCCTGTGTTCTCTATTCAATCGCCAGTTTTAGCAGCAAATCTGCATACCGTAATTCACGTGGATCATTGGTAGCAATCACCGTCAAGCCACGCTGACGCTGGGCCGTAATGATTCGATCAACAAACGCCGTTCCGCGTTCGTCGAGAGTTACCGTCGGCTCATCCAGCAAAAGCACTGCTGGCCGATGGAGCAGGGCAAAGGCGTAACGCAGGCGCTGCGTCATGCCAGATGAATATGCGGCAAGTCGGTCGTTACCACGCTGCCCCAAACCAACCAGATCAAGCAACTCGTACAGCGCTGTGTCTGACACAGATAGTCCGCGAACTTGCGCGAAAAAGCGTAAATTTTCGATCCCGCTTAGCTCGCGGTAGAGCGATAGATCGGGAGCCACCCATCCGACAAGATGACGGGCGTTCCGTGGCGCGAATTGCTGTTGACCAACGGTATAATAAACGGTACCTCCAGCAGGTACCTGGAGTCCAGCCAGGATGCGTAACAGAGTACTCTTACCACTGCCGTTTGGCCCACTGACGACCAATACTTCACCACGGTGGAGTTCAAAGCTGATTCCGCGTAGGATGAGGCGGGCATTATACCCGGCACTGAGTTGTGAGACGTACAATTGCATATGCTGTTATGTTCGCGGTAACGTTGCCCTTGACAGAGGCTTCACCGGAAGGTGGTGAGCGTGGTATGCAGATTATACCAGGATTGCAGCGGTAACGGTGATGACTCTGGTAAATCTCGGTCTGGCAGTGAGAAATTGAAACTGTTGCACACCGTATCGGAGCGCGTTGCGGTGCGCCCTGATATGGTGTGTGTGTTCAATTATCGATTGACGAGCGGAATGTAGATCGGAAAGTTTGTTGATTGTTCAGGAGCATTCCTCTGGGTTGGGCTTGGCGTCATCGTCGCCGTTGGGCTGGCCGTCGCCGTTGGGCTGGCCGTCGCCGTTGGGCTGGTTGTCGCCGTTGGGCTGGTAGTTACACTGGTTGTTGAAGGTGTTGAGGTACTGATGACCGTTGGAATATAGATAGTGGTGGTTGGGGTGAGAGGTGGATCAGGCTCGCGCGGGAGATCGGCGCAGAGAACGTTAGCCCATAACGTCGCCATAGCACTGAAACCATCGGCGTTGGGGTGGATATTATCTGCATTACCATTGGTTGGATTTGTCGTAATAATCTGGCTTTGATTGGTTTCAAAATGAGCGTAGAAGTCAGGTCCTAATCGAACAGGTGCACTATCATCGAGTTCATCAACCAGTTCAACGATACTGGCGTTAAACGCCTGAGTTGTGGCACGACGTGTTGCAGCTTGGATAGCACTACCATCGTTTCGCCACGGCAGACGGGCCACCCATAGCGCAAGGTTGGGTTTATCCTGGCGGAGCGCATTGATCACTGCCCGCAAGTCCTCTTTGTAGACACTGGCCGGCATCAAGTTATTGTATATATTCGTCGTGGAGGTTGCAGTTGCATCGTTCGTTCCCACTTGCAAGAGAATCTGTTCGGCACCCAGATCGGTAACATGCTGACGATACACGTTCGCTTTACCTAGCACATTGAGGTAGCCGCTCGTTCCGATACGGTCTGACCCAGTGGTGTTCCCGTACAAATCGCGTGCGGTACGAATACCGCTCAACCCGTCGTTGAGAATAAAGACCGGGCTGTTGAGGCAAGTAGTCAGGAGATCATTCAGCTCGATCTGATAACCGGCATAATAAATATTCTGGTAACCGGCGCTATCGGTCTGGGTATTATCTGATTGCGGGTAGTTGCGGCCGTCATTACTACGCGGATAACCGCTGTCGGAGGGAGGAGGACTGGTAAACGGATACCCATCACTCGATCCGGTAAGTGTTGATCCTGGTGGCAAACGGTAGAAAGCCCATTTCCCGGCAGTGATCGAGTCGCCAATGCTGATCAAAACTCGTCCGTAGCCCACCGGGTTGATAGTACGACTAACCGTTCCTGGTATACCATCGATCAGAATGGTTGCCGTGACGGTATATTCCGCCCGACGCGGTAGAGTAACGCTCGCACGGAAACCATCATCGATTGTTGTATCATCAATAGTCTGAGAAAAACCGGGACCGTTGATCGTGAAACGCACTCCACTTAACCCAGACGGAGGATCGGTAACGGTTGCCTGAAGACGGAGGGTTGGCTCGGTTTGAATATACGGAATTTGGAAGACATCTTTCGTTGTTAACGGCCCCGGAGCCGGCGATTGACCGGCCGGCAAATCGGCATCAACGATCAGCATACCGCTTACCGGATCAAGGGGGCGTGGGGAACCGTTGGCATCAAGAATTGCCAGGGTCAGCACCGGTTCGGCCTGGGCTGGTCGGATTAAAAAAGTACGTTCAGCCACAGAGCCGGGTGGTAACAGATGGAGATACTGCACAATCAGTTCCCCGCTCTCATCATCGTACTCACTGAGATAGTCAATACCCGGGGCGAGAACAACACCAGCCCGTTCAACCGTCACTTTTGCTCCACCTGACCAGTTGCTGATGCGTAAGCGCGGCGCCCGAACGACGCCATCGGGCGGGTTTACGGCAACCGCGTTAGTGGATGCTAACCCTGCACTGCTCGTAGTGGTCACACCGGCCAGACCAGGATCGGTCACCATTTTCGGCAACTCATCGACTGCCCAGGCATCGAGATAGAGCAGCCAGTATTGCTGTGTCGGCACGCGCTTCACCAATTGGAGTGCGGCACCGGTTCCGGTATTAGCTGCCAGATAGGGACCAGAGAGATTTACCTGTTCACCATTAACAGTTATTGCAATTTGTCCACCGGCCCAAACCTCGTAGCTAATCGTGTGGTCAGCATCGGCATAGACGACCAGGGCACGCAACGAAGAGGCACGTACCAACTCTGGCCGCGCTGTCAACAGGCGATTATTGGCGAGACGTGCCGTAACCAGCGGTGTGGCATCGGCGATCAGATTACGATTGCCGGACGGATCGCGGCGTAGATCGTGCCATGTCGTGATACCGGTTTGGGTAAATGTGAGTGCAAAGCGTCCGGGCATTGTGATGTTCACGTCACCACTGATTGTTGTGTGCGCGATCAAGCCGGTATGAGACGACTGTGCGGCAACCGGGGGCCACTCAGCTCGAACGATTCCGCCCCAGACCATCGTTACCACGAACGCGATCAGCAACAAACGACGGATAACTGGCATACGATCAACCCTTAATTTTTCGGTATCTACTACCTCGTCAGGAACGTTCTATCAATCACTGGCCAGTTGTCTACGCCACAACGGTTCGCCCACCGCCTGTTCTTGTGGTTTCGGTTCAGCCATCGGAACCGGTATGGGCTGTTTGAAGGTGGGTACCAATCGATGCAGAACGTGGAGTATGACCTCTTTGTTATCATTGATTGCCGCCGTTTCGAGGACACGAATCTGTTCGGCCAGCGCACGTGGCACGAAGCGCGAGGCATTACGAGCGATAAAGATCTTTGCATGATCGGTGCGTTCGTATTCCTCGCCCTCAACGAATAGCTCTTCGTAGAGTTTCTCGCCTGGACGTAAACCGGTAAAGACAATATCGATGTCACGACCGACTTTCAAGCCGGATAATTCAATCATATCGCGGGCGAGGTCAACAATCCGGATCGGTTCTCCCATATCGAGAACAAATACCTCGCCACCCTTCCCCAGCACTGCCGCTTGCAGCGTCAACTGCACTGCTTCGGGAATAGTCATAAAGAAGCGCCGCATCTCTGGATGGGTCACTGTGACGGGGCCACCCATAGCGATCTGTTGCTTAAACGTCAGCACCACCGAACCGCGTGAACCCAGAACGTTCCCGAAGCGCACAGCCACGTAGGCACGACCACTCTGACGCGCTGCCTCGTGTACCAGGAGCTCGGCCACCCGTTTTGTGGCACCCATGACACTGGTCGGATTAACAGCTTTATCGCTCGAAATCATCACGAAATGATGAACGCCCACTCGCATTGCTGCACTTAACAGGTTACGGGTGCCTAACACATTGTTGGTAACCGCTTCAGAAGGATGGAGTTCCATCAGTGGCACATGCTTGTGTGCGGCGGCGTGAAAAACGATCTCCGGTCGGTATTGCTCAAAAACATGCATGATCCGCTCTACAAAGCGAATATCGGCAATCACCACTAAGAGTTTGGTTGCTGATGGAAGCAGCCGACGGAGTTCTTGTTCGATAGTGAAGACCGAGTTCTCGCCGTGGCCAAGAATGATCAGCTCGGCCGGATGGGCGCGCAGAATCTGGCGACAGAGTTCCGAACCAATGGAGCCACCGCCGCCGGTAACCATGACCCGCTTCCCCTGGAGGAGATTGTGGACGGCTCTAATGTCAGTTTGTACGGGTGGACGGCGGAGCAAATCTTCGATCTGGACATTACGTAACTGGCTCACACTGACTTTGCCGTCGAGCATCTCGTAAAGACCGGGGATAATCTTGGTCTTCACGCCAGTGCGTTCGCACAGTTCAACAATGCTACGAATGTCTTTGCCAGATGCCGAAGGCATCGCGATTATCACATAATCTACTCTATGTTCACGGGCAAGACGTGGAATATCGTAGCGGTTTCCCAATACTAGAACGCCATAGATTTGCATTCCCTGCTTGAGCGGATCATCATCAAGAAAACCGACGGCAACGATCCCAAGCTGCGGGTTATCACGCAGTTCGCGGGCGATCATCGTACCGGCCGAACCAGCACCCATAATTAACACCCGTTGCACCTTACCATTCTGCCCGGCCAGCAATTTCCGTTTGCGGATGACCTGATGCCAGCGAATGCGGGCAAGTAGGCGAGGAGCGATCGTAGCCGCCAGCCCAAAGCAGAAGAAGATAACAGGTACCGACCTTGGTAAGAGAGCCATTGGCGTCATACCGGCAACGATGAACGCCACCGGCGTCGAGATAATCATCGCCAGCGAAATGGCCGAGATCAGCAACAGCAACTCGTCGATAGAAGCATATCGCCAGTAGCGCGAGTAAATACCAAAACAACGAAAGACGATCAAATGTACTGGGGTAGCAATGGTCGTTAGAATAAACCAACCGAGCAGTGCATTCCCCTGGGGTAAATCATCGAGCCGTACCAGGAAACTCAGGAACGCCATGAGCGGCAAGAGCACAGTATCGAGAAAAAAGAAATAACGATTGCGGGTGGGAAATGGTGCAAGCTTCAAGCCAGGCTCCTTTCCGAATGCTACAGTTGTTTGCAGCGTAAGCGGTAGAGAAGCTGGCAGAGATAACGCTGCTGATATGTGTGTCCGGTTCTGCTACCAATGCTACGAACGGTAGGTGAACAATCAATGTGGTATGCACCCATAAACGATGAAAATACTGTCAGATACGCTTATCCGAATAATCGTCTCACGTTGATGGATAGACGGGTGCAGCAGCGCTGCGCTCTAACATGAAGAGCTTCAAGACAGAGCCAGTCGCAGATGATGAACAACTTCAGTAACCTGCTCCTCGCGCATCACACTCGAGAAGGGTAGCGCCAGTGAGCGATCACCAAGCCGTTCGGTGATCGGAAAATCACCCGGTTCATACCCAAACAGTCTGCGGTAAAAAGGTTGCAAGTGAATCGGTGTGAAGTACGGGCGACTGGGAATACCGGCAGCAGCCAGCCGATGCATCACTGTATTGCGGTCGGCAGGCGGCAAAATGCGTACCACATAAACAAACCAACTCATGCGAGTGGTGTATGGGCTAAGTTGCGGGCGCTCAACCAGCTCGAGATCGGCTAATTGTTCGTTATACCAGGCAGCCACTTGTGCCCGGCGGGCAATCAACTCTTCTATACGCTGCAATTGAACAACACCAAGTGCTGCACTCATTTCATCCAGCCGATAGTTGTAGCCGAGCCGAGTATGGTTGAGCCAGGCATCAAAAACATCACGCCCTTGATTACGGAGGGAGCGAAACAACTGTGCCCAATCGTCGTGGCGTGTGACGATCATTCCACCTTCACCTGTGGTCATCTGTTTATTGGGATAAAAGGCGAAAACGGCTGCATCGCTCAGGGTACCTGCCATTTTCCCTTTGTAGGTAGATCCAATCGCTTCACACGCATCTTCGATCACATATAACCCATATTCGGCTGCTATAGCATTAATGGGATCCATATCAGCCGGTTGACCGAAGGCATAAACCGGCATAATGGCCTTGAGTGCACCACGTGCGTTGTATTGACGCGGTAACCATCGCCGCGCTGATACACCACCGCGCATCAGATCGGTTACAGCCTCGGCTACAAGCTGCGGATTGATATTCCCGGTAATCGGATCGACATCAACGAAGACTGGAACAGCCCGTTCGTACAGGATACTGTTGGCTGAAGCGATGAACGAGAATGGCGTTGTAATGACCAGATCACCATCGCGAGCGGTAGTAGCAATACAGCAGAGGTGTAACCCACTAGTACCTGAATTGACGCCTATGGCGTTTGGTAAGCCAACATAGCGGGCCATTGCCTGTTCAAAAGCGTTGATCTGCGGCCCGATGCTGAGATAATTGGTACGTAATACTTGCTGAACAGCCTGAATCTCGGCTTCGGTAATATCGGGTGATGACATTGGAATTGACACAAGCGCCCCCTACAATAGTTTATGGATCAAGAGGTTTTCGTCGTTCTTATTCACCAACTGCCCGCACGTAGAGTGGTTGTGCGGGGACACCGACGACAACCGTCTCAGATGGCACATCGCGTTGAACGAGGGCACCGGCTCCGACAATGCTCCATGCCCCGACGCGCCGCCGTGGCATCACAGTGGCGCCAATGCCGATCAGGGCACCACTACCAATCTCTACTTCGCCGCCGGTATGAACACCAGGTGCGATATGGGCATGATCACCAATGTGATTGTGATGATCGACCGTGCAGGCAGTATTAAGAATGACATTAGCGCCAATGACACTACCAGGATTGACAATCACACCAGCGCAGATCATGGTTCCAGGACCAATCGGCACATCAGCGGCGATAATAGCCGTAGGATGAATAGCCTGGACCAAGCGTTCGCCCCGCGCTTGTAGTTCGGTAAACAAACGTGACCGAATCCGATTATCGCCAATTGCCACAATGACGCCATCGTGCGGGATAGTTGACAGAGCAGTGATGGCGCCTAACACCGGTACGCCTACCAGCCGCTGCCCATGACGGCGTGGATCATCGTCGAGATAGCCGATAGGCTGGTACGGTTGACCGCTTGCAGCAGCACACGTCAGAATATCGGCTACAACCTGTCCGTGACCACCTGCACCGATGATCAGAATTCGTTGGGTCATACTGAGTTCTCTCTTTACCGATGCGGTGAATTGGTATATATGGTTCTGCACCGTTACAGAAACGAGAATCCACCTCCTGCTCGGCTAGTCAGTACCAACCGAGCCGGGTTGCAGCGGTGGCACAGGTGCAGATGGTGGTGAACCTAAAAATTCTTCAGCGGTCGCACTACCCGGCTGACTAATACCTTCGCGCTTCACCACTTTCCACAGGGTCAGCAGCAGTATCTTCAGATCGAGCCAGAGCGAGAGCTGATCAACGTATTGCACATCGTAGGCAAATTTCTGCTCCCACGAAAGAGCATTACGTCCGTTGATCTGAGCTAGGCCGGTAATGCCCGGTAACACCTCATGACGACGCCGCTGTTCAGGGGTATAGCGCTCGAGGTACTGCATCAGCAGCGGGCGTGGCCCCACTAGACTCATCTCACCGCGAAGAACGCAGAAGAGTTCGGGTAGTTCATCGAGGCTGGTGCTGCGCAAAAAGCGACCAAATGGTGTCAACCGCTCTGCATCGGGTAAGAGACGCCCCTGCTCATCACGGGCATCGGTCATCGTCCGAAACTTTAACATCGTAAACGGACGACCATGAAGGCCAGGACGCTGTTGGCGGAAGATCACACCAGGACCTAACTTGATCCGAACGAGCAACGCGATCACTGCCATCACCGGAGCCAAAACAACAAGAGCTGGTATAACAATCACGAGATCGAGCAGACGTTTTCCATAACGGCGATACATAGTCGTCTCCAGGTGTCGTTGATCGGGACGCTGTTATCGTAACGAGCGGAGATGTACGTTCGATGAAAAAGAGGTGATAGCAGGTGAAACTCTGTATACATGACACAAGAGGCTCAATTTTCTGTCGAATCTTTTTCCGTTTGTAAGCGCACCGTATGGTACGCTGAGAGTATCGCTAACGTTTATGTTCTTGAAGCGTGTATCGATGAAAAGGACTGACAACAACTACCTTCAGTATTTCGCTTGTCATTGAATTGAGAGATAGACAACATGTTCAAGCAACAGTACAATTTCTGGTCCCACAGTGTGCAATCCGCCACACATCGCATCAACAAAGGCAGTTTCCCAACCGGACCACCATAGCGTGCATACTGATACCGCTTGAACGATATTCCGAATACGTTGCATACAGGAAGACCACTAACAATCGACTACGGAAACTGCTATGAGATATACGTACAGTCTGCTTGTGCTCTGGATCGTTACTTCGCTCGTCCTGTTGGTACAGCCAACAACCCTTGGCGCAGTGCCGAATCAGCCTACTCGCCTGAGTGCATTTGGCCTCAACACCTATTTCAGTGGTCTGGAACGATTACCGCAAAATCGGAACGATGATCTTGGGGCATTAATCAACGCGACACGCGATCTCGGTGCACGCTGGGTCCGTGAAGAGATCAGTTGGGCCAATCTGGAACCAGGTAAAGGGGTATTCAACTGGGGACTAATGGACGCAGCACTGACTCAGGCAGCGCAGGCCGGTTTTGGGATTATCGGGATGCTGCTGACAACACCAGGCTGGGCACGGGTGAGCGATTGCAGTAGTCGAATCACCCGCCATGGCGGTTCCCTGAACTACTGGTGTCCACCAGCCAACCCGCAGGACTTTGCCGATTTTGTAGCGGCTGCGGTCGAGCGTTACGATGGTGATGGGATCAATGATGCACCGGGTTCGCCACGAGTAGCAGCCTGGCAAATCTGGAATGAACCAAACAACTGGGCTACCTGGCCAGGTGAGGCGCATGAATACGGTGCGATACTGGCTGCTGGTTACACTGCTGCCAAAGCAGCCGATCCAACGGCATTGGTTGCCACCGGTGGCGTCTACGTCTTCGATGGGGGCACTCGTATCGGCGGAAACCGCGACGGATTAGAATTTCTTGGTGCAGCCTTTTCTACCGTTCCCGCAGCACAGACAAGCTTTGATGCGTTAGCCATTCATCCATATATGCCTGACACTGCCCCTGATCGCGCTGGATTATATGGCCTGGTCTCGTTATGGGGGCGGATTGCCAATACCCGTGGCTGGCTCGATGCCAAGCGTGGGCCAAACGTACCGATCTGGATTAGCGAGCTAGGGTGGTCAACCTGTACTCTGTCCTCACCGATTTGCCGGACCGAGCATGAGCAGGCGAATTATCTGGTACGTAGCCATGGGATTGCCCTGGCCCTAGGCGTACAGCACATCAACTGGTTCCAACTCGAAGATAAATTCGATAGCCCCACCAGTGATTTGTGGGGCAATGCGGCGATCTTGCGGAACCGTAATCAGGGGTATAGCCGTAAATTGGCTGCCAATGCCTACGCGACACTTACAGCTCAACTCGGAGTAGCCACGTTTATCGGATTCGGTCCACTACACAATTACTCATTTCAACCCAATGCCTTAACACCACCAGCACGTTACCATCTGCGCTTTCAGACCAGTACTGGCGCGCTTGTTGATCTCCTATGGACGACCGGTGTTGCCGAGATACGTGCGGTGCCGCTTGAGGCAGGTCGTACTGCCCAACTGATTAGTCGTGATGGGAATACCCTCCCGTTAAATATTCAGAACGGCCAGGTCCAGATTCCGTTAAGCGAGACACCAGTCTATCTCCGACAGGACACACCTGCCCAACTCGTGGTAACACCAAGCGAAGTGACCCTGATCGCACTGCCAACCGATCCCGAAGCAACGTATACGCTTATGGTACAGAACCTCGGTTCAGCTAACATTGCCTGGAGCGCCAGCGGTGGTGCGAGCTGGTTGACGCTCGAAACGACCAGCGGGAACGGGTATCGTAGCGAACTACGTTATCGTATCAATCCAACCAGCTTATCAACAGGCAACTACACGACCGTAATCAATGTAAATGCCGGTAGCGCTGGAAGCAAGAGCATCCCGATCACATTGCGAATAGTGACAACGGTATACCGTCTCTATGTACCGATAGTGGGGCGAAACGAATAGGATGTGCTGCGTGTCTTGCTATGCATGTTTGACAGTCGGCAGAACGCTATGAGGTTTTCAACGTTTTCACCCTGCCTGGCAGTAAGAGAGAATGGAGAGACTCAGCCTATCCGCTGTGCGCATGCGGTGTGTAGATTCCCATAACCGAGGAACGTTTGCGGTCAACACACGTAGTATCACCGATTGTACCTATCACCGTATTGTAGATGTGGATTCAACATCTCCCAGGCCCCCGCAAGTGAGGGGGACAACGAAAGCGGAGGGTCTGGGGGATGGTGTGCTATTACGCTAGCCAATGGCTGCTAGTCGTACACCGCACGACGTGGGCCAGCGGCCCGCATCCTGAAAGGTATGTACGGAACAACGGTACGCTTCCGCCGACTCGCCGATCATGCCTGTTGCTACGTCGGGAGGAATGGGTTCTACCGCTTACTGACCGCCTGCTAGGGCTTGGGTCAATAGTGTGCTGATACGCCAACCGATGGGTTCTGGTCACGCATCTCGATGATCATGTGGCAGCTAGCCCACGTCATCAGTGCGCTTCCATCCTCATTCCCTCGCCCCTGCCGCCCCTAAAGGGTGGAGGAAGTCCCCTCCGTACACCGCACATGCGGGCCGGAGGCCCACGTACCCAGGTACCAGCCGAAGACCCAGACGGCGTGCCGCTTTAACATACGGGCCGGAGGCCCGCGTACCCAGGTACCAGCCGAAGACCCAAACGGCGTGCCGCAGACCCAAACGGCGTGCCGCTTTAGCATACGGGCCGGAGGCCCGCGTACCCAGGTACCAGCCGAAGACCTAGACAGCTTGCCGATTCAACATGCGGGCCGGAGGCCCACGTACCCAGGTACCAGCCGAAGACCCAGACGGCGTGCCGCTTTAACATACGGGCCGGAGGCCCGCGTACCCAGGTACCAGCCGGAGACATAGACGGCGTGCCGCTTTAACATGCGGGCCGGAGGCCCACGTACCCAGGTACCAGCCGAAGCTCCAGACGGCGCGCCGCTTCCACATACGGGCCGGAGGCCCGCGTACCCAGGTACCAGCCGAAGACCCAAACGGCGTGCCGCTTTAACATACGGGCCGGAGGCCCGCGTACCCAGGTGATCGGTAGCAGATGCGTGCGGTTCGTCGCTATCACTCCATCGTCGAACAGACCTCATCGAATGTACCCCAATGTATCCCAAAGCAAAAACCTCTCGCGCAGGCCTGGCAACGTTGACGATCAGGACGGGTTTATGGTAAGATAAGGGCCGTTGCTCGGTAAACGGAACAGGTAAAGGAGAGCGCTGTGAGCGCAAAGAAAATGAAAGTATTGCTCCTCCGGGATGTTGAGCACCTGGGGAAAGCAGGTGAAATCAAAGATGTAAGCGGCGGTTTTGGCCGTAATTATCTGCTACCAAAAGGGTTTGCAGTTTTGGCAACCAAGAGCCACATTAAGCAAGCCGAGGAACGGCTAGCTGCTCAGCGTCGGCGAGCGGAAGCGGCCCGTAGAGAAGCTGAAGCACTGGCAGCCAAACTGTCAGCGCTGACGTTAACATTTACGGCGAAAGTTGGCGAACAAGATCGGCTCTACGGTTCGGTCACCAATGCCGACATCGCTGCCAAGCTGCGTGAAGAGGTCGGGATTGAGATTGACCGGCGTAAAATTATGTTGGAAGATCCGATCAAGCGTACCGGTGAATATGAGGTACCGGTAGAACTGGCCAGCGGTATTACTGCAACCCTCAAGGTAGTGGTCGTGGGCGAATAATTCGCAATTGTCATATCCACTAGGTTTCGTCAATGTGCCGCAATATGCGGCACATTGGCGTTTTATAGAAGTGATGTGGATAACTGGTGGGCAACAGGGGAAAAACGGTGGAAAAGCGGGAAGATCGGATTGAACGTAGTGTTCCCTTTGATTTACAGGCAGAGCGGGCAACGCTTGGCTCAATCTTGCTTGAACGTGACGCCATCATCGCTGTCGCCGGTTGGCTCCCTGCCGAATACTTTTACCTGGAAAAGCATGCCCTGATTTACGAGGCGATGCTGGCCTGCTACAACCGGCGGGAACCGGCGGATCTAGCTACCGTTGCCGCCGAACTTCGCCGACGTGGTCAGCTTGAATTGGTTGGCGGCCTGACCATGCTGAGTGAGCTGGTCACCGAAGTACCAACCGCAGTGCACATTGAATATTATGCTCGGATTGTTGAACGAACGGCTCTCTTGCGTCGCCTGATCGAGGCTGGCGGTCGAATCGCAGCGATGGGCTACGACGAATCAAGTGATCTCGAAGAGACCCTTGATCGAGCGGAAGCAGAACTCTTTGCGGTCTCGCAGCGGCGCAACAATCAAGACTTTGTCCATATTGGTCGGGTGGTCAATACGCTCTTCGCTCAGATCGAGTCGATGCAGGAGCGGCGTGGTGAGGTTATAGGGGTGCCGACCGGTTACCATGACCTCGATGCACTGACCGGTGGGTTGCAACCCAGTGACCTGATCATTCTCGCGGCTCGGCCTAGCGTTGGGAAAACCTCGCTCGCTCTCTCGCTGGCCTACAATGTGGCGTTTCAGACCAATGGCACGGTCGCTATCTTCAGCTTGGAGATGAGCCGTGAACAACTGGTTCAGCGTATGCTGGCAATGCATACCGGTATTGACATGCAACGCTTACGCACCGGTAATCTACGCGGTGAAGAGCTGAGTTTAGCAATCGAAGGACTTGGTGTCCTCTCCGAACTCCCTATCTACATTGAAGACACGCCAGGGCTGAGTATCACCGATGTTCGTGCTCGCGCCCGTCGGTTGCACAGTGAAGTGGGCATTACCCTAGTGATGATCGACTACCTGCAATTGATGTCGGGACGACGCACCGACAATCGAGTGCAAGAGGTTAGCGACATCAGTCGTGGGCTGAAAGCACTGGCCCGCGAACTGAACGTACCGGTGATTGCCCTTTCTCAGCTCTCACGTGCGGTTGAGGGACGGCAAAACCATGTGCCAATGCTCAGCGACTTGCGCGAGTCGGGATCCATTGAGCAAGACGCTGATATTGTGATGTTTATTTACCGTGAAGAACTGTACGACAAAGACACGGATAAGAAAGGGATCGCTGAGATTCATATCGCGAAACATCGCAATGGCCCACTTGGGGTCATCCCATTGCGGTTTGAGTCGCGCACGACCCGCTTTCAAAATCTTGAACGCTATAAAGCACCGGAAGGATTCTAAGTGCTTGTCTGAAAAACTCGTCGTCATACATCACGATACGACAGAGTTGTATGGCGGGGCAAGGTGGCGCTAAAAGAAAGTCACCGCCTCATTCCTGCGGATGAGCCGCCCTGTCAGGTAGAAAAAAGGGGTAAAGCTACCAGGCTTTGCTATGCTTGAACGCTCTTGCCAAAATTACTCCGATATGGTAGTATATAAGGCGCGAAGGCGGGTAGCTCAATTGGCAGAGCAGTGGCCTCCAAATCCACCGGTTGCAGGTTCAAGTCCTGTCCCGCCTGCCAATTTTTATGCCGGCCAGCCAGTCGGGGGCGTGGCAGAGTCCGGTTTAATGCGTCGGTCTTGAAAACCGAAGGACGTAGCAATGCGTCCCGTGGGTTCGAATCCCACCGCCCCCTCCATAATCTGATACGGGGAGGTCGCATAGTGGCTGAGTGCGGCGGTTTGCTAAACCGCTAGGGGGGCAACCCCCTCGAGGGTTCGAATCCCTCTCTCCCCGCCACCAGCACTCGCAGTTATCGCGAGTGCGTTTTTTATTGCTTATTCTCTTTTCTATCGTATCGCTACTGCCTGACTGGGAAAGCGTTAAATGCCTCTCCCCCATTTTCCTTCCTCTCCCAAACTGAGCAAGGAAGGGGATGCTCCGGTCGGGTTTAGAATTCATTCCTCCCACTGCAATGACAAGGCATCGTTGGCGAGACCACGGAAGCGTGGTCACAGACTATTGTCAGAACAGGACAATACGAGCCTCCGCACACAGTGGGGACGGTTTGGGCGCCTCTCTTATTCCTTCACCTCTCTCCTTCGGGCAGGAAAAAAACCTTGAAAAGCCCTCTTTCCATCCTACGACTGACAACAATCTCGTGCGACTTGGTTTATACTGCTTTAGCGATATTTGCTTTGTCAGGAGTTGGTATGTACCACCTGCGTCTCTTATTTCCTTACATCTACCGCTACCGTTATCGGTTGATCGCCGGCCTTGTGGTGGCAGCACTTGGCGCAGCAGTCAGTTCGTTTAGTCCGCTCGTATTGCGACTGGCCATTGACAGCCTAGCGAATAGGGCTATTGATCCGCACCAACTGCTCTGGTTTGGTGGTGCGTTAATCGGTTTGGCGATCATCGACGGTGCTATGAAGTTTGTCCAGCGGATGTTGATTGCCGTCACCTCATACCGGATCGAGAATGATCTGCGCGCCGATCTGTTCGACCGACTGCTGAGCTTTGATCAAATGTTTTACAAACAGCACTATACCGGTGATCTAATGGCCCGTCTTACCAACGATTTGAGCGCAGTACGGCAATTTCTCGGGCCTGGCCTAAACGGTGCAGCCACGGCAGTGCTCACATTTCTGGCGGCGACGGTGTTGATGATGCTGGTCGATCCTGTGCTGGCATTGATTGTGGTGTTGCTGTTACCGATGGCGACAATAGTGTTTGTTGCAATCGGTGGGCGTATGCGACAGGCCTTTCATCGCGTGCAGGATCAGTTTGGTATCCTCTCGACACGCGCTCAAGAGAACTTTGCCGGAATCCGGACTGTGAAGGCATTTGCGCAAGAAGAGGCCGAGATTGCCGTCTTTGCCGCTGATAATGAGCGCTATCGTAAACTCAATCTACACTATGTGTTGCTTTCCGGTGCGTTATGGCCAGCAATGACTTTCTGTCTGGGCTTCATTGCCGCCCTGATTTTGTTGGTTGGTGGTCAGCGGGTTGCTGCCGGTACCCTTACTATCGGTGAACTGGTACAGTTCAATGCCTACCTGGCTCTGCTAGCATTTCCAATGATTATTTTGGGATGGATGGTTAATTTATTTCAGCAAGCAACTGCATCACTCGAACGTTTGAATGACATTTTGCGTCTTCAACCGGCAATCATTTCACCATCAACTCCACGATTGCCGCCTGGTCGTGGATCAATCGAGTTTCGTAAGGTTGGAGTACGTACCAATCATAGCGATCAGTGGTTGCTCCGTAATTTGTCGTTTCAGGTACCAGCAGGGAAGGTGCTGGCAATTGTCGGTGCTACTGGCGCAGGCAAGACGACCCTGGTTAACTTGCTTGGTAGAGTGCGTGATCCTGATGAAGGTCAGGTTCTGGTGGATGGGATTGATGTACGTGAACTCGACCTGGCAGCTCTGCGTCGGATGATCGGGTATGTGCCCCAGGAGAGTTTTCTGTTCAGCATGCCGCTGCGTGAAAATATCGGTTTTGGAGTAGAGACAATTGATCCGGTACGCCTCGAGCGTGTCATCGAGGTATCACGACTGAGCAACGACCTCGATCAATTTCCAGGTGGTATCGAGACAATGGTCGGCGAACGCGGGGTTACACTGTCTGGCGGTCAGAAACAGCGAGTAGCAATTGCCCGTGCGTTGATGCGCGACCCTCGCATCTTGATCCTCGACGATGCGTTAAGTAGTGTTGACACACACACTGCCGCTCAAATCCTGGCCGGTCTGCGGGCCGAAATGAACGAACGGACAACAATCATTATCGCGCAGCGGATCGCAACGGTACGTGATGCCGATCAGATCATCGTGCTTGAAGATGGTCAGATTGTTGAACGCGGTTCGCATCAAGAGCTGTTGGCACGCAACGGACGTTATGCGGCGATGTATCGCCGAGAGCTGCTTGCGGCTGAGCTTGAGCGCGAAGAATAACGACGACGAAGTATAACTCTGTGTTACAGAACATAAGGAGTTTCACGTGGTACATCATGCTGATGACGACGCCATTCTCGGCAAAGCCTACGATGGACGCTTAGTACGTCGGTTGGCTACATATGTTATGCCTTACTGGCGGCAATTCAGTGTGGCGATTTTACTGTTGTTCGGGGCGATTCTGTCTGATCTGCTCCCACCATTGTTGTTCCAGCGTGCCATTGATGGCCCGATTCGGGCTGGTGCAATTGATGGTATCTGGCCCTATTTTGTTGCCTTCGTTGGTACACTGCTGATCAATTTTGGATTTCGCTACAGTCATTCTTATTTCATCAACAGTGTTGGTCAGCAGGTGATGAAGGATTTACGGGTTGCGATCTTTCGTCATATTCAGTACCTGAGTCTCTCTTTCTTCAATCGCAATCCGGTAGGACGTTTAATCACACGGATTACGAATGATGTTGACGCACTCAATGAATTTCTGACCCAGGGTGTGGTAATGATTGTAGCCGACCTGCTGACCCTGGTTGGGATTATCGTAGTAATGTTCGTGCTCAACTGGCAACTGGCCTTGATCAGTCTGGCAACGCTGCCCGTGCTGGCACTGATTGTATCAATCTACCAACGCTTCATGCGATCTACCTATCGGTTGGTACGGCAGCGATTGGCTCGGATCAATGCATTTCTCAGCGAACAGATCAGTGGAATACTGGTCACCCAACTCTTCAACGCTGAGCAACGCAGTCGAATGGCATTTGCGCGTTTGAGCGATGATTATATGCAGGCCAATATTCGGTCGGTGCTCATCTTTGCGATCTTCATACCGTCGGTTAATCTCCTGGCCGCAATTGGTACGGCGGCACTACTCTGGGGTGGCGGCAATGGCGTATTAGCCAACTGGGCATCGCTTGGTATGCTGGTCGCGTTCATCCAATATCTGGAACGTGCCTTTCAGCCGATCCGCAATCTGGCCGAGCGGTACACAGTCTTGCAATCGGCAATGGCCTCGGCAGAACGGATTTTTGCTGTGCTTGATACCGAAGCTGAAGTGCGCGATCCTGTACACCCCCGCTCATTGCCGACGCCGGTACGTGGCGAGATCGAACTGCGTAACGTGGTGTTTGGCTACCATCCAAATGAGCCGGTATTGCGTGGGATCAACCTCCATATCCCAGCCGGACAATCGGTTGCAATCGTAGGAGCAACCGGCGCCGGGAAAAGTTCACTGGTCGGTCTCTTAGCCCGATTTTACGACGTTCAGGAAGGGAGTATCACCCTCGACGGGATCGACATTCGTGAGCTAAGACAGGCCGAGTTGCGCCGTCACATTGCCGCCGTACCACAAGACCCAGTGTGTTTCAGCGGTACGATTGCCAGCAACATTCGCCTGCATAACGATGCGATCAGTGATGAACAGGTACGTGCTGCTGCCGAAATGGTAGGGGCCAACCGATTTATCGAACGCTTGCCAGGCGGGTACAATCACGAAGTGCGCGAGCGCGGCGCCAATCTCTCAATTGGTCAACGCCAGTTGTTGGCGTTTGCCAGAGTGATTGCCTTTAATCCCGAAGTATTACTCATCCTCGATGAAGCTACCAGCAGTGTTGATACCGAGACCGAAGCTCTGATTCAAACAGCTTTGACACGCCTGATGCGTGGTCGTACCAGCATCATTATTGCCCATCGGTTAAGCACCATCCGGCATGTGGATCGAATTGTCGTACTGCACAAAGGTCGTGTGGTTGAAGATGGCACGCACGATGAGTTGCTGGCGCGGCATGGTTACTACTACCGGTTGTATCAATTGCAGTTTGCGGGGATGACCGGGTAAGCGATGGTTTAGGGTTGAACACCACAGCGAGCGTAGAGCAGTGCTTTGTGTGCTGAGTTTCGTTGAGAAGCAGTGGGCATCCAACAGTACAGTAACCGGTCGGGATCGCCACCGAGAGCACAGCGAGCACGGAGCAGTGCTTTGTGCGCTGAGAGAGTGTCTGAAATGTATCTGGTCGAGGGTTTTGATGTATCCTTAGATGGTATGAACGAACAAAACACACGAAAACCCTATCCTACCGACCTTACGGATGCCGAATGGCAACGGATTGCCCCCGCTCTGCCGGAACGGACGTCACCCCGAGGGCGACACCGCGTCCATGCGTACCGGGAGATTCTGAACGCTATCTTCTCTATCTTGCGCAGTGGGTGCGCCTGGCGGATGCGTCCCCACGACGTGCCCCTCTGGGAGAGCGTGTATCATTCCGTTCGGCTCTAGCGACGGGATGGAACCTGGGTGCGTATCCATGCTGCCCTCCGCACGGACGTGCGCGTTGCCGCAGGGCGAGCGGCAGAACCGAGCGCTGCGATTCTGGACCGCCAGTCGGTCACAACGACCGAAAACGGGGGCCGCGCGGGGCTGATGCTGGCAACAACGTCTACGGACGCACACGCCATCTACTGGTGGGTCCCGTGGGCGTGGTGGTGACGGTGGTGCATGCCGCCGATATCCAAGACCGGGACAGGGCACGGTTGGTGGTGGGCAACCTCCATAGGAAGCAGTCGCGCCTGCGGATGATGTGAGCCGATGGGGGCGATGCCGGCCAGGTGGTGGAATGGGCGCAGCGCGTTGGTGGCTGGACCCTGGCCAGCAGCAAGCGTCCCGATGGGGTATCGCGCTTCCACGTGTTGCCGAGACGCTAGGTGGTGGAACGGACGGTTGCCTGGCTGGGAACGTATCGTCGCTTGCGTAAGGACGACGACGCACGCACCGATACGAGCGAAGCGCTCATGGATGCCGCCATGATTCACATGATGGTGAGACGTTTGGCCCACATCTATGCCAACGTCTATTCATAGAATGTTCAGACACTTTCTCAGGACGCGGGCTACAGGCCGGCGCTACCTAGGGCCGCGGCTGTTGTCAGGTCGCGGGCTGAAAGCCCGCGCTACCTAGGGCCGCGGCTGATCTCAGGTCGCGGGCTACAGGCCCGCGCTACCTAGGGCCGCGGCTGATCTCAGGTCGCGGGCTAAAGCCCGCGCTACCTAGGGCCGCGGCTGATCTCAGGTCGCGGGCTACAGGCCCGCGCTACCTAGGGCCGCGGCTGTTGTCAGGTCGCGGGCTGAAAGCCCGCGCTACAAGGCCCGCGCTACCTAGGGCCGCGGCTGTTGTCAGGTCGCGGGCTGAAAGCCCGCGCTACAAGGCCCGCGCTCCCCAGGGCCGCGGCTGTTGTCAGGTCGCGGGCTGAAAGCCCGCGCTACAAGGCCCGCGCTACCTAGGGCCGCGGCTGTTGTCAGGTCGCGGGCTGAAAGCCCGCGCTACAAGGCCCGCGCTCCCCAGGGCCGCGGCTGTTGTCAGGTCGCGGGCTGAAAGCCCGCGCTACCTAGGGCCGCGGCTGTTGTCAGGTCGCGGGCTGAAAGCCCGCGCTACAAGGCCCGCGCTCCCCAGGGCCGCGGCTGTTGTCAGGTCGCGGGCTGAAAGCCCGCGCTACAAGGCCCGCGCTCCCCAGGGCCGCGGCTGTTGTCAGGTCGCGGGCTGAAAGCCCGCGCTACAAGGCCCGCGCTCCCCAGGGCCGCGGCTGTTGTCAGGTCGCGGGCTGAAAGCCCGCGCTACAAGGCCCGCGCTCCCAGGGGCCGCGGCTGTTGTCAGGTCGCGGGCTGAAAGCCCGCGCTACAAGGCCCGCGCTACCTAGGGCCGCGGCTGTTGTCAGGTCGCGGGCTGAAAGCCCGCGCTACAGGGCCCGCGCTCCCCAGGGCCGCGGCTGATGTCAGGAGACGCGGGCTACAGGCCCGCGCTACAAGGCCCGCGCTCCCCAGGGCCGCGGCTGATGTCAGGAGACGCGGGCTACAGGCCCGCGCTACAAGGCCCGCGCTACCTAGGGCCGCGGCTGATGTCAGGAGACGCGGGCTACAGGCCCGCGCTACAAGGCCCGCGCTACCTAGGGCCGCGGCTGATGTCAGGAGACGCGGGCTACAGGCCCGCGCTACAAGGCCCGCGCTACCTAGGGCCGCGGCTGATGTCAGGAGACGCGGGCTACAGGCCCGCGCTACCTAGGTCCGTGACTGATGTCAGGTCGCGGGCTACAGGCCCGCGCTACAGGGTAAGGTAGAGAAACTCATTTCTACACAGAGGTTACAAACGACGGGGCAGGGCAACCGTGAACGCACTCCCCTCGCCGGGAACGCTGCGTAGAGCAATTTGCCCGCCGTGTGATTCGACGATATGGCGCACGATTGCCAGGCCAAGCCCACTGCCGGGATGACCACGCGCCAACGAGTGATCAACTTGATAGAAAGGAAGGAATATCTTTTCGTGCTCGCTCGGCGCAATTCCGATCCCGGTATCTTCGACCCGAATAATCAGGCGCGTCGGTTCATCACGGACAATCAGGCGTACTCGTCCCCCTGGCTCGGTGTATTGGAACGCATTTTCGAGCAAGTTACGGATGAGATGCTCAAAAGCGGAGCGATCGACTTCGATCGGTCGCATCTCTGAAAAGATGGCCTCAAACTGCAACTGAGCCTGAGCAGCACGTTCGCGGGCAGCAGCAACCAGTGGACGCAGGATGTCGAGTGGTTGAAGTTGTACAAAATGAAGAGAACGGCTCCGTATCTCCTGAAAATAGAGCAGATTGTTCAACTGGCGCGCCAATACTTCGCTGCTACGCCGCATAACCCGTATCGCTTCTTCTTGTTGCGGGCTTAGTGGGCCAAGCATACCACGCTCGAAGAGTTCGAGATAGCCAAGCAGCGAAGTCAGCGGCGTGCGTAATTCGTGCGAGAGGGTAGCCAGGAACTGATCCTTCATCCGGTCGAGGTCTTGTAGTTGGGCGTTGGCTTGTGTCAGTTCGCGAACCCGTGCTTCGAGCCGTTCGACCAACTTTTGATTGTATGAACGCAGTAACTCCGTCTCCATGACCTCTGGCAGACGTTCACGTCGGCCTTCAATGAACTCGGCGATCTGTGCTGGCAACGCACGGGCATCGATTGGTTTACTCAGATACCCATCACACCCGGCGACTAATGCCCGTTCACGTGCTCCTGGCGAAGCATCGGCGGTCAGCGCAATAATTGGCACATCGCGCATATGAGGCAGTGAACGTAAACGGGTAGTCGTCTCGTAGCCATCGAGGCCGGGGATACCGAGATCAACCAATACCAGCGCCGGATGACTGGTACGAGCCAACGCTAAACCGTTTGGGCCATCCTCTGCGATCATAACCTGATAACCACGCGCACTCAGCACCCGTTGTACCAGACGCTGATTATCAGGGTTATCTTCGATATACAGGATTTGTGGCAACTGGTTCATGATGTACTAACGTTGGTATCAACCTGGGCTGCCAGCAAGACGGGTTGCGCTATCGGTATAGTAAAGGTAAAGGTTGAGCCGATACCGGGTGTACTATCGACCCAGATACGCCCACCCTGGGCCAAGACTAATTTACGGGTAATTGCCAGACCAAGGCCGGTTCCACCAAGACGCGACCGCCGACCGTGAATTTGAACAAATTCGCTAAAGATCTCGTGTTGTCGCTCAAGAGGGATACCGATACCGGTATCCGAAACACTCACCGCCACAAAGCGACCAACCTTACCCTCTTCATTAACCTCATCATACACCTGGGCGCTTACGGTAATAGTACCACGTTCAGTGAACTTGATTGCATTTGAGAGCAGATTAAAGAGAATCTGGCGCAACCGGTCACTATCGGCAGAGACCTCCGGCAAAGTTGCCGGAACAGCATTCCGTAGCAATACAGGTCGGTTACGCAAGAGGGTTTGTACTGTGTCACAGACCTCACTAACAATGTGATACAGATCAACACTCCCAACATCGAGGTTAAGATGGCCGGCTTCGATACGGGCGAGATCGAGCAACTCATTAATCAGATGGAGCAAGAAGCGACCATTGCGATTAATACTCTGAATATCCTCGCGTTGCGTTGGTGTTAGTGGTTGCTCGGCATCATCAAGCAAAACAGTTGAGAAGCCGATAATTGCATTCAGCGGTGTACGCAGTTCGTGGCTGATACTGGCAAGGAAATCGCTCTTACGACGGTCGGCAAGTTGCGCCCGTTCGAGCGCCGCTCGTAGCTCTTCAGTGCGACGCGCAACTTGTTGTTCAAGGTCATTGTAGAGTTGAACATTCTCAATCGTCAACCCGACCATACTGGCAAAGGTGAGCAACTGAGCTGCATCGCGTGCCTGAACAGAACGCTGCTTATACTTGTAGTCAGCAGAGATAATCCCGATCACGACGTCATTGCGGCCAAAGATTGGCACCTGCACATACGATTGACTGGCTGCGACCGCTTGCTTAGCTTTACTGACGAAAGGATTCTGTTCAGGATTATCGACAATGATAGCCTTCCGGCTCCGAATAACATCGGCTTCAACGCTACTCCCATTAATACGCAACGGATGCGCATTCGCCACAGCGAGAAACCGTTGGGTCTCGGCTTCATTTTCAGGCCCAAACGATGCACTGACGGCACGCAACACATCACCATCAACGAGATAGAGAACTGATCGATCAAAGCCAAATCGCTCGCAAACTAATTTGGGAATGGTGTCGAGCAAGACGGGCCACGATAGAATGCTCTTCAGTTCATTCGAGACGGCATTGAGCGTTGCCAGTTGACGAGCGTTTTCTTCCAGTTCGGCAATCTTGCTCTGCAGCGTATCAGTCATGTGATTAAAGGCCGCAACCAGTTGACCGATTTCATCAACACCAGCCGCGGGCAAGCGCTGCGAAAGATCACCGCTGGCAACCGCCTGCACGCCTTCCCGAATCACACTGATCCGATTCGTGAACGATAGCGAGAGTAAGAGACCTAGCAGACTGATAACAACGATGATAACTAACAAGACTGACACCAACTGATTCCACAACTGGCTCTGGCTCTCGCTCAGACGCTGACCAGTAGCGATGGCCGGAGCATCAATTTCGTCGGCGGGAATCACCAGCGCGATACTCCAGCCAGCAGTGGTGATCGGGGCATACGCAACGTAACTTACCTGCTCACCTTCTTGAATCAGTTGCACACCCGACTGCCGGGCCACCATTTGTTCGGCCACTGCCCGTAGATCAGCATTGGCTGAATTCAGCAGATTTTCGGTACGGTACGGTTGATCCCAACGCCCGTTGACCTGCATATTCGGCCGTACCACCACATCACCGCTCTCATTAATGAGCAGCGCATAGCCGCTTGAACCTATATCGACGGTCAACAGGTCTTGTTGGATAGTGTCAAGCAAGAGATCAAAGGCCACAACACCAATAAATACGCCCTGCGCATCATAGATCGGTCGGGCACAGGTTGTCGCCAGTAAGCCGGTATTTGCATCGACATACGGTTCAGTCCATACAGTTGTACCGGCTTTGCGGGCCTTGACGTACCAGGGACGTACTCGCGGATCAAACGAATCAAGGGTCAGTAACTGATCAACAACGGCTTCATTATCAAATGCGATGACGCCGCCGGATTCTAAGGCAATATAGCCAATGTTCACCAGCGGGTTATGTGCGACCATCTCCCGCAAGAGGGGAATAATGCGACGCGCATACGCCACTTCCGCCGCGTATGCCTTCAAGAGTGCTTCATTAGGTCGTGGTGCGATCCACACACGCTCGTTGCTGAAAGCGACAACCGGTGCATTGTACTGTTGCAGGGCATATCCGGCCACTGTTTCGACCTGTTGTTGCACTCCCACTAAGGCAGCATCGTAGAACTGAGCTTTATCGGCAGCACGTTGGCGTAGACTGGCAGTAGCCTGTTGCCGCAGCGCATTCGCCCCTTCCTGAACCGTTGTTTCGCGAGCAATAGCTAAACTGCTCAGTCCAAGCCATCCAACGACGATCAACGGTGGTAGGGCTAGACCGAGCAGCAGTAGCAGAATTTTGAGCTGGATGCTTGAGCGAATTGCGTTCATAGACGCCGGTAGATATATCAGCAGCTTACGGCACAGCCGTTTGTTAATGAAATCTTTATGTATGGTAGCAGAAGTCGCCGTAGATCGCAATCAACACCAGATGACGGATGGCTTACAGAGGTGTCATCGTTGCGATGTCATCATTTCGTCACCTGCTGCTCTCGGTTTTACGACGCACTATCGTTAGAATTGCTGACAGAGAAGTGAACTATTGGCCGAGGTGTGCAATGACTTACCGGTTTCGTCTTATCACGTGTCTCAGCATCCTCTTGACACTCATCATGCCATTCACGTCAGCATCGGCGAATGTGAAGCGCACCGCTGATGGTCGCCCTGACGAACAGCTTTTTGTGAACGAGCAGGTTATCACCGAAGGAGCATTCCCACTCCTGACTGCTGCCAACGGTTTCCTGACACCACCGATGCCAGCACCACGTCCATTTACGCACATGCTTTTACGCTGGTCGGTTGTGGCTGATCGTGATCCACTCCTATCGCTGCGGGTCAGTCGTGATGGGATTGCTTGGAGTGAGTGGGTTGTTATCCATGAAGATGAGGAGCTGTGGCAGCCGACTGATGGTCCCGATCTGCACTGGAGTGACGTGATCTATGTCGGATCTGACCAGCGCTGGTATCAGGTGTGGGTCGAGTTGCCCGGCGATCCAACCGGATTTCGCTCGCTCCAGGTCAGCACCGTTGATAGTCGGTTTGGTCCGGCTGCACCGACGGCAACCCTCTCAGGAATTCCGGCAGCCATTGCCCGACCACCGGTAGTTAGTCGTACAGCCTGGGGCAATCCGCATGGTCAACAAAGTCCGCTGGCGCCACCAGCCTATTATCCGGTGCGTCACCTCGTAATCCATCACACGGCTGACGCCAATACACTGGCCGAAGGGCAAACCTGGGCAGATCGGGTGCGCGCTATCTGGTCGTTCCACACCTATTCACGAGGCTGGGGTGATATTGGCTATAACTACCTGATCGATCCGAACGGTGTTATTTACGAAGGGCGGGCCGGTGGTGATGATGCGGTTGGTTTTCACGATACTGCCAATTACGGCTCGATGGGTGTAGCACTGATTGGCACCTACAGTAGTGCTGCACCCACCACGGCTGCACTCGATTCGTTGGTTGCGTTATTGGCATGGAAAGCTGATCAGAAACGGATTGATCCACTTGGTCGTAGCTTCTACTACGGCTGTTCGATTTCACGCTTTTGTGCCCCGTTTAACCCCGGATCGGTCATCGACCATATCAGTGGTCATCGCCAAATAACGCCTGGCCATACGACATGTCCGGGTGATGCCCTCTTCAATCTGCTACCCAGCATTCGCCAGCGTGTGCAGGCCCGACTGGCAGGTGAGAGTCAACCCGATAACGGTGATCTGATCATTGAGGAACATGAGAGTGGATTTACGCGCAGCAATGCCAACTGGTATCTGGCTACCTGTGGATACGGTGGCACAGCCCTCTACACCTTTGCCACCGACAAACCAGCCGAAAGTACGAACGCGGCTACATGGCGTCCCAATCTCCCGGCTGCTGGCGTGTACCGTGTGTTAGTGTATGTTCCCAACAACTGCCCTGGCCTCAATCCGAGTCAACAGGCCCGTTACCGGATTACGACGGCTACCGGCATTGTCGAGCGCGTGGTGAATCAGGCAACGCAAGCCGGTTGGGTTGATCTTGGTACCTACAACTTTGCCCCCAACACCGCTAGTCTATCCCTATCGGATCTCACCGGCGAGCCGCTGAGCCAACGACGGGCGGTGCTCTTCGATGCAGTGCAATGGCAGGCATTGGATAGCAGCCGTCAGCGTCTGGAATTAGTGGCTGTCGAGTACGGTACAACGACACTGGCAGCAGGTGAGGTTTTACCGATCCGCTTTACAGTGCGGAATGTAGGCGCCGAACCGATTTACGGCCAAGACCCATTAGGTGGCAGTGTCTTCGATCTGAGTAGCAGCGAATTCGAGCGCGAGGGTTATGTTTACGATGAAGGTGAATGTTTTCTCGGCGCAACGGATCAGAACTATCCGACTTTTCCGAAAGAGGCAGGTCGTTTTCGGGTGATGCTGGGAATGCAGGGCCGAACGGTTCCCTGTGCCGGTGAAACCGGTGGGTATCCGTGGCGTTGGGGTATCAGTGGTCGGCTTGATCCCGGACAAACCCAGACGATTGTCGGCTACGTGCGGTTTCGTTCGCCAGGGGTAGTAACGGTACGAGCGGGCGCCATTCACGAATACGTGGCATATGTGTCGCTCAACCAGGCCGAGCAGCAGATTACGATCACACCTGAACGGCAACCGCCGCAGGTAACCCGCTACAACGAGCTGCTTCAGCCATTGGCAATGGTTTACGAATTGGCGAACACCCCTGCACGGCTCCTATCACGAACGCAAAACCCGCTCTCGATACGCCGTGGTTCGCTTCTGGGGAGCTTTGTCTGGTACGGTGAACTGCGTGATTGGGGGGCTGATGGCCCGATAGTCAACCGTAACGACTACTTTTTGATTGAACAGGTTCGTACTTTTATCGCACCGGTGAGTGGCGAGTATACCTTCGAGTTACAGAGTGACGACGGCGCATGGCTGTGGGTGAACGATCAACTGGTCGTCGCGAATGCTGGCGTGCATCCTCTCCAAACCGTCACCGGTACCATCACGCTCCCGGCTGGTCTCCACACGCTGGCAATCAAGTATTTTGAACTTGACGGGAGTGCAGCGGTAGGGTATCGGGTGAAGGAACCGGGAGCAAGCGATTTTACGCTGGTCCGTGAGGGGCTGGCCCAGGGTGAGATGATTGGTCCGCTTTTCCGTTCACTACGCGGATTACGCCTGAGTGCCGCAGATTTGGGTGGTGGTCATACTATCTTGCGCTATTCATGGGACGGTGAGACGTGGGTGAGCACAACCGAACCGGTTATCGAAGTTGGATCACTGATTGATGGCGAGTATCATTTGCGCTATCAGGCAATCGACAGTAACGGGAATGAGTCAGAGATCGTCGGGATGCGTTTTCGCGTGGATAGTCGTGTAACGGTATACCAGGTGATGTTGCCACTCATTGAACGGTAGCCGGATTGCCGGTAGGTGTTTTTCTGGGAGGGGAGCGCGGGCGCGGGGCACCGCGCCCCTACGAATGTGCTTCGATGATTGTCGGCATGCTATACATTGCCCCTTCCCGCCAGCGACCACCAACGAGGGCAATGGACGCCATATTGGCATACCACTACGTTCCAATATCTCCTGCAAAGGAATTTTTTCGGATCGAACCTAAAAATAGGGAACGAACGTTGAAAAGCCCTGGTACTCTGTGCTTTCGGTGGTGAAACAGATTATGACCAAGATGCCATCGTTCAAACCTGATCGCTGGCTAGCACTGCCTCAACAACATCGAACGGCACGTCAGATCGCACAACGACCTGACCGATAGCTGTTGGCAAAATCCAGCGTACTTTGCCGGCCTGTACTTTCTTGTCGCGCCCAATGAGCGCCAGCACGGCATCGCGGTCGAGGTCTGTTGGTAAGGCGGTCGATAGTCCATACGCTGCAAGCAGCTTACGCTGACGTTCAACAAGTGCGGGTGGACACAAGCCGAGGGCAACAGCAATCCGAGCAGCGGCATCCATGCCAATTGCAACACATTCACCATGGAGCAGGCGATAGCCGAGCAATTGCTCGATTGCATGACCAATGGTATGACCGTAGTTGAGCGTTATTCGTTCGCCACGTTCAAATTCATCGCGTGAGACAACCTCAACTTTCACTGCGACTGCACGAGCGATGATGGCGGTGAGTTTTGTCGTAAGTTCAATATTCTGCGCATCCCAGTACGCCGCATTAGTTGCATGCCAGCCCTGACTTGACGCAAGCTCTTCCAGGGCAAAAAAGAGTTCGGCATCACGAATGATACCATGTTTGATCACTTCAGCCCAACCAGCACGCAGTTCGCGCGGCGGTAGGGTTGCCAGCAAGTGGGTATCAGCCAATACCAGGCGTGGTTGGTGAAAAGCACCGATCAAATTTTTGCCCAGCGGATGGTTAATACCGGTCTTACCACCAACCGCAGCATCAACCATTGCCAGGAGAGTACTCGGCAATTGCACGAGTGCTACGCCACGTAAGATGGTGGCAGCCGCAAAACCGGCCAGATCACCAACCACTCCCCCACCTAGGGCCAACACTGCATCACGCCGCTCGATACCATTCTCGATCATCCAATCGTAAAGACGATGCAGTTCGTTAAACGATTTACTCTGTTCACCTGATGGGATGGTTGTAATACGGACCCGAAAGCCAGCTGTACTAAGCATCCCTGCAATGTGTTCAGCCACAGCAATCAGATGCTCATCGGCAATCAGCCAGAGCGTTCCGCGCAATTCGAGGGCAGCCAGATGCCCGGCGAGCGTTGATAGCACACCAGCCCCAACGATAACGGGGTAAGAGGTTGTGCTGGTTGTTACGGTGAGCGTCGTTGTCATGATAAGCTTCGGTTATGGTTTACGACGGCGGTTAATAATTGTCATCAGCACAGCAGCTAGCAAGAGGGCCAGACCCAGGTACGTTAATGGGCCGGGCCATGGTTCAGGTTCCTGGAGCAGGGTACGCAACAGTATGAGCGATTCCACAAACTAGTACCCTTCACGAAAGCAATTGACCGGTAAGTAGCGCCGGCAAGGTACTGCCGGCCGGATAAACCGTTTCGCCAGCCGGCACCAGCAGGAGACCATTTGCCCCGCGCAGCGAGAGCAAGCGTGAGCTACTCTGACTGCCGGTAGTAACCGCTAACAGGCGACCTTCTCGATAACGCACGATAATCCGCTGATATTCAGGCCGGTCAGGTGAAGGGCGAACCGGTTCGTCCAGCGTTACATCGATCTGAGGTCGGAACGGTGTTGCATCACCCTGCAAAGCACGTAGCGCCGGACGAACAAAGACTTCAAACGAGACCAATGAGGAAACCGGATAACCCGGCAAACCGAAGACCAGCTTGTCGCCAATGGTAGCGAAGGTGGTTGGTTTACCTGGCTTAAAGGCAATCCTACCGAAATGCACCGTGCCAAGCTCGGCTAACAGCGGCTTGATCAGGTCGCGCGTCCCCATGCTCACGCCGCCGCTCGTGATCAGAACATCAGCCTGATCAAGACCTTGCAAGATGGCCTGACGCTGGACATCAAGATCATCACGGGCGATACCGAGCGAAATGGGAATGCAGCCGGCCTCGCGGATAGCCGCCATCAGCGCATAACGATTGCTATCGCGCACAGCCCCACCAGGTCGCTCACTTCCCGGTTCGACCACTTCATCACCAGTAGCCAGGACCGCTACTCGTGGCTGGCGATACGCTGAAATGCGAGTAATACCGAGTGTAGCCAGGAGTCCGATCTCGGCAGCGCCAAGCGTTGTGCCGGCGGCCAAGACCATCTGACCACGACGAACATCTTGACCGACCGCATGCACATAGTCACCGGGCTTCAATTCGCGCTGAATATAGAGCATGCCGTCGCGCTCTTCGGTTAGCTCAACCGGGATCATCGCATCGGCACCGTCTGGCAATGGCGCTCCGGTCATAATGCGCGTCGCCTCACCGGGGGCAAGAGTAACTGCTGCCCTACCACCTGCCGTCAATTCACCAACAACACGACGAGGAGAGAGGCCATCGGCAGCGCGCAGAGCATACCCATCCATCGCCGATTTTGGCACGTCGGGAATATCTTCAGGCGACGTAATATTACTAGCCAGGACACGGCCGAGAGCAGTCAACGCATCAATCTCTTCACTTCCCAACGGTTGAACATGAGCCATAATCGCTGCTGTTGCTTCAGCGATACTAACCATCGGGTATGGAGACTCGCGCAGCATATCAGTCATACATTATGCTCCTTTAGCAGAGTGTATGTTGCTGAGCGCACGCCAGACCTTTTCTGGGCGTAGCGGAATATCGATATGTCGCACCCCAAACGGTTGAAGTGCATCGATGACAGCATTTGCAATGGCTGGCGTTGAGCCGATGGTAGCCGCCTCTCCCACGCCCTTTACACCGAGTGGATTGAGCGGCGTAGGAGTTTCAGTCTTGTCAACTGTAAAAGGTGGAAAGAGATCAGCGCGTGGCAAGGCGTAATCCATCAACGTCCCACTGAGCAACTGACCATTAGCATCGTATACCACCTCTTCGAGGAGCGCCTGAGCGATTCCCTGAGCTAAGCCGCCGTGAATCTGACCGGTGACAATCAGTGGGCTTATTCGTGGCCCACAATCATCAACTGAGTAGTAAGCGCGAATGTATACCTGGCCGGTTTCGCTATCTACCTCGACCACGGCAATATGTGTGCCGAAGGGATAAATTAGGTCAGCAGGACGGAAATAGTCAACTGCTTCGAGGCCAGGATCGATGTCGGGAGGAAGTTTATTGCTGTACGCCCGCCGAGCAATCTCGGCCAGGGTCAGCGCTCGATCAGGCACACCACGCACCTGATAACGACCTTCATGCAGCTCTATATCGGCCACGTTCGCTTCAAGCATAGCAGCCGCAATCTGACGTACCTTCTCACGCACCTTCGTGGCGGCGCGCATCAGGGCCGCACCACCGACGGCAAGCGAACGTGACCCCATGGTACCGATGCCCATTGGGGTAATAGCTGTATCGCCATGCTTCACAACAATACGCTCGAAATCTGCCCCGATCTGATCGGCCACAATCTGGGCAAAAGTTGTTGCCGTACCCTGGCCGTGAGGTGAAATACCGGTTGTGACCGTGACGCTACCACTCGGCTCTACTTTAATCTGCGCACTTTCATAAGGGCCAAACCCACACATCTCGACATAACAGGCAATCCCGATACCGAGTAACATACGATCACCCGCAGCCCGACGCGCCGCCTGCTCGGTGCGGAGCTGCTCGTAATTGGCCAGAGTTAACGCCTTGCTCAACGCCTTATCATACTCACCACTATCGTAGGTAAGACCGGTCGGTGTTTTGTACGGAAAAGCATCGGGCGGAATAAAATTGCGCCGTCGTACTTCTGCCGGATCAAGGTTCAACTCAGCAGCGACCAGATCCATCAGTCGTTCGATATAGTAGGCAGCTTCGGGCCGACCTGCGCCACGATAGGCGGCGACCGGTGTGGTATTGGTATAGACACAAATCGCCTCTAAATCGACAGCCGGAATCTTATACACGCCAACCGCCATCGCGGTGGTGAGATCGGGCAGACCTGGAGCGAGCGGGTAAGCACCGAGATCGGCGACAATTCGCATACGCAACGCAGTCACTTCACCATCGGCGGTTACCGCAGCTTCAATATCGCAGACCTGACCACGGCCATGGGTAGTAGCCTGAACATGCTCAAGCCGATGCTCAACCCAGCGCAGCGGGACATTGAGCTGACGGGCAAGGGCGGCGAGCAGAGCTTCTTCGGGATAGATACCGATCTTAACCCCAAAACCACCACCGACATCGGGAGCAATCACGCGCACCTGATTCTCGTTCAGCCCAACAACGTTGGCAACTTCACTACGCACCTGATGCGGTGTTTGGGTGCTCGTCCAAAGCGTGATACCTTCGCTGGCCGGATCAGGTGCAGCCACTACCGCACGTCCTTCCATAGGGAAGCCGAGCAGACGTTGGTTGACCATACGCTGGCGAATAATACGATAAGCGGAAGCGAACGCCGCTTCGACATCCCCCTTTTGGCGGCGGCGGCGATGGTCGATATTGTCAGGCAGACCATCGAAGATGACCGGTGCGTCAGGTGCGATAGCCGCCAATGGATCAATGACAGCAGGTAATGGTTCCCATTCGATAGGAAGCGAAAGTGCAGCATCGAGGGCTGCCTCTGGGGTACGGGCAACAATTGCAGCAACTGCTTCACCGACATGCCGAACCCGCTCAACGGCCAGGACATAGCGCGTGCGGCCCGTATAACGTTGAGCACCACTGCCGCCTTCACCAGAACTCGCGAGGGGAAGTGGCCGACAGAAATCGACCAGATCAGCGCCGGTATACACTGCAACCACGTCGGGATGAGCCAGTGCCGCAGCTTTGTCGATAGCAACGATCTGGGCATGAGCATAGGGACTGCGAGCTATTGCCACGTATAGCATGCCTGGTAGACGCAGATCGCTCACATACGTGCCCTGCCCTCGCACGAGACGCGGATCCTCGCGGCGCTTAATTTCGGCACCCATCAGGGCTGCATAAGCCATCGTTCGACTACCTTTCTTTTTTGTCAACCCTGTGTGATAACACTCGTACTATGAATATGATACCAGAATTCGTTGCGCCGTTCGTGAGTAGCTGAAACATCTGATCGGCAACGGTGGTGTTGTCGCTAGGCGTGCAATTGAAGAAATTGTAATTGCACGATAGCCGTGAACCGACTATGCTACATAAGGGAGATCTTTGTCAGACTAACTGATTTGACGTATCAACAGACGTTACCGTTTCCGAATGTAAGGACAACACCAGCATTATGGCGATACTTGAACCTTCAACCTCGGTGAACGACGCCAGTGCAGTGTCATCTGTCCCAGACAGCATACACGAACCAATCATTATCGAGGCGCGTAAGGGATGGTGGCATTTCAACTGGCGCGACTTATGGGACTATCGCGAGTTACTCTTCTTCCTGGTTTGGCGTGACATTAAGGTGCGCTACAAGCAAACACTGCTTGGTGCAAGTTGGGCGCTTATCCAACCGACGCTGCAACTGGTTGTCTTTACGATCATCTTTGGGCGATTAGCCGGAGTGAATACCAACGGTATTCCGTATCCGCTTTTCAATCTGGCCGGACTCTTACCGTGGCAGTTTTTTGCCAACACCGTCGCCCAGGCGGCCAACAGCCTAGTTGGGAGTGCCAGTATTGTCCGTAAAGTCTACTTTCCGCGGCTTGCCATCCCAACAGCCAGCGTGTTGGCCGGAACAGTAGATTTCGGCCTGTCGTTTTTGATCTTGCTAGCGTTGATGTTCTGGTATCAATGGGCACCCACGCCGGCAGTATTTCTCTTACCGCTATTTATGCTCCTAGGAATGATCACGGCGCTGGGTGTCGGCTTCTGGCTTTCGGCAATCAACGCCCGTTACCGTGATGTGCGCCATGCCACTCCATTCCTGATCCAGCTCTGGCTCTTCGCGACACCGGTGGTATATCCAAGTAACCTAATCGAAGGGCACTGGCAGATTGTTTATGCCCTTAACCCGATGGTCAGTGTTGTCGAAGGGTTTCGCTGGGCATTACTGGGCACCCAACCGCCCAGCCTGCTGATGTTCATTTCGGTCACAACGGCAATAGCCCTGTTTAGTTCTGGTTTGCTCTACTTTCAGGCGGTGGAACGTAAGTTTGCCGACATTATTTAGCCTATGCCATACGCAATTCGTGCCCGTGATTTAGCAAAACAGTACCGGATTGGAGCGATCAAGCAGCGCAGTCCAGGATATGCCACCTTGCGCGATGCAATTGTCGAGCGGTTTCGTGGTCAACCGTCGGCGGAGACAACCGAATTGTGGGCGCTCAATGGGGTTTCATTTGACATCCAGCAAGGGGAGGTCGTCGGAATTATCGGTCGTAATGGCGCCGGGAAGAGTACCCTGCTGAAGGTTCTCTCCCGAATTACTGAGCCAACGCGCGGACGGGCCGAGCTGTATGGACGAGTTGCATCATTACTCGAAGTTGGTACCGGTTTTCATCCTGAGCTGACCGGACGCGAAAATATTTATCTCAACGGCGCTATCCTCGGTATGCGTAAGCGCGAAATTGACCGTAATTTCGATGCCATTGTGCACTTTGCCGAGGTTGAGAAATTTATTGATACACCGGTGAAATTTTATTCGTCGGGCATGTATGTCCGTCTGGCTTTCGCTGTTGCTGCACACCTGGAACCAGAAATCTTGATCGTCGATGAGGTACTGGCTGTAGGCGACGCTCGCTTCCAGAAGAAATGCCTCAATAAGATGCAAGACGTTGGTCAACAGGGACGAACAGTACTGTTTGTTTCGCACAGTATGCAGTCGATTTTGCGAATGTGTCAGCGGGCAATTCTGCTACACCAGGGACAGGTGATTGCCGATGGCCCAGCTCAACAGGTGGTAGGGGTCTACCTGGGCAAGGGCGCGCATTCGATTGCAGAACGGGTTTGGCCGGATCGCGAAAAGGCGCCCGGTAAAGATGTTGCGCATCTGCGAGCAGTGCGGGTTCGCGATGTTGATGGTGATGTGTCCGATACGATTGATATTCGGACACCGGTAACGCTTGAAATGGAGTTCGTTGTTAGCAAAGGTGGTTATGTGTTAATGCCACATTTTCGTCTCTACAACGAAGATAATGTGGCCGTATTCACGACACTCGACCTCGATCCGGAATGGCGTGGACGCCCGCGACCGCCCGGACGGTACACTGCACGGGTGACGATTCCCGGCAATTTTCTGGCCGAGGGTTCGTTGTACGTAGAAGCAGCACTGACCACACTCAATCCGCCGATTGGGCAGTTTGCCGAGCGTGATGCAGTAGCGTTTCAAGTCATTGATAGCCTGGAAGGTGATACGGCCCGTGGTGATTGGGCTGGCAACCTTTCTGGCGTTGTCCGCCCCTTGCTGCCCTGGTCAACGGTCTATGAGCCGATTGGTTGATCGTCGCTTATCGCCGTATGCAGTACGAAGGTACGGCGTCGTATTGGCGCTACCGATACTGAGCTGGATCGGCGTGTTGACGTTATACCCTTTTGCGTTTATCCCGACCTGGCCGACGAACCCCTGGTTTCGGCTACTGACTGGTCTCAGCCACGGCACTGATCTGATGCAGAACGTGATTCTCTTCATACCGCTGGGGGTGACGTTACGTTGGTTCCTGGCAGGGTATGGGATACGTCAACGCGGTCAAATTGTTGGGTCAATGATACTAGCTGGTCTGCTGGCACTCGGCATTGAAATCGCTCAGCTTATCATCCCTGGTCGTACTGCTGCCATCCTCGATGTGATGGCGAATACGGCCGGTGCCGGGCTGGGTAGTCGGTGGCTGGCACCTCTATTGATACCGATTGTTGACCAAATTGCGCGCCGGGTGGTGCATCTTATCCGACAAACACCAGCCACAGTGGTGGTCATTGGACTGACCATCTGGCTCGGTAGTGCCGGATGGCTATTGCAGCACTGGCAGCGAGCAACCTTGCCGACAAACTGGTCGGATCGCTACACGTTACACATCGGGGCGGCTGATGATGGACGGCGGTTTTGGCCGGGATATGTGAGCTTTGTTGCGCTGTATGATCAAGCATTTACTGAACGTGAGGCGCATAAGGTCAACACATTTCAAGAGGCAGTCGCCCTACAGCCGTTGCTAGCTTACGATCTCAATCAGTTCCCACCAATGCCGAATGGGCCATTTAGCCGACCGTTAGTAGCTCACGGGAAACCAGTTTTAACTCAGGAAGGCATGCGAGTAGGCTATGAGCGCTGGTTGATGAGCCGTGAGCCATTACGAGGAGTTGCTGCTGCAATTGCGCAGACCGGTGCTTTTACGCTAGTGGCACGAGTGGCAGTGGGAGAACCAACCAGACATACGGAAGGCTTTATCATCAACTATGGCCGCGGGATCGATGGTCACAATGTGAGTCTCATCCAGGCCGGCGCCGATCTTCTGGTACGCATGCGCTTACCGCTAACGCGGGCAGCCAATGACCGACCGCCATTACGGTTCAGCAACGTTTTCACCAGCTCACAACCACGGGTCCTGATCCTCAGTTACGATGGCGCCGTTGCCCGTCTATTTGTAGATGGACAGCAACACCGGCAACAATACACATTTGGCCCAGGCGAAGCACTGTTTAACCGCTGGCTACCGGTGGAAACACATCAGATCGGTGGCTGGAGCATTGTGTTGACATTCATGTTAAGCCTGCCATTTGGACTGATTGGAGTACCCTGGCAGGGGACGTACCGACCGTTGTTGATGTTGATCGTGGTCAGCGTATGGGTCAGTCTGGCGGCATCCATGGTAGCCTCCGCTCTCGCCAGCAGTATCTTGATAACAAACCTGATCGGTATTGTGATAGGCACTCTCCTGCTTTTCTGGCTCACTCAACCACTGGCTAGAAAGAGGTAACAATGAAGCTCTGGCTAAAGATGTTGTTAACCGGTACTGTACTGTTTCTTTCCTTGGGAGCAGTAGTCTCGGCGCAAACCACGTTTGACTGGCGCAGTGACTGGGCGGTTGCCGATGGGTTCACGATTGTGGAGGATACGACGGGCTACCACTTTCCAAGTGCGATAGCGTTCGTGCCGGAACCCGGTCCTGATCCGAAGGATCCGCTCTATTTTGTGACCGAACTACGTGGAACGCTCAAGGTCGTCACCAATGATCGCAGCATCTTCACCTTTGCCGAAAACGTTTTTCAATTCAAACCGACAGAGGAGTTACCGTCGGGTCAGGGACAAGGTGGCATGGGAGGCATCTGTCTTGATCCAGCGCGTGGTTACATCTTTGTCACCTTCCTCTACACCGACGCAAATGGTCGGATGCGCAACAATATCGTGCGCTATCAATCGAAACCGGGCACGTTCAGCCTCCAACCAGAAGGCTTCGTCGCGTTCACCGAGGTCTTCGCCGGTTACGAATCAGGACTAGCGCACCATATAGGCGCCTGTCAGGTCGTTGATGATCAGCTATTTGTCGGTATAGGAGAAGCCTGGCAACCGCATCTGGCGCGTGATATTGAGCAAATGGTTGGCAAAATCTACCGTATGAGCCTTGATGGCAAACCGCTTCCTGATAATCCCTTTTACATTGATGATGATGTCACGAAAGCACGCAATTACGTTTGGGCTAGCGGTTTCCGTAATCCCTACGCGATGCAAATCGTAAATGGGCGGGTCTTCGTCGGTGACAACGGTGTAGGTACCGATCGCTTTGTCGAAGTGCAGCGGGGTGAGGATTACGGTTGGAATGGTCAAGAAAACAGCATTCACTTACGGGCAGCGTATGTATGGGTACCCAGCCTAGCGCCAACGACGTTACAATATCTTCCACCTGACAACATGCTGCTTGGTGCGGATAACGCCGGTAAGTTCTTTCTCGGCATGGCCGGATCGGTGCGACGTGGCAAAATGCCAGGTATCGTGCGAATTACTTATGATATGGAGCAGAGTCGGGTGATGGCGGTACCCGACTACTTCTTGCGCTTCCGCGGCAAACATTGCGCTTCCGCGGCAAACAAGAGCAGATGGTGGTTGCGGTGGCTATAGGTCCTGATGGGCTTTACTTTGCACCCTTGTACGCGAATCAGGCCGATCAAACATCGGTGTATAAGATTGTTCCCGACCCAACCAACAGCTATCCCTACCGTCCGCTGCAAGTCGAAGACCCCCGCCAGATTATTCGCGAACGAGGTTGTCTCGGGTGTCATCAAATTAGAGGAGATGGCGGTTTCGGTGGTGCAGCCGGCCCGCCACTCAATCGAGAATTGCTGATCGCCAATGTCCAGGCTCGGCTGAACAATCAACAGTACCGCCAGCTTCTGGCCGATTTGGATCAACTTGAGGAAGAGCCATGGGTTTCTACTCGCTCGGCGCGAGCGGCAGTACTTGCCCTGGAAGGTGAAGCAGCAGTACGGCAGTGGATTATTAACCAGATTGTCGAACCGCGTTGGGATAATCGCGGATCGCAGATGCCGAACCTCGGGGTAACACCAGCAGAGGCAGCGATTGTCGCTGACTATCTATTGGCACCTCCTGCTGATAGCGGATGGATCAACCGCATAAACACGGTGTTACGTTCACGACTGGCCTGGCTTTCCTTTGGTGTTGGTCTGATTGGAGGGATTGCGGTGGCCGGGATAGGTAGGTGGCTCTGGAAGCGTCGCGCTCGGGTATAATGCCCACCGAACAACGTTTTTGGATGCAGCACGGAGATGGAGATAACACGTTATGTTTCACGAATTGATGAATCGCATCCATGACCGCACCGCAGTCATCGGCGTGATCGGGCTTGGCTATGTTGGATTGCCGCTGGCTGAACGTGCCGGTCGGGTTGGTTTTCGAGTCTTGGGATTCGATGTCAGCACCGAGCGGGTTGCACAGGTCAACCGAGGCGAAAGCTACATTGGCGATGTTTCCAGCGCAGCCCTGGCGGCGTTGCGTCAGTCGGGTCGTATCGAAGCAACAACCGATGTCAAGCGCATGGAAGAGTGTGATCTGCTGGTGATCTGCGTACCAACGCCCCTCAACGCGACTCGTGATCCGGATATACGTTATGTCGAAGCGGCAAGTGAGAATATTGCTGCCAGCATTCGTCCTGGTCAACTGGTCATTCTGGAGAGTACTACCTATCCTGGTACGACTCGCGAACTGGTCATGCCCCGTATCGAGCGATCTGGACTGCGCGTCGGTGAGCAAATTTTCCTGGCCTTTTCACCAGAACGGATTGATCCCGGTCAGACGAGTAGTAAAGGATATAGTGTCGAAAATACCCCCAAAGTTGTGGGTGGCGTGACACCCGCCTGCACTGAATTAGCCAGTGCCTTCTACGGCTACATTACGACTCGTGTGGTGCCGGTAAGTTCACCCGATGTAGCCGAGTTGACAAAACTGTTCGAGAACATCTTTCGGGCCGTGAATATTGCGTTGGTCAATGAATTAGCACTGCTCTGTGATCGAATGGGGATCAACGTTTGGGAGGTCATCGACGCCGCAGCAACCAAACCCTACGGCTTTATGAAGTTTACTCCAGGCCCTGGCTTGGGTGGGCACTGCATTCCGATTGATCCTTTTTATCTGACCTGGAAAGCACGTGCGTATGATTTGACGACCCGATTTATCGAGCTGGCCGGTGAGATTAACAGCCAGATGCCCCGTCACGTTCACGATCTGGTCGTGCGGACACTCAACCGTGCCCGCAAACCGCTGAACGGCAGCACAATCCTGTTGTTAGGGATTGCGTACAAGCCCGATGTAAATGATTACCGCGAGTCTCCGGCTTTCAAAGTCTATGACCTGCTGACAGCCGATGGCGCGACGGTCATTCCCTGCGATCCCCATATCACAGAGTTCGAATTGCACGATGGTCGTCGGATGCAAACAATACCCCTGAGCGATGAGTTGCTGCAACAGTGCGATTGTGCAGTCATTATCACCAATCACAGCACTTTTGATTACGAGCGAATTGTAACCCTGGCTCCGGCAGTGGTTGATACTCGCAATGCAACCCGCCACATTCAGGGTGAATTGCGAGCAAAGATTACAGTATTGTAGCCTGTATTCCGTATGACCAATCATCATAGATTCACCCAGGGTTGGCATAACAGATAACAAACGATGAGTGATGGGGAGGAGACTGTGCAGCGAGAGGTTCGGCTTAGTATTATCATTCCCTGCTATAATGCAGCGGCAACCCTGGGAGAGCAGTTGACAGCACTTGCGAACCAAACATGGGAGCGATCCTGGGAAGTTATTGTTGCCGATAACGGTTCTCGTGATGACTCACGACGAGTAGCAGCCAATTTCCTGGCACGTATGCCCAACCTGCGCCTCGTCGATGCCGGTGCTCGCCGAGGAAGTGCATTTGCCCGCAACGAGGGATCTCGGCAGGCCCGTGGAACAGCACTGGCGTTCGTCGATGCGGATGATGTGGTTGCACCCGGATGGGTAGCCGCAATTGGTCGTGCCCTCGATCAGTACCCGTTTGTCGCTTCACGGTTCGATATTGAACGGCTCAACCAGCATTCATGGCTGAGCCGGACGCGACGCAATCCGCAGGCTGATAGTTTACAGCGCGTGAGTTATCCGCCGTACCTGCCCCACGCTGGTGGTTCAGGGTTGGCTATTGAACGCAAGCTACACGAGCAGATTGGTGGTTTCGATGAGACATTGCCGCGATTGGAGGATACCGATTACTGCTTCCGTGTTCAGTTGCAATGTCAGGTACCACTGACGTTCGTGCCTGAAGCGCTCGTGTACGTTCGTTATCGCGATACCCTGCGTGGGATGTTACGGCAGACTCGTGAACGGGCAATTGCCAACGTAGCGTTAGCCCGTCGTTACAGCCAACAACAGGGTGAGAGCAAACGTTCACTCTCGCCCTGGCTCTCATATGCACGGCGCTGGCTGCGTCAGTTGGGACGCCTGACAAAGATACGGCAGCGTGAGCAGTTTGCCGAATGGTTACGAATGAATGCATGGCTGATCGGATTACTTCAGGGCAGTCTGCAATACCGTTGCCCACCGCTGGCCATTTAATCTTGCCGATCCACGTTGATAAAGAGGAAGCATTGACATCTCGATCACAAATGGACATATCACCCGGCATTTGGTCATTCCGACGCTTGCTGGCATCGATAGGACGACGGTTGTTCGGAACACTGGTACGAGTTGAGACGACAGAACCTCTGGTTGCCCTGACTTTTGACGATGGGCCACACCCTGTTTATACATCGCAGATTCTTGAACTATGTAACGTTGCTCAAGCCCGGGCAACCTTCTTCGTGATTGGGAAACATGCGGTTGCGCACCGCGACATCGTTAGGCGGATCGGAGCTGAGGGGCACGCGATTGGCAATCACACGTTCACCCACATCCGCATGCCACAAACCCAACGCTGGCGGCGCTGGCAGGAATTGTGGCAGACGCAGCAGGTACTGTTGCCCTATCGTGTACGCTTGTTTCGACCGCCGTATGGTGGTCAGTCTTATGGTTCACGTTTCGATACACTCCTTTTTGGTTATGAAGTGGTTGCCTGGACGTTCCACATTGAAGATTGGGTACACCAACCGGCAGAGCAATTAGCGACCCGGCTGGTAGAGCAGATACGTCCGGGGAGTATTGTTCTGTTACATGATCGGCTGGTCAACCCACGTGATCCAAACGCTGCCGATCGTTCCAATCTGGTATCAGCGTTAGCTATGGTACTCCCCACCTTGAGCCGCAAATACCGTTTCGTTACTATTCCCGAATTGATCCACGCCGGTAAGCCGGTGCGCGTACCATGGTTTCGTCCGGCGCTGTAACGGGCAAACAATAGTTTTTAAGGAAGGACACATCTCTCTATGCACAATGACACGTTTCTAATTCCACCGTATGGTGGTCGCCTGATCAATCTAGTTGTATCGGCTGAGGAGCGAGAAGAACTACTCGCCGAAGCCTCACACTTACCCTCGATACAAATCTCGATGCGCAGTCTGTGTGATCTGGAACTCCTCGCCACCGGTGGCTTTTCGCCACTGACCGGCTTCATGGGACGGGCTGATTATGAGCGTGTGCTCGAAGAAATGCGCCTGGCCGACGGCACCCTCTGGCCAATTCCGGTGACGCTGCCAGTTGAGCAGAGTCGTTTCGGCAGCGATCGCATCGTCTTGCGTGATGTGCATAACAACCCGCTGGCAATTATGGAAGTCAGCGAAGTATATTCTTGGGACGCTGAACGGGAAGCCCTGGCAGTAGTCGGAACAACCGATCCGCGCCACCCACTGGTGGCCGAGATGGCGCGCTGGGGGAAGTTCTATGCCGCCGGGCGTTTGCGCGTCTTCAATCTGCCGCGCTACTATGACTTCACCGATCTACGGCGCACACCGGCTGAAGTCCGTCGTTTGTTACAGGCGATGGGACGACCAAACGTGGTGGCCTTTCAAACCCGCAACCCGATGCACCGTATTCACGAAGAACTCACTAAGCGCGCCGCCGCGCAGATCGATGGCAGCCTGCTTATCCATCCCGTTGTAGGGATGACCAAGCCCGGCGACGTTGATCATTTCACTCGTGTGCGCAGCTATCGGCTATTGGTCGATAAATATTACGATCCTGGCCGTACCCTATTAAGTTTACTGCCGTTGGCGATGCGTATGGCTGGCCCCCGCGAAGCAGTCTGGCACGCGATTATTCGCCGCAACTACGGCGCCAATCATTTCATCGTTGGCCGCGACCATGCAGGACCTGGCAATGACAGTAACGGAAAACCGTTCTATGAACCCTATGCAGCACAAGAGCTGTTGGCACATCACGCAGCGGAAATCGGGGTGAAGATGATCCCCTTCACCGAGCTTGTCTATCTCAAACGTGAAGGTCGCTACGTACCGATTGATGAAGTTCCACCCGGAGCTGAAATTGCAACTATTTCCGGTTCGCAAGTGCGTGATGAGTACCTGGCTAAAGGACGTTTGTTGCCAGAATGGTTTACACGTCCAGAGACGGCAGAGATTCTGCGGCAGATGTACCCACCACGACACCGCCAGGGCTTTTGTGTCTGGTTCACCGGTCTGAGCGGCGCCGGTAAGTCAACCATTGCTGCCATTCTCAATGTGTTGTTGCTCGAGCGTGGTCGAACACCAACCGTTCTTGACGGAGACGTTGTTCGTACCCATCTCTCGAAAGGGTTAGGTTTTTCACGTGAAGATCGTGATACCAACATCTTACGCATTGGTTTTGTCGCCAGCGCTGTGGTAAAAGCCGGTGGTGCCGTGATTTGCGCAGCGGTTAGTCCGTATCGGGCCGCTCGTAACGAATGTCGAGCGATGATTGGCAGTGATCAATTCATTGAGGTTTTTGTTAACACACCGCTCGAAGTATGTGAGCAACGGGATGTCAAGGGTCTCTACGCCAAGGCCCGGCGTGGCGAAATACGCGGATTTACCGGTATCGATGATCCGTATGAACCACCGGTAAACCCTGAATTGACCTTATCTACAATCGATGTGACCCCAGAAGAGAATGCGCGCAAAATCATTCGGTATCTGGAAGAGAAGGGATTTCTGGAGGCATAAATGAGCACTGTCTTCACGAAAGTACGGCGCACGCTACGTCAGTGGTTGAAAGGCCCGCATGCCGATCTCGGTTTTAGACCACAACCCGATTTCTACTACCTGGCCTCGTTTCCCAAATCGGGCAATACGTGGGTACGATTCTTACTAGCCAATCTCCTTGCCGGCAGAGAACTGGAGTTGCAGGGATTTGGCCGCTATGTCCCCGATAGCCATATCAAAGGCGATCTGGCATACATGGCCGATCCGACTACACCGTTCAACCAGATGCGGCCGCGCTTCGTGAAGACTCATCTTTATTATCGACCAATCTTTCGCCGTGCAATCTACATCGTGCGTGATGGCCGTGATGCGATGACCTCGTTCTACCACTGGCGTAACCGACGATCCGGTAAACCGGTTAGTCTACGTGAGATTATCGTCGGTGAAACTTACTGGGGACGTTGGTCGGATCACGTGCTGGGTTGGCTCAACAGCGGCTGTGAGTTGCTTGTCGTGAAGTACGAAGATCTCTACGCCGATACGGCCGGACAGTTACGTCGTATTCTCGATTTCTGTCACTTGCAGGCAAGCGAGGAACAGATTGCTGCCGCAGTCGCAGCCTCGTCGTTTGAGCGCATGCGAGCCAAAGAAAAAGCTGCTCAGGGTGCAGAAACGCCACTGTTCGTTCGCAAAGGTGGCTCTGGCGATTGGCGAAACCTCTTTTCACCCGCTGATGAAGACTTGTTCTGGCAATACCACCGTGCAGGCATGATCGCTGCCGGATACGGTGATCGCGTGTCGTGAACGTGTAGCGAGCAACATGTACCGCGTTCGATGAACCAGCGCAACTGCCAGAGACACTGGCACCGAATCTTTCGCTATCTGTGCATGCAGACCATCTCTTGATGGGAACTTTGAGAACCGGTATGCGGCAAAAATTACTACAACTTTGGACTGATGTGTGGATGCGATGGGCCGGGCCTGATCGACGGGGGAAAGTAGCAACCTGGCTGGCTGCCTGGCCGTATGCACCTTACAAGGCACGTGTCGCACTGGCTCATCGCTACGCTCAGGGATACATTGCGCCATCGGCCCAGATCAGTGGTCGCCGCATCAAACGCGGTCGCCATACCTTTATCGGCGATGGTGTTGTCATATACCAGCGTCACGATGGTGGTCAGATCGAACTCGGTGACTTCGTTGAGTTACATCGGGATACGATCATTGAATGTGGTCGTGGTGGGAGCCTGACCATCGGCGAACGAACCGGGATCCAGCCACACTGTCAATTATCGGCGTATGTTGAACAGATCATTATCGGGCGTAGATGTCAGATTGCCCCCCAATGCGCATTTTACCCCTACGATCACGGTACCGCTGCCGGTCAACCCATTCACAATCAACCGCTGACCAGTCGCGGACCAATTGTCCTTGAGGATGATGTCTGGCTAGGCTACGGTGTGGTGGTGCTATCAGGTGTGACGATTGGTACCGGTACGGTAGTTGGCGCCGGCAGTGTCGTTACGCGCAGCCTGCCGGCCGGCGTCATCGCGGTGGGTGTACCGGCGCGGATTATCCGTGAACGTACCGCCCAAGATATTGATTACCCGAGGTGAAGCATGGGAGCGACGGTAACGGTAGCGATCCCGGTCTATAAACGTCTGACATACGTTGTGCAGGCAATTCAATCGGTAGCGGCTCAGGACTATCCGGCGATTGAACTCATCGTCTCTGACAACGGTTGTAACGGTGATGCGGTTATCAATCTGGTGCGAGCGAACTATCCGCGTCCTTTCGTCTTCCGCCAAAACGAAACTTCCGTGCCTATCGTGCCACACTTTAATCAATTATTGGCAGCAGCAACGGGTCATTACTTCATCCTGTTGAGCGATGATGACGAGCTAGCTCCCGGCTACATTACGGCAATGGTCAGGGCGTTTGAAACCCATTCCGACGCGGCAGCAGTCATCTCACGAGTAGAAGTGATCGATGAACAGAACCAGGTCATCGGCTCAACTGCCGACCGCCCACTGCCGCCGCGACTGATGAGTGGTCCAGACTGGATTCGCCGATGGGGGTATAACCAACACAAGTTTGTTTGTTTCACCACCAATCTGGCACGCACAGCTGAGCTACGAGCAGTGGGTGGGTATCCTGATTTCGATGGTGGGAATGGTGTGGATAATGCACTTCTGGTAGTGCTGAGTATCAATCGGAGCATTATCTATTGCGATGAAGCCATCTTCCGCCATCGCATTTACGATACCAGCTTCGGCAAATCGGTTGGCGTCCAGAGCCTGGCCCGTGCTTCGCGCCAGTTTCTCGCATTTCTTGACCAACATCCGGTATTACGGGCGTATGCCCAGCAGCATCCGCAAGAGTGGGCTACCTGCCGTGAGGCCATTATTCGCGTGATCTGGACGACGTATTACGGACGCTGGCGTCAACTCTATCGGGGGCGGGAACGGTACATTGACTGGTTGAAAGCCGGTTTTGCCTTGCCGTTTATTCCGGCCTACTATCGACGGGCATTGCCCGAAATGTTCTATTCATTACCGGCAATTGGGCCATTAGCGCGTCGGCGCCTGGCAATACGGTGAGCGTATGCGAGTTGTGCATCTCAGCACTAACGATATAAGCGGTGGGGCAGCACGAGCTGCGTATCGGCTTCATCGGGCGTTGCTGGCAATAGGTTGTCAATCGCGCATGCTGGTGGCAAACCGGCGGAGCGATGACCCAACCGTGCAGGCAATACCCCCAGCAACCAACCTGATCACGAACTTACAACGACGCTGGCGGAATTGGCGCATCCGGCGGGCAATGCAACCCTACAAGCAAACACGTCCGGCAGGGCTTGAGCCATTCAGTGATGATCGCAGTCGGTATGGCGCAGAGCTGGTACGGGCATTACCACCGTGTGATGTTGTCAATTTGCACTGGGTAGCCGGGTTTGTTGACTACACCACATTCTTTCGTACTGTACCGCGCCGTGTACCGATTGTCTGGCGATTATCCGATCAGCAACCATTCACGGGAGGATGTCATTACGACGAGGGTTGCGATCGTTATACGGCAGCTTGTGGATCGTGTCCACAGCTTGGTTCACAAAACGAACACGACCTTTCGCGCCAGATTTGGGTACGTAAACGGGATGCCCTGGCCGCAGTACCACCAGGCCGACTACACATTGTAGCTCTCAACCGCTGGATGGCAACCGAAGTACAGCGGAGTTCGCTGTTTGGTCAGTTGCCAGTACACATCATTCCTAACGGCCTTGATACAACGGTTTTTATGCCCTACGACCAGGCTTACGCACGGGCAACACTGGGTTTGCCACAACAGGCGCGCATTGTGCTCTTCGTGGCAATGTCGGTAAACAACCGGCGAAAAGGTTTTGCTGAGTTAACCGCAGCTCTGGCCAGCATGAGTGATGCACCGAATCTGCTCCTTGTTTCAATCGGTCGAAATCCACCACCAATCGCAGCAGCGATTGCGCACCATCCCCTCGGCGTGATTAACGATGATACACGCCTGGCCCTCGTCTATAGCGCTGCTGATCTTTTTGTCATCCCCTCGCTGCAAGATAATATGCCGGGTACAGTACTGGAAGCGCTGGCGTGTGGCACACCGGTCGTGGGTTTTGATACCGGTGGGATAAGCGAGCTTGTGCGGCCTGGACAAACCGGCTGGCTAGCACCGGTCGGTGATGTTGACGCCCTCCGTGCAGCGATACAGCGTCTCTTAGACAACCCTGATGAGCGTTTGTATATGAGCCGTCGGTGTCGTTCAATAGCCGTAGCCGAATACCGCCAGGACATACAGGCACAGCGCTATCTAGAACTCTACCATCAGGTTACTGCTGAGCGTGTTTCAGCAACATAGTCACTTCACGGATAAGACATTTAGAGCCTATCCGAATAATCGTCTCACGGTACGGCGGATGAAACCTGGATGTACAGGCACAGGTGCGCTGTGCCCCAACCGATCTTCTTCTGCGACAGAGTATTCCGAATAGGCACTAAGTGCGCGGGCATCCGGCCCGCAGCAGCGAACTTGGTCCCCCTACCGTGTGGTGACGGGCATCAGTGGTAAGACAACAGGCGGCAGTCACAGACCCCTGAAAGCCTATCTGAAACATCCCGTTGTCAAAGCAGGAGCGGTTCGCGAACCGCCTTTACAGGGAGTGAGGTTGTGATCAGCGGTGCAGGTTATGAACGTTTTGTCATAGCGATTTCTTACCCATGACATTACAATGTCACGTGTCCCGGTTACAACTATTGTGCGATATGGTTCGGTGTCTATACAATACTAAAGCAAGGTCTGTCGCCTCTTCCAGACACGCATCCACGCTTACAGACCAAAACATATTTGCAAGGCCACTATCAAGCGGTCTCATAACGTGGAGGGACATTTGGAACTCAAGAACTATCTTCTTTTCGCGTGGCGTTGGGCGTGGTTAATCACGTTGTTCGCATTAGTTGGTGTTGGTATCGGCTACGCCTATTCACAAACGCAGCCAAGGTTATACGAAGCCTCAACAATGCTGATGGTCAATCAGGATCAGGGCATCTTCGCCCGTCCTTCACCAACTCTCGAAGATTTACGGGCCCGTGAACGTTACGCTCTAACGGTACGAGAATTGCTTTTAGTTCGGCCAGTGCTCGAACGGGCTGCGGGAATGGTGGAAGGAGTAACACCTGCACAATTGGCAGTTCGTAGCAGTACTAAAGAGGTTGGTAAGACTGAACTGTTCCTCCTTTCAGTGCGCGATACTGATCGGCAACGGGCTATCAAGTTAGCCGATGCAATTGTAGCTTCATTCCAGGCTCTGGAACGTGATTTGCTTGATAACCCCTATGCACAAGCATCCACACTTATCGTCGTTGATCCGGCGTATGCCAAACGTACTCCGGTCAGTCCTGATTACACCCGCAATATGATCCTCAGCGCATTCATTGCGGTTTTGATCGCAATTGTCATTGGCTTTCTGTATGACTATTTCAATACCCGGATCCGCGACGAAAACGATCTCGACCGCCGTGGTGGGGGACGCCCATTGCTGACGGTTGGGAAACTCAAAGGCACAACACCAACTGCGCAACTAGTCACGTTACATGACCCTACTTCACTCGATGCAGAATCCTACAGAATGTTTCGGCTGTACCTCGATACATTACCTGCCGATGAACGTCCACACGTGATCGCCGTCATCAGTGCCGACAGCGGCGAAGGTCGTAGTCTGACGGCGGCTAACCTGGCGGTAGGGCTGGCCCAAACCGGACGGCGGGTACTGTTGGTTGATGCGAATCTCCGTGCGCCAACGTTACATACACTGTTCGACATCCCCAACCAGGGCGGTTTCGCCAATTTACTTAGCGGCACAGCTCAGGCTATTGAGCCGTTTCTGCGCATAACCGCTCAATCGAACCTTTACCTGCTTACAGCCGGGAACGTCGCCGGTCTACCGGCTCAGTTATTGGGGAGTCACCACCTGGACAAGACTTTAAAGGCGCTACGGCAGTATGCCGAGGTTATCATTATTGACACCGCGCCGTTGCTGATCTTTGCTGATACAACATTGCTCTTGCGGTCGGTAGATACCACGCTAGCGGTTGTGCGTTCTGGTCAAACGACAGAAGATCGTCTGCGCCAGATGCTCGAACTCTTACGCCAGACTCAAATTGCCTGCCTGGGTATTGTGCTCAATGGAGTTGCCAGACGCCGACGTCGTCTGTTCCTTCCCAATATGCGACCAACCCAACCGGCTACTCCTGTGGTAGTTGCCAACCGGAGTGAGATCGTTGGTGATGCAGGAGATTGAACCATGCCACGCTTTTGGCTCATTGTCATCACAGCGCTGGGGTTGATCTTGAGCGGATGCGCTCAGCAAGTAACACCAGATACAGAACCAGCACCGACTGTCGTGGCACCAACATCAGCGTCAACGTCGGCTGAATCACCTTCTACCGCCCCAGCAATTGTGGATGGAACCTTGATTGCGCATGGGCGTGTCCAACCGATGACCGTGATCGATCTCAGCTTTGTTAATGGTGGATCGGTCAGTGAAGTGTTGGTACGACCAGGTGATCGGGTGCGCGCTGGCGACGTGATGGCTAGTCTCGATGTGCGTTTATTGAATCTCACGATTGCTGAGGCAAAAGTTGCGCTTGCGGAGGCCCAGGCGAATTACGAGCAGTTACGTAGTGGGGCAACTCCAGAGCAGATCGCACAAGCCGAGGCTGAAATCGAGCGAGCACGGGCACGTCTGGCCGATGCCCAAACAAACGTGACTCAGAGTGATATAGCCGCTGTTCAGGCCGAATTGCGTGAGGCACGCGCTGTGTTAGAGCGTTTGCAAAAGGGCATCACACCTGAAGTTCGTGCCCGATTAGAAGCTGCGATAGCCGAGAACAAGGCCCGTCTGCAAACTCGCATTAACACGCTGGCCGGTGAAAAGACGCAGCTCGAATCACAGATTGAGCGGCTGGCGAATGAGTTACGCAATGCCCAAGACGACTATTCGCGAGTCGCCTGGACGAATCAGCAGATTGTTTCTGGTGGTGGTCAACTAACCCAGGCTCAAATTGACAATGAGACACGCCTGCTGCGAGCCGTCGAAAATGCTGAACGCCGATTACAGGAAGCACGAGTAGCCCTGGAAACAGTCCGTCAAAACGAGTTCAGCGAAATCGCAGCTTACCGAGCTGAGGTAGAACAGTCGGAAGCGCTGTTGGCTGACGCATTACGTCCGGCGACACCTGATCAGATCGCGGCTGCCGAAAAGCGCATTTTGCAGGCTCAGGCCCGGCTGGCCCAACTAACGATCAATCATCCCAATGAGGTGGCAGTGTATGAGGCAGAGTTGCGTAAGGCGGAAGCTGATTTTGCTCGCCTAACTGCCGATCCGACCAGTGCCCAACTTGCGATTGCCCAGGCCCGTATTGAACGAGCCGAGATTGAGCTACGACGAGCCGAACTCAATCGCGAGCGCTACCAAATCAGGGCACCGATTGATGCCACCGTTGTCACCGTGAATGTACAACCAGGCCAAACGGTTGAGGCCAATCAACGGGTGATCACCCTGGCAACCCTCGATCAGTGGCAAATTGTGGTGACCAACCTGAGCGAGTTACACGTCAGTCTGGTACAAGAAAATGATCCGGTGACAATCAAGTTTATTGCCTTGCCCGATGTGCTCCTGAGCGGCAGGGTGAAGTATATCGAACCGGTCGGTTTAGAGACAGGCATCGGCACGACTTACACGGTACGGATTATCCCTGACAGTTGGGATCAACGTCTCCGGTGGAACATGAACGCTCAGGTCGTCTTTGCAACCAGTAAATAACCATCCTAAAGGAGGTAACGAATGATGGACACAAGAACCCCCCATGCGCTCATCACCGGTGGTGCTGGCTATATCGGCTCACTGTTGACCGGTGTACTCTTAAACCAGGGATGGTCGGTTACAGTTGTCGATGACCTTCTTTTTGGCGGTACTTCACTCTTGGGATACTGGTACCACCCACGATTCCGCTTTGCTAAGGGAGACATTTGCGATCCGGCAACCTTGCGCGCCAGTGTCGAAGGTATTGCAGTCGGTGATTTACCGGCAACACACTTCGATGCGGTTATTCATTTAGCGGCAATTGTTGGCTTCCCAGCCTGTCAGATGGTAGGGCCGCAGGTGGCCTGGCGCTATAACTTTGAAGGAACGAAGCGAGTCTTCGCGGCTGCCGATGCCGGACGAGTTGAACGATTCATTTTTGCCTCGACCTACAGCAATTACGGCCTCTCGCCTGACGGGTCGCCGGTAACCGAAGAATCGCCACTGAATCCACAATCACTCTACGCCGAAACGAAAATTGCCGCTGAGCAATATTTACGCGATCAAACGACCGGTTCAGTGACAACGCCGATCCTCTTCCGCTTCGCGACCCTGTTTGGCGTATCACCACGCACCCGTTTCGATCTGATAATCAATCAGTTTGTCCTTGAAGCGATTACGCGCCGTAAATTGATCATTTATCAGCGAGGGTACGCACGTTCGTTCGTGCATGTGCGTGATGTGTGTGATGCAATTTTGCTTGGTTTAGAAGCACCAGCGGCGATTGTGAATCGTGAGATTTTCAATGTCGGTGGTGACGAAGGTAACTACACCAAAGATGAGATCGTAGCACTGGTCCAACGTCACGTTGAAGGAACGGTCGTTGAATACAAAGACCTGACCTTCGGTGGTGATATGCGTGATATTCGAGTGTCGTTTGCCAAAATCCGCGAGCGACTCGGCTTTCGACCACGGATCAGCGTCGAACAGGGCATTCGCGAGGTAGCCAGTGTACTGCTCAACGGTGTCATCAAAGATGCACTCGACAGTCAGTATCGGAACGCTCAGTTTATCGTTCAATAGTCCCTGCGCTGTGAGGTAGCCATGTATCCCAATCAACGTCTCTGGCCCGATAGCCATCAGTTCTGGCAAGATAAATGTGTGGTGGTCACCGGTGGCGCTGGATTTCTCGGTTCCTACGTGGTTGAAAAACTACACGAACGTGGTGCTCGTCGTGTCGTTGTGCCGCGTTCACGAGTTTACGATCTACGTCAACGCGAGGCAATCCGCCAGCTCTTGCACGATGCCCGGCCAGATATTGTTATCCACATGGCCGCACGAGTAGGTGGTATCGGCGCTAATCGTGACCATCCGGCAGAGTTTTTCTACGATAACCTCATGATGGGAGTTCAGTTGCTGCACGAGAGCTGGCAGTTCGGAGTGAAAAAATTTGTCACGATCGGCACAGTTTGTGCTTATCCTAAGCATACACCGGTACCGTTCAAAGAAGATGACCTCTGGAACGGGTATCCTGAAGAGACAAACGCACCTTACGGACTGGCTAAGAAGATGCTGCTCGTGCAAGGCGAAGCGTATCGTCAACAATACGGCTTTAATTCGATCTTTCTGCTGCCGGTGAATCTCTATGGCCCGCGTGACAACTTCGATCTGGAAACCTCGCACGTGATTCCAGCACTGATTCGGAAGTGCATCGAGGCTACCGAGCGTGGAGACGATGAGATTATCGTCTGGGGTGATGGTTCCCCAACCCGCGAGTTTATTTACGCCGCTGATGCCGCCGAAGGTATTCTGCTAGCAACTGAACGCTACAACGATCCCGATCCGGTGAATATTGGGAGTAGCTACGAGATCAGTATCCGCGATCTGGTGACACTCATTGCCGATCTAACGGGATTTCGTGGTCGGATTGTGTGGGATACAACCAAACCAAACGGTCAGCCACGGCGCAAGCTAGACGTGAGCCGGGCATGGGAGCGGTTTGGGTTCCGGGCCGAGACAACTTTTACCGATGGGTTACGGGCAACGATCGAGTGGTACCGTGCTCATCGTGAGCCGGTAGCCGCAATGCGTGCAGTAGGTGAGGCACACTGATATGTCGGTAGTATTTCGTTCGTTACCAACAATTACCGATCTGCCACCACCCCCGCCTGATCGAGTCGGTTGGCCCTGGACGGTGGCTACACCACCGGCAGCACCAACTCTGCCTGATGGGCGGCCTTGGCCGCGTATTACGATTGTCACCCCTTCATACCAACAGGCAGCTTATCTCGAAGAAGCGATGCGTTCAGTGTTGCTACAGGGCTATCCGAATCTTGAGTATATCGTGATGGATGGCGGTAGTCGGGACGGCAGCGTCGAGATTATTCAACGCTACGCCCCATGGCTCAGCTACTGGCAGTCACAACCCGACGGCGGGCAATCAGCAGCCCTGGCCGACGGCTTTGCTCGTGCAACCGGTGAAATCCTGGCCTGGATCAATTCAGACGACCGGTTACAGCCCGGTGCATTACAGCGCGTCGGTCGTTTCTTCGCCCGTCGGCCCTGGCTGGCCTTCGCGAATGGTGATGTCAACTTTATCGACGCTGACGGACGAGTAACGGCTCGTATCTTCGCTTTACCGCCCAACGCAACACTGACTGCCCAGTTGGGTGTCCACCGCTGGCCACAACAAGGGTGTTTCTGGCGGCGCAGTGTTTACGAAAAGGTGGGAGGTGTTGATCGACGGCTGCGCTTCTGTATGGATCGTGACCTATTCATTCGCCTGAGTAGTGCTGGCCCTAGTCGCCGTATTCCTGGTCCGCCGTTAGGTGATTTTCGCCTGCATGAAGAGGCCAAAACTGCCACCTTACAGACCGTCTGGCAACGAGAACATGCACTGTTACAGCGTCGTTATGCCCAACCAATGGATGCCTATCGCTATGCAGGTTTGCGAGTGGTCTGGTGGCTCTGGCAAAAACACGCTAGTTTTCGCAATCGGCTTTATCACGCTTATGGCATTGAATGCTAGGAAGAGGACACGATGATTGTTACCGGGCCGATCATCCTCAACCCGCTCGAATTAGCCGTGCTCGGACTGGTGTGTTTTTATGCGGTCTGGCGTGGTCGACCAGAGATTCCGTTAGCGATCTATCTGTCGGTCTCTTTATGGACGCGAACAGTCTTTGTCGGGCCGAGTGCAGCGACCTGGCCGCTGCTCGCAATGATTGTGCTAGCTCTCATCCGATATTTGCATGTGGTGCGGCAATGGTCGTTGTTACCGCAACGACTTGATGCAACAACCCGGCAGATCGTACCGGCAACCGACACGTGGATACTGCCCTGGATGGCACTATGGTGGGGATGGGCGCTGTGCGTTCTCTTCCAGTTTGATTTGCCGAACAAAATGTCGATTGCCCGTCCATTAATACTCTACATTATCGTAGCTTCCCTCGTCATGCTGATTGCCATCCGTGATGCGGCAGCAGCGCGGCGGTTTGCAATCGCGTACATGCTTACTAGCGCCTATGGTCTGTATGCAGCGTTGCGTTTTATCGATGTGCCGCTCAGTTATCTGTTGAGCGATCCAGGCCTTTCCTCTCTCCCTTACCGCAATCTGGGTATTCGCGAATACAACCATTTCTCACACCACCTGAGCATTGCTTTTCTGTTAGGGCTTGGTCTGTTCTTGCAGACCCGTCGCTTGTGGTCAATGGCAGCAATTCTTACGCTCGCACTCTTTTGTGGCTACGGCATTTTTCTCACCGGCGCCCGTCAGTCATTGAGTGGAGCGGGAATAGCTGCGGCGCTGATCTTTACGTGGGCATTGACGCGGCAAGGAAAGAAACCATGGCGGGTGCCACTGGCAATCGCTGCTATTGTCATCATTGTGATCCTGATCTATCAGGTGGCTCCCCACCTGGTTGTGCGTGAAGGAGAGAGTGACCTTGGCGAATCGTTCAACATCTTTGAAGATCGGGGCGAGCTGTGGCTGATCGGCTGGAACTACTTTCTCGCTTCGCCGGTATGGGGCTGGGGATTTGAACAAAAACTCTGGTCACACAATATCTTTATCGGTACCCTCGCCGATCAGGGGCTGGTTGGCATGAGCTTTCTGATCGGCTATCTAATATGGGCACTCCGCCGATTGCCAGCGGTGTGGGTACAAACCCCGACTGATGATCGCGCCGTCTGGCGAGTGGTCTTCTTTGCCCTCTTTGTCTTTGCAGTTGTTCACGGTCAGGCTTCTGGCAACACAATGTCAACTGCCCATTTGCACTGGCCACTTTGGGCAGTATGGGCGCTTAGTGCGGGGGTGGTCATGATCCCCACCCGGAAACCCTTACCATTACCAGCACGCACACGTCTGCGAACCGTTGCTGCAGGAGCACAGCGATGAGGAACGCACGAATCACCTTTGGCATGATTGTGCTGAACGGTGAGCCGTTTCTGCGTTACAACCTGCGCGCAATCTACCCCTATGCGCACCAGATCATCGTTGCCGAGGGAGCCAGTCCGCGTGCTGCCCATGCCGCAACCGCCGACGGGCACTCGCTGGATGGCACCTTGCAGGCACTCTACCGTTTTAAAGCTGAAGAAGACCCTGACAACAAATTGGTGATCGTCACTGCTGAGATGTGCGGGCATCGAGACGGCTTCTGGCCGGGTGAGAAAGATGAACAGAGCCGTGCGTATGCCGAACGGGCCACGGGTGACTGGTTATGGCAAGTTGATGTCGATGAGTTTTATCATCCGACAGATATAGAACGGGTGATTGATTTCTTGCAACAGCATCCTGATACGAGCTGCCTCTGTTTTCGGGCGTACCACTTCTGGGGTGGCTTCGATTATCTGGCCGATGGAGGTTTGTTCTGGAATCGGCAGTACCAGGGCGAACCGTGGGGCCGGTATCGGCGCGTCTTCCGCTGGCGGCTGGGGTACCGCTACGATAGTCATCGCCCGCCGACCATTGTTGATGAGCGGGGCCGGGATGTGACACGCCGACGAATGCGCTACGCCGATGCACTAGGTGTGCGGATGTACCATTACTACATGGTGTTTCCGCATCAATTTGCAGTGAAGGGCGCTTATTATCAAAATCAACCCTGGGAACGAGAACGTGGCCGGTTACAGAAGAATCTGGCTTTGTTGCGCGAAGTCAATCTGCAGAACGGATTGCAGATTATGGATCAGTACGGTACGCGCAACTGGCTCACCCGCTTTCAGGGCAAACATCCACCGCAAATCGAAGCGTTGCGTGCCGACCTGGCGGTAGGTCGGGTCAAAGTTGAAATGCGACGAACTGATGATATAGAGCGGCTACTGGCCGATCCGTGCTACACCGCGATGGTCGAGACGGCTGCTCGACAAGAGCGCTTACGAGCTTGGCGAGAACATCTGATCTATCTGCTATGGTGGCGTCACCGTCAGCGATTGGTGCAATTGGTGCGTGAACAGACTCCTTCAGCACTGATCAAGCACTTGCCGCCTGCCTTGCAACGTAAGTTCATTCCGGAACACCGCCGCCGCTATCAAGAACAGCTCGCCCGTTATCAGCAATCGATCCGTTCAGGAGATATGGTGTGAACCAGCCATTGTTTAGTGTTATTACAGTCACGCTTAACTGTGCCGGTGAGGCAGTAGAGACAGCGCGTAGTGTGCTGTCGCAGGATTTTCCAGCGGTTGAGTACCTGGTAAAAGATGGCTGTTCAACCGACGGTACAGCAGAACGACTGACCGAGTTGGGGGTTCGCGTCATCGTTGCACCGGATACAGGTATCTACGATGCGATGAATCAAGGTGTTGCGCACGCTTCTGGACGTTACATCTGTTTTCTCAATGCTGGTGATCGCTTTACCGGGCCACATGTCTTGCGTGACGTGGCGACGGCCATCGAACGCTACAACGAACCAGATTTTCTGTACGGTGATGTTCGTTCCCTGGTGAACCATCCCTATCTCGGTGCCGGCAGCAACGGAAGCGGACGCTTGATCCGCTATCCAGACCGCCTGAACCGTTTCTGGCTGTACCGCAAAATGATCTGTCAACAGGTCTGGTTTGTACGCCGCGAAATCTATCTCGAGCAGCCATTCGCCACCGATTACCGCATCCTGGCCGATTACGCCTACCTGCTTGATATGGTGCTCCGACGCCGTGTTCGGTATCAGCACCTTGCACAGGAAGTAGCAATTTTTGATGGTGGTGGCATTAGTAGCCGTCCTTCACCGCGCCGTGAAGCCGAGCGTGCGCGTGCATTGGCGACGGTGTACGCGCCGTGGGAATTGCGTCTCTACGCGAGCATCTTTGGAGGGATGCGATGTCTCAACCGCACGCTTATTTACCCGATGATCCCGCTGCTACCCGAACGATGGCGCGCCCGGCTCAGCGGACTATAGCACGACCGTATCGGGTCGTTCATATCTCAACCGTTCATCCGCCATTCGATCAACGTATCTTCTACCGCGAATGTGTTAGTCTGGCGGCGTCTGGTTACGAGACACATTTGCTCACACCGTTACCGGTAGTTGAACTTGAGCGGCAGGCAGTCCATCTGCATAGCGTAGGTGTGGTGGGTGAACAGCGGTTGGGATTAGGATTGAAGCGGCGCTGGCAACGCATACAGCGGGCAGCAATCCTTGCTCGTCAGTTACGGGCCGATCTCTATCACCTGCACGATCCCGAGCTGATTCCTCTCGGATTATGGTTAAAGGCAACAACGCGGCGGCGAGTAATTTTCGATTGCCACGAAAATAATATCGCTTATCTTCGCCAAAAGCACTATCTCAACTCGCTGTTGCGAGGCGGGCTAGAGCTTGGCATGGCGACGCTTGAACACCTGGCTGCCCGAACGTTTGACGCGATCATCACTGCCGATCAGGGGGTTGCCGATCTCTACTTACGTCAATTCCGTGCCCGACGAGTGGTGGTCGTGCACAATTTTCCGCAACTCGATCTGTTCTTGAATCAGTCACCACCAGCAGATGATGCACCGTTTGATCTGGTCTACCACGGAACGATTCCGCGTTATCATCTTGAAACGACCTTTGCCGTCGCTGAAGCGCTTCGACGCCGGGGCCGACGGGCGCGATGGCTTTTTTTCGGGAAGTGCCCTGAAATAGTCTGGGCGCAAGCCGAGCTGGTACGGCGTGGCCTTCAGGACAATATCGTGATTGACCCTCACCCCATACCACACGAGCAAGTGGCAGTTCGCGTGCGTCAGGGGCAGATTGGATTTATTCCACTACCCGATCTACCCAAGTTCCAGCACAACATTCCGACAAAGCTGTTTGAATTCATGGCATTGGGGATGCCGGTCGTGTTAAGTGATCTCCCGCCGAGTCGACCATTTGTCGGCGATGGTCGGTGTGCATTGATGGTACCGGCCAATGATCACGAGGCGTATGCCGACGCTATCATTCGCCTACTTGATAACCCGGAGTTGCGACGCACTATGGGCGCTGAAGGACGCGCACGGGTGATTAACCAGTTTAACTGGCAACGCGAGTCACAATATTTGTTATCGTTATATGCAGAACTCTTATGAAGCATAATGGTACGACCCACCAACTGATCATTACGGCTGACGATTACGGAATGTGCCCTGAAGTGAATCGGGCTATCGAAGAATGCCTTGCCGCAGGCGCCCTGCGTGCAACCTGCGTAATGACCAATATGCCAGCTTATGCCGATCTGATACGCCTACGGCATGACTTTCCCCAGGTCTCAATTGGCATCCACTGGACATTGACGCTAGGTATGCCGGCTGCACCTCCATCGCACGTCGCCGATCTCGTTGCACCCAATGGTCAGTTCTGGTCAGCACCAGAATTTCGGCGGCGCTGGCTGACTCGCCACATTTCGCCTGATCACATACGGCTTGAATTACAGACCCAGTACGAACGGTTTGTAGCTTTGGCCGGCCAACCAGTGTTCTGGAACACCCATCAAAATGTTCACGTGTTGCCCGGTCTATTTGAACTGATAGTCGATTTGGCCCGACGGCTTGGCATCGTAGCGATGCGTTCACATCGTCGGATCACGACACCGCGTTACGGCTCGGCCGTGCAATACTACCTGCGCAATCCCCTGTACTGGCTTAAGGGGCAGGTGATTGCCCACTGGGCCACCACCGCAGCCAGGCAGGGGATACGAATGCCGGCCGGCGTGGTCAGTACGCCAGGGTATGGGCCGGGAAAGGCGGCTGTCGAACAAATCGTGCTACGGGTGCCCTGGCCAAAGAATGCTCCGGCTGAGCTGGTGATACATCCGGCAACGGGGGTCGTTACCGATCTTTTTGGTAGTCTGACCGAATCGCGTGTACGTGAGTACGAAGTCTTTCGCGATCCGGAATTGGTTCGCCGTCTGCGTGCAATAGGGGTTCACCCTGTTGGTTTCGAGGTCTTATGATGCGTCGCTTTGTCTTCCCCTCGCAACAGCAAATCTATGATCACTCACCGCACTGGTTGCAGCGGATTTTGGTGAACGCCGAAGCAGTACGTCGTGAATGGTTTCGTCGCCATGGCGATTATCGGCAATTGGTCGCCTCGCACGATCCATCCTGGTACTATCGCTCGCGAGACGAACAAGAGACCTGGCAACTGACACAGTTGAACCGCTTGCTAACGGCAGTGCGTAGGCGAGTACCATTTTATCGTGACATCCTGCCCGATCAACCGCTAACCAGCCTGGCCGACTTGTCGAACATCCCGATGTTGCACAAAGAGCAGATCCGGCAAAATCCGCTTGCCCTGATTGCCGAAGACCTCGACCGCCGCACGCTCTGGCCGCGTAAGACTAGTGGCTCAACCGGTACTCCCTTGACCTTCTACCTCGACCGTGAGGCAACGCGCAATCACCAGGCGCCGGCCGATGCCATGCTGGCAACATTGGGATGCCAATTTGGTCTGCCACGTGCTCGCTTTTCTGGTGCGTATGTCGCTCCCTATACCCGTTCTCAGCCCCCGTTTTGGATATGGATTGATCTCTACCACCAGTTGCAATGCTCGGCTTATCACCTGGCCCCAGAGTTTTACCCGCATTACATACGGGCACTACGCGAGAGCAGGGTGATCTACGGTACCGGATACCCAACGGCGTGGCATCTGTTGGCAACGTACCTGCTAGAGAGTGGAGATCGTCCGCCGACGTTGCGTGCAATCATTACCGACAGCGAGGGAATCAGCATCGAACAACAGATGGTGGTCGAACGGGCGTTTGGCTGTCCGGTTGTACAGACCTACGGCACCGGTGAAGTTGGTCAGATTGCCTGGCAGTGTGAACACCGCCGGTATCACATTTTAAGCCGGGCTGCTATCGTTGAAGTCGTCGATGACAATGGCCGTCCAGTTGCACCGGGTGAAACCGGTCAGATCATCGTCACGAGCTTTGCCAGCTCAGGAACACCGTTCATCCGCTATCAAACCGGTGATCTGGCAACGCTGGCAGCCGACGATTGCCCCTGTGGTCGGCATAACCCTTCGTGGGTAGCGATTGAAGGTCGCATCGATGACCGGATTAAGACACCAGATGGGCGTTGGATCGGTCGGCTCAGTCATGTAACTAAACCGGGAATAGGAATCAAAGAGAGCCAGATTGCTCAGGTTGCCCGTGATCGTATCGTCATTCGTGTCGTACCGGCAGCCGATTTTGTACCCGCTTCAATGACAGCCGTCATCGAAGTGGCTCGTCGCTATCTTGGCCCAACTATGCAGATCGAGTGGGAACTAGTCGAGCGCCTGCCACGGACACGGGCCGGAAAGTTACGTCACGTGGTACGCGAGATCGAGGTGTAACCCAATGCACATCCTCTATCTGCATCAATACTTTACAACCCGCTCTGGGGTAGGGGGCACACGGTCATACGAGTTTGCCCGTTTTTTCGTCTGCCAAGGCCATCAAGTGACGATAGTGACAGCAGCCAATCAGCAGCACCCGTGGTCAGGCGGATGGTGGCGCGAATCCACTGTTGACGGTATCAAGGTCATTGAGGTGCGGGCCGGCTATGCCGATTATCATCGAGGAACGGCGATTGGCTACGGTTGGCGGATCATCGCCTTTATCTTCTTTGCCATGGTCAGCCTGCTCGTCGTGTTGCGTGTTAAGCGGCCCGATGTCGTATTCGCTACCAGCACACCGTTAACGATCGGGATTCCGGGGATGCTGGCCAGTCGCTGGCATCGGGTGCCACTAGTGTTTGAAGTACGTGATCTGTGGCCCGAAGCGCCGATTCAGATGGGAGCACTTCGCCATCCACTGCTCATCCTGGCGGCACGCTGGCTTGAGCGAGCGATTTACCGTTATTCGTACCACATTATCGCCCTCTCACCCGGCATGCGACAGGGAGTGATCGATGCCGGTATCTCACCAACAAAGGTGAGTGTCATCCCGAATGCAGCCGACCTTGATCTGTTTCATCCACAACGTGATGGTCGACACTGGCGTGAACAACTCGGTGAACCACCGTTTCTCGTGCTTTATTTCGGTACGATGGGAGAAGCAAACGATCTGGGCCAGGTGATTGAGGCAGCACATGTCTTGCAGCAGCAAGGACGGAGCGACATCCTGATCGCGCTGGCCGGTCAGGGCCGTCAACGGCCGTGGTTAGAAGAACAGAGTCGGCGTTACAGTTTGAACAACGTGCGGTTTATCGATCCATTGCCTAAAACTGAGATTGCCGATCTGGTCGCTGCGGCAGACGTTTGTCTGACGATCTTCAAAGCGGTACCGGTGTTGGCAACCTGTTCTCCCAATAAACTGTTCGACACCCTGGCTGCCGGAAAACCGGTTATTGTCAACACTCCTGGCTGGCTCCGCCAACTGGTAACCGAACACCAGTGTGGTCGTTATGCACGAGCTGGCGATCCTGCGGATCTAGCAGCGCAGATCGTCTTCTTCCGCGATCATCCGACCTTCACCCACCAGGCCGGACAAAACGCACGTCTGCTGGCCGAACGGTGCTTTGATCGCCAGCGTCTGGCTGCCGAGGTATTGCGTGTGCTGGATGCTGCGGTGACACAGCGATCAATCACTTAGTGCCTGTTGCACGGCCACTTCAAGTGTACTGGAACGAAACGGTTTCTCAAGCACGTGCTCGTCGTTCAAGTCTATCCCTTGCAGGGCAGCAAAACCGCTTATGTAGAGCACCTTGAGCTTGGGATCAACCTGTCGGGCCCGTGCAGCTAACGTCGGCCCATCCATCCCAGGCATCACCACATCGGTCAGCAACAAATCGAACGGTTCAGCCTGTAATCGGGCCAGCGCTGTTTGCCCATCGCTGGTCGCAGCAACCGTATAGCCGAGTGCGAGCAACGTCTTCACGGTGATCTGAAGGAGTGCTGTATCGTCATCAACGACTAAAATACGGGCACCGCGACGTTCGGTAATTGGAACGGATGGTACTTCTTCAGACGGCAACTCTCCCGCACATGGCAGGTACAACCGGATTGTCGTTCCCAAACCCGATGTTGAATAAATTTGGGCAGTGCCGCCCGATTGACGGGCAAAGCCGTAGACCATTGCCAGCCCCAGACCGGTGCCGCGCCCACGTTCCTTTGTGGTGAAGAACGGTTCAAATGCCCGTTTAGCCACCTCTGGCGTCATACCGGTACCGGTGTCTACAACGTCAATACTGACATAGCAACCAGGTGACAGAATTGCCAATAGCATCGTATCTTCGTCTGTCACCCGCTGTTCGCGTACTCTAACGATCAAACTGCCTCCATGGGGCATCGCGTCTCGGCTATTGATCACCAGGTTGAGGAGTGCAGCCTCTAATCCGGCTCGATCCGCCCGTACTGTGACTGTCGTCTGCTCGATCAGCTCCACCTTAATAGCCGAACCAACCGTCACCTGTATCAAAGGCAGGAATTCACGCACGATCTGGCAAACATCGATCGTGGTTGGCGCGAGCGGCTGCCGACGAGCAACCGCCAGCAGACTTTTCGTCAGTTCAGCACCGCGTAAAGACGCCTTTAGTGCCGCCTCAAGAATCTGTCTGGTTTCTTCATCTCCCTGCCAGCCACTGAGCAATAGATCGAGGTTCCCAATAATAATACCGAGCAGATTATTGAAATCGTGTGCAAGGCCGCCGGTAAGTAGACCTAATGCTTCCAACTTCTGTGTTTCACGGATGCGCTCATCCAGGTGCTTACGCTCGGTGATGTCGCTCAACGCACCGACCATGCGCACGACATGACCATCTTCATTGCGCAACACTTCACCGCGCGCCAAAACCCAACGATATTTGTCGTCACGGTAGCGCATGCGAAATTCCATGTGAAACGGTTCCTGACCTGCAAAGTGACGATCAAGCGCCTTCGTCACTGCTGGCCAGTCATCTGGATGAATACGCTCGAAAAAGGTAGTGATTGTATTCGGCAACTCATCCTCGGTGAAACCGAACATAGCCTTCCACTGCGGCGAGAGATAGGTCACACCATTCGTAATATCCCAATCCCATACCCCGTCTTGCACAGCCCGTTCAGCCAGCGCGTATCGCTCTTCGCTCAGACGTAACCGTTCGGCAATCACATGTTGTTCTATTACCGGCCCGGCCAGATGCCCGGCAAACTGTAAAAGCGCCAGCTCTTCGTTTTCGGCCACAGCCACACGTGCCGACCAGACGGTAAATGCACCGATTATAACACCGCCCGTCCCGAAAATCGCCTCGGCCCATAGGGTCACCAAACCGTGCTCTCGGGCCGGTTTGGCATAAACTGCCCACAATGGATCGACTTGCAAGTCAGGTATCATTACTCGCTGTTGAGTGATCAGTAACTGCCAGAGTGGATTAGTCAGGTGTGGCTCCGGCTGTTTCAGCGCTTCAATCAGGGGTTGCGGCAGGTGTGGTGCGATAACTTGTGTTACTTGATAGCCACCGGGATCGAATAGCACAACTGCACACCGGGTATCAGGCTGTTCATCCTCAAAAGCTTGTAACAAAATGTTCATCAAGGTATTCAAATCTCCACCTCCTAGCAGGCTGGTGAAGAGCTGCACCCGTAATCGCTCTTGAAACTCCAGACGTTTCAGTGCACTAATATCGGTGTGCGTACCCATCATTCGGAGCGGATGACCCTGTTCATCGCGTTCAACAATTGCACCTACCGATAGTATCCACTTCCAGCCGCCTTGCCGCATCCGTGAGCGGAATTCCACTCTATATTCGGGAATGCGTCCGGCGAGATAGTCAAGGTAGGCTTGATACGCCCGATCTACGTCAGCAGGATGAATTCGTTCACGCCAGCTCTGGTTAGTCTCGATAAAAGCTGCGGGATCGTAACCCAACATCGTAGCGTATGCGTCAGTTACCGTTGTTGCTCCACTTTGGAGGTCAATATCGTAAAGGCCCTGATTGGCGGCACGTAAAGCTAATTCTAGCCGCTGAGCATTGATTTGAAGGGTTTGCAAACTCTGATATTCGGTTGTCACATCGGCAAAAAAGATAAAAATGAGTCGCTGCCCGTTACCATACATGCCACCTGGTACAATGTTGCAGTAAAAAGTAGTACCATCACGACGTTGACAGAGAATGTTCGCGAGTGATGAGGAATCACCGGTTAGCATGCGCTGAAACAACGTCACGATTTGGGCGCGAACATCCATCGGATAAAAATCTTCAAAGTGTAAATCGATCAGTTCCGCTGTGGAATAACCAAAAAGTTGACTCATGGCCGAATTGGACCACTGAATGGCCCGACTGTTCATATCAACTTCGATGATCCCGTAGGGGATGTAATCAATGATTGCCCGTAGTCGATATATTTCACGAGCAGTCGGTTGCCGATAATGAACTGAACGGTGGAGAATGAACGGGAGACGACGGAAATCGTCGGCAAACAAGAGATCAACAACCCCTGGCTCGGCAATAAACCGATCAAGGGCAAGATCTTCAGGATCGCAAATCAAGATTAAGGAAGTACTGACCGGCATCAGATACCGAACCTCCGGTCGGCAGAGGATGAACGTTGGAGGTTGATCATCAACCAGTTGGATTAGTTCGGGGAAGTCAGTCACAAACGCATACGTAATGTGATGAAACGGCGCAAGCATTTGGGTAATCAGCTCACGCAGATCGTCAATTGCAAAGAGGAGGAGGTGGGTGCGAGCGTCAGCCATAATGGTATCCTTAAAAATCTGTAGCCGAGGCGACGGATCGCACCGGGCATCTACTATTATAGCACTCCGTTACCAAGAGTGCTTACGTCTGAAGATAGACAAAGAGTTTTGATGAGTTGAGAAAAGAAGCGTGCGGATGGAAGGTTCTCAACCCCCGCTTTGGGAATGGTGTGCTGATGCACAGACAAAGAAAACCTGTCTTGGTGTCTATCCGGAATATCCTATCGTTATGTCCACCACGGATGCACCCTAATCCATAGCACCCACACGATGGACGACTGGCCTGGCGCCGACGGAATTCCGGGGAAGGGAACGACGGCGACGTGTACCTACCGATACCCTGCCCCGCCCGGCGCATCGCCTGTGCCCACGTTGCCCACTCCACAGAGAGGAACATAGCGGTGCTGGGACCCTACCCTCTGTCCGACCAGCTATCGCCCCACTCTTTATCACGAGCCTGACGCCAGATAGTTCCCTGGCTACGAGTGACGGTTATCAATTGCAACCCATCGGCAGTACAGACCTGTAACTCGATGCGACCACTGTAGATTTTTGGATGGCGCACGATCCGTCCGTTCACCGGCAGCGCCGGGCGTCGGCTAACAATCAGGTATGCGAATTTCTCATCTTCAAACGGTGCAGAAGCACCTTTCAACCGGCGCTGAAAGGCCGGACGAGCAATACGCTGACTAAAATGACACCAGTCGTTACGTTCAGCTAGCGGACAGGAAGCAGTATGAGGGCATGGTGCTAATAAATAGGCATCGCGCTTGATCAGCTCGCCGCGGGCATGCAAAATAGTGGTGTGCCCGGCAGGTGTACCTGGTTCGACCAATACCAGTGCCCCGCTGGTTGCTTTCCACAGCCGACTCAAGAACAGGTTGCGCGCCGTGGCTTCAATCTCACCGTACACATACCCGGCGACAACCAGATCGCTTTCAGGGAGACGATCAAGTGTCATGACATCTTGCTGCTGCCACACCACTGTCGGTAAATTGGTGCTAATCGTCAATTGCTTGCCAAGCCGGACCATAGCTGGCTGTCGCTCAATTGCCACAACGTGCTGGAGAGAAGGCCATTGCTCGGCAGCAGCCCAGATTGCTGCGCCGCTACCGGCGCCAATATCGAGCATCCGTTTGGGTGCAAAATCGGGTTGACTCTCGGCCAACCGTCGAAAGACAGACCGTAGGGCTGCATAGGTGGCCGGCATTCGCCACGCGGCATAGGCAACTGCGTCAAGCGGAGTATTGATCACCGGTATGCTGCCGGTTCCCTGCTCACGGTAACGTGTAGAGAGTTCAAGCGCCGCTCGTTCGAGTGCCGTCAGCGGTTGTTCGGCAATAACCCGCTCAAGCGTATGCTGCAAAGATGGCGGAAGTTGCATAGGCTGCGTTACAATCAGTCAACAGATACAACCACTATCCTGTCTGATACTTGAAGGCAACCTGCGTTATCCACCCAGCTCTGACATACCACGCAGTGTCGGTTTGACACCGACCGGCAGGCCATGCCCCCACGGTTTAATATACACTGCGTGACGAATAATCTGTTCAACCTCTTCCACAGTGGCACCGGCACGCACTGCCGCCCGTAAATCCACTTCATCGTCACGTAACAAACAGAGATGCAGGCGGCCATCGGCGGTGAGACGCATGCGGTTACAGGTTGCGCAGAAGGGATCACTGACGCTCGAAATAAAGCCAATAACGCCTTTAGCCCCAGGAATGCGGTAGGTACGGGCAGGATCACTTGGTGCGTGACCAATCTCCTCCAGCGGACCGTAGTGCTGTTCGAGACGGGCGATCAATTCGGCGCTCGCGACGATTCCCTCTTCGGCCAAACCGGCAACACCGGTAAGTGGCATCACTTCGATAAAACGAAATTCCCACGGTCGTTCCAGCGTTAATCCGGCCAGCCGCACCACTTCTTCATCATTCATCCCGCGCACGACCACCGCATTCAGTTTGATCGGATGCAAACCGGCAGCATCAGCCGCTTCGATCCCGGCCCACACTTCATCGAGACTGCCACCACGAGTTATGATGCGAAACTTCACCGGGTCGAGAGTATCAATACTAATGTTAACTCGATCAAGACCGGCATCACGCAACGGTTGGGCAAGTTTACGCAAACGCAGTGCATTCGTCGTCATTGCAATGTGCTCGATGCCGGGTATCCGCTTGAGTTCGCGTACCAGATTGACCAGATCGTGGCGGAGCGTCGGTTCACCACCGGTCAGGCGCAACTTGCGGAAACCGGCACGGGCGGCTGCATTGATCACCAATAAGAGTTCATCATTAGTCAGCAGCTCAGGACGAGGAGCAAACTGCACACCAACTGCCGGCATGCAGTAGATGCAACGCATATTGCAGCGATCGGTAAGCGAAACCCTCAGATAATCAATTCGCCGGCCATATTGATCGAGTGCCGGTGCATCGGTGGCATAACGCGGATGACGGGTTGGGTCGTAGAAGATAATGGGAGTCGTACCAGCGAGCTGATGAGCGGCCATAGCCTCACCTCATTGTGATCATCAAACGACGAGCGAACAACCGATTGGGAAGAGAGTACTGGTCGGCAGACCGTGATGCCTACCGACCAGACCGAGCAATCATGCTGTGGCGTACTGTAACACTGAAATACGGGCCGCAACCTGGCGGGCCAATTCACGGAATATATCGGCATACGCATCGGGGGCATCGCTGATCACTGCCGGTTGGCCACTATCGCCCCCCTCACGCACACTGATACCGAGTGGAATCTGACCCAGCACCGGTACTCCTAATTGCTGCGCCAATCGCTGAGCGCCACCGGTGCCAAAAATGTCATACCGTTTGCCAGTATCAGGTGCAATAAAGTAAGCCATGTTCTCAACAATGCCCAGCAGCGGGACATTAACTTTGCGAAACATCTCCATGGCTTTGACCACATCAATGGTCGCCACTTGTTGCGGCGTGGTCACGATCAGCGCACCGGATAATGGCAAGCTCTGAGCCAGTGTCAATGCAACATCACCGGTGCCAGGTGGCATATCGATGATCAAGTAATCGAGCGGCGCCCAGGCAACCTGATACAGAAACTGGCGCAACAACTGGCTGACCATCGGTCCACGCCAGATCACCGGCTGTGACTCGTCGATTAAGAAGCCAACCGACATCACTTTAACCCCATAGCCGGTAAGTGGCAACATCATCGGTTGACCACTAGCATCACTGACGGCCATCGGTTGTCCGCGCACCCCCAACATCAGCGGTAAGCTCGGCCCAAACACATCAGCATCGAGCAGACCAACCTGTGCACCAATCTGCGCCAGAGCGACCGCCAGGTTGGCCGCTACTGTACTTTTCCCGACCCCACCCTTACCGGCAGCCACTGCAATAACATTGGCTACACCAGGAATAGCAGCCTGTTCAGGAATACCGGCTGGACGCCGTACATTGGCCGTGAAATCAATGTGTACCTCTTTGACGCCTGGTACAGCCTGTACTGCGGCTTCAGCTTCGGCACGAATCTGATCTTTCAATGGACACGCCGGGGTTGTCAGTTCAATCGTACAACGAACAATCCCGTCACAGATGGCAATATGCTTGACCATCTGCCGGGAGACCAGATCACCCCCCAACTCTGGCTCTTGTACATGGCGAAGAGCGGCCAGAATCTGCTCTTCGCTCACCGTAGCCGATTGATGATTTGATAAGCGCCCCATGTATCTACTCCATGTTTTGTCGGTATCTTTTTGCATTATACCAGAGAATAAGAAAAGAAGAATGTTACTAAAGTCGCCAACAATAAAGCGTTATCGCGTTAAGATTGCACGTCTTGGTCATTCACAACTAGCGGGGAAACAAGCACTCTTTCCTATTATACCCATTGTTGTCGCGATCAAGGTACGTTCCTAAACCTGCTTCACTCCCCTTCCTCGCCCTGTGGAGAAATCGATTGGCACATTCCATCTTACCGGTGGGCAGGAGACGCTAATGCCCTCCAATCGCACGCTAAACGTAGACTGAAGGACCGCGCACCTAGGTGTCCGCCGGAGTTCCTCTGTTGCGTCACCCAAGGCTGAGAACGCTGCCTCTGTCTGTGATTATTTTGCTTGACAGCGCGTATCGCGATTGATATACTCGCATTAAGCATATTCAATAGATACAAACTCGTAAAGTGGTATAACGCCGATGAAAGTTGAGCGCAAAGAGCAGGGAGCAACTCGGCGCAGTATCTTGCAATTGCTGCGGCGTCACGGCCAAATGAGTGCGATTGAGCTGAGCGAAGCACTGGAAATTGGTGCAGTCGGTATTCGCCAGCATCTCACCGCTTTACAGCAGGAAGGGCTGGTATACATTTGCGGTCTACGGCGCAATATTGGTCGCCCGGCGCATCTTTATGCCCTTACCGAACGCGCAGAATCCTTCTTCCCCAAGCACTACGAGCGTCTCGTTTGTGAGCTGATCGAGAGCGTCGCTGCTGTTGGTGGCGAAGCGGCAGTCACCGAAATACTCGAACAACGGCGTAAAACTCTCTTCACACGATTAGCCCCACAACTGGCTGATAAACCTCGAGCAGCACAAATCACTGCGCTCACCGAGGCGCTAGTCGACCAGGGATATATGTGCGAATGTGAGCAAGGCGAGCAAGGGGATTGGTTGCTCATCCAGTACAACTGTCCATTTGACTGTGTCGCCCGTCGCTATCCACAAATCTGCGCACAAGAGTTACGTCTGTACGAAGAGCTGCTAGCAACGACTATCGAACGCGATACGACGATTGCCAGCGGTGGTCATTGTTGTCGCTACCGGATTCCAGGCTAGCAATCTTCTCTGGCTTCGCGGTACAATAGATGTGTACCCACGATGACGGCCAAAGGTGGCCGTCGCTGCTCGAAATATATGGAGGTTTCACATGGCCTTTGAAGTTCCACCGTTACCCTACGCCTACAACGCTCTCGAACCGTACATCGATGAAGCAACGATGCACTTTCACCACGATAATCACCATCAGACCTATGTGACTAACCTGAATAACGCGCTGGCAAATTATCCTGAGTTACAGAGTAAGACGATTGAGGAGCTGTTGAGCAACCTTGACGCTATTCCTGAAGCCATTCGGACCGCGGTACGCAACAACGGCGGCGGGCACTGGAATCACACCTTTTTCTGGGAAATTATGGCCCCCAATGCCGGTGGTGCGCCCGATGGTGAGCTGGCTGCGGCAATTGATGCTGCCTTTGGTAGCTTCGATGCCTTCAAGGAGAAGTTTAAAGCAGCAGCCCTGGGCCGATTCGGGTCGGGATGGGCCTGGCTGGTAGCCGCAAAAGATGGCAGCCTGAGCATTATGAGCACACCCAATCAGGATAATCCGTTGATGGAGGGGAAGACGGCAATCCTCGGCATCGACGTGTGGGAACACGCCTACTATCTGAAATATCAGTACAAGCGTGCAGCCTATGTTGATGCCTGGTGGAACGTGGTAAATTGGGCGAAGGTTGCTGAGCATTACGCTGCTGCGAAGGGCTAGTGCTTGATAGAGGGGTATAACGCTATCGTATATCTCTGCTGTGAGTGAACTGGAAGAACCCATGTTCCTCTCAGAGAGTGTCTGAAGAATAGGTTGCCTTTCCTCAGGTGCGCGGGCCTCTGGCCCGCCCTTTGATATACGCACGCAGATGCGCAGGCCTCTGGCCCGCCCTTTGATATACGCACGCAGGTGCGCGGGCCTCTGGCCCGCCTTTCGTTGTGCACGTGCAGGGTTACACGCAGGTGCGCGGGCCTCTGGCCCGCCTTTCGTTGTGCACGTGCAGGGTTACACGCAGGTGCGCTGGCCTCTAGCCCGCCTTTCGTTGTGCACGTGCAGGGTTACACGCAGGTGCGCTGGCCTCTGGCCCGCCTTTCGATCTACGCGCTCAGGATTGCGCTCAGGTGCGCGGGCCTCTGGCCCACCTTTCGATCTACGCGCTCAGGATTGCGCTCAGGTGCGCGGGCCTCTGGCCCGCCTTTCGATCTGCGCGAACGCAGCCCAGTTTTTCGCAAGAGCAAGGGGCGAGGTGGCGCCTCGCCCCTAGAAGTCGATACCAACGGTTGTCGCATAACCGACAATGCCTACCGGTGACTGAGATCGCGGATTGTGGAATATGACCCTTTTGCACACCCACCGATCTGGCAGGGGGCAACACACGGCGAACTTCATCAGCCGTTGAGATGTTTCGGATCGCGCTTAGATACCCACTATCCCAGTGTATCTACGGCACCCTGGCATCGGGATCGAGGCGATAGGTATTGATAATTTCGTCTGTCCGGCTCACGAGCGTGTCAAATTGATCCGCCGGTACCAGTGTGGTCAATACCGAAAGCTTGTTCCCACGCTGCTCGATAAAACTGTTCCCCAACATCGAGGCCTGGACATTGTTTGATGCAGTTGCTGTGAACCCCCAGACGATCAGGATACTGCCGTCACTTTGTGGTTTAGGGTCTTCGTAAAAGAAATCGGGCTGGTTGCCAAAAGATGATTGCAGGAAACTAATCATCTTATCGACTAACTGATCATCGCTGTACGTTGCACTATCTTCCAAAACGTCCACGATAATCGCTGCGTTATTGGCGGGATCATTCCAGACGAGTATCAACTCGCCGGGACGACTATTGTCAGTCAATGACCAGTTCTCAGGGATGTCGATTCGGAATACACCAGAGGGATGATTGAAGGTTCGGAGACGACCGATCTGAACCGGTGCGAGGACGGTGCCACCGGTAGCAGGCGTATTACTCCCACCACCAATCGCAGCTCTGGGATTGATGCGATAGGTATTGATAATCTTGTCAGTCTGACTCACCAGCGTCTCGAATTGCTCTTGAGGCACCAGGGTAGTCAGGATCGAGACTTTGTTCCCTCGTTGCTCGACGAAGCTATTCCCTAACAACGTAGTCTGAATATTGTTGTCGGCGGTGGCGGTATACGACCAGACAACCAGTTGACTACCGTCACTTTGCGGTTTTGCGTCTTCGTAGGAGAAATCTGGTTGTTGACCAAAACGCTCTTCGAGGAAATCGGTGAGCAGCTTTACGAGCTGGCTATCAGAATAATTGCGATTATCCTCAAAGATATTAACCAGAATTGCACCATTGCCTGTTGGGTCTGTCCAGATCAATAACAGCTCTGCACTAGAACTGTTATCCTGCAACGTCCAATTGTTGGGAACGTCGATCTTAAACACACCGCTCGGATGATCATAGGTCTTGAGCGGGCCAATGTCTACCAACGCCAACTGCCCGCTTTGCCCTGCTGTCGTTGGTGAAGGACGAGGAGTTGCAGTCGGCTGAGCCGGAACTATGGTCGGGCGTGGAGTACGGGTGGGGAGTGCGACTGCCTGCGTTGGTTCAGGAGTTGGGGCTGTAGTTGGAGTTGCACTACCACCACCACAGGCTGTCAGAGCGAGTAGGAATAGACTGACGAGCGAAACCAACCAGAGCCGATAGTTGTGAGACATACGACCTCCCCATGTAGAGCACGACAAAACCTTACTGACGATAACGCTGTTCCACCCGCTCAGATTGGGCTTGTAAACATGTACGTGCGATCTGAAGGGAAGTTACACACTTTATCGACGTGATCTTACTATAGCACCGAAAGAGCCGAATAGTGAAATCTGATGTACGCTGAGAGCGTTTTCGTATGGTGTGTTCCGATTCAACCTCACAAAATTGTTAGCTCGTGGGTGCCAATTCTGAGAAATTTCCTATTTCTCGATGGCCTCTTCTTGACTATAATAAGAACATCGCTGTTCTACGGAGGCCATTATGCACCGCTGGCTGGTTCTCTGTTTTATCCTCTGGCATCTTTGCACCGCGACAGTGGCAACTGCGCAGTCACTGTTGACGTTCACCCTTGATTTCGAGAATTTTCCCGACAATGTAGCTATTGGCGAATATAGTGGGGTTCGCTTCGGCGCCGGCTGGCGGTTTGGTGATATACGCAGCGGTCGCTACAACGCACCGTTTCCAGATACCTGTCCCGATTTTGGGGGAACCTGCGCCTTTTTCGTCAACGGCTATGGATTCGGTCGGGTAAGCGGAAGCGGAACAGGAATGATTTTTTTACCGGCAGGTGTGCTCTCGTTCAGTATCTATGTCTCGACATCAGATATCCTTCGTGTGACCGCTACAGCTTCCGATGGTGCTGTCATCGCTACTGCTGAAGTGCTGCCCAATATTCTCACCGGTCGCCTCGATCAGGTGACATTTAGTGCTCCGGCTGGCAAGACTATCACGGTTATTGAAGTGAGTGGGCCAAAGGATACGTGGCTGATCGACGACGTGCAGTATACCGTCGACCCGGCATTGGGAGCACGACCGGCCAGGCTGGTGCTAGCACAACGGGTTAATGATGTGGTCGCGCCCGGTGAGGTATTTTCGCTCGATGTAGTGCTCGAAAATTATGGACAGGGATCAGCACTCGAAGCAACGATTGAATTACCATTTGCCGACAACGAACTCGTGTTGCTCGACGCCCAAACCAGTCGCCCGGATGTCTGGGTCAGTGATGTGCGGCCCGGCTTGATAACCATTCGCACCGGTGCGTTGGCATCTGTTCGCGATCTGGTAACGATAACGATCCGTTTCCGGGTACGAGAGGAGAGTTCTCCAGGAGTTTTACTGGGGCGCGTAGCACGTTTCTGGTATCGTGATGCGACCAATATGTTTGGAAGAGGACAGAGTAACCTGCCCCAAACATTCATCGGCACCGGTTCCGAACGCACATTCTGGCGTACCCCAACCATGACCATAACCGGTCCAATACTGACCTATGCCGCCGACGGTTTTGCTCCCGGCGAACCGGTCGGCATCTGGTACAACCCACCTGCCGGGGCGCCACCGGTAACGGTAACGACCGTGCGTGCCGATGGTGATGGTAAGGTGAGTGGTCAATTTTCATTGCAAGGTATGCAACTTGGTGACTACTCTCTGGTACTTTTCAGTCACCACTCTCAGCAGACATTTTTAGGGGCATTCTCACGCTAAACCCGTGGGCTGACGACACAGCCCACGGGAACCGCTGCAATCTAGGCCTTCATGCCAGAACACGCTCAGGTCCAAGCACCTGCTTCAGCTCGGCAATCAGGGCATCGGAAATAGTGATGGTATGCTGCGATTGCAGTACTACCATCCCAACCCCGTTTGGTACATAGAGTGTTACCTGGTCGTGGCCATGACTGTTACTCAGAATCTGATGAACATGCTGCATAAGGGCAACATCGGCATCGAAATCGTGGCTACGAGGGAGGTAGATACGAAGGTTGCGGGCCGATACCCCTTCACCCCGCCCTCCTTCTGCACCTGGTGCGCTCGACCGGCTTGCTGAGTGGCCATTGCTATAACCATCACCATTGCCGTTCCCGTGACTGGCTAACTTAACCGGTTGGCGTGGACGAACAGCGGGCGGTTTAGCAGGTGAAAGGGACGGTGGTGGCGAAGGAGCAACAGCTACAGCGGGTTGCGGTTCGACTACCGAGGGTGACGGCAGCTCGATCTTTAGCTCGCTGTTCAGATCATCACTGACACCTTCAAGGTCCATTTCAACCGGTTGAACTGACATTGCCTGATCAATACTTTGCGGTGCTTCCACGCTCTCGACCACCAGTTGCGGCGTATCGCGGCGATTATCAACCTTCGCCGTGACGCGCACGACGGCATCGTTTTGCAACAGATCAGCACATTTCGCCAACACCTTTGGAAAGACAACTAGCTCAATACTGCCGGTCAGGTCTTCGAGCGTTGCGACCAGCATCGTCTCACCCTTTTTCGTTGCGATGCGCCGCACACCGCTTAGCACACCCACAAAGGTAAGAGTCTCACCAATATGCTCAGCTTCAATCGAGCCGAGATCGGTAGCGCCGGTTGTATCGATCCCTTCCAGCGCCTTCGCAATTGGATCATCGGAAAGGTTCAGACCCAGCAGCTCTTTTTCCCAGCGCAGAACCTCTTTCTGATCAGCAGCAGTCTCATTGATCAGCGGTAGCGGAATGCGGCTCACAGTTGGGTTACTACCGGGCATCCCACCAAAGATGTCGAACAGGCTACTCTGGCCGATCTCACGCGCTTTCTGCGCTTCACTACCGGCAGTTACTGCCTGGTCAAGGATGGCCAGTTTCTGGCGACGAGTGCCGGGTAGCGAATCGAGTGCACCCGCTTTGATCAGACTTTCTAGAGTTCGTTTATTGAGCGCATGGCGGTCTACACGCGCACAGAGATCTTCGAGCGACTGAAATGGCCCACCTGATTCACGAGCGGCGATAATCGCCTCTACCGGGCCTTCACCTACATTTTTAATAGCCATCAGACCGAAGCGGATGCCACGGTTATACGTGACTCCAGGTGGCAATGGCTCAGCCAGTGGTTCAATCGTAAATCCCTTCTGCGAACGGTTGACATCAGGCGGAAGTATGGCAACCCCCAACCGCCGGGCCTCGATGGCCGCTTTGGTGACATCTTCAATCACACCGCCAGCGCCGGTCAAAACCGCCGTCATATACTCAACCGGATAATTCACTTTCAGCCAGGCCGTCTGATAACTGAGCAAACCGTAGAGGGTGGCATGGGGACGATTGAATGAATAACCAGCAAAGGGCAAGATCAATTCCCAGAGCTGATCGGCGATCTCTTTGCTGATACCTTTACGCTGACAGCCCTGTTTAAAGATCGCTTCGTTTTCGGCCATCAGCTCACGATTCTTCTTGCTGATCGCCTTAATCACGATATAGGCCTGACCGAGCGTATAATCGGCGACCGTCTGCAACAGTTGCATAATCTGTTCCTGGTAGACGATCACGCCGTAGGTGTCAGACAAGATCGGTTCAAGCACCGGGTGAAGGTAACGGATCTGCGATGGATTATTCTTGTTTTGAATATAGACCGGAATCTGTTCGAGCGGACCAGGGCGGTAGAGGGCCACCATCGCGTACAGGTCTTCCACACGAGTTGGCTTCAGTTGCATCAGATAACGGGTCATGCCCGCCGATTCAAGCTGGAAGACATTCTTTGTTTCACCGCGTCCTAATGCTTCAAAAACCTTTTGATCGTCAAGCGGAATTTCATCGAGCCACATCCGTCGCCCGGTTGTCTGCTCGATATACTTAAGTGCCTCGGCCACTACTGAAAGGTTTGTCAGGCCGAGAATATCCATCTTGAGTAGGCCCATCTTCGCCAGCGTAGGGCCTTCAAACGCCGCCATCAACGCATTCTCGTCTTTGGTCGTGCGTTGGAGCGGCACAATCTCTTCCAGAGGGGTGCGACTCACCACCACACCACACGCATGGGTACCGACTGAACGCATCCGCCCTTCGACCTTTTGTGCTTCATCGATCAATTCACGCAAGTGCGGTTGCGTCTCGTAGATCTGCTTCAGTTCGGGAACCCGCTCAAGGGCCTGAGCGATGGTCGTTCCTACCGGCAGTGCTGGAATCAACTTCGCGACGCGATCTACTTCATTGGGATCGAGACCGAGGACCCGACCCATATCACGAATGGCCGCCTTCGCACCGAGCGTACCGTAGGTAATAATCTGGGCTACATTCTCGCGTCCGTACTTATTGGCGATATAGTCCAGAATCTCCTGACGACGCGAATCGGCGAAGTCGGTATCAATATCAGGCATCTCCAGCCGTTCCGGCGAGAGGAACCGCTCGAAGAGCAGCTTATTCTTTACCGGATCAACGTCGGTAATCCCCAGGGCGTAGAGCACCAGTGAAGCGCCGGCCGAGCCACGGGGCAGACATGGGATACCCCGTGAACGAGCAAATTTCACGTAATCCCACACGATCAACATGTAGTCGGGGAAGCCGGTCTTGTTGATAACATCAAGCTCATAGTCGAGCCGACGCACATATTCATCGGGTGGTTGACCGTTGAAACGGCGCATCAACCCCTCTTCGCAAACGAGCCGCAGATAGGAAGCAGCATCGTGACCTGGCGGCAACTCGAATACCGGCAACTGTACACGGCCAAACTCGAGTTTCAGTCGGCACATATCGGCGATACGGCGGGTATTTTCGAGCGGTTCAGAACCGTACCGCTTGAATTTCGCCCACATCTCCTCGCCCGACATAATATGGTAGCTCTCGTCCATGGCGTATTCGCGAGCACAAAACTCAGCGTAGGTCATGTTCATACCCATCGCCATAATCTTGTGCTGTGTGGCTTTATCTTCCGCCCGGACGAAATGTGCATCGCTGGTAGCGACCAGTGGTATCCCAAGCTCGCGTCCGATCCGCACCAGCTCTTCATTGAGTGTTTCAAGTTCGGGCGTATTGTCGTGCAATTGCAACTCAAGGTAGTAACGGTCGGGGCCAAGCAAATCGCGATAGTACGCCGCCGTTTCGACAGCGGTACGCCGGTCACCTTGCTTGAGGTAGTGTAGCACCTCACCGGCCAGACAGGCCGAGGTGACGATCAAACCCTCGTGATAGGTCTCGAGCAACTGACGATCAATGCGGGGGCGCGCAAAGACGCCCTTACCCATACCATCAAGATGGGCGCGGGTGGTGAGCTTGACCAGATTGCGGTAGCCAACCTCGTTTTGCGCCAGGAGCAGAAGATGGAAGTAGTTTTTGCTCCCTCTGGTCATTGGGTCGCTGAGCGAACCCGGCGCCATGTAGGCTTCAACCCCAATAATTGGCCGAATGCCGGCCTTTTTGGCCGCCTCGTAGAACTCCATTGCGCCGTACATGACGCCATGGTCGGTCAAGGCAATACTGTCCATCCCCAATTCGGCAGCACGTTGGGCGATGCCTTTGGTGGTAGCATAGCCATCGAGCAGGCTATATTCAGAGTGGACATGCAAATGAACGAAGTCGTGCATGGCGTACTCGTCTCTAAAAACAGTTTACACTCGACAAACGAGAACAAGGGCAAAAGCGCGATCTAAATCTGAAACATTTGTCCGAAAGAATAAGGATGGTGTCGATTTTTTGTTTTTATATAGACATAAATTGCACCACACCGTGCATACTTCCGCTTCGATTATAGCACACCGATAGCCGCTTGCGAACAGGCTTTCATGAAACTGTAAGCTATTTTGGTAAACCTGAGTCGCCCTTGTCGGTTCCAAGCGTCCTATACGTATCGCCCGTATCGGCGGTATTGTCCGCATTGGCCCGCCCCAACCCTGCGGAAACCGCCGCCGCCTCTTGCATAATTCTGCGGTAGGTGATTGCCGATGATCGGCCATAAGGCTCAATCGCCCCAAATCACCTCGCACCGGTTACCGGGTCAGAATGTGATACAATCGCACTGCACGCGACACAATTCTTGCCGGCAGAGCATCTTATGCGTTTCTGCCGCATGAAAGGAGCTGAACTCATGGCTGAAGGCTATCGCATTGAACGCGACTCGTTAGGCGAGATGCAAGTACCGGCTGATGCGCTCTACGGTGCACAAACGCAACGAGCTGTATTGAACTTTCCGGTTAGCGGAATGCGTCCATACCCGGCGTTCGTTTGGGCGCAAACGATGATCAAACGAGCGGCGGCTGAAGTTAATCGCGATCTCGGTCTGCTCGATCCACACATTGCCAACGCGATTATTCAGGCCGCCGATGAAGTATTGGCCGGGAAACATGCCGATCAATTTGTTGTCGATCCATTCCAGGCCGGTGCTGGTACCTCTCATAACATGAATGTCAACGAGGTCTTAGCCAACCGTGCCAACCAGATACTTGGTTACAGGCTTGATGACCCAAAGAAGCCGGTCAGCCCAAATGATCATGTGAATATGGCGCAATCAACCAACGATACCATTCCAACAGCCATTCGTTTGGGGTGTCTGTGGCGCCTGCCCGAACTGCTCGCCGCCATCGATAATCTTGCCGATGCGCTTGAGCAGAAGGCGGTCGAATTTGATGATGTTGTCAAGTCAGGACGCACGCACTTGCAAGACGCCGTTCCGGTGCGCCTCGGTCAAGAGTTTGGCGCGTATGCGAAAGCAGTCCGCAACGACCGCGAGCGTATCGCCACGGCTGCCAATCGGCTCCGTCGGTTAGGGATTGGCGGTACAGCAACCGGTACCGGTCTCAATGCGCATCCCGAATATCACAGCCGCATGATAGCCAAGTTGAGCGAATTGACCGGCCAGGAACTGTACTCATCAGGCAATCTCTTTGAGTCGATGCAGAGCATGGCCGATCCCGCCGACTTTTCAGCCAGTCTGCGCACCCTCTGCATTACGCTCGGGCGTATTGCCAACGATCTCCGGCTGCTCTCCTCTGGGCCGGCTACCGGTCTGGATGAAATTCGGCTCCCGGCAGTCCAACCCGGTTCCTCAATTATGCCAGGCAAGGTGAATCCGGTGTTGGCCGAAATGCTGAATATGGCCTGCTACCACGTGCAAGGCTGTGATCTTACAGTAGCCCTGGCTGCGCAAGCCGGTCAGCTCGAACTGAACGTTATGATGCCGATCATTGCTCATAACCTGTTTGAGATGATGCACGTCCTGATCGGCGCGATCAATGCCTTCACGACCAAATGCGTGGTTGGGATCACTGCCAACCGGGAAAAGGCGGCTGGCTGGCTGGCCAAGAATGCTATTCTGGTCACCGCTCTGAACCCAGTTATCGGTTATCTCAACGGTGCTGAAGTGGCGAAAGAGGCGATGGCAACCGGCAAGACGATCAAGGAGGTGGTCGTCGAGAAGGGTCTGCTCACCCCTGAACAGGTTGATGAGCTGCTTGATGTGCGGAAGATGACCGAGGGCGGTATTCAGGGCATTGCAGCCGCCGGTTAGCACAGCTTTCGTGAGCGGTTGTCTGCACTCTTTTCGTTCGTGGTCGTGCACGTAAATGTAGGAGGATGGTCATAGCAATGGGGCGGGGCAGGTTTTCAACCTGCCCCAAGCGACTGAGTGAAGTGAGGGGATGCCAGTCGCACACCGCATAGCGCCAACCCACGCCTCACGCTTAAAGAGCGTGGAGCGGGGATCGTCGTTAGTCGGTGTAACATTCTTTGGCGTCGCTCTGTTACGGCACAGGTCAGTTAACGCTGAAAACGCTGCCGGGATTGACGTCAAATAAGCGTGGGGCTGGATATTCCCGGCCTGACAACGGCTAGCGAATAGCTTCGGCAACCCCTGCTAACGCTCGTTTGGCCCGCTCACGATCATGGTAGGCCGCCTGTACCGTCGCTAGCAGTTCATCCGTCGAAAAAGGCTTGCGTAGTACCGCATAGGCCCCACTGGCAGCCATAGTGGCTACCTGGTCGGGTTCGATCTGACCGGTAAATAGAATAACACTCGCGGTTGGGTCATAACTCCGCAAGACATTCAGCAAACTGATCCCATCGAGTTCAGGCATCACCACGTCGCTCAACACAATATCAAACGGTTGCGCTGTGTAGATCGAAACCGCCTCACCGCTGTGTGCACAATAGGTCACCTGATGACCGGCCTGTTCAAGAATAGTAGTGAGCGTGCGTGCCGATGCTTCATCATCGTCGATAACGAGCATCCGCAGTGCTGGAATAGGTGCTGCCGTAGCTTCAGCCGGTTCTTCCGACACAATCGGCAGCCGAATTGTCATCTTTGTGCCTTTGCCAACCTCACTCTCGACTTCAAAGTGCCCATTGTGATTGTTGATAATGCCATACGAGACGGCCAGCCCCAGGCCGGTACCCGATTGGCTGCCGGTTGTGTTTTTTGTTGTCACAAACGGTTGGAAGATTTGCCGTCGAATCGCTTCGGGGATGCCACAACCGGTATCTTCGACCTGCAAGCAGATCCATTTGTCATCCGAAGTAAGGGTTACGGTCAGCGTGCCACCCTGTGGTTTCATCGCGTCACGGGCATTAGTCAACAGATTTAAGAATACTTGCGAAATCTGACCGGCATCACAGACGGTAGGCGGAACCATATCAATGTGACGGACAACCCGAATGTTATGTTTACGCAGCTCAATCTCCATGAGCGTGAGAGTCCCTTCAACCACTTCGCGCAGGTCTGACAGTTCACGACGCGAATCACGCCGACGGGCAAAGGTCAACAGACTACCGGTAATACTACGGCCACGCTTACAGGTGTCGAGGACGACTTTGAGAGCTTCGTTTTTTATGTCAACGTTATCGTCAGCCAACCCCAACTGAGCATACCCTAACATACCTGCCAGCAGGTTGTTGAATTCGTGAGCAATACTGGCAGCAAACGTGCCCACGGCTGCAAGTTTCGCCGAGCGCCCCAGTTCGATTTGCGATTCTTGCCAGCGCCGAAAGAGCCGGGCATTTTGAATGGCTGTCGCCACGTGGCGGGCAAAGGCAGCAAGCAGACGCTGCTCATCTTCTTTCAGACCACGTACCGTCTCGAACGCCAGACAGACTGCACCGAGCGGACGTTGCTCATCGAGTAACGGCAACATAATAATTGCCTGCCAGGTGGAGTGCTGCGTCAAAGCAGCGACCGGCGCCAGCATCTGGACATGCTGATTTGTAAAGAGAGTTACCCGTCCGCGCTCCAGGGCAGTTGCGTAAGCGTGCGGCAACGGGATCGGTTGTGGACCAACCCCACCTGTGGCTACCGGCAAATGATGTGAAGCGACCAACTGAAGGGTCCCCTGGTCATCATACAGTGTTACCCACGCACTATCGGCACCCATGAGCACACTTAGACGCTCACCGAGTAAATTGAGCATTGTTGGCACATCACGACTGGTCAGAAGCACAACCATCAGGCTTTGCAGATGCTCGGTCTGGCGCGAGAGAGCAAGGAAACGTTCATTCACTGCTTGCAGTTGCTTGTTGGTAACGTTCAGAGCTTCTTCTAGCCGATGCTGATGACGCAAACTGATCTGCGCCATCATCAGTGGCGCCATCCCCAGCACAAACGCCCACACATCCTGCTGCCAGAGAATTGCCAATACTCCACCAAACGGCGCATAGATCAACGCATACCAGCCAGCATCATCCCATCGCCAGTGCAGTGCAGAGAGAAAACCTTCACCGGTATTCGGGGCCGTTAGACTGGCACTGGCCAGCCGCTCGATAACGTAGATGATCAGACCACAACTGATCAGACCGAAGAAGGCGAACGGTGAGGCAACGTTAGCTTCAAATGTGTGCTGCTGAACAGCTATGATAAGAACGACGCTGCCAGCAGTGAGAGCAATCCAGCGAATAGATGCCAGGACAAGCGCCTGCCACCATTCAGCCTGACGCGCCAATGCCCCGGCGACAGCACCAATGGCCGTCGCCAGTAAAAAGAGTGGCCAGGGCAAAATGATCATTGCCCCAATCAACACAGCCAGAGTCACTGCTAGAGGACGGTCAGATTGATGCACAATCGTGAGGGATTCAAAGACGGTCAGCCCCACAGCAAAAAGGATGGTAGCCAGCAATGTGGCCAGATCAATCGTGACGGGTGGAGCCAGCAGGCTAGAGATCACACCTACCAATAGCGCAGCAATCCACAATCCTATCACTGTATTGCGAAGAGATGATGGAATGGTGTGCATCAATCACACTCCCTCCAGGTTACGACATTCCCCAGGCTGCATTGATAATCGGCGCGGCAAACGGCCGAGCCGTTCATCACATGTTGCCTGATCTGTCCTTCAGGTAATGCGCTTAGTCGGGCAAACGAACCCCTTGTTCGGTTACAAGCAGCAGACCGTCGCGAGCCAGATCGACGACCAGTTTCTGCAACCAGGTTTCGTGCTCCGCAGTATAATCGGCGCGTATTCGTTGCCCTAATTCGGCCAAAGGTAGTACTGTTCCTGTTGGTAAATTCCGCAACGTAGCGATGATTCGACCGCGATACCAGCGTCTTGATCCAATGAACGGCTCTGCAGAGCGAGTTTCAGCCACTCGTTTCACCTGCGGAGTGGCCGGAGTCAGTACCAGCTCACTATCAGCCGCAACCGCAACAGTATACGCACGACAGTATTGGCGTAACGGGCAACGCCAGCAAGCCGGGCCAGCGGCAGTGCAAATCAATGCCCCCAATTCCATGATAGCCTGATTCCATTCCCAGCCTTTGCCCACGGGCAACAATGCTTCGGCATGGGCTAAAAGTGTTGCATCAGATGGCGCGGGCCAGTGATCAGGGCCAACACATAACCGCCGCACAACACGGCGAATATTGGTATCCAGAAAGACCACATCTTGCTCGAAAGCAAAGCAGGCGATAGCACCGGCAGTGTAGGGGCCAATCCCGGGAAGCTTACGCAATGCTGCTACCGATGATGGAACCTGACCATCATACTGTTCTACAATGATCTGGGCAGCACGTTGCAGATGAATCGCCCGCCGATTATAACCAAGACCGGCCCACAATCTGATCACATCCGCCGTGGAAGCAGTAGCCAGGGCTGTTATGGTGGGAAATTCCGTCAAAAACGCATGATACTTGGGGATAACCCGATCGACCTGCGTCTGCTGGAGCATAATTTCGGCGACCATAATCGCGTAGGGATCGCGGGTTCGGCGCCAGGGCAGGTCTCGTCCGTGTTTAGCAAACCAGTGGAGTAGCCTGGAACGAATTGCCTCGATCATCAAACCTCAACACGTAGTCTACGTCTTACGGTAGACATCAATCACATCGGGAATGCGGTTAATTTTCTCGATCAACGGCGACAGTTGAGCCATCGATTGCAGCGAGACCGTCACATTAAGAATGGTGCGACCATTGGCCCAACGCTTGCCTTGACTCACATCGGCAATATTGATACCGGCATCGGCGATCACATTTGAAATATCGCGCCACAATCCCACCCGATCCCAGGCTTCGATCCGCAACGGTACCGGGAAGAACTGATTTGATCCGATGGTATTCCCCCAACATACTGGCATCAGACGATTGCGTTCGGTAGCACTGAGATTCTGGATCGTGCGACAATCGGTGCGATGAACGGTAACACCCCGACCACGGGTTGTAAAACCAACTATCGGTTCACCAAAAACCGGGTTACAACAGCGTGCAAGCCGTGAGGCAATTTTACCGGTACCTTCGAGGTAAATCTCGCCACTAGCGCTGACTCGGGCTATTGGTTGGGGAGCACGCGGTAGTTGTAGTTGTTGTTCCAGTTCCGCTTGTTCGCTCTGTGCCTGTGAAAGCTGTTGTTCGCTCAACAGCTTCTGAACGAGTGTCCGCTCGTTCAGGTCATCAACCCCGATCTGGTAGAAGAGGTCATCAATCGAGCGCACAGTTGGGCCGGCCAGCTCAACCAGTTTCTCGAAACTGACCTGGGTTAAGCCATAACGTTTCAGCTCTTTTTCGAGCATTTCACGCCCGGCAGCAATGTTCTCTTCGCGCTCCAGCCTGCGGAAATATCGCTTAATATGGTTCCGAGCCGAGGGTGTCTTCACAAAACGCAACCAGTCGCGACTGGGGCCGCGCTGGTGTTTCGAGGTTAGAATCTCAACAATTTCACCGTTTCGTAATTCGTAATCGAGTGGTACCAGGCGGTCATTGACTTTCGCACCGATACAACTGTGCCCCACTTCAGAGTGAATGCGATACGCAAAATCGACCGGTGTCGATCCTTCAGGGAGATCGATAATTTTACCTTTTGGCGTGAACACAAAGACGCGCTCTTCAAATTCGGCGCGCAACATATCGACAAATTCGCGGTCGGTCGTTTCATTGCGCCACGAGATCAGCTCGCGTAACCAGCGAATTTTGTTTTCGTAATCGCGATCACTGCGGGTATTGAAACCCTCTTTATAGCGCCAGTGTGCTGCAATGCCGTGCTCGGCTTCTTCATGCATCTTCGTTGAACGAATCTGCACTTCACAGTGCAGCCCTTCCGGCAAAATAACGGTTGTGTGGATCGAGCGATACGAACTCTCTTTCGGAGCAGCAATATAATCGTCAAACTCCGACATCACCGGCGTCCAGTTCATCTTGCCGTGTACTACCCCCAGCGCCTGATAACACGCGCCTACCTCATTATTTGGATCGTCAACAATAATCCGCACGGCAAGCTGATCATAGATGCGCTCGAGCGGCACCCCTTTTCGTTCCATTTTGCGCCAGATCGAGTAAATGTGCTTCGAGCGACCGGTCACCTCGGCCTTAATACCCTCGCGGGCCAACATCTCTTTCAGTTGGGCAATAACTTTTTGCACGATCTGGTCACGCGCCTCTTTGCGCATCGCCAGGCCACGGGCAATCTCTTGATAGCGGTCGGGATGCAGCGTCTTAAACGCCAAATCCTCTAGCTCCGATTTCATCTGCCACATCCCAAGACGATGGGCGAGCGGCGCATAAATGTCGAGTGTTTCACGGGCTACCCGCTGCTGCTTTTGCGGTGGGGTAGCATGGATAGTACGCATATTATGCAAGCGGTCGGCCAGCTTGATCAGCACAACCCGCGGATCGTCGGCAGAAGCAATAATGAGTTTACGGTACGTCCCTGCCTGAGCTTCTTCCTTGCTCTTGCTCTCGTAACCAGAAAGTTTTGTTACTCCATCAACCAGACTGGCAACCTGCTGACCGAAAAAGTGTTCGATAACGCTAATCGGCACCTCGCTATCCTCAACCACATCGTGCAACAGCGCAGCAGCTATCGATTCGGTGTCGAGACGGAGGTCGAGCAAAATAATGGCGACTGCAATCGGATGATCAAGATACGGCTCACCTGACTGTCGGCGTTGTCCTTCGTGGGCAATTGCAGCAAGAGCATACGAGCGGCGGATGAGATCAAAATCGGCAGAGGGGAGGTAATCGCGATGGCGGGCAATCAGGGCTTCTACTGAAGGCGAATGATAGGCTCTCACAAAAGCTACTTGCACCGCTTCGAGGGATGTTTGACAGCCACGTTTTTGTTGCTGTTTAACGATAATGTGCATTACCGGATGCTGAAGCAGTTCGGCTGCCAGTGGCGAAAGGTCATCTGATTTACACTCATCCGGTATCGTTGCCGTTAGCTCAAGTACCTGAGCGGTAGTTGCTACATCATCCATAAGAGCCGCTCCTATCAGGACAGAGGGTGCGCCATTGTTTTCAGCTTTTCGATCAGGCGCGGATGAAACCAATTCCCGCACAGTAAGCAGTCAGTCGTTATTATCCAGCCGTCTTTGTTGCTGATGAAAGGCTTGCAGGTTTACAGAAAGAATATTTGATCAAAAACGCCCGGCGTGCAACGCCAGGCCGCATTTCATCCCGAGCGACGATCTTCCGTGATCGTAACGCACAAGTTGTCTTTGATTATGTAGCATAACACTCGTGAGCAATGATGTCAAGCCGGGTTGTGAGGAGCAGCGGTTTGAAAGTTTTCACCTGACCTGGCCGGGGTTCGGTGAGGAAACAGAAAAGAGAAACAGGCACAAAAGAGGGAACTTCCTGGCCCCACGTTGATAAGACGATCATTCTCGTCAGCGCCGTTGGATAGTTAGGTTACCCGCCCTCTCTTGCAAGTGAGGATGCACCAACCGATAAATTCACGTGGAAGTCAGCGCACGTCGCCACAGCACGGCTGCACCTTCACCTTCACCCCAGTATCTACTAGGGAAAACTCTCACCTTTTCCCATTCCACCTCGCAAGAGCAAGAGGAAGGGAAGAGGGAAGCAGGGGTAAAAGCTACCCCCGCTCCTATTTCTCTCGCTTCTCCTTCTGCTGCCCTCCTACCAGACAGGAAAAGACCCTTGAAAAACCTACACCCTAATACTGACGGCCAATCAGGCTTTGGGCAAGGGCACGTAAACGGTCGCGGGCTGCAGCGGCGGTTGCGGTAGGTGGATAAAGGCGATCAAGGGCGGCAAAGGCGGCCTGATGGTGTTCGTTAGCTATAACAGCACAGAATGATCGTGATCCGGCAGCATCAAGAATGGCCAGCACCTGTCTCACCGCATCATCACCGAGCACAGGCTGGCGGTAGAGTTCGGCCAAGCGCTCGCGATCAGGACTATGACTCAGTGCATGCACAACCGGTAAACTCACTTTACGGCGGTATAAATCAGCGGCAAACGGCTTACCGGTCTGTTCTGGCGCTCCCCAGATACCCAAAATATCATCTTCGATCTGAAACGCCAACCCCACTGCACGACCAAAATCGGCTAGCGCCGTGACCGTCTCTTCGGTAGCGCCAGCGGCGCGAGCACCAAGTTCAGCAGCACCGGCAATAAGTGCTGCGGTCTTACCACCGATCATCGTCAGATAATCAGCGGGTGAGATACTCAAATCACCCTCGAAACTGAGATCAAGGTACTGACCTTCACAGATACGTAAGATGATCTCATCAAACCGACGGAGGATCGTCAGCACTCGCTCGGCTGGCAGACCACGATCGCTCAGCCGATGAATGGCCAAGTGCGCAATGACAAACATTGCATCACCGGCGTTGATCCCGTGCGCCAACCCCCAGATGTGCCAGAGGGTACGCCGCCCCCGCCGCATGGCACTGTCGTCTTCGATGTCGTCGTGGATAAGCGAGAAATCGTGTAACAACTGTACACCGGCTGCCAGCGGTAGGGCCTGTTGTGGATCACCACCAGCAGCAGCACAGGCCAACAACACAAGCTGTGGACGGATCAGCTTCCCTGGATCGGCGGTTGCCGGCGTCAAATCTTCGTTGCGCCAACCTAGATGATATTCCTGCATTGCGTAAAACCGGCTGAGCCGTCCTTCGACCACCGGAAATGCTGCCCGCATTTCCGCCTGAATCTGGTAACGAACGTCGTTTTCTGTTATCATAGACATTACAAATTGTTTACAGTTTTTCTATTGTCTATACGACACAATATCGTATAGAAAGCGGATTATAGTACTACCAACCTGTCATCACTGTGTAATGTTTCCCTCTTCTCGAACTGCTTGCTGCGCCGTACACTCGCTTTCAGAAGGGTATGAGCTATCTACTACCGTTAACTCAAGAAAAGGGGTGTACTATGGCATTCAACCTACGCTTCCGCTTCAGTCCGATGAAAGATGGTCTTGTCAAGGTACTGGGGCCGCTTGAGACCGAGATTATGCAAATTCTCTGGAAAGAGGGCGCGAGCACAGTGAAGAAGGTTCATCGTAAACTGGCCCAACAGCGCGATATTGCATACACAACCGTCATGACGACAATGAGCCGTCTCGCCGATAAGGGTATGTTACAACGTGAGCGCGACGGGTTGGCTTATGTCTACACCCCCGTAATTTCTGAAGATGAATTTGTTAATCTGGTTGTTCAGCAGGTTATCGATGGCTTGCTCGACGATTACAGTGATACAGCCATCTCTTATATGGTTGATCATCTGGCGAAGAACAATCCTACTGAATTACGCCGTCTGCAACAAGAGATTAGTCGGCGATTAAACGGTACGAAGTGATCGGTGCAACCAATTCATTGGTGGTGCAATAATCTGCACCACCAATGTATTATCCAACTGCTTCACCCCACAAGTCGTACTCAGCAGCCTGCGTAATACGCACAGTTATTATCTGCCCGATAGGAAAATGGCCCCAAACAAAGACCTGACCATCAATTTCGGGTGCATCACGAAATGATCGACCAACGCTCAACTGACTGCCATCGTCGGCGCTGCCGTTCCCCTCGATCAACACCGTTAATGTGCGCCCGATCCAGCGCTGATTACGGGCAAACGAAATCTGCTGTTGTAGGCGCATCAATTCGTGCCATCGTCGCTCGATAACCTGTGGACGCACCTGGTCGGGTAGTTCGGCTGCCGGTGTACCCGGTTCACGTGAATAGCGGAATGCACCAACGCGGTCGAGTTGGGCCGTTTGCAAGAATTCGAGGAGTGCATTGAACTCAGCCGTCGTTTCGCCGGGGTAACCAACAATAAACGTCGAGCGAAGAGCAATATCAGGCATCGCCGCCCGGAGTTCAGCAATGAGTTTGAGCGTTCGGTCAGTATCAGGTGGTCGTCGCATGCGCCGCAAGGTGGCTGGATGGGCATGCTGGAGCGGCATATCGAGGTAGTGGCAAATCTGTTTGTGAGTAGCCATCGTAGTGATGAGCCGCTCGCTGATGCCATGCGGGTACGCATACATCAGCCTGATCCAGATGTCTGTCGGTAGAACCTGGCATAATTCATCCAGAAGCATAGCCAGACCGTCCTTCAGACCTAGATCGCGACCATAATCGGTCAGGTGCTGGGCAACCAGAATAATTTCGCGGGTTCCCTGCGCAACCAGCTCTTGTGCCTCGGCCAATACAGCACCGACCGGCTTCGAGCGCATGTCGCCCTTGAAACTGGGAATCGTGCAGAAAGCACAGCGCAGATTACAACCGTCTGAAATTTTGAGATACGCCGAGGGTGTATGGCGTGTACGTCGAATCTGGGTGGTACGCCAATCGGCATACGATGTCGGTCGACCGTTCGATGACGTCGGTATGAGGGGAATGGTCACAGCCGTTTGGCCCGGCGTCAGTGGGATAACCGGCTGATCGAGTTGGCTAACCAGCGCGTTAATCTGTGTCCATTGTTGAGTGCCAATCGTTGCATCCACTCCTTGCACAGCCGTAATTTCTTGCGGGTGACTTTGAGCCATACACCCGGCTGCAATGAGTCGCTGATGGGGCTGTTTACGGCTGGCCAGTTCTTTTAAGACACTAAGTGTCTCTGATCGAGCAGCAGCAATAAAGCTACATGTATTAACAATAACAACATCAGCTTCATCAGCCGATGCAACTGCTTGATGGCCCTGCATGCTGAGCAGGCCGTCCATGCCTTCACTATCCACTACATTTTTGGGGCAGCCCAGCGTCACAATATGATATTTCATTATGGCGTTCTCTTCGATATATAACCACGAATAATGCTAACATCGTTGATCATCAACCTCGTTTCATTATAGATCGACTTGTCATTCGGATGTACACACCATAGACGAGATAGTGTCCTGTTCTGAGCACTCGATAGCGGCATCCACTAAAGAACCCAGAAAAACGCTGGAGAAGATGAGCGCTGCCGACCATGCGGTTCATCGACTCGCGATCCAGGCCAACAGCGCACATGTGCGAACACCCGCTAGCGGTAATTTGTCATTTGGAGGGGCACCGGAATCTCACCTTCGCGTTCGCGGAGAAACGCAATAACTGCCTGCAATTCATCGCGGCTCTTTCCTACCACGCGCAGTGCGTCACCTTGAATCCGGGGCTGAACCTTGGGAAACCGTTCGCGGATCATCTTGCTCAGCTTTTTCGCTAACTCACTGTCAATACCACGGCGTAAAGTAACCACCTGCCGCACCCGACCACCGCTGGCATCGGTTGGCTTGCCGTAATCGAAGATTTTGAGCGACAACTTACGCCGCAGTGCCTTCGTCTCTAAAACATCACGGACACTACGCAGGCTCATTTCACTGTCAGCTTCGATCACCAGTTCGGTTTTACTGAGCGTTATCGTTACACCGGCATCCTTCAGATCATAGCGAGTCTGCACTTCGCGTAACGTTTGATCAACCGCATTTACTAACTCTTGTTGGTCGAAGTCTGAGACTATATCAAAGCTATTTTCTGCTGGCATTGTTCGTACTCCAGAGATTAGTTCGGGGGCCACGACCAGTTTACCGGCTGACCAGGCACCGTACCGAGCGGCCCTTGCTGAAGACCATTGACCGTTACTTCAACATCTGTCGGATTACCGGCCCGAATAAAGACACGGCGCTGAGCCGTAAACGTGCGTTGTTCACCAGCGCGCATGATAGCTTCAAAGACCGTTGTCCCATCAACCTGTACCCGCACCCAGGAATTTTCGTTCCCACGAACGGCGGGTACTCGTATCTCAACCACAATGGGAGCTGCGAGCGTTGGCGTCGGCTCAGGTGTAGTGGGTACGGTAGGTAGCACGGTCGGCGTTGCTGGCAAAGAGGTTGGTATGCTTACGGAAGTTGGTGGTGGTTCAGGCGTTGGTAAAGGTGAGGGTGGAACAATTGTTGGTGATGGCGCAACAGCAGCAGGCGGTGTTGCTCGCTCTCCAATTTGCCCAAGGGCGCTCAAGCCAACGTATGCCAGACCGATCAATGCCAGGGTAATGAAAAAAATGGCAAAAAAACTGGGTAGAACATACATGCGAGTACGGGGCGGATGTGTCGCAGGCACGATCCGAATTTTGTCAGTAGCACCGCGCTCGCGTCGGTAGAGTTCGATCATTTCATCGACGGGCAGCCCAAGGTACTGTGAATAATTGCGAATGAAACCACGAGCAACAACATCACTGGGTAACCGCTCGAATGCACCCTCTTCCAGCGCCTGCAGCGATTGCAAGAGAATACGAGTATCAGCCGCTGCCTGAGCCAGTGATATACCGTTTGCCTCTCGCGCCCGTCGGAGACGCGCGCCCAACTCGCTCATACCGATTCCTTCTATCGCACCACCGGTTTTTTACCATCCTCCCCCATGGTATGGTGATATTAGATGCTTATATCCGGCAACAGTATACCACAACTAGATGGTTCGCCAACAAACAATTGACTGAGACGTGAAATGTACAATGAAACATGGTATGTGCTTTCCTCGTACATTCTATGTCAATCAAACGAGCGTCACCGCACATGTTTACTCATCTGGTTGCAACCTGAATGTTGTAGGTGCAGTAAGGAGGGAATCATGCTCAGCACGCTATTTTTCATCGTAATACTTATTGCCGGACTGATCGTCATCGCACTTATTGGGTCAGGAATCTTCTGGTTTTTAGTGCAGATCGGTGTTATCGTACAAAAAGCTGCCGAACCACCCACACAGGATTATGGGAGCTATTCGCTTGATCAAGGTCGTGATGTTGATGAGCGTGAGCGATAGTATGTTTAGTCCACGTGAACGAGAAGCGATCATTCTGGGTGTGATCGTGGGGATTACCGCCTTTGCTATGCAAACGATGCTGGCCGAAAGCCCGCTGTGGCTGCACGGGTTGGTGATTATCCTGGCCAGCAGCATTATTAGCGGCATAGCGACATTCATCAAATAGGCTGTCACTCAGCAGCGGGAAAATCAACATCGTTCTTCGCGCTATATATTGTCTTCGGAACCAACATCGCTGAGTGTGCGTCTGAACAAACCTTGCCGGCGGTTTTCTGCTCCAAAATTCCCCTTTACGCTCTCCGTAAAGAGGGTAAAGGGGCTGGAAGCACTGTTTGGGCAACCTAACCTGACACGATGGTGTATGACAGACAACAGTTCAGACAGGGTGCCAGTCGCTCTCAGACAAGAGACATCTTTCCGACAAACGCTACGTGTCAGCAGTCAATTCAGGGTACACCGCGATTCGGCGTTCAGTCTGGCGTCGGGTCAGTCGTTCTACCCGTGCAGCGACTTCTCGTAATACCCGCGGCTTATCAATAGTTAGCAACACCCGATCACGCATTACAATCCGCCCGTCGATGATTACCGTCGTAACATCAGTCGACTGAGCGCTGTAAAGCAATGCTGCTGCCGAATTATGGAGCGGTTGGGTGTGGGCGGTTGTGCATTCTACCAGCGCTAGATCGGCATGCGCACCAACCTGCAAGACGCCAATCCCATCCCAGTGGAGAGCACGCGCCCCGGCAACCGTCGCCAGTTCGAGAGCAGTACCAATCGGCATACAGCGGGCATCATGGTGACGCAGCTTTTCGAGCAAAGCTAATAGACGAGCCGCTTCGAGGATGTCATAGGTATTATTGCTGGCCGCACCATCACTACCGAGTGCGACGGTGACACCTGCCGAACGTAACGATAGCGTCGGAGCTACGCCAATCCCAAGCTTCATTTCGGTCTTCGGCGTAACGGCTACAGCAACACCGTGGGTAGCCAGGGTATCAATATCGTCAGCAGACACGTGGGCTACGTGGGCAGCCAATGCCGGAACATCAAACAGACCGGCATCACGCGCTACCAGTACCGGGGAACGGCCATACGTGGCAATGCTTTGTGCTACCTGCGCTGCCGTTTCAGAAAGATGAATATGGATTCCCACACCCAACTCACGTGCCGTCTGAGCGACACGCTGCAACAACGATGGAGTACAGGTATACGGTGAATGCGGACCCATCCAGACACGAATGCGATCGTTAGCCGCTCCGTGCCACTGCTCGACAAACTGACGAGCGGTACTGATCTGTTGCTGCTCATCGGCGCCAGAAAAGATCGTCCACGCGAGCAGTGCCCGCATTCCCGATTCTTGCACGGCGCTGGCAATCGCATCCATCATAAAGTAATGATCGGCAACGCACGTTACTCCACCTTCGATCATCTCGGCCAGGCCGAGCAACGTTCCCCAGTATACGTCTTCAGGGGTCAGATTTGTTTCCAACGGCCAGATATAACCGTTAAACCACTCTTCAATCGGTACATCTTCGGCCACACCTCGAAACAGGCTCATCGCAGTATGGGCATGGCTGTTGATCAGACCGGGAATGGCGAGTTGACCGTTGGCGTTCAGGATTTCACGGGCGAGACCAGGACTGATCTCAGGGGCGATGACAGCGATACGTCGGTCGACAATCGCAATGTCGTGTTGGGGCAAGACTGAGGGAATGCCATTGGCGACCTGGAGAACATTGGCGTGCTGAATTAAAAGATCGTACATAGCGCTTCACGTCACATTGCGAGCACATCGGATATTGTTACTATTCTAACCGGAAATTTCAAGATTGACAACCACTTGCAAAACTGAACATTTGTGCTATAATAGCCATAGCGCCGGCACTGTATCACGACAGGGAACAGGCGCTACGGGACGAATCGGTACGGAAAGTCGGAGGGAACTTATATGCCGGCCAAACCCCAGAGCGAACGCAGCGTTACACGCACCTATCGAACTGCCATCAAACTAGGTGACGATTTCATCACGATTGAAGAAACCATCACTCTCCCAATTGACGCCGACGATCAGATGGTACAGCAGGCCGTCGATCTCGGTTGGCGCATTTTTCGCAGTCAGCGAGAGGCAGTTGAGCAACAGATTGCCCACATCCGCGAACAGCATACCGCTGCAACTGCCATAACTGTCCGTGATCCTGATGCACCGGCCAGTGAACGTCAGCGCAATTTCATCGCAGCACTCCAGCAAGCTCTGGGTTGGTCTGGCGAACAATTAGCCAGCTTTGCTCAGCAGCACGGGTATGATCTGGTCTCGCTTAACAAAGGTCAGGCCTCTGCATTTATCGATGAATTGAAGCGGTTGAGTGATGAACAGCAGCGGGTTGCCATCGCTGAAGAGCGGGCACGTTATGCCGGTCAGCCAGCCTCAGAGAAGCAACGTGCGGCCATTGCCTCGCTTGCCCGTGATCTCGGTCTTGACCCTGATACTGAAGCGCAGCGTCGGTTTCAAGTATCGGTTGCCCAGCTTTCCAATGAGCAGGCAGCGACGCTGATCGGCGAATGGCAGACACTCCAACGCACACTTGCCCGCGAGGGCCGACGATCAGGATAGGATGCGAGGAGAGCGGGAAGAGAAGAAGCGTGCAGGAGAAGAGCAAGTCTCCAAACCGTCCAAATCCCGTGCTGACGATAGGCTATAGTCAAATCCCTGTTGGCTTACTGATTTTGATCATCATCATGGCGGGGAGTGGCAGTGTGCTGATCCACCAGGCTCAAGCCACGCACCTGATGACGGCGAGGAAATTGGCGCACGTGTGATCAGCACATCTACCCTCCCATCCACTTACACCCAGGGAGTAGAAGGGATGGTTGGGCTTTTCCCTTCACTTCCCTCTTTCCTCTGGCCAGTCGTGCGGAATTAGGAAAGCTCTGAACAGGTTGGATACCTGCACCAAATGGCGTGCTGATAAGGCGGGCAATGGTTTCCCGCTCCGCACTGCGGGCCAGCGGCCCGTGCACCCACATGACGGTGTTGACATTCCTTCAACGTTTGGAAAAGCAAGGCATTGCACTAGTCGTACGGCAATCAAGGCTCTGAGAGAGTGTCTGAAAATTCTATGAAGAGTCGTTGATATCGATGCGGGCCAACCGTCTGACCATAACGTGAATCATGGCGACATAAATGAACGCTTCGCTCGTAGCGGTGCGTGCGTCGTCGTCCTTCCTCAAGCGGCGATACCTCCCTAGCCAGGCAACCGTCCGTTCCACCACCCAGCGTCTCGGCAACACGTGGAAGCGCGATACCCCATCGGGACGCTTGCTGCTGTCTAGGGGCCAGCCACCAACGTGCTGCACCCATTCCACCACCTGGCCGGCATCGCCCCCATCGGCCCACATCACCCACACGTGCGACTGCTTCCCGTGGAGGTTGTCCACCACCAACCGTGCCCCGTCCCGGTCTTGGATATCGGCGGCATGCACCACCACCGTCACCACCACGCCCACGGGATCCACCAGCAGATGGCGTGTGCGTCCGTAGAGGTTGTTGCCAGCATCAGCCCCGCGCGGCCCCCGTTTTCGGTCGTTGTGACCGACTGGCTATCCAGAATCGCAGCGCTCGGTGCTGCCTCCCGCCCTGCGGCAACGCGCACGTCCGTGCGGAGGGCCGCATGGATGCGTACCCAGGTCCCATCCCGTTGCCAGAACCGAACGGAATGAGACACGGTCTGCCAAGGAGGCACGTCATCAGGACACATCCGCCAGGTGCACCCACTGCGCACGATAGCGAAGATGGCGTTCAGCATCTCCCGGTACGCATAGACGCGATGTCGCCCTCGGCGTGGCGTCCGTTCCGGCAGAGCGGGGGCAATCCGTTGCCATTCTGCATCCGTAAGGTCGGTAGGATAGGGTTTTCGTGTGCTCTATTCGTTCATACCATCAAGGATACATCAAAACCCTCGACCAGATACATTTCAGACACTCTCTTCGATTAGCAATTTGGCCGGATAGCGTGCTGATGCAACGTATGCTGGTTTCCGATGTATATACACGCTGCGGATCGGAAAACGCCGTCAGCAAGTAGGTGATGTTCGTCGTGTTGGTATCAGCGGCAATCCAACACTGAAACATTACAAAGCCTTATCGCTCACTTCTTTCCACTCACTTCTCGCTTCGTAACGCGACAGGCACTTGCGACTTGTTCAAACACGGCGAGGGTCTGGGTTGCGGTGCGCTGGTACGAAAAACCGGCAGCCTGCTCTAGGCCACGGATACGTAAGTCGGCGCGCAAGCTCTCATCACTTAAAAGGCGCTGTATGGCTGCTGCCCACCCTGCCACGTCGTCGGGGGCAATCCGGATAGCAGCCGCACCGACGACCTCGGGCAGCGAACTCGCATCACTGACAATCACCGGTGCACCGCAGGCCATCGCTTCCAGCGGCGGTAAACCGAAACCTTCATAACGCGAGGGATAGGTAAAGATGGTACACGCCTGGTAGAGCAACGGGCCATCCTCGGGTGGCACATCGATGCGCCGTACTGCCGTCGTGAGATCAAGGTCGGCAATCAATTGATCGATGTCCGGGAAGAGACGTGGATCGCGTCCCAGTGCTCGCCCGGCGATCGCCAGGGTTACGTATGGGTAGCGGCTACGTACCAGGGCAAAAGCGCGTAACAGGGTCGAGAGATTTTTGCGTTCGTCGAGGCCGCCTACATAGTAAATAAACGGCGATGCTACCCCGTAGCGGGCTGCCACCAGATTCTGGGCCGCAGCAATATCAGCAGCCGGGCGAAACTGCTCACCAGCGGCCAGATAGGTTACGGTGACCCGTTCTGGTGGGACGGCAAGATAGTTCAAGATTGTATTACGACTGAACTTCGAGAAGGTTAATATGTGCGTGCTGCGCAGTGCGGCCCGACGCACCAGCGCCATGTACAACCGAACCGACCAGCTCCCACGATACGCCGGAAGGAGCAGTGGAATCAGATCACCGATGGTTGTTACGACTGGTTGGCGCGCACGCAATGGTGGAGCAAAGTAGGGCACAAAGATCACGGTTGGCTCACCGTTTCGCGCCAGTCGCTGTGCGATCAGCGGTACGGCAATTTGCTCGAAGATAACCTTTGCTATCTGGCGTGGCCCGCCGATGGTTACGGTTATCCGCTCAACACCGCCTGGTAAAGCCAGTGTGGGCGAATTGCCTGGTAGCACCATCACGTAGCGGTGTTGAGGCGCCTGGCGATGCAGCCAGGGCGCCAGATTGTGCAGGTATTGACCAATACCTACGGTTGGTTGAGACCAAAAGCTGCCGTTGATCACGATCTGCACAGCAAGCTCCTCAAAGTTCCAAAAGGAGGGGGAATGTTGATGATACGATTGTTTGCTCTTATGATAGCCGATTTTGCCGATCCTGTGACACTCTGATCGATTGACAGTACCAATTGTTGGTGCGATAATCACCCAGGTTTCGCAGGTTGTTCTCCATTTCCACACAAAGCTGACAGGGTTTCTATGTCGAATCATCCTATCCATCTCAAACCAGAGTCATGGTTAGTGGCTGCCGGTAGAACGATTGCCAGCGGTGAGCCACTGAATGTACCGCCAATTCCTGCTTCAAACTTCATCATCGGGCAAGAGCGTTCGTATGCGCGGAGTGACGCGACCCCAACCTGGGAAGCCCTCGAAGAGATTGTGGGTGGTCTGGAAGGTGGGCGTGCACTTGCATTTGCTTCCGGTATGGCCGCCGTAGCAGCCGTGTTCGACCAGTTGCCCGTCGGTGCGCACGTCGTTTTGCCGGATGATTGCTATCAGGGTGTCGTTGGGCTGGCGATGGCTGGCGCAACCCGTGGTCGTTGGTCGGTACAGCGGTTGCCGCTGACCGATACCGCAGCATGGCAGCAGGCCTGTGCGGTTGCCGATCTGATCTGGCTCGAGTCGCCATCGAATCCGTTGTTGACAGTGGCCGATCTCCCGGCGATCTGTGCTGCACCGCGCAAAGCCGGTGCCATTATTGCAGTTGATAATACCTTCGCTACGCCGCTCAATCAGCAGCCACTTGAGTTCGGGGCAACCGTTGCGATACAATCGGCTACCAAATTTATCGGCGGGCATTCTGATCTTCTGGCTGGCGTGCTTACCACTCGTGAAGAGCAGCTCTGGCAAAAGCTGCGGCAGTCGCGGACATTGAATGGCGCGACCCCTGGTACTTTAGAGGCCTTTCTGGCAATACGTGGTGCGCGCACGCTGGCATTGCGCTTAGAACGAGCACAGCGTAATGCGCTGGAGCTTGCGCAACGACTGCAATCCCATCCGCTGGTTGCCAATGTACGTTATCCGGGTTTACCTTCCCATCCGACATATCAGGTTGCTCGTCGCGTGCTCAAGGGCTTCGGTACGATCATCTCGTTTGATCTGAAAGGCGATGCGGTGTTCGCAGATGCGGTTTGTCGGTGTGTTAGGCTGATCCGCCACGCAACCAGTTTGGGAGCAGTTGAGACGACCATGGAGCGGCGAGCGGCGGTTGCAGGGCAAGAGCATCTGCCGCCATCACTGTTACGGCTGAGTGTTGGTATCGAAAATGTTGATGATCTCTGGTACGATCTCGATACGGCGATTCGTAAGGCAGCACCGCTGTAAGGGAAGAGAAAAAAATGAGAGGGGGAGTGGCTTCACCACCCCTCACCTGCGCGGAGCATGGGGGATGATGGTGTGCTGATGCGCCAACCGATGGGTTGCCGTGCACTGCACAGCGCGGGCCAACAGCCGTCAGACCAACCGGTTTCGTTCAGCCCGTAAATAAGAAGCCAGCGCAGCGACAGGCGGAAACTCTGCTGCCCAATCGTCGTGATCCGGCCAAAATGAATCAAGACCACGAACACCAGTTCGTTCGTAGGCTAACGCTTGCGCCATCAATTCCAGTCGGTCAATTGCCTTAACCAGCCGTGCTTCAGGGGAAGTTCCGTTGGCATATTCATCCCACAGTGCCAGATATTCATCAGCGTGTGCCAGGTGTCCGATCAGGCTCTTCAGACCGTCTCGTTCGGCTTTGCGCTTGGTTTCACTACCGAGCAGACGAGTCGCCGACGCCGGCAAATCACCTAACAGCGACTCGGCCAGGTCATGCAATAGCGCAATCGCAAGGAGTCGTCCGCGATCAATTCCTTCAATCTGATCGCCAATCAAAAGACAGAGTACGGCCACGCTAAACGAGTGATCAGCAATACTCTCGACATCACGTACTCCGCGTTGCAACCAGCCGGTGCGCGGCAGAAGTTTTAAAGACAACAAATGTGGAATCAGGCCACTCAGCGCAGAGGGTTCCATGGAGTTTTCTTTCAAGGTTGAATCGCATGCACGCTATAAGGGGTTTTCAACATTATATCCCGACCCGAAAGTGGCAACGACGAGGGGAGGAATGAAATGAACGGGTCAGGTCCCCAACCAGGTTGCCGTGTGTACAGATATGTACCGCTTCCTGTTTCAATGATGGTGTGCAGCCGCATTCCTGGCGGCTTACGGATGATGCTCGTCCCTGCGGGCCAGCGGCTCGCGTACCCAGTCCACCGTGTTGGTCGAGGGGCGTTTTGTGCATTTGGATAGCGTTCTTTACCGGTAGTTCTCAATTTATACGCCGGCAAGAAGCCTTCATCTTTCCAAACGACGACAACTCGAAAAACTCCTGGCGGGCAAGGGAGTAGCGTTGCTGCTATAGCGTATGGTGCTCTTTCAAGGTACGCACCTTCATTGCCGATACGTATCGGCACGAAGTATAGTCGGTGGTCCTCACTTTCCCTGCGGATCAAGGGTAGATGTGATCGGTATTTATCCAAAAACAACATAGATAATTGATAATTATTCATATGACAATTCACTATTGCTTTCTTGTGCCCCCAAGAGACGCAATGCACGGAGCGCCGAGAGGGTCTGTGCTGCATCCTCGGCCATGCGGACAATGCGGTTGAGACTCTCGCGCAGTGTCGGATCGGTAATCTCTGCGTGAACCAGTTGCGCTTCACCCATAATAACTGTCAAGACCTGGCTGATATGATGAGCCATATCACGAAAGACCTGTCGTGTTTGTTGAACTTCACTCTGTAATTCTTCATAATTTCGCGCCTGTTGCCGAAGCCGATCATAGTTCAACGCACGCTGTATGGTGTGGCGAAGGATGTCATTATTGATGGGTTTGGTCAGATAATCAAACGCACCGAGGGTTATGGCGTGGAGGATGGATTGTGGTGTGTCATTCGCCGTGGTAACAATGATCAATGGTCGATCCGGTTCCGTGGTCAGCCATTTCAGGAGCTCAAAGCCACTTCCGTCTGGCAGACCGAGATCGAGCAAGATGACCCGTGGTCGCCGCGAAGCGATCAGTTGGCGTGCCTCAGCAAGATTACGGGCAGTATCGATGGTATAGCCATCGCGTCGCAGTATGGTGGTTAGGGATAACTGGATGACGGGATCGTCTTCTACCAGCAGGATTGGTTCGTGCACGTGATTGCTCCAGTGTATGTTGTGCACCAGAGAGATTATCAATCTGGTGCTACATTGCTGTTCAACATAGACGTATTGTACATAATCATGGCGCCGGTTGCATACCTTGCTGACATACCGGGCAAAAGTAGGTGCTACGCTGAGCGATAACGATCCGCTCGATCAGGGTCTGACAACATGGGCAGGGTTCACCTGCCCGGTCATAGACGGTGAAATGTTCTTGTTGCGAACCGCGCCGTCCGTAACTATCGCGATAATTGCGCAGTGAGCTGCCCTGGTTGGCAATTGCTTCCTGAAGAACAGCACGAATAGCACGATGCAGGTGATTGATCTGCTCTGATGAGAGTGCCGCACCTGGTGTCAGCGGATGGATACCGGCTCGCCAGAGCGCTTCGTTGGCGTAGATGTTGCCAATTCCGGCGATGAGATGCTGATCGAGGAGTAAGGTTTTAATCGGTGCACGTCGGCTTTGTAGACGTTGAGCCAGAATGTCTGGGGTGAAGTCATCCGCCAGTGGCTCTGGGCCATGGGCTTGATCAAGTGCGGCCAGGCCCTGCTGATCGAGAAGATGAACGCGACCGAATTTGCGCTGATCGTTGAAGATCAGGTAACGGCCATTATCAAGCGCGAGGGCGAAATGGACATGCTGTTCACTGGCGGCAGCCGGTTCGGTAACCAGTAAGTGTCCTGACATCCGCAGATGAATCGCTATTGTCCATCCACGATCAAGGGTAAGCAGAAGCCATTTCGCTCGCCGGCCGATAGACTCAATCCGTCGTCCGGTGATGAGTGCAGCAAATTCGCTGGGAGATGGTGTGATCATCTTGGGCCAGTCGAGTTTGGCCAAACCTACAATGATACGTCCCTGAAGCTGTGGTACAAGGGAACGGGCTACAGTCTCGACTTCAGGTAGTTCCGGCATAGATGGATGTTCAACTCCGATTCAGATACGTATGAGCGCGTTTTTTTGGTTTGTAAACGGCATTTACTCACGCCACTCGGCGGTTCCGTCAGCCCAGTGTTCCTGCTTCCAGATTGGCGCAATTTCCTTGATCCGATCCATGATGTAGGCGGCGGCAGCGAAGGCAGCGGCGCGGTGTGGCGCGGCAACGACTACCAGTACTGCGGTCTCGCCGATTTCCAATCGCCCTACCCGATGATGTACACACACGCGCCCGATAGGCCAGCGTGCCCGTGCTTCATCGGCGATCTGGCGGAGCACCGGTACGGCCATTTCGGCATAGGCTTCATAGACCAGAAATGCTGTCGGACGGCCACCAAATTGGTTTCGCACGACACCGCTGAACGTTACTACAGCGCCATCATCTGGTGTTTGTACTGCCGCCACCAATGGCGCCGGATCAAGGGGTTCGGTTGTAATTACAAATGGTTCAATCATACGTCATCACTCCGTCCGCCACTGACAGGCGGGATGAAAGCGACTTCATCGCCATCGCTCAACACAGTTGCTGGCTGCGCAAACTGCTGATTCACGGCGAACAGCAGCCTACCGGTGTAGCCAGCCAGCCGTGGGTATTCGGCTATTAACTGTTCCCACAACTGACCCAGCGTTGTGCCCTCGGTTAGCGTATACTGTGCCTCGGCACGCCCGACAATGTCGCGGTGACCGGCAAAGAAGCGCACGGTAACGGTGATCATAGACATCTCCTGCTTACAAGCGGGCCTCAAATCCACCGTCGGCAGTAATGACGGCGCCAGTGAGATACTCGGCAGTTGGGCTGAGCAAACAGAGAATAATATTGGCAATCTCCTCTGGTGTACCTAGCCGACCGAGCGGTACGCGGCGGGCAAAGGCACGCAATGCCTCATCTGGACGTTGGGCATTGATCAGCGCCGCATTGGCGCGTAGTAATGAGGTGTCGATCAAACCCGGACACACACAATTAACCCGAATCCCGTCGGCTGCGCCGTCAATTGCCATTGCACGGGTCAGCGCAATCACACCGCCTTTGGAAGCCGAATAGGCTGCCCAGCCTGGTTCAGCCCGCAAGCCGTAAACCGATGCAACATTGACAATCGCTCCGCCACCGCGTCGCCGCAGTTCGGGCATGACGAAGCGTGAGACGAGAAAGACGCCGGTAAGATTGACCGCAATAATCTCGTTCCAGAGCTGCAATGTCGTACTTTCAATCGTACCCGGTTGTTGAATGCCGGCGTTGTTTACTAACAGATCGATGCCACCGAAGGCCAACACCGTTTCATTGGCAATCCGGGCGGCATCGGCCTCGTTGCTGACATCGGCGATCACTGCCAGCGCCCGCCCTCCCCAGTCATTGATACCGGTGACTAACGCTGTCGTAGTTTCCTTATCACGGTCGGCGATCACCACACTGGCCCCTTCACGGGCGAGCGCCAGTGCGGTCGCCCGCCCAATGCCCTGGGCGCCGCCGGTTACGATAGCAACTTTCCCCTGAAATTTCATAGATCACTCCACCTCTTCTGACGGCAGCTCCGGCCCTGTACTTCCCGGTCGGAGAGCTTCTTCCGCTACGCGCCGCCAGAAGGCACTGAAACGACGGGGCGGTTCTCCACGCCAAGAGACGAACGTCGGTGGATGATGAATAACGACCTGTAGCCCCCTGGTCTGTAATTCAGCTACATACTGCTGAAAACGCGGTGCAACACTGTCGGTCACGTGAACGGTTGAAGCCTGATGCTCGGCGGCAAATGCTCGCACTTCATCAACCACGACTCCACGACGGATGCTGCCATTTCTACCGGCAATTGCTTCAAGTGCACATTCGTAAAGAAAAAAGAGCCGCTTGAAGCTCAACTGAGCCGCTGCCAGAAATGGCTCGTCGAAGATAAATATGGCAGGCGCGCCGGGATTCGCCAGCAATGCCGGATCGGTCGGGCTAAGGCTATCACCGTGCAGCCAGACAATCACCCCGTTCATCGTCGTCCCTCCAGTTCTGCTAGTGATACCCCAAACAGCCGCCAGGCCAGATTCTCGTAACTGTCATCGAACGGACAACTGCCGTTGTGAGCCAGTGGACAACGCGCACAATAGGTTCCGGCACTGAAGCGTTCTACATTTTGACGATTGAAGATGTACGGTTTGTGGCTAAAGGTGCTGCCCACCCATTGCCATGACAGGCTGTTCGAGGCCGGATCGCCGTCGAGCAGATGGCGGTAAAAGAGATCGGCGCCCTCGCGCCAATCTACACCCAGCCAGTGTTGCAGATACGCAGCCACCCACATGCGGGCATGGTTGTGCATGTAACCGGTTGTGTACAGTTCGCGCAGTGACTCGTCGATGCACACCAGGCCGGTTGTGGCCGACATCACCTCTGGCGGGAGACGACGACGCGGGACACGAGTCCGATATTTGGCCGGCTCAATATCCTGATGAATTCGATCACCGAGGTGAGCGTACACGAGTTGCCAAAACGCCCGCCAGGCCAGCTCATTGACAAACTTTTCCGTATCAGGGGTGTGACCAAACCGACTCAGGATCGAGTCGCGTACTTCGGCTAGCGTCAGGACGCCGTGGCGAATGTACGGTGAGAGCAGGGAAACCCCACGCTGCACCACATCGTTACGTGTGCGGGCGTAGTGCTGAACGTTAAACGCACGTAACCGACGGAGCGCAGCTCGTCGTCCACCACGAATGGGAGACGGCTGAGCGGCCCCCTCGAAAAGACCGGCAAGTGCTTCCGCCAGATACGCCGCCTGTTCTTCACGGGTTTGTAAATCGGTACGGAGTTGCATGAATTTCAGTCACGCTGCTGCGGCCAACAAGTCTGCTCTACCACCGATTAGAGCACCGTGCATTGTCCTGCTGTCGGTCGCGGGACGCTCGTTTCAATCATTCACCACAGACATTCTGGTGTAAAACCTGAACTCCAACAGCTATGACGCGACATAACTCGTTCTGCACGTTTCGCGTCTCTGCGATGAGTGTTCAGGTTGAGATCATTGCTCTTTTCGAGTATACCATGAGTTGCGCGACGAACAAACGGGGAAGGCACATGGTGAGGACAGACGATACCTTTTCCCCGCGAGCGCATCTCGATGGACGGGCACAGCGCCGCTGCGCTGCGACCGATCTTCTTCTATAAGAGGATATTTCGGTCAGGCTCTAATCACTAACGTACTGTAGCGGTCGAGACGAAAAATGCCTGTTGCGTGGTAAGATCAATCTGATAGACTGGCTGTAAGGAGGCAATTACTGCTCGAAGTTCATCAATGGTGAAGCCCTGCGTATCAAGTGCTATGCGTGTACCAGCGTTGCCAGACGCCGAATCTGGTTCAATCGCGACCCGATAACGCTGACCGCGTACCGGTTCGATCCGTACCCGCCAGCGGTCGATCACTTCAGTGGGTACTGTGGAATCAATATCGGGTATCCGGTCGAAGGTCAAGATCAGGCGTTTGTTGCGCCCCGTATACAGCACACCGTTGATCGTAGAGCCACGCAACCGTAACAACACTGCCTGTTCAATACCGACCGGAAGCGTTGCCGGCAGGACGAATTGCTCCGATACATGAGCAAGCTGCGCCGGTTCAATGATGTTCGCTCGTAGCAGCGGCCAGCCCGGATCAACGAGTGGTTGGGGCGCCAATCCTTCAGTTTCAGCTCTTCCGTTCCACGCTCGCTCGAAAGTGAACGCATCGCGAATCTGTTCACTGCTAACCAGCCAGTTGAACTCGGCCAGCCGCCAGACTACCCGACTCGTCTGGGTACTGCCTGATGGGCCGACCAGTTCAGTGATACTCAAGACATGGCCGTCTTGACCGCTAATCGCCATCAAAACCAGTACCGACTCGGCGGTTTCGGGAGGCAGGTCAAGGGGACTGATACCGCGAAAGCTGACAATGTAGGCCAGGCGATTACCAATACGCTGTTGTCCCAGCAAGCGCAGATCCGGAGCCTCTGCCGCCTGGCGCAGGTACATCGGCACAATTGCCCATGGCCCAGTCTGGAGACGGGCGAGAAAGGCAGCTTGCTGTTGTTCAGCAGACAACAGACTCATCACTAACTCCGGCTCATTCGGTGCTGCACGGATGGGGAGATCGCCGTATAACGTTGGTGCATACGAGCCGTCAAGCGCGTAGTAGAAACGGCGTGTCCCATCACCCAACTGGAACTCGTAGGGCGCACCACCCTCGATGTGGCGCAGTTGTAAGCGATGACGGGCCGGATTATCGCGGTCGTGCCAGATTTCAGCGAAGAGTGGGGCGATGGTGCGATTGTTAAAATACCAGATGGTTTGATAGCGAGCGTACCAGATGGGAGGGCCTTCTGGAGCGGGGAGGCCGCCATGGGCCAGCGCACGAACAACCAGTTCCCCGGCAGTTATGCCGGGTTCTGTTGCTCCTGTTGTCACCACGGTAAAAGGTGTACGGAGCAGGCCCGGCAAGATGAGGGTCAGGATCAGGACGATCAGCACGATTGGCGGTATCATCAGTGACCATTGCGTAAGACGTTGCCGTGGCGCAGTGGCACTTTTCAGCAAACGATTCAGCAATCGCGTCGGTAACGGCTGATTGTCCCGTATTCGGCGGAGGGTCGCTGTCAGCTCGTGAGTTACCGCCTGCCATTCGCGATCAAAGAGCCGACAGTGCGTACAGATACTGAGATGGCGACGGACGGTCTCGAACAGTTGCAGGTGCTGGGTCGGGTTGATCAGCGCCTGTCGGACAGTGACGCACACGTCACTCTGGATTTGCTGCGTGAGATGGTGACCGAGGGTAGGTGCCAATGCCGTGATCGCTTGTTTAAATATCTCCAGTGCGGCGTCAACACTAGTGTTCAGCATTGCGGCGAGTCGGGCATAATCGGCGCTGAGTAAACTGTACGCCAGCACTGCCATCCGCTGATCAAGTGGCAGTGTACGTAGAGGCCCCAGGATCGATGCGGTTGGTGGCGCCGGACGGCGCTCACGTGGTTGATCGGCGTACTTGCTGAGTGCGAGCCGGTAGAGACGAGTAATCAGCTCGTCGTCACGCCAGACCGCAGGTGGCTGTTCGCGGAGTGTGCGCACCCACTGTTGCAGCAGACGCTGGGCTGTCCGTTCATCTGGGGTTAGCGCCAGTGCAAAACTGTACGCCACATTTCCGGCGTTGGTTAACCAGTGTACCAAATCGTTACCTATCATGCTCGTCGACCTGGCGCGGTGTGGTATCTGCCAGCAGTTGCTGCCGTAATCGCCACATCGTCTTGATTCGTGCCCGTTGCCAGGCTGCACTCTTTGGTCCGGTTTCGCGCAACAGGACGATCCGCTGCAATGCAATTCGGATTGCGTTCGCCTGTCGGTCGATCAGCGCATCGTTTTCCCGATCCGGCATAGAGTTCCCTCCACTGTCTGGGAGCGCGGGCCTCCGGCCCGCATCCTGCCCGAGGATTGGTGGCAGGCCGTCGTTGGTGGGCCGAGCACCGACCAACACCCGCTGGCGCTGGGAGCGCGGGCCTCCGGCCCGCATCCTGCACCAGGATTGGTAGAACCGGCGTACCCGCCAGACCCTCGCTTGCGGCAAGGGTAGCACTCCCTCCAACTATTGGGTGACGGGCATAATCGGCAAACCGTGCTCATACCCATTCGGAAGCAATGCTGCCACAGTTCAAGGTTCGTGTTACCGCCTCTCATCCCCAAAGATTACTTCCGCTACTGCATAGGAAGAAGATTGGGATACCACTCCTCTCTTCTCCATCGCCATCACCGCTACCCGCCTCTCATTCGTTCAAAACGCCGACCGGCACGTGCCCCTGGTACCGGCACGGCGGCCAGCACCTCATCAATAATCGCTTGTGCCGTCACATTGCGCACACGGGCTGCCGGACTGATAATCAGACGATGGCCGAGCACCGGTTGCGCAAGTAATTTGACATCATCAGGGATCACAAAGTCGCGCCCGTTTATCGCAGCCCATGCCTGTGCGGCCCGATAAAGGGCCAGTGCTCCGCGTGTGCTGGCGCCTAGATAAACATCGCCGTGATCGCGGGTGGCGACAACCAGGGCAACAATATACTCGACAATCAGATCATCAACGTGAACCTGCTTAATCACCTCTTGCAGATGTAGCAATTCAGCGACATCCACCACCGTTGATAACGTTTCGATTGGGTGCCCGTCGCGCTGGCGTTTCAAAATTGCAATCTCATCGAGCCGATCCGCATAGCCGATATGAACCCGCAGCAGGAAGCGGTCGAGTTGCGCTTCCGGTAGCGGAAACGTCCCTTCGTACTCGATAGGATTCTGCGTTGCCAGCACGATAAACGGCTGCGGCAGCGGGTGGGTCACGCCATCAACGGTGATCTGCCGCTCCTCCATCGCTTCGAGCAGGGCCGACTGCGTTTTTGGTGTCGCCCGATTAATCTCATCGGCCAGCACAATCTGGGCCATAATCGGGCCAGGGCGAAACTCAAATTCGCGGGTTTGCTGGTTGAAGATCGAAACGCCGGTGACATCGCTCGGCAAGAGATCGGGGGTACACTGAATACGCTTAAAACTCGATCCGATAGAGCGAGCGATGCTTCGTGCCAGCATAGTCTTGCCGGTACCGGGCACATCTTCGATCAAGACGTGACCACGGCACAACAGTGCCACCAGGACCAGTTCCACGATCCGACGTTTGCCAACGATAACTTGCTCAACGTTCGCGATTATCCGCGCAGCCAGATGCTGAACCTCTTCCACGGGCACCTCAATTCAGAAGGTAGTTGTCTGGATGCATGGGCAGTATACCACGATTACCGGCTCGAGCGAGCGCAACATCCTCACGCCTCACGATCGGCCACCAATGCCCAGAAGCGTGGATCGTTGTGTAGTGATGAAAAATCGGGATCGAGGCGCGCCCAATCCCGTGATTCCTGATGTTGGTCGAGAGCAATCTGGAGCAGACGCAACGCCTCTTCATGATCACCGCAGATCGCGGCGAAACAAGCGCGGCTGTATTCACTCTCGTGCTCCATCAATGGCCGGGCAGTTTCAATCGCACGGCGCGCCTCCTCCTCGCGTCCCAGCCGCCGGAGAACGCTAGCCAGTGATGCGTGGCACGAACCCTCTGTTGGCGCCAGTTCCACTGCTTTTTGCCAGGCCTGCAATGCCTGTTCCAGCTCGCCCTGAAGGGTGTACACCAGCCCCAGCCCGTTCCAGGGGGCAGCGAATTGCGGGTCGAGCTGAAGCGCCTGCCGGTAAGCAGCGATGGCCTCGTCGTAGCGGCGCAGGTCAGCATACACGTTCCCCAGCCCGTGCCAGGCATACACATTCTCTGGATCTATTTCCAGCGCCTTCTGGAAATTTTCCAAAGACTGCTGGTACTTCTTCAGTTTCGCTTGCACTGCACCCAGGGCATGGTAAAGAGCAGAACTGACACGACCCAAGCGAAGAGCTTTCTGGTAGGCATCCTCGGCGGCCGGAGAAGCCTGTGCAACGGTACGTCCCGCTGCTCGTCGCCAACCCAGTTGACCGCCGAGGTCTTCATACGCTTCGGCCAGGTGGTCGCGCAGAACCTGACCACCGGCAGGGAGACCTTGTTCGGCTTGGTCAAGGGCGGTCATTGCTTCTGAATAACGCTGCTGGTAGTAGTACAGTCGTCCGCGCTGCCAGCGTAGGATGGCGCGCCGTTCAGCCTCGCCGTCACCCGCCAGATAGCCACGCTCGGCCAGGCGTTCTAGCTCGCTCAGGCCGGTGGCTGCTGCTTCATCTCGCAGACTTGTGAGCGTTTGCAGGGCTTCCAGCCGCCGTTTGCCACGAGCGCTCAGCCGCTTCCGCCAGCGCCCGGCCTCGGTCAGCAGACCTCGGCGCAGGTTGTCGTTATAGGCCAGCGCCTCGACGAAACGGGGGATCAGCCAGCGCCAGGCGCGCTCTTCGTCAAGCCAGAAGAGGTAGTCGCTCAGTGCGAGTGTGGTGGTGAGATAGTCGTCATCGGTTAAGCGCTCTTCAATCAGATCGTAGTCGGCTGCGATCCGTTCCAGCCGCTCTTCTAACACAGCCACCCCTCGTTCAATCAGGCGTTGCACGCTAGGATCGCTCAGTTGGGCGTCCTGACGCAGGTATGCCTCGAAAAATGCCTGGGGGTCGTCGTGCAGGCGGGCTTCACCAGCGTATACCGAGGCATAAGCGCGTTCCAGGCGGCGTAGTTCATCGTTTACATTGAAGCCTGACGCATCAGTAGGGGTGAGCATTCCCTGTAACACAGCGCGATCACCGCGGGCCAGGGCGATGGCGTAGAGGGCGTAGCGGTCGGCAGTGGTTACCGCGTGCAACAGATAACGCTCGGTCATCTGGTCAACGATCTGCTGCGCGGGGGTGTCTTTGTCGCTATGACCAACGATGTTTTCCAGCGCAATGCCCTTCTGCCACATTTCGGCTGCCAGTACGATTGCCAGCGGGATGCCACGGGTTGTCTGCCGTATTGCATCCACAGCGGCATCGTCAAGCGGACGCTCTGGGACAGTTGCTGCGAAGTAGGCGGCTACATCATCGCGGGCCAGTTGGGTGACGTTCACCGGCACAAGGCGACGCGGCCACTCTTCGGCGTACCCTTTGAAGTAGGTGTCTCCGTAGCGGCGACTATTGACCAGATCGTTGCGCCCACTGAGCACCCAAAGTACGTGTGGCCCGCTGTTCCGTATAACCAGGCGCAACCAGGGGTCAACTGCGTCTACTACTTCGTAGGTGTCCAGCACGACGAGCAGCGCACCACGCCCGGCTATCCGCCGGAGACCATCAGCCAACGCATGGGCCAGGTGTTCGAGAGGATTGACGAAGAGGTCGTAGGTGTCGGCCCCCATTCGAGCACGCAGCAGATCGGCGAGGCGCTGGCGCAGACCGACCGCTGCTTCTGCGCCAATCTGAATGCCGGCCTCCAGAAAGGCTTTAGCCAGTTGTTCACCGCTGTTGCCGATGGGCAGACCTGCCAGCGACGACCCGACGCGGAGAATCTTTGCCAGCGCCGTAGCGCCGGCACTGCGCAACTCTCGCAATTCGGGGCGTTCGGTGGCGCTATCCAGAACCTGGTGAGCAGTGTGCTCGGCGCTGGCGCGCCGCTGCTGCGTCTCGTGGTAGGCGGTAAAGTATCCCTGCCAGCCCCTGTGTTGCGTCTGCGCCGTGTGAACAATAACGTCAAACACCGTCTCTGGTGCGATAGCATCGTGGCCAACCTGCAGCGCGGGGAGACGGCGACGGGCCTCTTCCCAATCAATCCACAATGTATGGATCGGACACCACAAAGAGTGTTTCTCGGTCGCAATATCGCAGAAGCGCCGTGAAAGCGTGCTTTTGCCGATACCGCCGTCGCCGTAGACGAGAAAGACGTAGGGCAGGTTTTCACCGGAAGGTGGATTTATCGTTTCGCTCAGCGCATCTCGGAATCGTTTCTGCTCTTCAACCCGACCAAAGAAGGGCTTACCGTTGACCAGAATGGTTTGGTTCGTCATAGCGGGGTCATTCCTCTGGTAATGAACAGGGTACGTTGTGTAACCTAAACCATGCGTTTAGCGCGCCATCAAATGCCCAGGTTCATCATCTGATGCCGTTTGCCGTGATGTGGGCGAGAGTTCTGTCACCTCTCATCATTATAGCCGGTTGTTAACGTGATTGCCGGAAAAGGGAAGCGGTACCCCCCCTTCCCCCCCGCGTGCGGGGGGGCTAGGGGGGGGTAGTGCTTGCGGGGGGTATCGCAGCTTTCTAATCCCACGCTGCCGTTTTTCCTATATTCATCAGCTTGTGGTATCCTGATGCAAACAGCGTTACACGGAGGTTTGGCAATGCTCGAGCGCGTGGCGGTTCTGTACAACCCCTTGAGGTCGTTTACCGGCCTGACCGATGGTCGCGTTCCGCTCGCTTCCGGATCGCCTGTCGCCACGAAACGATGGTGCAATAAATTCCCAGGCCTCATCTACTCGGCGGGGCAAGCGGTAACCATCGCCGTGTCTAATGTTCATCGAGCAATGACCGGTCGTTTGTGGAAGGAGCGAGCGTAAGATAAGATACGCCCGCCAACCCATCACTGCCCCGACGTGTCGCTGCACCCCACAGGTAGTCTTAAGCCTCTGCCTTACCTGTGCCAACCGTGACCAAAGGCACCCGGTGGCGGGGGGCAGGCAACCGAGGGTTCATGTTGCAATAAGCCTAGCGCGAAACCAGCGGCAGGTAGAGCTGCAATCCGAGCCACACCACATCCACCGGCGTTGTGCGCTCTGTGACTCCTAATCCGTTGCCGAGTTGCCCGAAGAAGTTATTCCCCCAGCACTTGACGCCGCCGGTGGTGGTCAGCGCACAGGTGTGATTATCGCCCGCCGCGATGGCGCTCACGCCGCTCGTCAGCCCGCTCACGTCCACGGGGGTGGCACTGCCGGTTGTCGTGCCGTCGCCGAGTTGCCCGAAGACGTTGTACCCCCAGCACTTGACGCCGCCGGTGGTGGTCAGCGCACAGGTGTGACTATCGCCCGCCGCGATGGCGCTCACGCCGCTCGTCAGCCCGCTCACGTCCACGGAGGTGACACTGCCGGTTGTCGTGCCGTCGCCGAGTTGCCCGGAGGAGTTGTACCCCCAGCACTTGACGCCGCCGGTGGTGGTCAGCGCACAGGTGTGATAATGGCCCGCCGCGATGGCGCTCACGCCGCTCGTCAGCCCGCTCACGTCCACGGGGGTGGCACTGCCGGTTGTCGTGCCGTCGCCGAGTTGCCCGGAGGAGTTGTACCCCCAGCACTTGACGCCGCCGGTGGTGGTCAGCGCACAGGTGTGTAAGCCGCCCGCCGCGATGGCGCTCACGCCGCTCGTCAGCCCGCTCACGTCCACGGGGGTGGTACGGTTGGTTGTCGTGCCGTCGCCGAGTTGCCCGAAGCCGTTGTCCCCCCAGCACTTGACGCCGCCGGTGGTGGTCAGCGCACAGGTGTGACTGCCGCCCGCCGCGATGGCGCTCACGCCGCTCGTCAGCCCGCTCACGTCCACGGGGGTGAAACGGGCGGTTGTCGTGCCGTCGCCGAGTTGCCCGAAGCCGTTGTACCCCCAGCACTTGACGCCGCCGGTGGTGGTCAGCGCACAGGTGTGATAATCGCCCGCCGCGATGGCGCTCACGCCGCTCGTCAGCCCGCTCACGTCCACGGGGGTGGCACGGTCGGTTGTCGTGCCGTCGCCGAGTTGCCCGACGCCGTTGTACCCCCAGCACTTGACGCCGCCGGTGGTGGTCAGCGCACAGGTGTGTAAGCCGCCCGCCGCGATGGCAGCGGGGGCTATCGTTTGCACCAGGCTACGTTGCCCGGCGGTGATGGCAGGGGTGTAGCCGCCAGAACGCTCGGCGGGCATAGCCGACAGGGAAACGCGGACAGGGGTATACCATGTACTGACCGATGGCGCGGCGACGGTCGGGACAATGCTTGAAACCAGCCAGACCACCGTCACCAGCAGAGCGTATACCGAGCCGTTCATCTTACTCATCCTCTTCCGGCTGTGGTTGCGATGGAACCCGAATGACCCGGCGCAGTGACCGGTCGGTTGTTCGTTCTGATCCGTATGCTCTCGTGGCCGATGAAATCGGTGCCTCTTCTGACGATCCTAAGGACGCACGCGGGTTTCCAACCTCGGGTGGAGAACAACACCCAACTCGTTCAAAGGCAGAACGATACCGTGCGAAGCATCCATTCCCCGTGTATATTCCTCACTCGTGCAGGGGATGCGGGTGGGTGAATTGCCGGTCTGTCTAAGGTAGGGATAGCAGTGACAACTGCTGACAGCAGTGTACCATACGTCGTTGGGGGTGTCAAGCATTCTCACCCCGGCTGTCGGGCTTTTCAACGTTGGCATCCCCCGTCGTGGTGAGCAGAGGGGGCAGCGGAGCAGTGGGTTCCTGCGTTGACAGGAGTCTGCAAGTTGGGGTTCTCGGTGGTACGCCGATCGTGCCTGTCGGTTTCGGGGAGGGGCGGGTTGGGAACCGACCGCTGATAATGGGCTGAGGCACCATCCGATGCCTTCCGGGCGCGCAGCGAGAGAGGAGGGGGCCTGGGGGAAGATACGGGAACCCACAGGTCTTGCCGATCCCACGCTGTCGTTGTTCCGATATTCATCAGCGTGTGGTATCCTGATGCAAACAGCGTTACACGGAGGTTGAGCAATGCTTGAGCGCGTGGCGGTTCTGTACAACCCCTTGAGCGATGCTTCGATCAAGCTATCGCACGAACTCACCGACTGGCTTACGGCGCGTGGTGTGAAAGCGATACGTGGTGTGTCGCAAGAATTTCGCGACCAACCGCACCTGGTCGCCGATTGTGATTTGATGATTGCGCTGGGTGGTGATGGTACCGTCTTGCGCGCGGCCCGGCTCTGCTTTCCGCATAATATTCCGGTTTTGCCGGTGGCGCTCGGTCACCTCAGTTTTATGGCCGAGATCGGCCCCGACGAAGTATACACGAGTTGTGAACAACTGATGAACGGCGGTGGCTGGTTCGATGAACGAACGCTGGTGCGGGCACAGCTTTGGCGGAATGGGCAGAAGCTCGGTCAGTATACGGCACTGAACGAGGTGGTGATTTCGCGCCGTGATCTGAGTCGGATCGTGAATGTTTATGTGACGATTGATGATAGCCCGATTACAACCTATCACGCTGATGGTGTAATTGTGGCAACTGCGACCGGTTCAACCGCCTACGCGCTGGCTGCCGGTGGGCCAATTGTTGATCCGCGTTCACAGGCATTAGTGCTGGTGCCAATTGCAGCGCATTTAACCCATATCCCCTCGATGGTTTTACATGAAGATGCAGTGGTCACGATGCAGCTCCGTTCACGGTATCATGCTCTGCTGGCTATCGATGGCCGCGAGAATGTTGACCTCATCGAGGGTGATGAAGTCATTGTGCGACGCAGTCCACAGGTCTGTACGTTTGTCAGGCTCCGGCCAAGTAATCAATTTTACAGCCAACTGGTGGCGCGTTTGCGCCGTTCCTGAAGTGATAAACGGCGGTGAAGCAGGCTTTGTAGCAGACGTAAGGAGTATGTAGCGTATGATTGCCTATACAGGCGCTACAGTGAGTGCGCGCATCAATGCTCCCCTGGAAGCGCTTTGGGAGCTGGTGAGTGATGTTGAGCGCCATCCCCAGATTGCCGGTAGCGGAGAAGTTCAGGCAGTGACTATTCGTGATGGACGGCCACTGGCTGTCGGTGCAGTGTTTGAGTCACAGCAGTATATGCGTGGTATCCATTATGTGACGGCAAATCGGGTCGTGATTTGGGATCCACCCTACCGTTTTGCCTGGCGAGTTGGTTTACCGGCTGCACCTGGTATCGCGCAGATCTGGATGTTTCGTTTGCAACCAGAAGCCAACGCGACGCGCGTCACCAATGGGGTGGCGTTGGTGTATGCGCTGCCGACCTTCTTTCCGTTTTCGTTGTTGCGCAAGAAGATAGGGCAGGGTTACGCCGATTCGATGACTCCGACCCTCGCAAATCTGGCCCGGATGGTGAATGCACCACCACCCGCAGATATACAGGTAGTCACCGAACCACCTGCCGAGCTAACGGCAATGCTCCCGCCCTTGCTCATACCGGGGGCAACGATGCTTGCAGGAGCACTGGCGGTTGTAGCCGCAGTGCTGGCGGTATGGCGACGCTGGCGGCAGCAGATGTAGGTACGAATGTCTGCGTTATGGCAATGGAATGCCGGGGGTGGTGCTCCCACCACGTGCACCACCGCCGGGGTAGAGTGAACGCTCGGCGACAATCGGTTGATTGCTACGTACAATCGCTGCTACCGCCGTTTCACCCGGAAATGCCTCGTGTAATGCTAGCGTATACCTGGCTCTGGCTGGAATACGGATGCTCAGGTTAGTTTTTGTCCCATCACCAAAAATGACTTCGACCGTGACAGTGCTTGTGAGCGGACTCACATTGTGCAAGCAGAGGTAGTAGCTTGCATCACTGGTGCGCCCATCAATAAAGGCCCAGCGGTAAGCTGGTGCACGTACTCCGGTACTAATCGTTCCGGCAGTCCCACCTGCGAAACTCATGACCCGTTCAACCGCCACCGGACGGTCAGCAATCACCTCGGTAGCAATACCAAGACTGGGCACAACTTCATTGACATCAATCGCGAGTTGCGCTCTTGGCGGGATCGCATAGCGTCGAGTAGCAGCAACGCCGGTAGGCCCACGGAAAATGGCTTCGACGTTTGTTGGTTGGTTGTTCGGATTCAGCACCAGGAACTGCGTGCGAAACTCTCCCTCAGTAGTACCCTCGGCGAACAGCCAGCGGCGTGAGAGTGTATCAATTCCGCGTCCGGTATGCAAGCCGCTCCCGCCATTACCGAACCGCATCGTGCGTTCAACCGCCACCGGTTGATCGGCAATCACGCGCATTCCGAAGTGGGTGTCGGCCAGCGGTCGACTCCCGTCAGGGAGGGTTATATCGTGTACCGAGACAACCAGGCGGTTTTGGGCGCCGACCTGTACCTCTTGCTCGAAGACGGTACCATCACGACGCATGTACGTGATCTGCGCTCTGGTCGTGCTGGGTTGGGGATTGAAAATTATCAGATAGGTTTGAGTTTGATTGACCGTGCTTCCCTCGGCAAAGTACCAGACCCGCGAGAGGCGATCGATGCCTGGCCCGCTATCAATATCGGTAGTTAACGCCATTGATCGTTCAGCCAGGATCGCCTCGTTTGCTTCAACGATTGCCGGCAGAGCGTTAGCGGCAGGCGCAATCTCGTTGATGTTCAGGTCGGCCCGCCCACCACCGGATACTTGTAGTTCGCGCACGATGGGCTGACCGGTAGCCGGAAGCAGTGTGATGCGGGCAGTAGCCGGACGAGAAGCTGGGTTGTACAAACTCAGGCGCTGGCTATAGCCTGCGGTGTTACCTTCGGCAAAATACCAGCGGGCACGGACGGTTGCGGTGTCGATGCGTGTGCGCAACAGTGGCAGCAGTTCGCGGAATGCCGGGTAAGGATCAACCGCCGTGCTACTGATCTCAAAGTGACCAGCGATTGCAGGTCGTAATCGGTCACCGCTGGCTGTCGGTTGTAAATCGGTAGGTGCGATGTTGTAGGTTTGGGTCAGCCACGCTAGCAGTCCCACCAGCCGATCTTGGGCTGCCGACGTCGGTGGTTGATTGGCGGGTGTGAGCAGTGCAATCTGCACATCAGCCTCACTGCCACTCACCTGCCGTACCAACGATGTTGGCCCACCCAATCGACCTTCAAACAGATTGCCTTCGCTGTCGATGAGATAGTGATAGATCAGATCATCCCAATTGAGAACTTTAGTCTGATAGACCAGCAGGGCGCGTAGATAAGCCAAAGTAGTGGCCGGGGAAACATCAACGGCCAGTTGGTGAATGACTATTCCTTGTGGATCACGACGATCCGGGCGTGCTGCGGCTGGTTGTGCCCAATCGGCGCGGCTGATCTGGAGGGGTCGCGGGGTTAGTACCGGTTGACCAAACAGGATTGGCCGTTGCGGTAGGCCAGCGGCAAAGATTGGCGGCGTGATCTGGGTTGCCAGATATGACACAGTTACCTCATTAAGCACGGCTGAAGCACGTGGGATCTGGCTGGTGAAGATAGCGCGTAACTGGAGATAGCGGGTATCTTCTGGTAGCGCTAGCGGCGCAGCGGTTGTAAACGCATCTGGATCGGCAGTCGGCGGTTCATCGGCGACAACCAACGGCAACCATGGTCCCCAACCATCATCACCGTTGCTAGGTGGGGTTGAGCGGGCGCGCAGTTCAAGCCGCAGCGCAGTTCCTGTTACCAGATCGGCGCGCCAGACAGCACCAGCCGCATTGGTAGCAAACGCAGTAGCAAACGGCGCCGAGATAAAGCTTCCCTCACTGGCGTCGGCAGCTAGGCGCAATTCACCACCGGCATTGTTCGTGACCAGCAGCCCGGTTACCTCACCGGCTGTCCAGTCGTTCACACTGCTTAAGCGCCAGCTTGATACCTGAGCCATATCAGTTGCCGGGTGGGCGGCAACCGGCAATACCCAGGTCAGTATTCCGGCCAGAATGACGAGCAGACTAATACTCGGTGCCGTTCGTTGGTTCATAGATCATGCCCTGCTGCTAAACCGTCGATTGTGCTCTGTTGATAGAGGGCTACGGTGCCGGACGCACTGCACCGTTAAACGCCCCTTTATAGATATTAGCCGAATCGTACAACATCCAACCGCTTGCTGCTTCAGGTTGCTCTTCAGTCGCATTAATCTGAGCGCGCACCTCAGCCGGTCCGTACTCGACCACCACTGGCGCCCATGGATCGGTGTGATCTTGCAGCCATGGACGTTGCCGGGCATAACTATCTGCCATCAGCCGACCACCCTTTCGCACCGCAATCTGAATGGTCTCATACGGGTACTTCACCGGTACGGCAATGTTGTCTAATCCGCTCCACCATAACGACGGGTACGGCATTGGACAAACGTAGTCGGTGTGCTCACCCATCCGCGTCATATCTTGCGCAATGGTTAGTGACGGACCGTTCACTACCCGCCCGAATACATCAACCGACATGAAGGCACCAGCAGCATTGACAGCCTGGTGAGCGCGTTGCATAAATTCGAGAATCACCTCGTACATTCGGCCCGGATTACCAACAGGATCAATTGGTTCGCTGAATAAGAGCTTATCACGAAATTCATCCCTGGTTCCAAACCAGTCAGGGAAGCGGATGTAATCAAAGTTAATCTCATCAAAACCCATCTGCGCGGCTTCAACTGCCAGGGCGATGTTGTAATCCCAGACATTTTGATTGGTTGGATCAAGATAAGCGTAGCGAATCCCCGGTCCGGGATAATCGGCGTACACCTCGCCGGTTGAGCGCAGACGAATCGACCATTCAGGTCGGGCATCCGATAGCGCATTATCGTGTGAGAAGAGCTGAACACGGGCAATCGTGTAGATGCCGCGTTCTTTCGCTTTGGCAAGAATTGATCGGAAATCAACTCTAGGTGTACTGAGTCCTAATTCCTTTACAAGCGGCACCTGTGAATCGTAATAAACCATACCTAGGTCGTCACGCAGATCGCTTTTGATGTCGATGATCAGCGTGTTCAGTTCAGTACGGTCAATCAGATCGAGGAAGCGATCAACTAATCTCGGCACTGAAGCAACAGCCGCTGTAATGTAGATACCACGCACATAGAAAGGTTCTAGCTCGATCTGATGCGGCATATTGCCAGGCTCAATAGGGATCACTCGTTTGGTATATCCTGGCGCTAACACTTGTACAAATCCACGTTCAGGGAGATTGGGCAGGCGGAATCGACCTTCAACACTATCCCTAATTCGCACAAACGCCACAGCCGTTGAAGTGAGCGTTTCAGTGGCAATGATCGCTGCATTTTGGACAGGTTTTCCGGTGGTGGCGTCGATCAATTGCCCAAAGAGGGTGTCCGGTCTGATGGCGACGTCAAGTGTTGTCGTGCGGGTAAACGGTTGCGTAACCGCCGCAAAACCATCCGCTTCGACGGTAATCTCACCGATCTCTGTCACACCGCGCAATACGTAACGCCCCTCGGCATCTGTTGTTACACTCAGATCGGACAGCTTGACCGTCGCCCCTGCCACCGGTTCACCCGTATACACATTAGTCACCTGACCGCGCAGGATATTAGGGCGGAGCTTAACATCAAAGGTTGTTGTCCGCGAGAGTGTCTCGCGAACCGGTTCATACTCATCAGCACGTACCGTAATACTAAACGTCTCCGGCACATCAGTTAACGTATATTGTCCATTCTCGTTCGTCGTGGTAAGTGGTGGTTCTGTATCGTTCAGGATGACTTCAGCGTTGCGAATGGGTTGGCCGGTATAAGCATCGATGACCTTACCAACGAGCGTATTTGGGCGTAAGGCAGTGGTGATAGTTACGGTCAATACGCCACTTACACCAACACCGGGTTGTTCGGCCAGTGGTAAACTTGTCGGTTCGTAAGCCGGTGCCTGTAGCGCCAGTGTGTCTTCAGGTCGCCAGCGTTCGGTCTGAAAGCGGCCCTGATCATCAGTGGTTAACATCAGATCCCCGATGGATACTGTTGCATTGGGAACCGGTGCACCAGTGTAAGCATCAGTTACGATACCGGTCAATACAACCGGTTGCGACGCACAACTGATCAGGAATATTACGCAAAGAATGCAGATCGACCAGAGGCGAACAATTCGCCGCGCAAATAACACCATGGTTTACAGGCTCCTTTAGTTAGAATGAGGGACCGGTCAAAATGTGTACCAGTCAGGGGTATCTTAAGAGGCTCACAGGCGGCTGTCAAGTGAGGCAAGAGAGGTGAGCGTGTGTCTGAAAAAATCGCCAGGGTAGAATAGCCAGAGCGGGCAGTATCGTGGCGATGGGATGAGTGCAACGTTGTTTCTGTACATATGCGCAATCGGGTCTTGAAGGCCTATCCGAGGACACGGCGTGCGATTGATGGAAGATAGGGGTTGTTGATCATACGCCTATGTCGTTCGACCATCGTCGGGTCTTACCCGTAGGGACGAAGCAATGCCGCACTCAAGCAGTGCCGGTTTTACCCGTAGCGACGAGGCAGCACCTGTCCTACTGCGGTTGTTCCTGATTCACCATTCTGGCTAGCGATTGCTCAACCACGACTTCGTAGATGAAGTGAGCTTCCTGTTTTCCTTTCAACCGAACCGCGCCCAGTTCACGCAGGGGGTAAGGTGATTGATCGGCAAGCACGTGTGCCAAATGTGAAGAAATAATGATCTGACCGGCCTGGGCAATGCTGCATAATCGCGCAGCAGTGTTCACTACATCACCGATCAAGGTATAGTCTTGGCGCTGTTCTGAGCCGATATTCCCCACAACTGCTGAGCCGTAGCCGATCCCGATACCCATTCCAATCTGGAGGTTTAATTCTTCCCGCCATATGTCAGACAGGCGGGCAAAAGCCTGTTGCATTGCCACAGCCGCCAATATCACGCGCTGGGGATCATCAGGGTGACTGATAGGGGTTCCGAAGACACCGATCAAGCCATCACCGAGAAACTTGTCGATCGTGCCATCGTAAGCGTAGAGCGCTTCGGTCATTGCCGTGAAATAGCGATTGAGAATGCGCTCAACCAGAATGTGGGCATCTATCTGTTCGGTTAATGTGGTAAATCCTCGCATATCGGCGAACAGCACCGCCACCGTCCGTTCGGTTGGGGTTCCGAAATCACTCCCGGCGCTAAGCAATTGCTCGGCAACTTGCGGTGATACATAACGGCGGAAGACACTGCGCACGCGCTCACGTTCTTGTTTTTCAAGCTGTTTGATAGCGCTAATATCACGGAAGACCACGACGCGCCCTAATGCTTTTTTATCAACACTATGCACGGGTGCAATACTTACACTAAAGTGGACATCGGTCTCCGGTTCTATCTCGATAGTCGTTGGCTCAGAACGGGCCAGGAAGGGGAGGACTGCTTGTAGGGTTGGCAGTTGATCGACAACCTGCCCACGGTGCGTTTTCTGATCGATCTGCAATCGATGTTGCGCAGCCGAATTTGCCAGCAACAGGCGCCGTTCTGGGTCAATGAGCAGGATCGGGTCGGTCGTACTTTGCAAAATGGCATTGAGGGTCGAGCGCTCATCATTGACAAGCCGGTAGAGACGACTATTTTCCAATATCTGCACGATCAAACTGGCAACCGTCGTAGTTAGTTCTAATTCAGCTTGTTGAAGGGGTTCACGCTGACTGACATCGAGACAGATCACGCCTTGCGTATGCTGTTTCACTTTGAGCGGTACCAGTAAAACGGTTTCCAACCGACGAGCCGCAAAAAACGCTTGTAACGGTGTCAGATCGGATTGTTCTGCTAAACGTACATAGCGCGGTTGATTAAGCCTGGCAATTTTCGCGGCGAGGTATGGATGCCGCTGGAGAAGTTGACGAAGTTCAGCGTCGTTGGGTGATGATTGACCACTTAAAGCAACAATCGTATCGGTCGGCTGTGGGCCAAACAGGATCATTGCTGCCTGTTCTACTTGAAAAATCTGTGCCACTGCCGCAATAATGCGTTGCAGGTTAGAGGGAGCGATAAACTGCGCGGTTAAGGCAAGTGATAGCCGATTGATGTCACTCAATTGTTTAATTCGGCGCTGTTCACTCTCGAACATGCGGGCATTGCTGATGGCAATCGCTAACTGGTTAGCCACTGCTTGAAGAATTGCTTCATCGTTTGAGCTGAAAGCACTGATGTGTGGACTGCGTACCTCGATGGTACCAAATACTTCACGGGCCAGGAGCACTGGAATGCTCAGCGCCGATCGCATCTGTGCTTCACCGGGTAATAACGGTGTAAATCGCGCATCTTGCGACAAATCGTCGATCCGAAGCGGTTCGCGATGGCGGTAGACCCAACCAATGATCCCTTGCTCTACACCGAACGTCAACGTCGTTGAAATAGTTCGTTCTGAGCTAGCGAGGGCCTTCAGCACAAACTGATTGTGCTCATATAATGTGAGTGCCACTAGTGGGTACTGAAACTGGTGATGGAGTATTTGCACCAACAGCCGACTCAACTGATCCATCTGCATGAGTTCAGAGAGCATCTGGTTGAGTTCGTTGATCTGGCGCAGCTCTTCAGCACGTTTCGCCAGCAGCTCTTTTTGTTGTTCACTCAACCGGTAGAGGCGGGCGCTTTCCAGCGCAACGGCGCTCTGGGCGGCAACCGATGACAACAATTCAAGATGTTCGTTCGTAAAATAACCCGGGGTATGGTGTACCAGGGTAATAACGCCCCAGGTGCGGTTATCGCGTATGATCGGCATTGCCGCCACTGAACGCACGTCCTGGTGATAATCGGATGTTGCCAGCCAGCGCGAGTCAAGACGAGTATCTGTAATCAATATCGGGCTGCGCTGACGTAACGCGGCACCAGCCACACCATAGCGCAAAATGTCCTGTAGTTCTGTTGAGGCCGGATGCTGACTGCTCGAATACAGTAAGATTTTATCTTCAATGAAACCGGTTAAAATAATACTGGCCCGAATCGCACCAACCGCGTCGGCTAAGTGGTTTAAAAAACGAGTCAATAGCACATCCAGATCAATACTGGCGCCCAAGTCACGCGAGAGATGCAAGAGTAATTCGGTTTTTCGCTGCTCTTGCTGAAGACTACGTTGTGCTCGCTGGAGACGTAACAGGGCACGTACCCGTGCTACCAACAGATTGTGATCGACCGGTTTGAGCAGAACGTCATCGGCGCCAGCATCGAGATTGCTGATACTGGTGTTGAGATCGGCGTGCGCTGATACAATGATGATAGGGATAAACGGTTTTGTGCGATCTGCCTTGATGCGTCGCGTAATTTCGGCACCGTCAACACCGGGAAGCGCTAAATCGAGCAGGATTAAGTCAGGGGTGATAAGTTGCAGAAAACTTAACGCTTCCTCACCTGTTGTCACCACCGACACCCGAAACCCATGCCGGCTAAGGATGACTTGAAAAATACGCCGGATGTCGTTGTCATCTTCAACAACTAGAATGTGGGCAGGCTCGGGCATACACATCCCCCCTGAGCGGTTCTCCCCTTCAGTATAGCACAGATACAGGTCTGCTCGATGAAAAATATGACATATCGCTGCTGGTGGAGCGAGGGAAAGAAACACGGTAGCTTACTGATTGATTGAAGTGTGGTATAGAAAGCCAAAAATGTTCTTGTGCGCCTTGCCGCCTGAACTAACAATGTGTTAATGACGATTGAACATTATGTATGTAAGGATGTATTCCTGACCGGTCTGCTATGGCATGCTGATGTAGTTCAATATATAATATGGTGCTCAACATTTACAGACAACGAGACTTTCAGAACACAGCACTCTTTTTTCTCCTCATTGGCGTTCATCTTCATCCTACGTTATTCTGCCGGCAATCAGTATCGGCCCTGTAGGTCCATCACTACCGGGAGCTGGCTCAGCCGTGATTGCCAGGGTGCTACCGCCAGGAACTCTTGCTGCCGGTAATCGAACGATACCGTAACCACTCGGGTCAAGCGTGAAGACACCACCACTCACTGGCGCTGCATCCCCTTGAATGACCCAGAGTTGATAGACTTGATTTTCAGTCAACGGAGGTAGTGCAGCAATTAATAACAGCTCTCCGGTTCGATCAAGGTAGATCGATCCCTGTCCGGCATCACCCCGAAGGGATGCGAGTGGTGTTGGATTAGTGAGCACGGCTGCCAATTGCTGTGACGCAGCTTGCGCAGTCGCGGCTAGGGCTTGCGCTTGATCGCGTTGTTGAATAGCAGTTGTCAACTGACTGTGCAGGTTGTTGATATATCCAATGAGACCAAATACGGCAATAATAAGTGCAGTTGCCAGACTGCCAAGTCCTATTAACCAGGGTTGCCGCGAATGTGGGAAGAAATGCTTCTGCTTTGACTCTATCCTCTGGCGACCGAGTGCGTAATCAATCGTTCGTTGACGCCATTCGGGTGGTAGAACTGGTCGTTCCAGGGCAAATGGCAACAAATCAGCAGCAGCACGTAATTCGGCCAGAATCTTCTGCAATTCTGGTCGTTCTGACAGCAATTGTTGTACTTTGGCCCGTTCTGCCGGTTCGAGTGCATCAAGGGCGTAAGCTGTCAGCAAGTCAACTATTTCGTCGGAATACTCCGGTGAAGACTCCATTACCTTACTCCGCAAGCGTGCGCAGAAGCTCACGCAATTTCGATAAACCAAGACGTAGTCTGGTTTTAATGGTTCCAAGAGGTTCGCCAAGTTGTTTAGCGATCTCTGTCTGGGTCATACCACCATAATAGGCCATCTCAATTGCCTGACGTTGAGTTGGTGGCAAGTCAGCCAGGGCTGCCTGGACTGCTTGCCGTAAAGCTCGCTGCTCCAGGTCTTGTTCAACACCTGAGCTGTTGGGTAAGAAGTAAGCCGCTTCAATTCTTGTCAACTCACGATTGCGAGCCCGTTCTCGTTTGCTACGGAGCGTATCAATTGCGCGATGACGGGTAATGCCAATAATCCATCCGACAACTGCTCCTGACTGGTGACGAAATCCACCGGCTGTCTGCCAAATGTTTTGGAAGACATCTTGCATAACCTCTTCGGCGGTTTGCCGATCTCCTGTAATGCGGAGTGCGATGGAATATACTAACGAAGCATACCGATCGTACAATTCGCCGAGTGCAGCTTCATCGCGCTGCACGATTAAGTCTATCAGTAATTCATCGGTTAGGTTAGGTAGACCGGTATCTTCAGATTGTCGCGGCGGCATTAGACTCGAAACCTTTTTCTTTTCAGCATATCTACAACGCTGCATTATAACCGAGTTGGCTGAGATACAATCTAAACCGCCATCCACATGGACTCTCCCTGCTGCGCGTCTTACAGACATACATGAGCCTGCCAGCCTATTTGCTGGCAGGCTCGGCTAGCGTATTAGTCGAAGTTGTTTAGAATACTCTTGTGTATGGTTCCGTTCGGTCAGACTTCACACCGCCAAGGGCACGCATAATCTGATCAGCAGTGGGTGCCGTGACCGGGCCAATAAAGCCTTGTCCACCTTGGAGGAATGGTGCAAGTGTTGGCACAGCATCGGATACATTATAGTAAATAGGCAGTGGCAATGGTAGATTATTGGGAACAAATCCACCAATTTCACGGATCAGCGCCAGGTGCTGAGCTTCACTGCAAGCATGTTGTGCAGTGGTACCTGCCAGGCGGTCGGCCCCTAACTCGGCAAAGCGACGAGTAGCTGCCAGATACGCGCCTACAAATGCAGTCTCTGCATCGGCGCCGACCTGAACAAAGAGAGCTGGATCACGTAGCAGATTAGCCGGAACATAGAACTGGTTGGTTAGTGCCCGACCACCGTTACTGACCAGAAAATCGAGATGATACTTCTCAGCATCGAGAGCAAATTTGAGGTAGAGGACATCCTCTTCGCTGAGACGGAACTGTGCAGAAGTCAATGCTGCATAGTAGAAAGTTGTTGCCAGGGTTTCGGCGGTTGCAGCCAGATTTAGAATGAGCTGGGGATCATCCTTCCGATCGTGCCCGGCTGAAGCTGACTGAATCCCAAACAGATTCGCAAAGCTTGCAACCACCAGGCCGCCACCCAGACCGGCAATGCCCTTAATCAGGCTACGACGTGAGAAGACTCCTTGCTTTGTGTGTTCTGCTGTCACGGTGTTACCTCCACTTTCAGATTGCTCTCAGTACACGCCGCTGCATGTACCTTCATAACATCTGTGCGAAGGTTTTTCGTTTTTGGATCTCAGCTTAAGCAGGAATTTATTGCCAGTTTTTCGTAGCCGGGGAAGCGTATTCACCGTGTTAACAGCAGTTAGCGCAACATAGCCGCCATTGCTACGGTATGGGCGTGAATATCAACCGTATCGACGATCTGGCGGGCATAGCCGCCAGCCATCGTGATAGCAATCGGTACTCCTGCCGCCCGACAGAACGAAAAGATCAACCGATCACGCTCGGCTAAACCGGCTTTGGTCAGGCTAAGCCGACCCAGGCGGTCATCGTAGTACGGATCGGCGCCGGCCAGATAAATGATCAGTTCGGGGCGGGCGCTTGCAAAGACCTGGCGAATACCCCATTCCAGTGCATCGAGGTACGCGGTATCGCTGGTTGCATCGGGAAGACCAATATCCAGATCGCTCTGCTGTTTACGGAACGGAAAATTGTTGGCACCATGGATCGAGAATGTGAAGATCGTCTCGTCGCCAGCTAAAATAGCGGCTGTCCCATCACCCTGATGCACGTCACAATCGATAATCGCCATCCGCTGCGCACGACCTTCAGCCTGCATTGCTCGCGCTGCTACAGCCGCATCGTTGAAGACGCAGTAGCCAGCACCAGCGTCCGAAAAAGCATGGTGGGTGCCGCCTGCCAGATTGACCCCAACCCCTTCGCTAAGAGCGACACGACAGGCAGCTATGGTTGCTCCCACCGAACGCCGTGAGCGCTCGACCATTTGTGGCGACCATGGGAAACCGATCCGGCGTAGTTCAGCACTCGTTAATTGCCCGTTCAATACGCGCTCGATATAAGCTGGTGCATGAGCACGAGACAGTTCAGCGACACTAGCCGGTTCGGGGATATGTAACTGATCAGAGGTGATAATACCCTCATTCAGCACTCGCTCGCGCAGTAGGGCATACTTCTCCATTGGGAAACGGTGTCCTGGCGGTAATGGTAAGACAAACGTGTCAGAATAGAAGACTCGCATGCTATTTACGATTAGCGATTGACGTGCGTTGTTGTCGGCGCTCTTTGCCCAACCAGCGTAGGGCGCGCACGACCAGCAACACCACGGTCAATGGGATCAAAATTAGACCGACAATGGTATTGTACACCGGTAATTCAGCACTGCCAGTAGCACTCAAGACCAGATACAGGGTATAGCTTAAGTAGTAAACCAGCAACAGACTGCCTTCACGTTGGGAAACAACCCGACGAGTAAAGAAGATCGGTAGACAAATAAGTGCTGCACCGACCATCACCGGTAGATCGAGGGCGATAGTAACCTCGGGAACAGCGATTGGCTGTGGTGATAACACCATCGTTGTGCCAAGCACCAGTAACAAATTGAGCACATTACTGCCGACCACATTACCAACAGCAATGTCTCGTTCTCCGCGTAGACCAGCAATCACCGACGTGGCAATCTCTGGTAGCGAAGTACCAACCGCCACGATAGTGAGCCCAATGATCAACTCACTTACCCCAAACCAGGTTGCAAAGGTTACTGCCCCATCGACCAACCAGCGTGCTCCTACAATGAGAAGAGCCAGACCTCCAACAACCATTGCCAGTTGCAGTAGCAGAGCGCGCAATCGTCGCTGCGGTAGGTGTGATTGATGAAGCGCGTCGTGATGTTCGTTGCGCGGCCACATTACCCAGAGATACGCTGTCAGACAGAGGAGCATAATAATACCATCGATTCGCGATAGCGTGCGGTCAAGCGTTAGCAAGAATGTGAGCAGTGAAGCGCCGATCATAACCGGTAGATCGCGGCGAAGAATCGCTCGATCAACCGGAAGCGGCCCGAACATAGCGGCCATTCCCAGAATGAGCATGATATTCGCGATATTACTTCCAATGATATTCCCCAACACGATCGCACCCTGAGCGTTGAATGCAGCTTGTAGGCTCACTGCAATTTCAGGTGAGCTGGTACCGATGGCCACAATCGTCAGACCGATAATGAGAGGCGAAACACCCAGGCTGGCTGCTAGGCTAGCCGCGCCACGCACAAGCAGATCGGCGCCAAAGACTAGCAGGATAATCCCTGCAATAAAGAGGACGATAACCATGGTATGTCCTGACACAATGCGCCCCCTGTCACAGACAGGGGGCAGATAGTTCCCGCAAACGAGCCAGTTGAGGCGCGACCGGCTCGAAGGGAAGCGTTAATAACGCCGACCGCCGAAGCCGCCGCGATCACCACCAGAACGATGGCCGCGGGAACTCTTGTCCTCCGCTTCGTTTACCCGAATTTCGCGCCCATTAATTGCACGGCCATTGGTTTGGCTAATCACGGTTGCCACATCGGCGACTTCCATCTCGACAAAGCCAAAACCACGTGATCGACCGGTCTCCCGATCATTGATCACTCGTGCACTTCGTACATTGCCGTAGTCCTGAAAGAAGGCTTCAAGTGTTGCATCGTCAACACTCCAGGCCAGATTGCCGACAAAGAGCTTCACGTACATGTCCGGTCCCACTCCCTCCGCGTTGATAAGCAACGCAGTCACTCACGGGTATCGTACCCACTACCACGCCTCCGAAACAAACACCGCACGCTTCGCCTCAGAGCGGGCGGCGGCCCACAGCGCCGCGTGCTGTTCCTCTGGCGTGGAGGTCTTGCGGACGGGGGAGTCGATCGGGCCTCAAACGGACGAACGGACTCTCGCGGCAACGTGACGCTGTGTAACGGCTATAGTGTATCACATTCGTCGCCAGATGAAAAGACCTTTGAAGGTTTCAATAAAAGGTTTTCAGCTTCGGGTCACCTTCGATGATCAGACAATATATCAGCGGCGGAACACCGACGAACCTCACCCATCCGTACTTGGGTGCGCAGGCCTCCGGCCAGAAGCGGTGCTCGTTCTTGCTTGATCTCTTTGCTACCTCATCCATCCGTCCCTGGGTGCGCAGGCCTCCGGCCAGAAGCGGTGCTCGTTCTTGCTTGATCTCTTTGCTACCTCACCCATCCGTCCCTGGGTGCGCAGGCCTCCGGCCAGAAGCGGTGCTCGTTCTTGCTTGATCTCTTTGCTACCTCACCCATCCGTCCCTGGGTGCGCGGGCCTCCGGCCAGAAGCGGTGCTCGTTCTTGCTTGATCTCTTTGCTACCTCACCCATCCGTCCCTAGGTGCGCGGGCCTCCGGCCCGCATCCGCGATGTACAGAGGGAACCTATCGGTTGGCACATCAGCGACCATTACCTGCCAGATCCCAGTCCCCTAGCTCCTCCTGCTTACGGGTTAGGAACCCGCCCCTCCCATACGCTAGCGACATAAATGACGCGAGAAGTGTGGCGTGGGGAGACCGCTGTCGGAACGGGAAACTGAACACCGATACACGTATTGTCGAGAAGGTAAGACTTTCTCATTTGCTGCTCTCGTTTCTTCTCCTCTCTCTGTACCTCTGCCAGGTAGGGTGAAAACGTTGAAAAGCCCTAAGCGCCTGATCAAAAACACGGATTTCTCATCGGGTACGTACCGTGCCTGTGCAACCATTATGTAGGAGGTTGCTAATATGCCTTCGTTCCCGCACCCTGCGTTCCCCCTTCCTCTCTTACATGGGGAGAGGAAGGGGGCCAGGGGGAAGGTGAGGGTCGTCAGGCGTGCTCCGTAGCACCGACGCTACAACCGTTGAGCGCATCGAGGAGACTCATGCATTGCCCGCCAACGTTTCCCTGGCCATTATGGCGCTGTCGTGGTTGAGAATCATCAACAGCCCAGGCTTTTGATTACGCTCTAAGGTTCCAATGATGAGGTTTGTAAAGTTTTTTGCCTGCCTGCTGGTGATGGTGAAGGAGCACGACCGAAAACCGGAAACTTTGCCCCTCTAGTGGTACTGGTGGGAGGGGCAGATTAAAATCTGCCCCTACCTTCTGAGGAATTACCTTGCTCGACGAGGTGACGAAGTCCTATCGAGCGATGACTAACGGTAAATATCGGCTGCATTTATCACCAAATAACCACAACTCACCACATTTGAGTGGCTCCTATACACTGGTAATGATCGGGATGAAAAGACGATGGTGTGGTATTTGTGGTGCTCCAGACGGCGTGATTGTGACCGTAAAGCTGCCGGTGGCAGTGTTGCCGGACGGGTCGCTCGCCGAACAGGTGACAGTGGTAGTGCCAAGCGGGAAGGTGCTGCCACTGGCCGGGGTACACGTCACCGGAACCGCCCCCGCTACCGTGTCACTGGCTGTCGCCGTGTAGGTGACCACCGTCCCACTGGGGCCGGTCGCCTCGCGAGAGAGATTGCCCGGCAGATTCAGCGACGGTGGGGTCGTATCGACAACGGTGACGGTAAAGCTGCCGGTCGCCGTATTTCCGGCGGGATCGCTCGCCGTGCAGGTGACGGTGGTGACGCCGAGCGGGAAGGTGCTGCCGCTGGCCGGGGTACAGGTGACCGGAACCGCCCCCGCCACGGCATCGCTGGCCGTTGCGAGGAGACTCATGCATTGCCCGCCAACGTTTCCCTGGCCATTATGGCGCTGTCGTGGTTGAGAATCATCAACAGCCCAGGCTTTTGATTACGCTCTAAGGTTCCAATGATGAGGTTTGTAAAGTTTTTTGCCTGCCTGCTGGTGATGGTGAAGGAGCACGACCGAAAACCGGAAACTTTGCCCCTCTAGTGGTACTGGTGGGAGGGGCAGATTAAAATCTGCCCCTACCTTCTGAGGAATTACCTTGCTCGACGAGGTGACGAAGTCCTATCGAGCGATGACTAACGGTAAATATCGGCTGCATTTATCACCAAATAACCACAACTCACCACATTTGAGTGGCTCCTATACACTGGTAATGATCGGGATGAAAAGACGATGGTGTGGTATTTGTGGTGCTCCAGACGGCGTGATTGTGACCGTAAAGCTGCCGGTGGCAGTGTTGCCGGACGGGTCGCTCGCCGAACAGGTGACAGTAGTAGTGCCAAGGGGGAAGGTGCTGCCACTGGTCGGCGTACAGGTCACCGGCACTGTACCCGCTACGGCGTCACTGGCCGTTGCGGTGTAGGTGACTACCGACCCGGCCGGGCTGGTTGCCTCACGCAAGAGGTTGTCCGGCAGATTCAGCGTCGGCGGTGTGGTATCGACGACGGAGACCGTAAAGCTGCCGGTGGCGGTGTTGCCGGACGGGTCGCTCGCCGTACAGGTCACGGTGGTGGCGCCAAGCGGGAAGGTGCTGCCACTGGCCGGGGTACACGTCACCGGAACCGCCCCCGCTACCGTGTCACTGGCTGTCGCCGTGTAGGTGACCACCGTCCCACTGGGGCCGGTCGCCTCGCGCGAGAGATTGCCCGGCAGATTCAGCGACGGTGGCGTGGTATCCACAACGGTGACGGTAAAGTTACCGTTTGCCGTGTTGCCGGCGGGATCGCTCGCCGTACAGGTCACGGTGGTGGCGCCGAGTGGGAAGGTGCTGCCACTGGCCGGGGTACACGTCACCGGAACCGTTCCCGCCACCGTGTCACTGGCTGTCGCCGTGTAGGTGACCACCGTCCCACTGGGGCCGGTCGCCTCGCGCGAGAGATTGCCCGGCAGATTCAGCGACGGTGGGGTCGTATCGACAACGGTGACGGTAAAGCTGCCGGTCGCCGTATTTCCGGCGGGATCGCTCGCCGTACAGGTCACGGTGGTGGCGCCGAGTGGGAAGGTGCTGCCACTGGCCGGGGTACACGTCACCGGAACCGTCCCCGCTACCGCGTCACTGGCCGTTGCGGTGTAGGTGGCAACTGAGCCACTTGCATCAGTAGCTTCTACCGATATATCGCCGGGCAAGCTTAGCGACGGTGCGGTAGTATCGATGGTAAAGGTGATCGCCACATCACTCCCCAATGTAATTCCACCAACGCTTGTCAGCGTGGCACAGGCGATCAGTGTATATTGTCCATCAGGTAATGGCTGAATGGTTGGCTGAATTGTTACGGTGAACAGATTCACATTAACATTGGCAATCAAACTACTACCGGCGCCACTGCACGAAGTCACTGAACCACTAACGAGACGGTAGTTGGCGACATCGGCGCCGTTGCGTAACAATTCTGCGAAGGTTAAGCCCAACTCCCTAACCGAAGCATTGATCAGATCACCATTATTTAATGGTGTGATGGTGGCGCCGTCACTACGTGTAGCAGCCTGTACCGCGGGTGGGACAAAACTCAAACGACGCCCAAAGACCTCGAACTGACGATTGGACGCCACTCCATCAAGATAGCCGGCCCAAACTGCCATATAGCGCCCGCTACCGGTTGCCGCAACTCGTGGCGCAACTCGGTGCCAATTGACCGGGTTGAGCAGGGTCGAGCCAGCAGTTTCTGCTTCACCTCCCGGTAATGGACGGGTCAGGCCACTGCTGCTCGCTTGAAAGGCAGTCGGCGCAAGCGCTGGGGTGTTACCGATCTGGAAGTTACCACCGCCAACCGGAGTCAGCGGAATACTCCCATCGGTATCAGCATTAAACCGTTGACCGTAGATCTCGAAGCGGTCATTCACCGTCGGATCACCACGCCAGACGACCAACCATTCACGGTTGAACGGATCGTAAGCCACATCGACATCAAGTCCCTTGAAGCGATTATCAACACCGTTGGAACTAAAACTGACCCGCTGATTGCTTACCGAAGTACCAAAGCCGGTCGCCTGGCGTAAACTGACGTAGACCTCTTCAAAGCCATTGACATCATCACCAAACCAGGCGACCAGATATTGATTGCGATCAGGGTTGTGCGCTACAGCTGGCCGATACGCATCACAACTGGCGTTCGCACAACCAGTCGTTTCACCAGTTTGGCTAATGCGGTGATCGTCACGGTAGTTAGAACCAATCCCAGGCAAGAGGTGGGCTTGTGTGCCATCGGCCGCGAGTACTTGGCCATAAATCTCGAATTCACCGTCTTCGACGCCACTGGCATTGTTATCAGCCGACCAGACCACGAACCACTGGTTATCAATACTGTTGTAGGCAATTGCCGGTGTTACAGCATCATAGTCAGGGCGAACATAGCCGGTAGCGCCGGTATTGAAGCCAGCACGGCTTACCAGAAAATCGTTTGGTCCAATTTGGCCGATGAAGCGTCTTTGTGGATGGGGATCGAGGGAGAAGCGCTGACACCGAATCTCAAATTCACCACCTTGCTCGGCAAAAGGTTGAGAGAGAAATCCATTCGCTCGATCATCAGACCAACAAATCAAGAACTCACCATTTTGACTATTGTAGGCGACATCGGGAGAGAACGCATCCCAGTCAGGATTTCGTCCGTCGAAGTAAGTTCGATAGAACAAAACGTTGATCTCGCTGATGCGATCATCCTGCGGATTACCACACTCATCACGGATCAACAGATCACCGTTGGCAGCAACCACCTGCACGTAGATTTCATAAGCGCCAGCAGCGCGATAACCGGCACGACCAGCAGCAGGGTTACTACAGTCGATATAAGGATTGGTGTTGTCGGCAGTCCAGGTCACCAGAAACACATTATCGCGTGCACTGTAACTCACCGCCGGACTGTAAGCATCAAACGGATCGGTAGCCAGATCATTTCCATTCCGACTGATCCGAAACGCAGTCCCACTCACTTCAGCATCAGGTGCAGTAGGTGGCACCGGCTCACCAGTGGTAGCATCAATAAACTGACCATAAATCTCAAACTCATTGCTACCACCGCCTTCACGGGGACGAGCGTACACGACCAGGTACTGGTTGGTCACCGGATTGTAGGCAATATCCGGCTCAAAAGCATCGCGTAATGGTGCAACAAAACTGACTCGTTCATCATTGTCACCGATCACACTATTCAGCGTGAGATTGCCACCCGGTAATGAACCTTCTGACGACATCGGCTTGTCGGATCGCTGCGCATTACCGATCTCTGGCATCGTTCCAAGCATTACTCCAAGTGCGACCAGCAATGTGATGGTAGACAGGAATCGCATAACCTCCCTTCCGTTGCGAGCTTATACAGGGCTGTAGAGCACAGGATGTAACGCTAATGGGAATGTACTCGGTATGAGCATACCGTTAGCAGGTGTAGGGAGAATGAATGGCTCGTTGCGAAGAATGTGACAAAATTGTTACAAGCAGACGAACGGTTTCGGATACCTCCTTATCAGGTGCGCACGACAGGCGACACTCGAACTCATCTCAATCCTGAACAAGGGAAGGTAAAAGAAGTTCCCCCCTTCCGCTGCTAATATTGAGGCGGAAGGAGGGCGGCAGTGATGCTCATGGGTTGCACAGACTATCAAGCTGTAGCCGAGAGACGTTGCTTCACAACGGCAACAATCCGTTCAACAGTCAGACCAAACTCAGTATAGATGCGTTGAAATGGTGCCGATGCCCCAAACCGATCCACGCCGATAATTGTCCCTTCACAGCCGACATAGCGTTCCCAACCGAGAGACCGTCCGGCTTCAATCGCTACCCGTACTGGTATCGATGAGGGGAGGACCTTCTCGCGGTACCCTGCCTCTTGCTGATCGAAGAGTTCACGACAGGGCATACTCACGACTCGTACCGCGATCCCTTCCGCTTCGAGTTGATCGGCAGCAGCAAGGGCCACTGCCACTTCTGAGCCGGTTGCAATGATCAGTGCCTGCGCCGACTCGGCATCACGCAAAATATACCCGCCACGGAGGACACCTTCGGCAGCACCCAGCCCACTCCGGTCGAGGGTCGGCACGTTCTGGCGTGACAGAATAATCGCTGTTGGCCCATCGGTCCGCTGAAGGGCTAAGCGCCAGGCCATTGCTACCTCATTTGCATCTGCCGGACGCACAACCAATACATTAGGAATAGCACGCAACGCAACTAAATGCTCAACCGGCTGGTGCGTTGGTCCATCTTCACCAACACCGATACTATCGTGGGTGAAGACATAAATGACCCGTAATTTCATCAACGCTGCCAGACGAATGGATGGGCGCATGTAGTCGCTAAATACCAGAAAGGTACCGCCATACGGAATAATCCCGCCATGGAGTGCCATCCCATTGAGAATAGCGCCCATCGCGTGCTCGCGCACACCGAAATGCAGGTTACGGGCCTGAAAGTTGTCGCCACTGATTGAGCCAAAGCCTTCAAGATACGTAAAATCCGACGTGTGGAGATCGGCTGAACCACCGAGAAGACCTGGCAGGATGGGTGCCAGCGCTTGCAACACTGCCCCTGAAGCAACCCGCGTGCCTTTTGCTTTCGGATCAGGCGGAAAGACCGGCAACGCTGCTTGCCAGTTCGCCGGCAGTCCACCTTGTTGCAGCAGATCCCATTCAGCCGCCAGATCAGGGTATGAAGCCCGGTAACGGTTCAGCATCGCCTCCCATTCACGCTGACGCGCTTCACCAACCTCTACGGCCAGATGCATATGTTCGTAGACTTCAGGTGGTACGTAGAAGGATGGTTCTGTTGGCCATCCTAATACCTCTTTGGTCGCTTTGACACCTTCGACGCCCAGTGGTTCGCCGTGCGCTTTATGGCTCCCTGCGCGCGGGCTTGCATACCCAATAATGGTACGGGTAATAATGAGCGATGGGCGTTGGTCATCGGCGATCGCTTCTGCCAGCGCTAGGGCAACCGACGACATCGTATGACCATCGGCATACAAGACCTGCCAGCCATAGGCGGCAAACCGGTCGGCGACGTTTTCGCTCCAGGATAGTTTGGTTGGTCCAACCAGAGAAATATCGTTGCTATCGTACAGGACGATCAGCTTGCCTAACCGCAAATGCCCGGCCAGGCTGGCTGCTTCGTGCGAAATCCCTTCCATCAAATCGCCATCACTGGCGATAACGTAGGTGTAATGATCAACGATGGGAAACCCGGCCCGATTGAATTTGGTTGCGAGCCAGCGTTCGGCGATGGCCATCCCGACGGCGGTGGCAAAGCCCTGCCCAAGCGGACCGGTCGTCATTTCAACACCAGGTGTTTCGTGGTATTCGGGATGACCGGGCGTTCGACTGCCCCATTGCCGAAACTGCTTCAGGTCGTCAAGCGCGAGATCGTAGCCGGTGAGGTGAAGTAACGCATACAGCAGCATTGACCCATGGCCAGCAGAAAGGACGAACCGATCACGGTTCGGCCAGTGCGGATCACTTGGATTGTGCTTGAGAAAGCGCGTCCAGAGCACATAGGCAGCATCTGCCATTCCCAACGGCATACCGGGATGTCCACTATTGGCCTGTTGGACTGCGTCAATAGCCAACGCCCGTATCGCGTTAGCGCACAACCGATCAAGAGTGGCGGTAGTAGGTTCGTTCATGAAGTGGCATCTCCTCTTTGCAAACACTCATCGCGGTGTTCTGATATTCCCCACTCTTTCAATCATACCACTGTCACCAACATTCACTGCACGACGACTGTTACCATAGCGCCCGAATTTGCTATTATTGCACCTGTAACAGGTTCTAACGAAGTGAGGTATTATGGCGCAATCAATAATAAGCCTTGAGACCGATCCGGAAATCGAAGGGCTATGGGTAGCTATCGAAACGGCCCGCGCCGCGAGTTATCCGCTCATCGGAGCTGCTTTTCGGTTGTACCGGCCACCATCTGATCCGTACACCGTTCTCGATGCAGTAGCGCGTGAACTTGATTTTCAGCCGCTTGGTAAACATTGGATCGAGATACCGCGACGGATTGCACTCAAGATTGCAACCCATATTATTGCTCATGATCTGGCGTATCCTGATGAGATTGTTCCCGAAGCACAGGCAACCGAGCTAGCCAGACGGGTCCTGGCGCTGCTCGATGCTAGAGCACGCTTTTTTACCAATGGTGCAGTGAGCGGTGGTTTTGCCGTCTACGACATTCACGGGAATGAAGTGGTGGGGTGGCGTTCACTCAGTGAGGCGCCGTTAGATCATGGTTTGTTCGCATTTGATGAACGACGTGTTGTGGTACTGTGGGCCGAGGATGCGCCATAGAAGGAATGACTTCAGGTATAATTGAGAAGAATATCTCACACGCAAGAGGGGTTCGGCTCTGAAACCTGCCCCTCCTATTCGGCTAGAGAACAGCTTACCCGATAGCTGCCCAGGATCACGGTAGTTGTAACGCTTACGTGTTATCTGCCTCCCCAGCGTTTATACCTCGCCGTCTGGGTTATCATGGTTTTGGTATGGATAACCGACGTCCAATCATCAGTACATCAGCAATAACAGCACCGTTTCGCGTATTCTGGAGTGCTCTGCGTGACCTGTTCGACGAGTTCCTCCTACTTACCTTTGCCAACATTATCTGGGCAGCGCTGAGTGTGCCCCTTTTCAGTGTTGCTTGCGTCGCGATGGTGAGTAATGCCGCGCTACCGGCAGCGGCAGCAGCATTGGCTGGTGTATTACCCGCAGCGCCGGCCTTTGCCGGCCTGTACGCTCTGAGCAAGCGGATCATAGAAGGTAGGGCCTGCAAGCTAACCGACTTTTTTGCCGGGATGCGGGCGTATGCCCTGCCTGCCTGGCGTCTGTACGGAAGCTGGATGGCCGGTCTAGCCTTGATTTTGTGGAATCTGGCGTTCTATTCTGGTGTTCCCGGCTTGCTTGGAGGTGTGCTGATTGGCTTTTTTCTCTACCTGTTTATGCTCTGGTCAGCACTCATTATCTATGCTTTCCCACTGATGGTTTTGCTCGATCAACCTTCACTACGACAGATTGCCCGTAATGCCCTCCTGCTCATCCTTATGCGACCGCTGTATACCCTGGTTACTATGCTCTTGATGGGGATCATCTTAGTGGTGAGCAGTCTGGTACTTATTGTTCCATTTCTCCTCTTCAGCGTATCATTTCTTGCCCTCTGGGCAGTACGGGCAACCCAGTTGTTGATTGATGAAGTGCAGAACAAGCAGGTGACTGAAGCGGCGACAACAACACCGGTTGAAGAGCGTGGTCGGCGTGGGCAGGTTCGGCCGAAGTAATACCAGTAACTGGAAGAAAAGGTGACATATGCTGACACGACGTATCATCCCCTGCCTCGATGTGAAAGCAGGGCGAGTGGTTAAAGGGGTGAAATTCCTCAATCATCGCGACGCCGGTGATCCAGTAGAGTTGGCCGCGGCGTACAATGCTGCTGGCGCCGATGAGCTGGTCTTTTACGATATTACCGCCTCGAGTGACGAGCGGGCGATCATGGTTGAGGTGGTTGAACGAACTGCCGCTGAGGTCTTTATTCCGCTGACTGTTGGTGGCGGGTTACGCAGTGTTGAAGATATGTATCGAATGCTGCGGGCCGGCGCCGATAAGGTGAGCCTGAACACGGCTGCGGTCTACAACCCACAATTGATCGCCGAGGGTGCGCGGCGCTTTGGTAGTCAGTGCATCGTACTATCGGTGGACGCTCGGCGGGTCAATGCACCTGGCGAGCCACCGCGCTGGGAAGTCTTCACCCATACCGGGGCTAATCCACGTCCAACCGGTCTTGATGCTATCGAGTGGATCAAGCGGGGGATCGAATTGGGCGCCGGCGAAATCTGCATTAACAGTATGGACGCCGACGGTGCGCGTACCGGTTACGATCTTGAGCTGTTGCAGGCAATCACCGCTATAGCGTCGGTACCCGTGATCGCATCGGGGGGAGTTGGTTCGCCACACGATACGTATCGCGGGATCGTTGAAGGGGGAGCTGATGCCGTGCTGGCGGCTTCAATCTTCCACTTCGGCGACTACTCGATTGCCGATGTCAAGCAATACCTGGCCGAGCGAGGTGTACCGGTGCGGCAAATATCAGCAAGATGAGAGGAAATGTTGCGCTACGTTGGGCAGTGGTTGACGTCGTTGATGATCGGCCCAGTATGAGCTTGATCTGCCACGCCCTACTCATCTTCGGCCAGATGCTGCACGCGCAATTGCCAAAGCAAACTACCCAATGCCGGGCCAAAACGATCAATCAGGCGCTGTCGGCTACGCCCTTGCTGATACCGTTGACGCGCAAAGCGCTGTATCTGTTGTTCATCATCACCAACTCGCAGCGTCTGCATAAGTTCAAACGAGACATCGTTGAGACCGAACGTCGCAGCAACGTCAATCAGGCGGGCAATCGCCTCGTAGGGGGGTTCGAGCAACACGGTTGCATGGGTATAGATACCCAGCTCACCAGCACTGGTTATCAGTTTCTGCACCTGATGGCGACGCTGCACTGAATCGAACATACTGCTTGCCGCAATCGAAAACGTCAGTGCTTCGCAGCCGGCCTGCGCCAGCCGCGGCAATGTTTCTTCGCGTAAGTGCTCAAGGGTAACGGTAGCTTGCCATCTGACATTGAGGTTGGCCTTAATGAAGTAATCAAGCAGATCGTTCAGCCAGCTTTGGTCAATCGTCAACTCAGGTTCACAAAAGAGCACATTCCGAATCCCAAACTCGGCCATCACGGCCTGAATCTCTTGTCCGATAGCGTGCGGTGAACGCATGACCCATTTACCGCGGTCAGACCACCCGATGACTACCGGTGTTTGTACTTCACCACCCGGCGCACGTAGGGCGTAGCGTTCGAGTGAGAGCAGATGACGGGCCGGATAAGGGAGTGCATCGGCTGACAGTTCGGTGGTCGTATCGGTATTATCACTATCAAGCCAGGCCATCACATGGTTGACGATTGTTGGCGCTTCACTCCCACTCCGTTGAACGAGCAGGGGTAAGATGTCAGGGTAGGTCTGATGAAAATAGGTAACAGCCTGTTCGATGATACGGCTATCATCGCCGGCAATGATCATTCGTTGGGGTTGAAATGTCTGTAACCGTCGTCGAATATCGTTCCAACTTCCTGCCGACTCGAGCGCACGATCGTAGAGACGCACGATGGCGCGCCGCTGCTCAAGGATTGCCGCGATGTATGCCAGGGTGAGCGGTGGTAGCCGGTTTTGTTGTTTACCAGGTAGAGCAATGAGCGCAATCTTCACGTCGTTTCCCCCAACAATCGTGCAGAAGCAGAAAGTGCATTTTTTGCTTACGTAGGAAATCGTTAAAAGAGTTGCAGAAATACTAGATATTGATCGCTACAAAATATATCGTGTTTCACATACAATTGCTATAAAGTCATACAGACGCATGACGATTAACTAGCATATCAAATGTGTCTTTATCTGGTAATGGCAGAGAGAACGAGAAGCGTGTCCCTTTTCCTACCTCACTGTGCGCAATCCATATCTTGCCGCCATGGGCTTCTACAAACTGTTTACAGATTGCCAGTCCCAGGCCAAGATGCGTCTTTTTCACCGGTATCCCGTTATCGACCTGGTAGAAGGGGAGAAATACCTTCTCAATCTGATCGGCTGGAATCCCTACACCGGTATCTGTCACATGTACGTAGATGCCTTGGGAATGCTGCTCGGCACTCACGACGATCTTTCCACCGTTGGGTGTGGCCTTGATCGCATTTTCGATCAGATTCGTCAGAACCTGACTAATGCGCTCCTCATCGATGATTACATCGGGTAACTGCTCGGGTACATCCCAGCGCAGATCGATACCCTTCTCGTGAGCCTGCTGCTGTTGTTTGATGCACGTGGTAATAATGAGATCGATGATATTTGCCCGTATCGGACGCAACTTAAGCTGATTGGTCCCGTTGCGATTGATCTCAATGAGTTCTTCAACCCGTTTTTTCAAGCGATTGGCGCTATCTTCCACCTCACCCAGAAACTCACGTTGACGTTCGGTGAGCTTCCCAACGTTGTCGCTCTCTTTCAAGACAATAGCGAGAAACCCTTTGAGCGTATTCAGCGGGTTACGCAGCTCGTGGGCTAATTTCGCAATAAACTCACGACGTTGCCGTTCCTCTCCCTTTTGATCCGTCACATCGTGTAAGACCAGAACAGCCAGTCGGGTATCGGCCGAGGGGTTTACCAGGGTCGCATGAACGTGATAGAACCGCGCCTGTTCGGTTTCGCCATCCACAATCTCCTGGCTCAGCGAATTCCCCTCGTGATGGACACGAAGAGCAAGTTCGATCAGACGGTTCGCCAGATTACCACTGCGCGCCATACTCTGCGCAATAATCTGACGGGCTACCGCGTTGTCGAGGTAGACCGTTCCCTGCTGATCGTACACAATCAGGCCATCGGCCATGTCGTGTAAAACAGCACTGAGTACCGCCTGTTGACGGCTCAATTGTACATGGAATTCAGCGTTACGAATGGCGATCATCGCCTGAATACTAAACGAGGTCAGATGTCGTTCTTCAGCAGGTGAAAATGTGGTGACCTGTCGGCTTACAACACTGAGGGTACCACGAATGTGATCGGGTTGGTCGGGATCAAATAATGGTACGCTAAGCGCAGCCCGAAATTGATGCGCAGCCAATGGCTGCCATTCCGGTTGTTGCGTGATTTGAAATCCATCGAGCGAAACGGGCCGCTTACTGTTCATGACGGTCTGCGCCAATACGGTTGCCCAATCAGCCTGATGTTCACTCGCATGGAGGAGGCGATGTTCCAGACCAGTGGGTCGCGCCAGAGTCAGTGCGACATCATCAATACGCTGCACGCCCAGCATATGAGTGAGCGAGTCGAGGATTTGATGCAAAACGTCATCCAGGCTGAGCGAGCTACTGATAGCGCGTAAACTCTCACCAAGGGCTTCCATTCGGCGCAGACGATCACGCAGTTCGTTGTTCGATTCTTCAAGATTGGCGACTTGTTGCTTCTGTTCACGCCGCAGATGATCGTAGCGAGCACGCCACTCACGGGCGGCTAGATTGCGCCTGTCCCCAAACCAGATCAGGGCTGCAACAACAACGAGACTGAGCAGGAGGCTACCAACCGGTGCAAGTGTCGTGGGTGTGGTGAACGTCATCGCGTTCCCGGCCCCCAGGAATAAGATAAAGCCAATAATTGCCGGTAAGAACGCTGGCCATAGCGAGTAGAAACGGTAGCGCCAGGCGCGTAGGGCACCGATCCCCTGCACGACCGTTAGAGCAGCAGGGCCACCAAACGTAATACACCAGAAGACAAACAGGAGATCGCTCGCGATGCTACCGAGCAAGAGGCGATTTGTTACAGAGGGGTAG